>CAJAFV010000037.1 GCA_903939115.1 uncultured Geobacteraceae bacterium
ACTCAACCCGAAGGCGGAATTGATCGAGGATATTACTGCCAAGGAGTTGATCAAAATGGACATGGAGGATATGGTCCTTGAACGCAAGATGCTTCATCTCCTGCTTGACACGGTAAACGTGAAGGAGATACGGATCGTCAATGGCCACAAGCGTGGCAACATCGTACGGGCGATCCGGGGGGAGAAGGTCGGAACAGTGATACGGGCATAATCCTTCTCAAGGCTAAAAAGGCGTCAAATAAACCTGCGGGTAAACCATCTTCAGGTTCCAGAGAGGAAAAATGGAAAGGGGGTGAATTCCATGTCAGGTAAAATCTTTTACCGGCAGAGAACAAAGATGCAGGACGGTGCAAGACAACCGCGTTATGCTTTGGTGGCTGTGGCAGATCTCGATCTTAAGGTCTACGGTCAGCACTTGCGGATGAGCGAGTTGAAGCACATTGCCGAGTCGGTTGGGGCTGAGTTGATTGAACTGTCGCGCGGTCCAAAGCATCACGATGAGGAAGATGAAGAGATAGAAGTCGTGAAAGAGCACGCATAAAGTCATACATTATATGCAGAATGAGTGGAAACAGGGGGGAGCGTTGCAAAAACGTTCCCCCTTTTTACGTAAAACGGTATGGCTTTTGCTTTCGTTTTAGCACCACCAAACAGAGGAGAACCATACGATGCAGATTCTGATCAGTATTGACGATACCGACAACCTTGAGAGCCCCGGCACCGGCGTTCTGGCATCCCGAATTGCCGCCGATCTGGAAAGTAACGGCTGGGGAAAGAGCAGTTTTGTTACACGCCACCAGTTGCTGGTTCACCCCGACATTCCCTACACATCCCATAACAGCTCCATGTGCTTCTCGGCTGACATCGATGAAGATTGCCTTGACAGGGTAATCACGTATGCCGCCAATTTTCTGGCCAGGGAGAGTGCCGCCGGATCTGACCCCGGTCTCTGCGTAGCCGTACTTGATCGTCTGCGGGAATCGGGTGGGCTCATACGCTTTGGCCAGGCGGCGAAGGAATCGGTTCTGACCAAAGAATCAGCATATGAACGTGCGCAACTACTCGGCGTACACCTCTCCGAGCATGGCGGCACCGGGCAGGGGGTCATCGGTGCGCTGGCCGGTGCAGGGCTGCGTCTTGGCGGAAACGACGGCCGCCTGAGGGGGCAGCTTGTTTTTACGAAAACCGGAGGTGTCGTCAGTGTGGCCGATCTTCGAGGCCGTGCCGACGTCGATGAGGTTCGGGCCCTTGACGGGAGCACCGTTATGAATCAGGATATAGTGCGGGTGGGTGAAAAGGTGAAGACAGTTCTTCTGGATGGTTACTCGGTACTGTTGGTAGTTGCAGTCGATGGAATGGCTAACGGAGTCCGCTGGCAAACATGTCCGCGGCAACTGTTGAAGAAATATTAGAGGAATATGGCATCGAGGTAGTAGAATTTGGTGTTGTATTCCTTGCAGTCCTCTGCAGTGTGTCGTAATTCCCGAGTCACTGAACTTTCATTAAGCTCCCCGGTTGCAATGATGTTTTTCAGATATTCAGAGATGTTACTGCGCCCCTTTTCCAATTTATGCACCTAATCCCATCCACTGAATTAGACATCTGAATGAATCACCCTGAACATCATCACCATCCCCCCTTTCCAACCCGAAGGCAGAAGATTTTAAATCGGCATAAATATCCTACTTGACGTGTATATACAAATTGTATATATCATAAATATGTTTGAATGGGATGAAACAAAACGGGAACAGAACCTTTCAAAGCACAGCCTTGACTTTCGGGATGCACGCTTGATCTTCGACAGCCGTAAGGTTGTGCATGTACCGGCAGTTAAATATACTGAAGCTCGCTTTGTTTCCATTGCCATTATCGGTGAGAAGTTCTACACAGTCGTATGGACATGGCGTACAGATAATCGCCGTATAATATCTTTCAGGAGGTCACGCGATGGGGAGGAAAGAGCATATCGTCAAATACACAGATAAAGAATTAATACGCTTAACCAATCAGGAAGGCTCTCTTTCGAATTGGGATAATGCCGCTGGCATGACAACTGCCGAGGTTGAAGCGAGTGTTGTTTCCGATTTAGATGAAGCTGGAATGGTAATGGACTGGGACGATGCAACAGTCGAGCTGCCGCAGCCTAAAACTGTACTGAATATGCGGGTTGACAAGGAAGTTATGGATTATTTCCGTAAAACAGGAAAAGGCTATCAGTCCCGAATTAATGCTGTCTTGCGGTCATATGTGGAGCGAAAAACCCCGGGGCCACAAAAAAAAAGCGCAAGAGGTTGACGACTCTCTTAATGGCGTTCACATCCATAGCCCCGGTTTACTACCAACATGCTCCAGATACTTCCGTAACTCCTTCTGCAAATCCTTCTGCAATCCCTCGGGACTCATGATACGGATGTGCGGTATCCAGTAACGCACGATAGGCAGCACCTGGTTTTCGTGATCAACCTTTGCCAAGACAATAAGACCGCCATCTTCCTGTTTCTTTTCGATAACCTGATTAGCAATCAACGTGCGGTGCTTGAAGTATCCGGCAATCTCTCTGGCAATCCGGAGGACAATTCCCCTCTTTCCTCACCCAGCCAGAAAGCATCAACTATCCGTCATCTGCCCGCGAAGCTTTCTGTAAAGCGTGTTTCTGCCAATTCCCATTATTTTTGCCGCGGCGGCGATATTTCCGCCGGTCCGGTCGAGTGTCGAAGTGATATGCCGTGCCTCGGCGTCTGACAGCAGGGTATCGTTGCACGTAGCCGGCGGTGGTGCTCCGCACGTTTTCTTCCCATGAATGCCGCACCCCGCTTGCTCCATGAAATCCTCTGAAAGCTCATCAACGGTTATCTCATTACCTTCGTCAAGCAGCGCCACGGCGGTCCTGAGAACATTATGCATCTGGCGGATATTGCCGGGCCAGGGGTGGTGTTCAAAGAGATTCAGGACTTCAGGACTGATGGTTACCACCCGGTCTGCAGCAACAAGGTCTCCGAGTATTTTCCTGGCAAGCAATACCCTGTCCTCTCTTTCCCTCAAGCTCGGCAGCGTAAGCAGCAACCCGTTGAGACGGTAATAGAGATCTTCGCGGAAGGTTCCGGCGGTCACGGCATCCCGAACACGCCGGTTCGTTGCGCAGAGTACCGACAATTCGACCTGGTAGCTTCCGGTTCCTCCAAGCGGTGACACCATCTGATCCTGCAAGACCCGCAGAAGTCGCGCCTGAAGCTGGAGCGGCATTTCTCCAATTTCGTCAAGAAAAAGGGTGCCCTTGTCCGCCTCCCGGATCTTGCCTATATGCCCTTTACGCTTTGCCCCGGTAAATGCCCCTTCCTGGTAACCGAAGAGCTCTGATTCGATCAGACCCTCCGGTATCGAAGCGCAATTGACCGGCACAAACGGGCCGTTTTTGCGTGGGCCAGCCATGTGCAGAGCACGGGCCAGCAGCTCTTTGCCGGTACCGGACTCTCCCTCAATCATGATCGGTATATCATGTCCGACAACTTTGAGTGCCTTGGCTATCAGGGTCTGCATCTTTGCATCACCCAACTCCAGCTCATTCAGCAAGGTCGGCTCTCCTGCTGTGCTTGACCGCGTCACTTTCCCCTTTACGGCCGGTGTGATGATGGGGAGAAATGTAACAGGTGAAATTGCGGTCCCCGGCCAGACCCGGCCAAACACCTCGGCACCGGATTCAAGTTGCAGTTTCAGAACGGGATGATGCTGAAAACGAACCTGTTCAAAAAGCTTCGGCAGGCCGAGCCTGAACAACGACGCAAAGCTATGCCCGTTCATCCTGAATCTGTCCAATCCGAACAGCAATAGTGCACAGCGATTAGCGGCAATGAAATTTCCCTGTGGAGAGAAAACCGCAATGCCTTCGTAGAGAGTACCGATGAACTCCGGCTTGAGATGAAAGCTGATAACTATGTCATTGGAAAATTCCGGGGCGAACATCTGATTCTCAATGATCTGGGCCGACAGTCTCACCAGTGCCAAAGTATGCTGTTGGTGGCTGCGGTAATCGCCGGAAACGTCCAGTGCACCCAGAATTGCTCCCCGAGGATCAAAGATTGGTGTGGCTGAACAGCTCAGGAAGCGGTTCTTGTCGATGAAGTGCTCGCTGCTGTGCACCTGGACCGGCAGTTGTTCCTCCAATGCTGTACCGACGGCGTTGGTGCCATTGACACTTTCAGACCAGATACCGCCAGGCTTCAGGTAGACTTTCTGCGCCTGGTCTACAAAATTTGCATCACCAATAGAATGAAGTATGACCCCGGCGCTGTCGGCCAGCAGGACCATGCTGGATGTGCCGCAGATATCATGATACAGATTTTCCATCACCGGCTGCGAGCGGAGCAGCAGGATGTTGTTTTTATCGCGGCGTTCCATCAGGTCATAGCGGGGGGTACAGCGGCTCTCGCCACGCTCCATACCGATGCCCCGCTCTGCCGAGCGCTGCCATGATCGAATGATTGTGTCGGTCACAACTCCGGTCGGAATTATCCCCCGCGACAGGTACTCTTCCCTCGCGTTCCGAATGAGGTCGATTTTTTCGGCATCGAATTTACCCATGACCACTCCACAAAACCTTGTTATTTTATTTACGCAAATACTAGTTAAAATACACCAGACTCGAGTAATTCAGATGCCATTATCGTGCCACATTAACCATACTACGTTCTGTTTCGGCACGTCGAAAGTATATTCATGTTCCACTTTAGAACAGCAGAGCGTCATTATCATCTGATTAAGGACTCCCACACCCTGCCTATTTTTCACCTGAAGACAATTATCTGATTTGCAATCCTCTGTTTTTCAAGAGCATTACTCCATAAACGAGCGGAGTGCCACAATAAATATAATACTGTTCTCCGTTTTGGCATACACACTGCTCTTACAGGTTATATGCAACAACATTAACTGATATGCAAGGAGAGACACACATGAAGAAACCACACGATGACAGCTACAAACTGTATATCAACGGCCAGTGGGTAGACGCCAGCGATGGCAAGACCATTCCGACCTACAACCCGGCTAACGGTGAATTGCTTGCCAACTGTGCCGACGCCAGCAGGGAAGATGTCGACAAGGCGGTGAAAGCGGCCTGGAAAGCCTGGGACAGCTGGAAGAAGGTCAGCCCGCAGGAACGGTCTGCATTGCTGTTGAAAATTGCCGACCTGATAGACGCCAATGCCGAAAAACTGGCCCTTGTTGAGACTCTTGACAACGGCAAACCGATCCGCGAAACGACACTGGTCGATATTCCGCTTGCTTCAGACCATTTCCGCTATTTTGCTGCCGCAATCAGAACGGAAGAGGGCGAAGCTGTCATGATTGACGATAACACCCTGAGTATTATTCTGCATGAGCCGATTGGCGTCATAGGCCAGATTATACCCTGGAACTTCCCGCTGCTGATGGCCGCCTGGAAGATTGCTCCGGTGCTTGCTGCTGGCGACTGCACCGTAATCAAGCCATCATCAACGACCCCGCTCAGCCTCTTGGAATTAGCTAAAATCCTTGATCAGGTGTTGCCGCCAGGTGTTGTGAACGTCATTACCGGCCGTGGCTCTGCTGCAGGTAATTTCATGATCGAGCACCCCGATTTCCGCAAACTTGCTTTTACCGGTTCCACCGATATCGGTTACCAGATCGCCGATGCCGCCGCAAAAAAATTGATTCCGGCGACACTGGAACTTGGCGGCAAATCTGCCAATATCTATTTTCCTGACTGCCCCTGGGAAAAAGCCATTGAAGGGCTACAAATTGGAATCCTCTTTAATCAGGGACAGGTCTGCTGTGCCGGTTCACGTGTCTTTGTGCATGAAGATATCTATGACCGCTTTGTAGCCGACGCCGTTAAAGCCTTTAACAGCGTCAAAGTCGGGCTGCCATGGGAAAAAGATACCATCATGGGCACCCAGGTCGACCAGAAACAGCTCAAACAGATCCTTGATTATGTTGAGATAGGCAAAAATGAAGGCGCTACGTTGGCGTGTGGCGGTGTCAGAGTTACCGAGAACGGCCTGGACAAGGGAGCCTTTATGAGACCGACACTGCTGACTAATGTCACCAACACGATGCGGGTCGCCAGGGAAGAAATTTTCGGGCCGGTGGCGGTCGTGATCAAATTCAAGACCGAAGAAGAAGTTATCGCCATGGCTAATGACAATGAATTCGGTCTTGGCGGAGCGGTCTGGACCAGGGACATCAACCGTGCCTTCCGCGTGGCACGGGGCGTTGAGACCGGCAGGATGTGGGTTAACAACTATAACAATCTTCCTGCCCATGCTCCGTTTGGAGGGTACAAAAAATCAGGCATCGGCCGAGAAACCCATAAAGTGATTCTGGAACACTATACCCAGTTGAAAAATATCTTTATAAGCCTGACCGAAGCCAAAGCCGGCTTTTACTGATAAGAGACGTATTTACCCATCTTGACATGTAACAGTGCCAGGCAATTCGTTTGAGTAGCCTGGCACTGTTAGGACTCTTTACCGATCACATGTGCGTCTGGTTCAATACTTTTTTGAGGACCAGTCGCTGGGAAGTGTCGAACCCGCATTTATACAGAAAGCGCTGCAGGTCGTAGTTTTCGCGTGACACCTGAGTTCGGACCGTCTCAACCTTGAGATTGGCAAGATTAAGCAATAACTGCGAGAGCAGAGCGTGCCCAACTCCTCCCCCTTTATAGGCCGGATGGACACCAATGGTGTCAATTACCGCCTCAGCATCAATCTTGCCGAACTCACCAAAATCAACCCGTGCCATGATAAACCCGGTAACAATGCCGTCTTCCTCCGCGACGACAGAGACGCGCACTCCGGCTTCGTCCAGCATTTCACGCGACTTGGACTCAAAATAGGCCTGGTGTTCCCTGCCGGTGATTTTTCCGTCTATTCGGATAATGGCGGCACAATCTTCCTTTTTAAAGGAGCGGATCAGAATCCGGTCGCGCGACAACCTGTCATAGTCATTGCCGCCGGCGCTGCTGTGCACCTGCCATCTGCTGTCCATTCTGACCGGAGCAATTTCCGCCACTTCCTCGCAGAGAGGCGAGGTATCACGCTCAACAATCTGACTTGACGCCAGCTTGAACCCGGAGGCAGTAAAAAAGCCGGTCATGGCACGATCACTCCACTCCGATTGGGTTTTAAGCGTATGTATCCCCTTCTTCACCATTATCTCTTCAATACCGGATATTACTTTCCTGCCAATTCCTTTACCCTGTGCCTCAGTCGCCACACCAATAACATCGAGTACTGCAACGGTATCAGGTGAACCGAAATCACCCTCCTGAATCCGGGCAAAAGCAAACCCGAGTAACGTGCTCCCCTCCCCTGCTCCGCAGCTGATAAAACCTTTCGGATTAGCAGTTACCTGCCCCAGCAGTTTTTCAAAAAAGGGCTTCCGTGGTGACCCTGTTATCCTGCTTTGAATTTCGGAAACCCGGTCCAAATCGGTAGGACATAACGGGCGAATAAAATAGTTGGACATTATCTGTTCCCCTTTCATCGTTTAATTGTAAAACGGACACAACTACTGATCCGGCTTCAAAGCCTAATTGATGAGCCCTTTATTCTTCAGCTTTTCATATCTGAATGCGCCCCATAGGGCGGCACCGATGGCGCCTGCATACAGGGAGTCGGCATGTGTGGCAACTTTTGTTACCATCTTCTGGGCATCCATGCCGTCCTGAATTGCTTTAACCAGACCGATATCGAGTGCCAGGCCTCCAGTCATCATAACAACACCGTCTTTAACGTCGATTGATTTCAGCAGTTTGATCAAGCGGTCAGCCATCGATTCATGGATGCCGCGCAGGATATCTCTCGGCGGAATGGAGCGGGACACCATGTTGATGACGTCGGTCTCGGCCAGTACAGCACAGATACTGCTGACCTTCTCGGGGTTGGTGGAGGTAACCGATAGCCCGCCGATTTCATCCTGACCAATGCCGAGGTAGCGGGAGATGTTCTCCAGAAACTGGCCGGAACCGGAGGCACACTGGCTGGTCATGCGGTAGTTGAGAACCTTGCTCCGGTAGTCAATGCTGATGGCGCGGCCGTTCAAAGCCCCGATATCAAGAACCGCGCGGGCGTCGGAGTTGAGATAGAGAGCGCCACGGGCGTGAGTGGTCATGGTGTAGAAGTGACCGGTTGTGTTTTTAATGCTTTCGCCTTCGCCGGTTGTGGCGATGTAGCTGATCTCCTCCCGTTTCAGGCCGGCCTGTTTCAGTACATATTCAATCGATTCTTCGACGAGTTTGTAGGAATCGCGCTGCCGAATGCGGGCGTCCCAGCGGGATACCCACTCGTTTTTTTCTCCCTCGGCCCGAAAAAGGACCGTTTTGATAACGCCGGATCCGACGTCGATACCAATAGCTGTTGTCATGTATTTCTCCTTAACCTGATAATCAGGGCTCGTTAAACCGCCCGATGGGCGAAGCTCGCACCACCGAGGGCGCCGGTGTAGATCGATTCATCGCTGATGTTGATAGTAACGTCGCCGTAGTTGTCTTTGATCAGTTTGCGCAGTTCGTTGACCGCTGATTCGTTTTTGGCGACACCGCCGGTGAAGGTGAATTGGTCGTTGACGCCGCCCGAGCGAGATAGAATCGACATAGCCCTCAGCATGATGGCGCGATGCAGGCCGGCCAGAATGTCGGCCCTGCTCTCGCCCAGAGCGAGCCGGTCGCGCAGCTCGGCGCCGGCGAAAACGGTGCAGGTGGAATTGATACGCGTGGCTTTATTGGCTTTCATGGCGATCGGCCCCAGTTCATGGAGACCGATCTTCATTTCATCGGCGATATAGCCGAGGTAGCGACCACAACCGGCAGCGCAGCGGTCATTCATCTGGAAGTTGGCAACGATGCCGTTTTCGTCGATCTGGATCCCTTTGGTGTCCTGGCCACCGATATCAAGTACCGTGCGGGTGCCGGGAAACATCATGTGTGCCCCCATGCCATGGCAGAGGATTTCCGAGCGAATGTGCTCTTTGGGGAACGGCAGACGAACCCTGCCATAGCCGGTGCCGACGACATAGGTCTCTTCCAGTTCGATATCAAGGACCTTTTTGAGGGCGGTCTGAGCATCGCTTTCGCTGACTTCGACACCGGCTACATCGCGCAGAGCACGGGTAAGTCCGTTCAGAAGCTGCAGGGAGACGACCTCGTCGGAAGAGACCAGACTTTCAATGTCGATGATCGATTTGTCGTAGATGTTGAGCATGGCGTCAAAGCTGATGCCGGCCTGCCTGGCAACGTCTTCGGCGATGTTCATAAAGCGTGAACCGGCGATGTCACGAAAGAAGTCGGATTTGCGGTCGGCGCCCGGGGCGTAGATGCCCGCGGCTTCTCCCTCAATTTTTCGGAAGACGGTCGAGAGGGCTTCTTTAAGGGTTGTCTTTATCTCTACAAAACGCGGGTTATCGAGGTAAATTTCGCAGGTTTCCTCCAATTGCCGGAGTTCAGAGAGAAACTGTTCCAGCCGGAAGTTGCGCTCCAGATCGGCGAGAAGCCGGTCGGCGCCCCCTTTGGTGCCAAGGGCCTGGTTGAACAGGGTGAAACGGGCGCTGATTTTTGCTTCCTGCTTGGAGACGCGGGCGGCTACGTCGTAGTTGGAGCGGGAGTTGGTGATGCCGCGACCGAGTATGGTCCGGTTTTCATCCATCAGTACCGCTTTGGTGGTGGTGGATCCCAGGTCTATGCCGATAAATGTACGCATGGTTTTCTCCTACGCTGCCTGGATGGCGGAGCCACCGGCACGGCGTTTCTGGTCGATCATCTGGAAGTAGCTTTCCAGGCGGTTTTTTACGTTGGCCGCAGAGAAGTAGCGCGAGTCAACCAGGTCGGTTTCGATGAAGGCTCCCGGTTTTCCGGTGCGTTTCTCTACTTCGCGCATCATGACCAGCTGGCCGGCCGAGAAGCTGTTGCAGCTCTTGATAGAGTTGATCAGCAGACCGTCAGCTTCGTATTCGACAATGTTTCTGGCCAGCATGTCGACTCGGGTCGGCAAGTTGCGGTTGGTGTAGACACCGAGGCAGTAATCGGCCAGTGTCTCAAGCGGGTGGTCGGCGTCATGCCGGAAGTTATCGTAGTCGTAGACGCCGCCGACTTTCGTGTAGGAACTGGCGACGACAACTGCGCCGGCTTCCGAGAACATCTGCCAGAACTCGCGGAAATTGGTCCAGTTGGGGGGGCCTTCAACAACCAGGCGATATTTTTCCTCAGGCATATCGCCGTCGGGACTCTGAGCGCAAAGACCGAGTCTGATGCGCTCTTCGATTTCATTCCGTAGCAGCTTGTAATACGAAATGGCTTCATCGGTTCCGCGGAAGGCGGTGAATATCGGGCCCATGTAATAGACACCACCGAAGTAGCAGTCGATCGGGGATGGCCTCCGCTTCGACTGTTCCAGCATCCAGACCAGGTCGTCCTCGGCTGCGGCCGATTTGCGCAGGTAGCCTCGCAGGCGGTCAATGTCGAACTTGATTCCGGAGATCTTCTCTAGCGTCGGGATGACCTCCTCTTTAAGCTGTTTGACGATGTAATCCCGCATGTTTTTGGTCGGCGCTCCATCGGCTGCGTAGGGTACGTGCAGCATAACCGTGGGGCATTTGTACTGTTCGCGCAGCAGCTCAAACCATTTCAGGAATGTGAAGCAGCCGGTGTAGGAGAGCAGCAAGACGTCCGGGTCCGGGAATGGTTTCCCGTTGGGGGCGATGTTTCCTTTGGCCATCATGCCGATATCCGCCTTGACGTAGGTGCAGACATCCTCGGAGTGGCCGCCCCGTTCGGCTTCCATGATCATTTCACCCGATTTTTTACGCATGGCGTTCTGGATGGCGTTGATCTCCGGCAGGTTGTTGGCAATGTCAAAGCACATGAGGAGTTCGTTCAGGTTGCCCGGAACGAATGTAGAGGAAACCTTGACCGTACCGCTGGTAATTTTGTCATAGTTGCGGGTGATCATCTCTTTCTGGACTTCCTGAGAGTGAGATTTGATCACTTCTTTCGGCTTGACGATGTCCTGACGGCTCATGATTGACTCCATAGTTTGATTGTATCGGCAAAGGTGCCGGACTGTTCACGAATCGGCTGCATCTGGCCGGAGTTTTCGGCGTATTGCATGGTAATGTAGGGGATCTTGTTGGCTTCAAGCCGGGTTACCATCATCGGCTGGTCCAACAGGGCCGGGTCACAGAAACTTGGAGAGGCGAAGATAACGCCGTCGGCACTCCGTTTTTTGATGATATCGAGCAGATAACTCCCCTTTTCGTCCAGATTGACTTCGTATTTGGCCGCAGTTTCGGCACTGTAGTGCAAAAATGCTTCGGAAAGATTTTCTATAGGGTCGCCGCTGGCAGGTATCTCCTTCAGCAGCCAACGGTTGACCATCATGAAGTCATCGTCAACAATGTAACAGCCGGAAAGTTCAATCGATTTGATCAGGTTGAGCGGGGGCTGTTCACAGAAAGCTCCGGTCATGACGATCCGGCAGTTGTCGCGCATCGGCAGATTTTCTTTCTCGGCAGCGGCCAGATACTCTTTCATCAGCTGGGTATGCTCTTCGACCGGCAGAACCATGCCTGCGCGCATCAGAAGGTAGACTTCAGCCGAAGGGGCCCGCCAGGGGGTGGCTGAGCGGAAGTCATAGACCCTGTTGACCCATACGCGGTTTTCGTTGTAAAGAGCGATCGAGTTGTTGAGGGCCTCTTCACTGATTGTACAGCCACCCAGCTTCTCCAGCCCCTCTTTCAGCTCGCGCAGCTCCTGGGAGTAGAAGACGCCGCCGACATTGTCTGCAAAGTTCTGGGGGGTGTCGAAGTAGCGGACGTATTTATCTGAGAACAGGAGTTTCCAGATTCCGGAAAGATTGCGGATGACGTCGCAGATGGAAGGAAACATCATGCCGTCAACGAAGTCGAGTTTGCCGGTAATAGCCAGTTCGATGGTCGAACGGGGAATACGACAGATGTAACTCTGGTAGTAGGCATCGCCGTGGATGACCTCCATGTCGGCGCCCCCGCCCAGCACGCCCAGAGGCAGCATACCGGCGGCGTGGATGATTTCACGCGGCACATAGACGGGCATGTAGCCGATGACTTTGCGGCCCGGTCGGGCCTCTTTCCATTCGCGGGCCTTGGTAAAGTTCAAGTTTTCGAACAGCTCCTGGCAGTAGGCAACAATTTCTTTTACCGGTTTAGTGCTCATAACATCAGTTCTCCTCTCTGCTTATTGCCTGCTAAATTTACTTCTCGTTTCCACGGCGCTTGCTTCACCACATTTCCCAAAAAACAGAGGGGCCCTTCCGGATGGAAAGGCCCCTCGACGTCACAGATAAATCCGTGTCGTTAGGTCTCCTTTGCAAAAGGGAGGCAACACCGTTTCCAGTGTAACCCATAGGCCGAACGCCATGAGGTGACCCTTTTAGGCAATTCGGCTCGGAGATTGTTTATTCAATTTTTAATTCTGCAATTAAGTACCTTAATACCACTTTATTTGTCAAGGAAAAATCTCAACTCGCGCGGTTCTGCTGAAAGAAATAATTCTTACGTGCAAATTGTTGACATTCTCCACACAGCACGTCAACTTCGTAGACATTTACCTCACTCTCAGTAACACTGCTAACGTCAATCAAACCGTTCCCGCATAAACACTTCAACATATCAGCATGTTATATATTTGGCGCGGCGTTTGCTAACAAAAAGACCGACACTCCTCTCGCAAACAGAGAGCGCTTACATACTGTTGGAAAACAGATAAACAAACGACCTCTCTTCAGAACGCAAATGCCGGGAAGAGTTTGGTCGTGATGCTATTTTTTCACTTTTCCTAAAATTATTTTTTGTGCCACTTTAAACATTTATTTGTACATCATTTTTGTAAATAAGTGCTTTATTCGCTATGGTAAATATGTTATACGGTTCTACCGCACCATAACCGAGACCAGATACTGCTGATATAATTTTATTTTAACTAAATGGATACCCGCGTGAAAAAGAAAAAAATGATCATCTCGCAGGAAACGATGGACGTCGACTTTGTGCGCAAGGTTGAAGCACTGTCCGGCACCTCAGTGCGCAGCTGTTTCCAATGCGGTAAATGTTCGGCCGGATGCCCCATGGCCACCTTCATGGAACACCCGCCCAACCGTGTTGTACGCCTACTGCAACTGGGCCAGTGGCAGCGTATCCTGGCCGGTCGTTCCATCTGGTACTGCGCCTCGTGTGAAACCTGCTCCACCCGTTGTCCCAACAAAGTGTACCTGGCCTCCATCATGGATGCCCTGCGTAAACTCTCCTGGGATGCCGAAGGCGCCTCCAAGGAAAGCTACGTCCAGCTGGCCAACAAGCTCTTCCTACAGAACATCCGCACCTACGGCCGCCAGTACGAAATGCGCCTTGCCGCTGTGTTCAACGTTAAATCCGGTCAGTTTTTAAAAGACCTGATGCTTGGTCCCAAGCTGCTTGCCAAAGGCAAACTCAAGATGTTCCACAGCAAAAACAAAAATCTGTCCGAAATCGAAAAGATCTTTACCCGCATCGAAGAGATGCGCAAAAAAGGGGAGGCCCTGTGAGCAGCGAAGACTCTTCCCTCAACTATTCCTACTACCCCGGCTGTTCCCTGCATGCCTCTGCCGGTGAATACGACCTTTCCACCCGCGAACTGTTCAAAAAACTGGCGATCGGCCTGACAGAAATACCGGACTGGTTCTGCTGTGGCGCAACCCCTGCCCACAACGTCGATGAACTCCTGTCTCTGTCGCTCTGTGCCAAGAATCTGGAACTGGCCGACAAAATCGAGGGGGACGTGGCAGTGGCGTGTGCCGCCTGTTTTTCACGCCTCAAAACCACTCAGCATATCCTTGCTGAAAGCGACGTAAAGCGTAAACAGGTAGAAAAAGCCATCGATGCCCCCTTGAAACTGGACGGCAAGGTCAAGCACCTGCTGGAGATACTCGCCAAAGACCTGGGGCTGGAACGATTAGCCGCCGCCGTCAACAAACCGCTGGCCGGCCTTAAAGTGGCCTGTTACTACGGCTGTCTGCTGACCCGCCCTACCGACGTCCCGAATATGGATTGTGTTGAAGCGCCGACTATCATGGAACGTGTTATCGAGGCGGTCGGTGCTGAAACCGTACCATGGACGCACCGCCTGGAATGCTGCGGCGCCAACTTCACCCTCTCCCGCCCCGGCGTCGTAATCCAGCTCACCAACGCTATCCTCGATTCCGCCAAAGCGGCCGGCGCTGACTGCATCATGGTCGGCTGTCCCTTGTGCCACGGCAACCTGGACATTCGCCAGAAAGAGATCGAAAGTGTCTACAAAACCACCTACAATTTGCCGGTTTTCTACCTGACGCAGCTGGTCGGCCTCTCAGTTGGACTCGGTGCGGACAAACTCGGGCTTGACGCGATGATTGTCAACCCGACGCCACTTTTGAAATCAAAAGGTTTAGCCTGATGAAACCGTTTAGATGCCTGGTTGTCGATGACGAAATTTTGGGGCGGGAGTTGCTGATTCTGAACCTGCAGGGAGTTGCCAGTTGCGACTCCGCTGCAAATGGCGAAGATGCGCTGGAAAAGTATTCCTCCAGCCTTGATACGAACCCATACGACGTGATCTTCCTTGATATTATTATGCCTGGAATGGATGGCCACGAGGTGGCTACGGTTATCCGCAGGATGGAGTTGGAGAGGGGCATAACCCTGGATAAAGGGGTAAAAATAATAGTGGTTTCTTCATTGGACACCCCGCAGGATTTCAATAAATCTTTCGTTTCAACGCGGTCGGTGGCACATCTGATCAAACCGATCAAAGCAGAAAAAATGAAAAGGACTCTCTGTCGACTCGGTTTGATTTCAGAATCATAATAAGCAGGGTACTTTCGTTACAGAAGTTTTCTTATCTCAAGCTTTATATGTTGAATAAATAGAGGTTTAGATGTCAAGAATAGGCGTATTCATCTGCCATTGCGGCGAAAACATATCGAGGACTGTTGACGTCGAGCGGGTTGCCCTGGAAGTTGGAAAACTTCCCGGCGTATCCTTCTCGACCGATTATAAGTACATGTGCTCCGATCCGGGGCAGAATCTGCTCAAAAAAGCCATTCAGGATCAGAAGCTTACTCATGTTGTGGTAGCTGCCTGTTCGCCGCGTATGCATGAAGTGACATTCCGGAAGGCGACTGAAGCTGCCGGTTTGAATCCTTTTCTCTGTGAAATGGCCAATATTCGCGAGCACTGTTCCTGGGTTCATGAAAACAGGGAAGAGGCAACCATTAAAGCGATCGATATCGTCGGTATGATGGTCGAGCGGGTCAAGAAGAACCGCGTCCTCCCTACCATCACGGTACCGGTCACCAAGCGATCCCTCGTTATCGGCGGTGGTATTGCCGGTATTCAGGCGGCACTGGACATCGCTGACTGTGGTCACGAAGTCATCCTGGTTGAACGGGAGCCCTCCCTCGGCGGGCATATGGCCCAACTCTCGGAAACCTTTCCGACTCTCGACTGTTCTCAGTGCATTATGACCCCTAAAATGGTCGACGTCGCCAACCACCCTAAAATCAAACTCTATACCTATTCCGAGATCGAACTGGTTGAAGGGTACATCGGAAACTTCCAGGTCACGATCAAGAAACGGGCCCGCTCGGTCGATGAAGACAAGTGTACCGGCTGCGGCGTCTGCATGACCAAATGCCCGCAGAAAAAGATCCCCAATAAATTCGACCAGAATATCGGCATGCGTACCGCCATATACGTCCCTTTTCCCCAGGCCGTCCCCAACACCCCGGTCATCGACCGTGAAAACTGCACATGGTACAAAACCGGAAAATGCGGCGTCTGCCAGAAAGTCTGCGGACCGGGTGCGGTTGATTTTGAACAGGAAGACCAGCTCATCGTCGAGGCGGTCGGTGCCATTGTCGTTGCCACCGGCTTCGACCTCTACACCATCGACGAGAAACCGAAAGGCTCCCCCATCAAAGGGTACGGTGAATTCGGCCACGGCAAAATACCGGATGTCATTGACGGCATGACCTTTGAGCGCCTCGCAAGCGCATCCGGCCCGACCGGCGGCAAAATCCTGCGCCCGTCAGACGGCAAAGAGCCGAAGCAAATCGTCTTTATCCAATGTATTGGCAGCCGGGCGAGGGAAAAAGGGATCAGCTACTGTTCCAAAGTCTGCTGCATGTACACCGCCAAACATACCATGCTCTACCACCACAAGGTCCACGACGGTCAGGCGTACGTCTTCTTCATGGACGCCCGTACACCGGGCAAAAGCTACGACGAATTCTGGCGCCGCTCGATCGAGGAAGAAGAAGCGGTCTACATCCGCGGCATGGTCTCCCGCCTCTACCAGAAAGGCGACAAAATAGTCGTCATGGGAAGCGACATAGCTGTCGGCGTCCAGGTTGAAATCGAAGCCGACATGGTTGTGCTGGCCACCGCCATACAGCCGCAGAAAGGTGCCGACGCCCTCGCCCAGAAGCTCGGCATCTCATACGACAAATACAACTTCTACTCCGAGGCCCACGCCAAACTCCGCCCGGTAGAGTGTGCAACAGCCGGCATCTACCTCGCCGGCGCCTGCCAGGGACCGAAAGATATCCCCGAAACCGTTTCCCAGGCATCGGCAGCGGCAGCAAAAGTCATGACCCTTTTCTCCAAAGACAAGCTTGAGCGGGAACCGATTGTCGCACGGGTCAAGGAAAGCGCTTGTGTCGGCTGCTTTGCCTGCAAAAAAGTCTGTGCCTACGGTGCCGTGGAAGTAAAAGAGATACGGGACCGTCAGGGCAACCTCATCAAGACGGTCGCCTACGTCAACCCGGGTGTCTGTTCCGGCTGCGGCACCTGTCAGGCCACCTGCCCTTCGAAGTGTGTGGAGCTTGATGGTTACACCGATGAGCAGATCGTGGCGATGATAGAAGCATTATAAACAAACACCTTACCACAGAGTCACAGAGACCACAGAGAACTTCAAAGACGTAAAACGAGGGGAAAAGCAAAAGGCATTAACGGTTTAACCCCAAGAAATTTAAGGTCTTTGTCGTTCTCAAAAAGGTTTTGGTTTTCTCTGTGTCCTCTGTGACTCTGTGGTGAAAAGATTTAAAGGATTAAAAATGCACCCAGAAAAACAAACACACGCTTTCGAACCAAAAATCATCGCCTTCGTCTGTACCTGGTGCACCTACGCCGGGGCCGACCTGGCCGGCACCAGTCGCATGCAGTACCCGTCAAACGTGCGGGTACTCAAGTTTCCCTGCACCGGTCGCATCGACCCGGTCTTCATCCTCAAAGCCTTCCAGCAGGGTGCTGACGGGGTGCTGGTATCCGGATGCCACCCCGGTGACTGCCATTACATCGCCGGTAACTTCCATGCCCGAAGAAGATTTGCGGTCTTCCGCAAACTGCTCGAGTTCATCGGCGTTGACCTGAATCGCCTGCAGTTTTCATGGGTTTCCGCCGCAGAAGGGGGCAAGTGGGTGGAAGTCGTCACCGACCTGACCGAGAGGGTGCGCGCCATGGGCCCGATGACGGAATTCAAGGAACTGGCCATGGAAGAACAGTGGTCCGGCGCTATCAATACACCGGAATTGCAGGAAGCGTATAATTCAATCTAAAATGCATCTACCACGGAGACACAGAGCACACAGAGAACGTCAAAAGCAGAAAGCGAGGGGAAGGCAAAAGCAAAAAATTCGTAAGGCTTTTACCAAACGAATTTAAAGCCTTTGTTTTTATCCAAAAATTATTTTTTGACCCTCTAATAGATTTTGGTTTTCTCTGTGTTCTCTGTGCCTCTGTGGTAAAAAGGTTTTTATGACACCAATCGACACATCGATCTACGCCGCAATAACCGATGCCATTCAGACCGAGGCGGGACGTATCCTCTCCGAAGGTCAGGTCACTGCCGTCGTCGGCTATGCCGCCGCCCGCAGAAAAGGCTCTGCTCAGCCGATTGTGATCAGCAATCCCGACGATGCACAAAAGCTGATCTTTACCGCGGCCTGCGTCAACAACCTGGCTGTCTACCTCACCAAAGCCAAGAAGGAGATCCCGAAAACGGGTAAAATCGGCATCGTCGTCAAAGGGTGCGACTTGAAAGCTCTCTCCGGACTGATGGGTGAGTCGCAGCTGAAACGGGAGGATCTGTATCTGATCGGCGTACCCTGTGCCGGGGTGCTCGGCTCCACAGTGCAACCGGCCACCGAACTGACTACCGGCACCATCGCCGCCAAATGCACCGAATGCGATGCCCATCTGCCGACCGGCTGTGACTTCGTACCAAACCAGACCCCGATCACGCCTGAACTGGAACAGAAATATGCCGTTGAAATAGCCCGCCTGGAAGCCCTGACACCGGCGGAGCGTTGGGCGTACTGGCAGGAACAGTTCAGCAAATGCATCAAATGTTACGCCTGCCGTCAGGTCTGCCCTTTCTGCTTCTGCGAACAGTGCCTCTGTGACCGCAATAAACCGCAGATGGTCGAAACAACCCCGCGCCCGGCCGGCAACACCGCCTGGCATATCGTCCGTGCCATGCACCTCGCCGGAAGATGCGCCGGCTGTGCAGAATGCGAACGGGTCTGCCCGATGGACATCCCTCTGAACCTCCTGAATCGCAAAATGGCCAAGGAGTTGAAAGAGCTTTACGACCATGAAGCCTCGTTTGAGGTGCTCGACAAGGGACCACTGACGATGTTTACCGACAAGGATGACCAGAGCTTTATAAAATAACCAAAAGAAAATCTTACCACAGAGTCACTGAGAGCACTGAGGACTTCAAGGACGGAAAAGCTAGGGAAATGCGTTAAAACAAAAACTTTAAAAATTTAACCCAAGAAGCTTTTAAGCCTTTAGCTTTACCCAAAAAAGTTCTAGTTTTTCTTAGCATTTACTTATTTTGGTTTTCTCTGTGTACTCTGTGACTCTGTGGTGAAAAAAGGTTTTAAAATGCAAAAATATATCAATCAACAAAACCTTAATACCCTTCTGGATACCTTGATCACTCAGGGCATCCGCGTCGTAGCCCCACGCATGAACGCCGGCACTCCGCTCTATGAACCGATAGCAGGCGCGAACGAAATGATTACCGATCAACTACCGCGTCGTTCGGCCAAGGAGGCGTTCTTTCCGGTCTGTGAAGACATTATGACCTATGAGAAAGAGGGGCAGAAAGTCACTGTCACCGATATCGATCCGGCCCGGTTTCCGGAGACCCTCCTCTTCGGGGTACGTCCCTGCGATGCTGCAGCCATTCCGGTGTTGGATGCGGTCTTCTCCTGGGACTATAAAGATGAATTTTTTCTGGAGCGGCGCAGGAAAACAACCATCGTTGGGTTGGCCTGTACAGCGGCCGATGATGCCTGCTTTTGCACTGCCGTAGGACTCTCCCCGAGCGATACCAAAGGAAGCGACCTTTTTCTGACGCCACTGGAAGGGGGCGGTTACGCCTGTGAATCCTTCAGTGACAAGGGTGAAGCGCTGATCGCCAACAACAAGGAGTTGTTTACCGAGCCCAATAATTCGAAATCATTGCCGCTGGCCGAACCACATACTGAGAAGTTTGACCTGAAAAAGGTTAAAGCCTGGCTCGACGAACACTTTGAAGACCCGCTCTGGGACGGTGTCGCCGTACGCTGCGTCGGCTGTGGGGCCTGCGCCTTTGTCTGTCCGGCCTGCCACTGTTTTGATATTGTTGACGAAGGCACAGAGAAAGCGGGGAAGCGCAGAAAAAACTGGGACGCCTGCGGCTTCTGGAAGTTCACCCACCACGCCTCGGGGCACAACCCTCGGGACGGACAGCCAAAACGCTACCGTAACCGCATCATGCACAAGTTCAAATACTATGACGACAAATTCGGCCAGACCCTCTGCACCGGCTGCGGCAGATGCGTGCGCGTCTGTCCGGTCGGGATCGATATCGCCGGGATCGTTGAAGAGATAAGCAAAAAATAAAAGTCAAAAGCGACTCACCACGGAGACACGGAGAACACAGAGAAAGTCAAAAACAGAAAAACAGGGTGAAATAAAATAACTAAAGAATTAAATAGTCATCCCCATACTTTTTAGCTTTTGATTTACCCCTTAAAGTTTTTTTCTCGTTTTTCTCTGTGACCTCTGTGACTCTGTGGTGAAAAAGGTTTTCAAATATGTGTGATCACATCAATAAAAACATCTACCTCCCATACTTGGTCACCGTCGCCGAAGTTATCGACGAAACCCCGGACGTGCGCACCCTGCGCCTGGTTTTCCAGGATGAAAAGGTCAGGGATAATTTCACCTTCCGAGCCGGCCAGTTTGCCGAATACTCTGCGTTCGGTGCCGGAGAGTCGACTTTCTGTATCGCCTCATCGCCGACCCGAGCAGGGTACATTGAATGCAGTTTCCGGTCGGTCGGGAGAGTAACGGAGGAGTTGCGACGCCTGGAAGTTGGTGACACCATGGGGGTGCGCGGCCCTTACGGTAATTCCTACCCGATTGAAGAGTTCTATGGGAAAAATCTGGTGTTCGTTGCCGGCGGCATTGCCCTCCCCCCGTTGAGAACCCTGATCTGGAATTGCCTTGATCTGCGTGACAAATTTGGCGACATCACGGTTGTGTATGGTGCCCGGACGGAAGCCGATCTCGTTTATAAACACGAGTTAAAAGAGTGGCAGGAACGCGGGGATGTGCATCTGGTAAAAACCGTAGACCCAGGTGGTAACGGCCCTGAATGGGATGGCAGTGTCGGCTTCGTACCGACAGTCCTCGGAGAAGCGGCACCATCGGCAGAAAACACCATCGCTCTGGTCTGCGGTCCGCCGATCATGATCAAATTTACTCTGCCGGTGCTGGAAAAGCTCGGCTTTACCGATGAGCAGGTCTATACGACCCTTGAAAACAGGATGAAATGCGGTCTCGGCAAATGCGGCCGCTGTAATGTAGGCAACGTGTATGTCTGCAAGGATGGGCCGGTCTTTTCCGCCAAGCAACTTAAAGCAATGCCGATGGAGTTTTGAAATGTCCATAGCCGAAAAAAAGTACAGGAAAAAACCGCTCAAACCGGGTGTGAAAGCGGACAAGTTGGTAACGTCAACCGTCATTACCGTGAGGATCTCGGACGATGAAAAAATGCGCATTGAAAAGATCATGGCGAATCTGGAGATAAAGCGCTATTCTGACGTCATGAGAATGGCTTTGGAGATGGTAAAACCGACGCTGCAATTTGGATAAGCCGGGGAGATAGAGCTGTGAAAGAAACAAATCCGGCACATTGCAGCAGCGATGCAGAGAGATCAAAGATCGCTTTACGAAATTACCCCACCAAGTTATTTGTCGAAACAACTACCCGCTGTAACCTCAACTGTTTTATGTGCGTTAAACAAAACCGTGGGAGCGAACTCTGCGAAGGGGATTTTCCGCCCGAACTGTTCACCCGCCTTGAGGCGGCATTACCACACGTTGAAACGCTTATTCTCAATGGCATCGGTGAGCCTCTTATGAATCCTCACCTTGAGTCATACATACGCAGGGCGAAAGAGTTGATGCCGTCATCAGGATGGATCGGCTTCCAGTCGAATGGTGTCCTGATGACGCCTCTTCGTGCTGAATCCCTGATTAATGCCGGACTTGATACAATCTGTATTTCAGTTGATGCGATCGCTCCCGAGCAGTTTCAAAAGTTGCGCGAGGGTGGAAATGTCGAAGCCGTAGAGATGGCTTTGTCAGCCCTTAATAACGCCAGAATCATCTGCAACCGGCCTGAAGTAAAAATCGGCATCGAATTTGTGGCGATGAGCAGCAATATCAGTGAACTTCCGGAGACCCTCGAGTGGGCGGCCAGTCGCGGGGCACGCTTTGCCATTGTCACCCATGTACTTCCCTACGACGAACTGCACGCCCACGAAGCGGTGTTCTGCAACATTACAGATCAGGCGCTGTCGCTCTATAATAAATGGCGACGCACGGCGATCAGCTCTGGCGTCGACATGCAGCGCTACTATGAAGTGCGCTTTAAATACAGTCGTACTGACGATGAACAGGCTATCGTGGATCTGGTTGAAGCGATGAAGGCCGAAGCGGAACAGCAGGGTATAATGCTCGACATGAAAAAACTCCTGCAGCTGGAACATCAAAGAGTTGATGAGATCACCGCTCTGTTTGCCGCGGCAGAAGCTGTCGCCGCCAGAACCGGGTTGGAGTTGCGTTTACCGGAACTTGCTCTCAAAGAGCAGCGGAAATGCAGTTTCGTTGAGGAGGGAAGCGCCTTTGTCTCGTGGAACGGCGATGTTTCTCCCTGTTACTTTCTCTGGCATCGTTTTGACTGTTTTGCGAGCGGCTGGAATCAGACGGTAAAACCTAAAATTTTCGGCAATCTGGCGGAGCAGGAGATGCTGCGCATTTGGAATAACCATGAGTTCACTGCGTTTCGCAGAGACGTACTTGCCTACGACTATCCCTCCTGTGCTAGCTGCGGCCTCGCACCGTGCGACTATGTACAGACCGATGACTTTCAGCAGGACTGTCACATCAGGAATGTCCCCTGTGGTTCGTGCCTCTGGTGCATGGGGGTGTTTCAATGTCTGCGGTGAATTATCTGTTATGAATGGGCCTATGCTGCAAGGAGTACACGCGTGTTGATCAACCTGGTTTCTATTCACCCCTCCCCTTCTCCGCAATCAATTCCTCTGGCATGCGCTTTTCTTAAAGCCTATGCGCTCAAAAGCACCGCTACGATTACTCTGATAGATTTTTTCAGTGGTCAGGATGCCGTCGCATGTGCCGCAAAACTTTCCGAACCTTTACCGGAGGCTGTCGGCTTTTCCATGTATGTCTGGAACCGCGACTTAATCTGCCTCATTGCTGCCGAACTTCGACAAAACCATCCATCTGTCATGCTTTTTTGCGGGGGTCCGGAGGTCACAGCTGACCCCGAATCTGTCATCAGCAGTGGAATCTTTGATTTTGTTATTGTCGGCGAAGGAGAAGCGCCTTTTTTGTCGTTCTGCCATGCAGTTACCTCAGGCGGAAACTACTTTGAAATTCCCGGTATTCTCCGTACCGGTTCCGCTGTTCTGCAACCGCCTGCGCCTGTAGCAGATCTTGACTCCATCCCCTCTCCGTATCTTTCTAAAACTATCGACATTCATGCCAATCCCGGCATTCTCTGGCAGCTGTCACGCGGCTGCAGCTTTACCTGCGACTTCTGCTTTGATTCGCGCGGGGTTCATGGTGTACGTTATTTTTCTCTTGAACGACTGAAGTCTGAATTACAGTTTTTTGCCGCCAATGAGGTTTCACAAATATTCGTTCTTGATTCAACGTTCAACCTCGACCCGAAGCGCGCCAAAAAGATTCTGCGGATGATAAAAAAGAGTGCGCCGGACATTCATTTTCATTTTGAGGTTCGCAATGAATTTATTGATCGTGAAATGGCAGCACTCTTTGCAGAGATTGCCTGTTCATTACAGATTGGCCTGCAGAGCTCTGACAGGGAGGTGCTCAGACTGGTCGGGCGAACATTCAACAAAGCGGACTTCAGTGCAAAAGTAGGGATGCTGAATGATAGTGGGGCTGTGTTTGGTTTTGACCTTATCTATGGACTGCCTGGTGATACTCTCGCCGGTTTTTGTCGCAGCATAGACTATGCGCTTTCACTCTATCCGAACCATCTTGACATTTTCCCGCTGGCGGTACTGCCCGGCACCAGGCTGGCGTCTCGCGGCACAACCCTGAAAATGGAGTGGAACAGGCACCCCCCGTATATTGTGACGGAAACGGAAAGTTTCAACAAAACTGATATGGCAGCTGCAGCGGGACTTGCCACCGCGTGTGATGTTTTTTACACCCGAGGTAAAGCGGTTGCATGGTTTAATGCCATTGTACTGGTTCTCGGCCTGAAACCATCTGCATTTATGCAAAAATTTGCCGACTGGCTGGTTACGCAGAGAGGTCACGCGACGAAAGAGTCTGACTTCAGTGAAGACGATATCTGGAATGTGCAGCACCTTTTCCTGAGGGAACTCTTTGAAAGTAAAAAAAACAGGCGTTATTTGCCGCTTGTACTTGATCTGGCTCACTATCACCACCTGTACGCCGCAACACTGCTTGCTCCTTTCCGGCAATCAAATAATGATCGCCAACTACCGCCCGACATCTGTTCCTGCCGCTTTACACTCTATCCCGCGACCCATATAGCTCATTTCATCTATGACATAGATGAACTTCTCGACTGTGGCGAACCACAAATTCTCTGGATGTATGAGCATCTCAAGCCGTCCGGCTCCCAGGCGGTTCTGTACCGAAATGGCGGCGGCGTATGCACTGAATCACTGGCGCCTCCGTACTTACTGCTATTGGAGCAGATTCGTGACACTGTCGACCGCGACTATCTTTCACACACAGGGCTAAGCAGAGAAGAAGCTCACCAGTTCCTTGCCTTTGCTGTTCAGGAGGAAATAATAGAGTTTATTGAAGTTTCAAAAGAGGTTGCATTTCAGTAATTTTTTTAGTATAACTCTCATTTTCTTTTCTCAAAGCTTATTATACTGATGCTGTATTGAAGGGTGCCAGTTCATTATGCATGATAAAATCAAGATTTTTTCGGGTAACTCAAACCCTGATCTCGCTCTTAAAATATGCGCGTGCCTCGGTGTCCCGCTTGGGGCAGCCCGTGTCCGTCGTTTTTCTGACGGCGAAGTTATGGTGGAGATCGGCGAGAATGTTCGCGGTCGCGATGTATATGTCGTGCAATCAACCTGTGCACCGACCAATGACAATCTGATGGAGTTACTGGTAATAACTGATGCATTGAAGCGGGCATCAGCAGCAACTATTACCGCAGTAATTCCGTATTACGGGTATGCGCGTCAGGATCGAAAGGCGGCACCCCGTACTCCAATTACTGCCAAATTGGTTGCAGATCTGATTACGACCGCCGGCGTCAACAGGGTTGTTACCGTTGACCTTCATGCCGGCCAGATTCAGGGTTTTTTCAACATCCCTGTAGATAATCTGTACGCTGCACCTGTTATTTTAAATTACCTTAAAGACCGTTTCAGCGGAGAGCAAGTCGTTATGGTCTCTCCAGATGCCGGCGGCACAGAAAGAGCCCGCGCATTTGCCAAACGCCTTGAATATTCTCTTGCCGTAATTGACAAACGACGTACCGGGCCTAATGTCGCTGAAGTAATGCACCTGATCGGTGATGTGCGCGATAAGATTGCAATAATCCTTGACGATATGGTTGATACCGCCGGCACCTTGACCCAGGCGGCAAAAGCACTCAAAACAAACGGCGCGAAAGCTATCTATGCCTGTGCCACTCATGGTGTGCTGTCAGGTCCGGCAATTGAGCGTATTAACACCTCGGATATTGAAGAAATCGTATTAACTGATACAATACCGGCCAATACCGGCGATGTTGCCACAACCAAAATAAGGATACTCTCTGTCGCAGACCTGTTGGCTGAAGCGATCAGAAGAATCCATGAAGATGAATCCGTCAGTTCGCTTTTTGCCTAGTTTTTAATAAATTTATTTAGAATAGGGCGGGACTCACCCGTCACTACACGTGGAGGAACACATGCAACAGAAACAGATGAATATTGAATTGCGCACCAAAACCGGTACCGGCATAAGCCGAAGACTTCGCACTGCTGATATGATCCCGGGTGTTGTATATGGCAAGGGTCTTGATCCAATTACTGTAAGCATTAAGAACCGTGATCTGCAGGAAGCTATTTCCGGTGCAGGCGGCCAGAACAACCTGATTACTCTGATAGGTGGCGGAACTCTGGACCAGAATATTGCAATAGTTGCAGATATCCAACGGGATCCGATTAAGCGAACCTTCAAACACGTTGATCTCCATCGCATCAACCCGAATGAGAAGCTCCGTGTTACTGTTCCTGTCGTTCTGAAAGGTACCGCCATCGGTGTAAAAGAGGGCGGCCTTCTTGATCTGGCCCACCACGAACTGCACATTGAATGCCTGCCGGGTAATATCCCTGACTGCATCACCATCGATGTTTCAGATCTGAAAATTGCTCATTCAATTCATGTCAGCGAAATTCCGCTCCCTGAAGGTATTGTTCTCCTCGACCAGCCAAAGATTCCTGTTGTCAGCGTTCTTGGCAGAGCCAAGGAAGATGCACCTGCTGCCGCTTAGCATTATCTGACTTTCACATGAGTACGTATATAGTTGCGGGGCTGGGGAATCCCGGCCCCACCTATCAATGGACCCGCCATAATGCGGGTTTTCTTTTTTTGGATCGCCTTGCTGATCGCGAAAACATTTCCATTACCAAAAAATCATTCTCCGGGTTTTGCGGGGAACTGAGTTTAGCCGGGCATCGTCTGATTCTTCTCAAGCCACAGACATTCATGAATCTGTCCGGGGTTTCTGTCATGCAGGCGCTCCAATTCCATAAGCTTCCGCTGTCACATGTGATTGTCATTCATGATGAGCTCGATCTGCCGTTTGGAACGGTGCGTTTCAAAAATGGCGGCGGGCATGGCGGACACAACGGCTTGCGCTCTATCATGGAGAACCTGGGTAAAAGCGACTACATCAGACTCAGAATAGGAATTGGCAAATCATTGCACGGAGATACAACCAGTCATGTTCTTGGGAAAATACCTCCTGAGCAGATGGAAGCTCTTTCCCGTGTGCTCGATGGCGGCATAGAGATGTTTAAAGTAATGCTTACTGAAGGACTCCCAAAAGCCATGAGTCTTTATAATAATAAAAATTTTCTGGAAGGATAGATTTATGGGCTTCAACTGCGGAATAGTCGGATTACCAAATGTAGGAAAATCTACCATATTTAATGCACTGACCTCAGCCGGTGCCGAGTCGGCAAATTATCCGTTTTGTACGATTGAGCCTAACGTCGGTATCGTTCAGGTACCTGACCCCCGCATGGATCAACTGTCCGAGATAGTAAAGCCGCAGAAAATCCAGCCGACAACCATTGAATTTGTCGACATTGCCGGCCTTGTCAAGGGTGCCAGCCAGGGTGAAGGTCTCGGAAACCAGTTTCTGGGACACATCCGGAGTGTAGATGCAATCGTTCACGTCGTCCGCTGTTTTGATGACGATAATATCGTTCATGTCAATGGCCGCGTTTCTCCGGCCGACGATATAGAGGTCATTAACACCGAACTTGCCCTGGCAGACCTTGACACTATTGAAAAAAAACTGCAGCGTGCCGAAAAAATGGCACGAAGCGGTGACAAAAAAGCCAAAGATGAAGTTGATTTTTATCTCCGGGTACGGGCTCTTCTCGAACAGGTTAAAAAGCTGCAGGGAATTGCGCAAAATGAGGATGAAAAAATCTGGATGCGTGACCTGCATCTCCTCACCGACAAACCGGTACTCTATGTCGCAAACGTAGCTGAAGATGACCTGGAGGGGAAACACCCGAATGTGGCCGCGGTCCGGAATATTGCAACCTCCGAAGGAGCCGGGGTCGTTGTCATTTGCGGTAAACTTGAGGCGGAAATTGCGGAGCTTGACGGTCCGGAAAAGCAGGGTTTTCTTGACGACATGGGACTTGAGGAGGCCGGCCTTGATCGCCTTATCCGGAACGGCTATGCCTTGTTGGGCCTCATCACGTATTTTACCGCCGGCGTCAAAGAAGTCCGGGCCTGGAACATCGTTAACGGGACCAAAGCTCCGCAAGCGGCAGGCGTTATTCACACCGATTTCGAGAAGGGGTTTATCCGTGCTGAAGTGATCGGCTTTAACGATTATATTTCCTGCAACGGCGAAGCGGGGTCAAAAGAGAAAGGTTTAATGAGGCTGGAAGGAAAAGAGTATGTCGTTAAAGATGGCGACGTCATGCACTTCCGGTTTAATGTGTAAAACTATGAGTAGGAGATGAAGGAATTATTCCGGAATCCCAAGCTCTGTGGTTTCATCCAACAATTGTCTGCCATGCCGCACGGTCAAAATGTTAACGGTATCTGACAGTTTGTAAATTACCCGATAGCTGCCATGAATGAGCTCGCGGATATCCGGGCGATTCAGTTCCGGTACTATCCGGCAGCTTTGAGGTTGTGTGGAAAGCCTGCCAACAAGCTTGAAGAGATCTTTTACCCATTTATCGGCAGCGGTTGGTTTATCTCTGGCAATGTAGCGCGCGATATTCCGCACACGCTCAAGAGCGAGCGGAGACCAGATTATGTTCATGCGGTAATACCGGCCAGAACCTGCATGAGCGCATCTTCATGAGTGACACCTTTTCCGCTTTCGATCTGTTGTTCAGCCGTATGAATATCCTGCAACAACTCAAGCTGTTCCAGCATTTCATCGTACTTGATAACATCAAGCAGCACGGCGGCGCTTCGCCCATGATTGGTAATCACCAGTGGCCGGTGCGTAGTCTGCACCTGTTTGATAAAGCCGGTAACATTGCTGCGAAATGCAGAAAGCGGTTGAATGTCTTGAACAAAGGAAACGTGTGTCATCTCTGACCCCCATGGTTATTTTGTCCAGTATTATGTACAATATTTTGTAATCAAACAAGGGGAAATTTTGAGTGTTATGAGTTGATATATTGTCCGGCAGCCTGGGCCAGTAATGCTGCAAACAAACAGCGACTGCACCAGACTTGCCGCCATAATCGCGTTCCTTTCAATCTCCCGTATCGGTGTCCTTCGTCGCCTCAACCCTCGCCGCCTTAATTCCATCTTCGATTTGAAATTGGAATATCCAGTCTCCTCGACCTTTTTTATTGAGCGGTAATATGAGTTGTGCTATTATACGAGGCTATTTTTCACACATTCATACATTTAACTTTCCGGAGACAATCTAAATGTTCAGTTCCATTATAAGGAAATTTATTGGCAGCAAGAACGAGCGTGAGCTGAAAAAAATGTGGCCGATCGTTGCAAAGATTAATTCTCTCGAGGCCTCCATCTCCACTCTTTCCGATGAGCAGCTGACTGATAAGACAAGGGAATTCAAAGAGCGGCACGCAAAGGGCGAATCGTTGGATACATTGCTCCCGGAAGCATTTGCTGTCTGCCGCGAGGCAAGCAAACGTGTCCTTGGGATGCGCCACTTTGACGTTCAGCTGATAGGCGGCATGGTACTGCATTCGGGGAAAATAGCCGAGATGAAGACCGGAGAAGGTAAGACTCTTGTTGCCACCCTCCCCGCCTACTTGAACGCAATTTCCGGTAAAGGCGTCCACGTAGTAACGGTCAACGATTATCTCGCAAAACGTGACTCCGAATGGATGGGGCGGCTGTACAATTTTCTTGGCTTATCGGTAGGCATCATTGTCCATGGCGTTGAAGATGACCAGCGCCGCGCTAACTATGCCGCTGATATCACGTATGGCACGAACAATGAATTTGGCTTTGATTATCTGCGCGATAACATGAAGTTTTCCCTGGATGATTATGTTCAGCGCGGCTTTAACTACGCCGTCGTCGACGAAGTTGACTCCATCCTGATTGACGAAGCCCGTACTCCACTGATTATTTCAGGCCCGACAGAGGATTCAACCGACAAATATTACGTTATCAACTCTATCATCCCCAAACTGGAAAAGGGAGAGGTGCTTGAAGTCGAGGCGAATACCCTTTCCGGCAAACGGAAACAGTACACCGGCGACTTTACAATTGATGAAAAGGCAAAAAGTGCAACGTTAACGGAACAAGGTGTTCTGAGAGTAGAAAAACTTCTTAAGATCGATAATCTTTATGATCCACGCAACATAGAAACCCTTCATCATGTCAACCAGGCACTGCGTGCCCACGCCATGTACAAACTTGATGTTGATTACGTCGTCAAAGACGGCGAAGTAATGATTGTTGATGAGTTCACCGGCCGTCTTATGCCCGGTCGTCGCTGGTCAGACGGCCTGCACCAGGCGATTGAGGCCAAGGAAGGGGTCAAGATCGAGAATGAGAACCAGACCTTGGCAACAATTACGTTTCAGAACTATTTCCGCATGTACAGTAAACTGTCAGGAATGACCGGTACTGCCGATACTGAAGCAGAGGAATTTCATAAAATATATAAACTGGATGTGTCTGTTATCCCAACCAACAGGCCGCTTGTTCGTCCGGATGCACCGGATGTTATTTACAAAACTGAAATGGAAAAATTCAAAGCGGTAATTGAGGATATCAAAGAACATTACGCCATCGGCCAACCCTGTCTTGTCGGTACAATCTCAATCGAAAAGTCGGAAGTTCTGTCAGAGCTCTTGAAACGCCAGGGTGTGCCACATAACGTGCTAAATGCCAAGCAGCATGAGCGGGAAGCTGAGATCGTATCTCAGGCCGGTCGCAAAGGCGCCATAATGATCGCTACCAACATGGCTGGTCGAGGCACTGATATCGTGCTGGGAGGCAATCCGGATGCCCTGGCCAAGCAGTGGCGGCGTGCCAACCCGGAATCTACTGACGAGGAATATGCTGCGGTGGTGACCAAATACAAAGCTGAATGCCTTGCTGAACATGAAGAGGTTATTAAACTGGGCGGTCTTCACATCCTCGGGACGGAACGGCATGAATCGCGCCGAATAGACAATCAGCTGCGCGGTCGTTCAGGCCGTCAGGGTGATCCCGGCTCATCAAAGTTCTATCTCTCGCTTGAAGATGATCTGCTGCGTATTTTCGGTTCAGAACGCGTCTCAAAAATAATGGATCTGCTCAAAATTGAAGAGGGTGAAGCGATTACCCACAGCATGATCTCCCGGTCGATTGAAAATGCCCAGAAAAAAGTTGAGGCGCATAACTTTGATATTCGCAAGCATCTCATTGAGTACGATGATGTCATGAACAAACAGCGCGAGGTTATATATAGCCAGCGGCGTGAAATTCTAGGCGGTCAGGATATTCGAGAGAGTTTTCTGGAAATGATGGACGAGACGATTGAGGAGATTGCCGCCGCCTACGCCATTGACAAGGTTTCACCACACGAGTGGGATTGGCAGGGGATTAGTGAAGCTGTGTATAAATGTTTCAACCTCCAGCTTGATCTGCCGCAAGAGATGGTAAGCCGCCTCACTCCGGTTAACTTCCAAAGCACGCTCAGCGAGCAGGCTCATGCCATCTTCAAGGGACGAGTGGAGGAGATGGGTGACGAGCTTATCGATCACCTCATCAAGGTCATGGTGCTGCAGGCGATCGACACCCACTGGAAAGATCACCTCCTGAATATCGACCACCTGAAGGAAGGCATCGGCCTGCGAGGGTATGGGCAGAAAGATCCCAAACAGGAATACAAAAAAGAGGCGTACAACTTTTTCATGGAATTGATGGTGCGCATTCGCGAAGAGGTTGTTGAGCGCGTTTTCTGGGTTCAGATCAACCATGATGGCGAAGAGATAGAAGAGATGGAAGAAGAGATGCAAAGCAAGAAGCTGGTTTTTAATCTGGGGGGCGGTGAAGATCATCACCAGGAACCGGCCAAAAGTCAGAAAGTGGCAGGACGCAATGATGCCTGCCCATGCGGAAGCGGTAAAAAGTACAAAAAGTGCTGCGGCAAGTAATGGTACTCTTCCACGCAGACATATATCCGGCACAATCAGGTGAATTTCTATGAATATACGTGGCTTTTCGTTTTCTACGGTTGAAGCAGCAATAAAAAAACCGGGGCGTAAAGATCTTGCCCTCATTTTTTCTGAGGTCCCGGCAACAGCCGCCGCAGTTTTCACGACAAGTTCAGTCAAGGCTGCTCCGGTACTGGTTTCCCGCGATCACATTGCCAGCGGGACCGCTCAGGCTCTGGTTGTAAACAGCGGCAATGCCAACGCATGCACCGGTGAACCTGGGATAATCGTTGCTCAGGAAACGACGCGTCTGGTTGCGCTCGCTCTTGGCATAGAAACTTCGGCAGTACAAGTCTGCTCAACAGGGGTAATCGGCGTTCAAATGCCGATGGAGAGAATTACATCCTCTATTCCCCGACTGACTGAAGGTTTATCGACCGGAACCCTTGCCGATGTTGCCGACGCCATCATGACAACAGATACCTTCGCCAAGACGGAATCAGGCTGCGGCGTATCCGGCGGAATTGGCTACACAGTCGCAGGCATCGCCAAAGGCGCCGGCATGATCATGCCAAACATGGCCACAATGCTTTCCTTTATCATCACCGATGCTGCAATAGAACCGAACTTTCTGCAACAGACCTTCCGTCAGGCTGTAGATAAATCTTTTAACGCCATCACCGTAGATGGTGACATGTCAACAAACGACACGTGCCTCATTATGGCTAACGGTATGGCCGGCAATCCGGCCATTACAGAAGGTTCGGCGGAAGGAGACGCCTTTGCCGCTATTTTAAATACTGTGTTGCTTTCATTGGCAAAGCAGATTGTCAAAGATGGCGAGGGTGCAACTAAATTTGTTGAAATACGAGTCACTGGCGCTCTGAATGATGCCGATGCTAAACGCGCTGCTCTCGCTATCGCCAACTCCAGCCTGGTTAAAACTGCTTTTTTTGGTCAGGATGCCAACTGGGGACGTATTTTTGCCGCAGTCGGCTATTCCGGCGCAGAAGTAGATCAAACACGCCTCTCATTGTGTTTTGATGATGTTTGTATGGCCAGGAACGGCATCTTTGCAGGAGGAGATGCCGAGGCCCGGGGTACAACAGTTCTCAAGAAGAAGGAATTTACCGTTTTGGTTGATCTCGGACTTGGGAGTGGTTCAGCAACCATGTATACTTCTGACCTGACTCATGAATACGTCAGCATTAACGCCGACTACCGTTCCTGAACATTTCCCGTTTTTATTATCCCAAAAGCCTTTCTTAGTCAGGGTTTTTCTGCCGCACTGCAGTACAATTGAGCTAACTTGTGATTATGTTCCGTATAATTCTTACCATACTGTTCCTTTCACTTTCGACGAACCTTCTCGCAGCTGATGATCTGATGGATATTGGACGTGCTGTATCGATCGACGTCATACTGGAAAATGCTACCCGACGCGGCTTGATTTCCGGCGGAGTCGTCGTCATCGGCAACCATTCCGGCCAACTTTACAGTACCTCACAGGGCAGACTGTTTCCTGACGCAAGCGGGCCTCTGCTTTCAGACCGGACACTCTTCGATACCGCATCGCTCACAAAAGTAATCGCAACAGCACCCGCCATAATGAAGCTCCTTGAACAGGGGAGACTTAATCTACTTGATCCACTGACCCGCTGGTTTCCCGAATTCGAGGGAACTGACCGTGAAGAGATAACAATCCTCAATTTATTAACCCACACATCAGGGATAGACGACGTTGAAGTCGCAGAGAACGATCCCTTACGGCGTCTTATAGAAAAGGTTGGAATTCAGAACAACGGCACGCTGCCCGGTAACCGCTTTCGGTACGCTGACGTAAATTACATTTTGCTGGGAGAGTTGGTCAAGCGGGCAACACAAAGCACGCTGGATAAATTTTGTGCTGAATACATTTACGGCCCGATCGGAATGGCAGAAACAACCTTTCTGCCTCAGAGTGGTTTAGAGACCATCGCTCCTACAGCGGGTTATAATAAAGTGCTCAAATCAGGAGTTGTCCAGGATTTAAACGCGCGACGGTTAGGCGGTGTAGCGGGACACGCCGGGTTATTCAGCACAGCCAGCGACTTGAACAGATTCGCCGCAATGATTCTTAACCATGGGAAATATAATGGTACGCAGGTGTTTACCGAACGTGTAATAACGCAGATGACATCACCATATTTTTATAATAACGGAAAAATAATCAGGGGGCTCGGGTGGGATATCAACTCTCCGTTTTCATCACCTCGCGGAAACTATTTTTCTGACATGTCTTTCGGGCATACCGGCTACAGCGGTTCATCAATCTGGATTGACCCGGAACAGGATTTATACGTAATTCTATTGACCGTACGCCTTGAATACATAAATATCAGACAGTTCAACCAATTGCGAAGTGATATTTCGACTCTCGCCGTCTCGGTGTTTTCTACTTCGAGAATAGTGGCAGAGATTATCGAGGATATGAAAATACCTTGAAACGCTAATACCTTGACACGTTATTAGACCTGTGTTAGTTGTCAAAAGTATCATACTCTTGCGTGCCCACTCAACTAGGGAGGGATAGATGAGCATTAAAGTGCTGGTCGCCGATGACAGTATAACCATTCAAAAAGTAATCGGTATCATATTTGGAGGAGACGAATACTCCTTAACGATAGTAGATAATGGAAAATCCGCTGTTGATAAGGCACGTGAGACCAATCCTGATATATTGCTTATTGATGCCTTGATGCCTGGAATGTCCGGATACGAAGTTTCTGAAGAAGTGCGTTCGATACCTGAACTCGCGGCCAAACCTATTTTGCTTCTTACCGGTTCTTTCGAACCGTTTGATGAGGAAAAAGCAAAAGAATGTGGTGCAGATGATTTTATCGCAAAACCGTTTGAGTCACAGCAAATCATAAATAAGGTTAAAGAGCTGCTGGAGCTTGGGAAATCACGGGAACATTCTGTACAAACGGTATCTTCCGCAGCTCCTGCGGATTTTTTCCAGGATCAGGTTGTGGAGGAGAGCTTTTCTGCCCAGGAGAGGCCATCCCAGGAGATATTCTCCCCGGCTGTCGATCAACAACCTGCAGCACCGACAAATATATGGAGCGCCTTTACTCCTGAAGTCGAGACAAAAGAAGCTGCTGAAGTAACCCCAGCTATGCCACTCTCATCTGCTGCAGCATTTGAACCGGACGTTTTCGCAATTGTTAATGAAGAAAACGACGCGCAGCAAATAAACAGTTCCGTTACGCCGAACGTTTCGCCGCAGCTAACCGGCTCCCAATGGGTACCGATTGAAGAGCATATGTTCGAATTTGTCGAAGAAGAAACTGCAGCCCCGCCACTCCAGGATTTTTCTGCTCCATCTTTTCCGGTTGAAGAAACGGCATTCGGTGACATCGCTTTTGAAGGCGAAGAGGTGCTTCCAATCGAGCCTGATTTTGCCGATTTCACTGAATCATCACCAGCTATAGAAGTACCTGACGCACCTTTTGCTCCTTTATCAGATCCGGTTCCTCCTTTAGCTGCTGCCGTTGCAATTTCTCCGGGTGTATCTGCGCTTGCCGCCTCCACGCCGGTGACCCTGACTGAGGAGCAACTAAAAGAGGCTATAGCTAACGCATCAAAAGAAGTTATCGAGCGGATTGTGTGGGAAGTTGTTCCAGATCTCGCAGAAGCGCTCATCCGGGAAGCCATAAAAAAGATCACACAAGGGGCCTGATTTTCACTTATCAATATCAATCACGAGGGGATGGCAACATCCCCTTTTTTAATACTACCAATTCCAGATCAAAGCCCCCTCTTTGTTGGCTCGTATTCGGCTCCTCGGCATACTGTCTGTATGCCTTCGTCGCCTCAATCCTCGCCGCCTTGATGGCATCTTTGATGTGTAATTGGAATAAGGAGATTTTATGATAAAAAAAGCCATTGCCAAAGTAGTAGAAAATAGAGATCTTTCCGAAGGCGAGATGATCGAGGTTATGAACCAGATTATGTCCGGTGAATGCACTTCGGCCCAGATTGGCTCATTTATTACTGCGCTGCGCATGAAGGGAGAAACCGTCGAGGAGATCACCGGTGCCGCACGCGTCATGCGTGAGCGTGCCACACCTATCCGCGTAGGAAAAGGTGTGCTTGACATCGACCGCGACGACATAAATATAGACAGGGAAACTATTCTCGACGTAGTTGGTACCGGCGGTGACGGAACTAACACTTTTAACGTCTCCACCACGGTTTCCTTCGTTGTTTCAGCATGCGGAGTCAAGATAGCAAAACATGGTAACCGCTCGGTTTCTTCTGCCTGTGGCAGTGCTGATGTACTGGAAAAATTAGGCATAAACCTTGATGTGACTCCGAAAGTCATTGAAAACTGCATCGAACAGATCGGCATCGGCTTTCTCTTTGCCCCTGCCCTGCATAGTGCGATGAAGCATGCCATCGGGCCTCGTCGCGAGATCGGCATCCGGACGATTTTCAATATCCTCGGTCCCCTGACAAACCCGGCTGGAGCCGACTGCCAGGTTATGGGGGTCTATCGTGCTGATCTGGTGGAAAAACTGGCCGGTGTACTTCACAAACTTGGCTGTAAACATGGATTTGTGGTGCATGGCTCTGACGGCATGGACGAAATCACACTGACCGGTGAAACTTTGATAGCAGAAGTCACACCGGAAGGAGTGGTACTTGGCACTGTTTCACCTGAACAGCTTGGCTTGACCCGCTGCAGCATGGAAGCCCTGAAGGGTGGCGATGCCGCAGTTAATGCCGTAATTGTAAAAGCTGTTCTGGGAGGCGAACAGGGGCCACGGAGAGACATCGTGCTTCTGAATGCCGCCTATGCCTTGATTGCCGCAGGCAAGGTTAACACTCCCTCAGAAGGTATTACAGTGGCAGCTGAAGCCATTGATTCAGGACGGGCACTGTATCAGATCGAGAGACTGGCAGCGTTGACGAATACGCTTTAAAGGGGAGATCGACGTACCATGACCACCACGACACCTGACATCCTGAAAAAAATTATTGTTCATAAACGGGAAGAGGTAATTGCCGCTAAGGCTGCCGCATCAATCAGTGAATTGAATTCGCGCATACGCGATCTGGAGGACATCCCCCGAGGTTTTGAACGTCACCTCCGCGAGGCGATAGCTTCGAATTGGACGGCCATAATTGCCGAAGTCAAAAAAGGCTCCCCCAGCAAAGGGATAATCCGGGCTGATTTTGATCCGCTGGAGATAGCCACCATCTACCAGAACAATGGCGCCACCTGCCTCTCGGTGCTCACCGACGAGAAATTTTTCCTGGGACATCTCCGCTATCTGGCGCTGATTCGCGAGGCGGTATCTCTCCCGCTATTACGCAAGGACTTTATCTGTGATCAGTACCAGATCTACGAGGCCCGTGCTGCCGGGGCCGACGCAATCCTTCTTATCGCCGCTATGCTCGATCTTAATCAGTTACGCGATTTTTTCAGTGTGGCTCAGGAGATTCATCTGGATGTGCTTCTGGAAGTTCATGATGAAGCCGAAATGGAGAAGGCGCTGCAGAGTGATTGCACGCTTATCGGTGTCAACAACCGCAACTTGAGAACATTTGAAACCGATCTTGGCACGACTGCCCGCCTGGCCCGTATGATGCCGTCTAATCGTGTACTTGTCGCGGAGAGCGGCATGAACAGCCGGGCTGATATCGTGCGACTGCGCTCTGACGGCGCCGGAGCTTTTCTGATCGGCGAATCGTTAATGCGGGAGGACGATATTGGCACGAAACTACAGGAACTACTAAACGACTGAACGAACGAGAAAAGGGGGGGACCGGATGGCTAAAATTCAGGGAATCGGTTTCGCTGTTGTCGCTTTTGCACTCTACATTATCGGCGGTTTTGGCACTTTTGGTGGCCTGGCCTTGATATTTTTGATGAAGAATAAAGATCTGTTGGGTTGGGGTGAAGGACGGGCGATCGGCTACCTCTTTTTTTGTGTCGGTCTCTGCCTCTCAATCTTCGGAGTTCTTTTGATGCGCATCTTCAGAAACCGCGGTTTCAGCTGAAACCGCAGTTTCTGGTATTTTAACCCTTTCAACCCGATTGTAGACATTTTCTCTCATGCCTGTTTCCGTTTTTTACCGTCTTCACCCTTCACCTGTCCAGCATCTCCCGCACCTTCCGTAACAGTTCAAACGGTTTAACCGGCTTCATAATCAGATCGACGCCAGTCTCAAGTTCGCCCCGGTTTCGTATAAAATCGGCGGTATAGCCGCTTGTAAAGAGCACCCTGGCCTCAGGCTGAAGGTGCCGGATCTCCTTGCACGCCTCCATGCCGCTTTTATGTGGCATGATCAAATCCATGAGAATGAGCTTGATCTTTGAGCCGTTCACCTTGAATGTGTCCACCGCCTCCTGACCATCAAAGACACAGATGACCTCGTAACCGAATTGTGTCAGAATCGTCTCCACAACCTTACGGACCGAGTCATCATCCTCTGCCACAAGGATCGCCTCTGTCCCCCCTTGGGGCTGTTCCAATACAATGTCCACTTTTTCAGATGCAACTTCTATCTCAAGAAGCGGGATATATATCTTGAAGGCAGTGCCCTTGCCCGGCTCGCTGTAGACATAGACAAAACCGTTGTGCTGATTGACGATCCCATGCACGATTGCCATACCGAGGCCGGTACCTTTGCCGACTTCCTTGGTAGTAAAGAACGGTTCAAAAATCCTGTTTTTGGTCTCCTCATCCATTCCGACTCCGGTGTCAGACACGCAAATGACGCCATAACGTCCCGGATTGCCTAAACCGTGACTGTATACAAAAGATTCATCGATTTCCTGAAAAAAGGTTTCTATGGTTAATGTTCCTCCAACAGGCATTGCATCACGGGCATTCGTCGCCAGATTCATAAGGACCTGCTCCATCAGCCCGGTATCAGCCATGACCCGAAGATTCACATCATGGTAAATGGATTTCAGATGGACATCTTCACCGATGATGCGGACGAGAAATTTCTCTACGTGTCGTACAAGGTCATTGAGACTAACCGGCTTGGTGTCCAGCACCTGTTTACGGCTGAACGCCAGTAGGCTCCGGGTCAACTGCAACGCCTTTTCAGCCGCCGAACTGATATGCTCAATAGCCCCTTTTACCGAGTCATCTAAAATCGGCTTCATCTTCAGCAAGTCGCAATACCCCATGATGACGGTCAGAACATTATTGAAATCGTGCGCCACCCCGCCGGCCAGCTCGCCAACAACTTCCATCTTCTGAGATTGGCGCAGCTGTTCCTCGGCTCTCCGGCACTTGCTGCGGTCCTCAACATCCCGGATCTCCCGCTCGATAGCGGGTGTCAGCCGTGCAAGATTCCCCTTGATGATATAGTCGTTCGCTCCGGCTCTCATCGCCTCCACAGCGCTCTCCTCACCGACTTTTCCCGATACGATAATGAAGGGTATGTCACGCCGGCTTTCCTGCAAAATCCGCAGAGCATTCAGACCGCTGAAATGCGGCATGACAAAGTCAGAAATGACAAGATCCCACGTTTTAGCGGCAAGAGCGCTCTTCATCGCTTCTGGCGTATCGACCCGCTCGGAGTCGAGGTCATAGCCATTTTTTGTCAATTCGCGCTCAAGCAGCAGAGCATCATCCTCGGAATCTTCAATGATCAGCAAACGAAGTGGGGTGGACATAAAGGTGCTCCTTAAAGTCAAAACAAATTCCCCTCAATCTCCCTTTAAAGAGGGGGAGACTCTAAGTTCCCCACTTATTAAAGGGGGGCCAGGGGGGATTTGCCGTTTATCTCACCGGCGGTTCATTCAGCATCAACCAGTACAGCCCCAGATTCTGAACCGCTTCGTTAAACTGGACGAAATCAACCGGTTTGCGGATATAGCTGTTGCAGCCGTTCTTATAGGCGGTGGCGATGTCCTGTTCCTCCTTTGATGACGTCAGGATCACCACCGGGACATGCGCCGTCTTCTCTGAATCGCGTAAACGACGCAATACCTCCAGGCCGTCAATCTTCGGCAGCTTCAGATCAAGCAGAACCACCGCCGGCAGGTTATCGCTGTTATGCCCGGCATCGCTGCCGACGCCAAGCAGGTAATCAAGCGCTTCGGCACCGTCCCTGGCCACAACCAGTTCATTCAGGATCTTGTTCTTTTTGAGTGCGCGCCGGGTTAATTCTTCGTCATCGGCATTGTCTTCCACCAGCAGAATCCATTTGTTTTCCATGATTGACTCCTTTCATTTATAACCCACCGTAAACCAGAACGTTGCCCCCTGGTCCACCGCACCCTCGGCCCAGATCGTGCCGCCGTGCCGATGGATGATGTGCTGTACCAGTGTCAAGCCAACGCCGGTGCCGGGGAATTCCAGTTCGGTGTGCAATCGCTGAAAAGTAATGAACAGCTTATCCACATATTTCATATCGAAACCGGCTCCATCATCACGCACAAAATAAGCCGTTTTTCCGGCGACATCGGAGACCCCGAACTCGATGCGTGCCTCCGCATGACCGCTGGTGAATTTCCAGGCGTTGCCGAGCAAATTCTCCAGCACCAGCGTCAAAAGCCGGGGGTCTCCTTTAGTGACAGCACCATCTTTTATGACGAATTTCACCTTCCGTTGCTGATCGGTACGGCGCAACTCTTCTGCAATCGAAACAGCCAGAGCGCTCAGGTTGACCGTTTCAGAAGTCAACTCCGCTCTGGTGACACGCGACAGCTTCAGAATATCATCGATAAGCTGCGCCATTTTCTGCGTGGCCGCTCGCACTCGCCTGAGATAATCTTTCCCCTCATCGTTCAGCTTGTCTCCGCAGTCTTCCAGAAGCGCCAGACTGAAGCCGTCTATACTCCGCAGAGGCGCGCGCAGATCGTGAGAGACGGAATAGGCAAAAGACTCCATCTCCTGATTGGCCTCCTTCAACTGCATTGTCCGTTCGGACACCCGCTGTTCCAGTTCGGAATTCAGTTTGTGAATCTGATCCTCAGCCTGTTTCTGTTCTGAAATATCCCGGGATATGCCAAAAAGGCCGATGAGTTTTCCGTTTGAATCCAACAAGGGGCCTCTTGTTGTCAGAAACATCACATTTTCGCCGGATGCGACAGGTATCTTATCTTCGTTGGTTCTGACTGCGCCCTCTTCAATTACTTTGCGGTCTTCCTCAATGACGCTCTTCGCAATATCCGGCGGAAAAAGGAAATAGTCATCCTTGCCCAGTAAATCTGTCTCACTCTTGCCGACATATTTTTCAGCAGCAGCATTGAAAAGCTTGTACTGCCCCTCAAGATCTTTCACATAGATGGCATCCGGAATGCCATTGAGGATGCAGTTCAGAAATATTTGGTTCTCCAGCAGCGCTTCTTCAGCCTTGATTCGTTCGGTAATATCGCGATGGAACCCCAAAATATACTTTTCATCACCAATGACAACCAGGTTTACTGATACTTCAAGAGGAATCTTATCACCGTTTTTGCAATAGTGCTCGACCTCAAACGTCATCGGTTCTCCCGCAAACAACCGTTGAAGGCGTGCGGGCGCAAGTCGGGCGCTTTCCGGGGTGTCAAGGTCTTTGAGACCCATCATAAGCAGTTCCTCAACAGTGTATCCATGCATCCTGGCAAACGACGCGTTTAAAGAGACTATGATGTTATTAGAAGAGAGAATAAAAATACCATCTGTTGCGTTTTCAAATAATGCCCTGAATTTTGCTTCGCTCTTGCGCAGCTGCATATCTCCATTTTTGCGCTCGGTGATGTCCTGCACTGTCACGGCCAGTCCGTTGCCGGAGCGCACGAGCCTTCTCTTTGCCCACTCGATCTGCAGCGTGCTCCCGGACGGTGTTCTTGTTTCATCTTCATAGAAGCCTGATACCATTGCCCCGCGGAAAATGGTCATCAATTTATCGAAAAACGCCGCAGGGTATAAAGAGGAGAGTTTCCTTTGCAGGAGCAGCATTTGCACGGTGCCGTAGAACTCAGCACCACGCTCGTTGCAATCGACCAGCATGAAGTCGGCGATGGCGCCGTTCTTGTCACACAGCGCCTCATACATATAAAAGCCTTCGTTCCCCCCTTCCGTGGCAACCCGATAGGCCTTGCGCACCTCCTCATCCTGATGTTTTTTCCTGACCAGCCGTGCGGACATTCCTGCCGCCGCAGAAGCAAACAGGAACAGTATAATGCTTCCCGAGATCGCCACTGTCCTGTCGGTCGCCCAGGTTTTCTGATAGGGCGCAAAATATTCCTGTTCGGAGAGTCCCACCATGACAACCAGCGGATACTCTTTCAGCGTTTTCCAGGCGACATAACGCGACTGTTTGTCGCTAAACCACTGTTCTCCGCTCAGATATGAGGCGCCTTCCGGTGAGCTGAACAGTGGAACGGCGCGTAACACGGCGGACATTGGATCTTGCGTTGCATTCCCGTTTACTGCTGAACGAAGAGTCCCGTCCAGACCTACCGCCATCAGTACCCCCGTCTTACCCGGAAATGATCCGGCATTGAAGGCGGTAAGGTACGGGGGGGCAAAGGAAACCAGCGCGACCCCGTCAAACGCTCCTAGCGGGGTGTTCAACCGGCGCGTAAACGGGATGGCGGGTTTGCCTGTTGCACGCGACACCACTGGTTTTCCTACCAGGAGCGTGTCCGAGTCGTCGTTTTTATGGTAGACAAAGTAATCCCTGTCTGTATTGGAGACGTTCTGCGGGTTGTCGAGGATAGTTGTTGCCGGCATGCCTTCCCGGTTGAGAATCAGCACATTGACGATCTGGGGGTTGCGAAAAAGCCCGCCCTGCGACAACTCCTTCAGAGGTAAATTCCCGCGCGACTTTTCCCAGCCGTACTGCAATTGCAGCGTGATTTGATTTGCCTGTTCGATGGCCTGGACGAGAAAGTGAGCGTAGTCATTGCACAGTGCCGAGGCTTCCTGCAGCACTTTCTTTTCGCACGCCCGCTTCTCGGCATCGATCTTCGAGATGGTCCAGTACCAGAGCCCCATTGCCAGAATAAGGCAGAGGAGAGGCCACGCGAGAATGTGCAGAATACCGCTCCTGAAGAATCCAGAGCTATAGATTGTGCGTCTGGTATGAGTGTTCAAGTCATCATTGGACATGCTGCTTATTTCACTCCCCAGATTTTCCGGTATCTGTCCCGGTAACCGTTATCAGGATCGAACTCGTTGCGTTGGCCGCCGTCGAATGTGACATTGGCAGGTGTCACCAGGTGAACCGGGGTCGAATAACCGCTCGCCTTCTGTCCGGCAAACGCGCGGTTGAGTTCGTCAACGGCCTGCCAGCCATGAAGTCTCAGAGGTTCGGCGACCGTTCCGATCTGATAGCGCTTCTTGCTGATCCGCTCGAAGGCCGGTTCACTGCCGTCCCCGGCGGAGATGTTCCGCGGATAGCCGCTGCCGGGGATGGCGGCAGCAATAAGGCTGGGGGACATAGCATCGAAGAAGAGATCGTTAATCCCGATGGAGTAGGTCCATCTCTTGCCATAGTTCTGCAGCAGCAAGGCGGTGCGCTGCGGCATGGCTTTGTGAGTATCTTTCAAATCGATGGTGTCAACCTGGAGCACACTGCATCCTTGACACTTGCGAAGCGTGTCGATCATGGCGTTTGCCTTTACGTCGGAGAGCGGGTGAATGCCTTTAAAGATGACCACGCCGGCAGTACCGTTGGAGTCGGCCACGGCATACATTGCAGCGGCCTTGCCAATTTCCTCGGGATCGGTGGATATATTAATAACGATAGGCAGGTCGCGGATCGACCCGGGTTTACCCGCAGAATGCCAGCCGACGATCTTGATCCCTTTGGCGGCGATCTCCCTGATGACCTCAGCCTGATCCTGGGCGTCGATCGTGCCGAGGATGATGCCGTCCGGCTTGAGGTCGGCCGCCTGCTTCAGGGCATCCCTTCTCCCTTGCGACGTCCCCTGTCCGTCGATCAGGCGGAAGTTCCAGCCGATGGCCTTGGCCGCCTCCGCCGCCCCCTGGCCGACACCCTTGGCCCCGCCGTTGTGCTGGTCGTTGGAGACATAGATGACGGACTTGCCCTTCTGGGCGCGGGGCCCGGAGGTTGGCCCATCCCAGGGAGGATTGGGCTTGGAAACGAGGGCGGTATAGTGCTTCGCCTCGGCAACGTATGCATCCTGCGCAACCGCCAAACTGTACAGCAGTGTGGTAGCAATCCCGATTATCCCTATAAAGAACGGCTTGTTTTTCATAGCCTTCTCCTTTATATGCAGTTCCCCGTTTTACACCTCTATCCTGAACTCAGCTCCGCCATCCACATTGCAGGCAGTCAGATGACCAGCCATATTCTGCTCGATAATCACCTTGGACATGTACAACCCGATGCCGATTCCCCTGTCAGGAGCTCGGGTGGTGAAATACGGATCAAATATTTTGGGCAGTACTTCATCCGCAATGCCGCCGCAATTGTCGCGGATATACAGCACTGAACGCCCGTTCTCAACGGTAATACGGATGAAGATGTGCGGATCAGTGATTTTGCGTTCGAGTGCCGCTTCACGGGAATTGGCAATAATATTAAGCACTGCCTGAGCGTATTCGTTCTGATAACCGATGGCGTTCACCTCATCGTTGCCCTCAATTGCAATCTGGATATTTTTGTTACTCAATGATGCCGCAACCAGCGCCATGGCACTATTAACGCTCTTCTTAATGCAAAATTCGCGTTTCTCCTTATCCTCACGGAAAAAATTGCGAAAATCATTGATAGTGCCGGACATGTGCAGGAGGACTGCCATCGCCTCCCTTATGTCGCTATGCATTACCTCACCAGTGAGTGTTCCTGAGTCATACTCCAACTGCAGGTTTTGAATGATGAGGGCGACATTATTAAGCGGGTTACGCCACTGGTGGGCGATGTTGCCGATCATCTCGCCCATGGCCGCCAGACGGCTCTGCTGTATCAGAATCTGGTCTTTTCGGCGCACGTCGGTGACCATCTCAACAACACGTGCTTCCAGGGTTTTATGCAACAGGGCAAGCTCTTCATCCGCCTGCCGACGTTTGCGGCGGTTCTCCGCTTCTGAAATTTCGCGCTCAATGGCAGGCGCCAGTCGGGCAAGATTCCCTTTCAGGATATAGTCGTGAGCCCCGGCTCTCATGGCTTCCACCGCAGTCACTTCACCAATATTACCCGATACGATAATGAAGGGGATGTCTCTGTCACTCTCTTTCAGCATCCGTAGTGCGGCCAGACCGCTGAAGCGGGGCATGACATAATCGGAAACAACAACATCCCACGCCCCCGCCGCCAATGCGCTCTGCATACCCTGCGGGGTGTCAACACGCTCGCAGTCTGGATCATAGCCGTTTTTTGTGAGTTCCCGAATAAGCAGCAGCGCATCATCCTCGGAATCTTCAATAATCAGCAAGCGAAGTGGGTTGGACATTATGGTGCTCCTGGTATTGTTGGCGGCATTTACATTCAAAAACGTTTGTTCTCACTTGATGACGTCAGGATCACTATCGCCACTACCGTTTCAATGATCCCATTGTCACATGACAGGCACCACAATTTGTATTTCGACCTTCATTGAGCAGGTCGTGGCAAATAACACAGCGCTTGTGCGCCCATTCCTTGCCAAAACCTGCTATTTTACCAACACTTTCATCATGGCATGCCGTGCAATTGCCTACTTTTTTGGTTTGATGCCCTTTGTGGTCGAATTTCACGCCATGCTTTAAAACAGGATCATCTGCAGCAGATACTGTGGTTGCAGACAACATCAGCAAGAGAACAATAATCGTCTTCATAATTTTCTCCATTAGATTTTTGAGGCTATACTCGAACTGATGTCATATCCCTAAGCCGACATAGCCGGAACCAAACAGGAAAATCAAAGACAATAGAACACGGATCAAATCTGATTTGAGCGGATTTTCACGGATTTTAAAACAACAAAAACGGGTTGAAATCTGCGTTAATCCGCTCAATCCGCGTCATCCGCGTTCAATTTCAGTTGAAGTCTGCTCACGAATTGTAAAGACTCAAGTTGTAAGAGTCTAAAGTCAGGATTTTATCCGTGTAAATTCGTGGCTAAAACCGGTTCAGAATTATTACAGTTTTTCAGGATTACCCGGCAGAACTTCGGTTACAGTCGTCCTCAAGGTGCCTTCCATGTTGTACACTCGAATCACCCCCGTTTTCTCGTCAAGGAACAGAGTGCCACAGCCGCTTTCCCAGGCTGAAGAGCTCCAGCTATTGCACATTTTTCCGTCATCAGACAGTTTCCAGGAACCTGAGGCTTTAAAATTTCCTGCTCGCCCATACATGGCGCCGTCTTCTTTGCGAAAAACATAGCTGTCATTGCCGCTTTTGCTGAGAAAGCGAGCGGTGTTGCCTATAAAGGTCTTACTGATTTCCGGAGCAGAGAGTTGCCTGCCTATTGGTTGATCAGCATATACCATGGTACCGCCCACAACCAGAATAAGGGCTGATAGCCCTGCCAAACGAAGTATACCTTTCATTGTAATCTCCTTTTTTGCTTCAAGGTACTCAGCCCCTGATGCCGGTAGTGTCGTTATTTTCTTCATGTTTCGTTCCTCCTCTCCTTTTTCATGCCAAGTTGGTGGAAAGAGTCTCAATGACAATTATAGAGAACAAATAGCTATAGTCTATTGGTGGAAACCCCCAAAAAGTGATTTTTTCTGTGGGAAGTATTGTGAGAGGGGGATGGTCGGAGGTTAATTCAAATCACGCGCGATGAGTTCTGCAATGATCGCCCAGCGGGCAAGTGTGGCTGCATTTGTGGCATTCAGCTTTTTCATTATATTTTCCCGGTGCCGCTCTATGGTTTTCAGGGTAACAAACAGTTGCCTGGCAATTTCTTTAGAAGTACCTCCATTCCCTACCAGCAGTAAAATCTCTCGCTCCCGCTTGGAAGTTTTTGTCAGGAGGATGCCCCTTTCCTCCTGAAAAGCAGATTTACTATGCTGAGAACTAATCACGGCATGACGGCAGATCCGACTGGAAACGGCTGCAAGCAATTCCTCAGTGGTGAAGGGCTTCGGCAGATAGTCGTCAGCCCCCTCGTTCATTCCCTGGCGCACAGCGGCGCGATCCACCAGTGCGGTGACAAATATGAAGGGTATATCAGCAAAAGCCGGTTCTTTCCTCACCGCTTCCAACACGGCGTGACCATCCATATCCGGCATCATAATATCGCACAGAATAAGATCCGGGCGTTTTTTATAAAGCAGGTCGAGACCGGAGCGACCATCTAAAGCGCAACGAACATCGAAACCTTCCTCCTTAAGAAAAAGTTCCATATAGAAGCGGCTTACTGCATCATCTTCGAAAATCAGAATTGAATACATACCATTCCTTTTCAGCTAAAAGCCCTTTTCCTTTAACATGCTGATTGACTGTAACAACTCAAGTGCCCGCTGCAGCTGATAATCTTTCTTCAGATCACCGTCTGTGACAGCACCCCCATGAGGCGAAGAGGGTGATTTAATTTCCGGTGCATCCGGCTTGCCGTCAGAAGCGAGGCTTTTTTCCAGATCTTTTTCCTTCATTTCGACCTTCTTCTCTTTTGGCGGCAACGGAATGATATTTGGCACCTCAACATCAGGAACTATCCCTTTGGCCTGGATTGAGCGACCACTCGGGGTGTAATAGCGCGCAGTTGTAAGCTTAAGGGCGGCATTCCCCTTCATTGGAAAGATCGATTGCACCGAACCTTTACCGAAGCTTTGCGTCCCCATGATGATAGCCCGCTTATGATCCTGAAGGGCACCCGCGACAATCTCGGAGGCGCTGGCACTGCCGCCGTTTATAAGAACAACAATAGGATACCTTGGTTCCTTGACACCCAGCGTTCCATTGTACACGTGATTTGATTCAGGGGTGCGCCCCTTGATGCTGACTATTGCACTGTTCTTAATATCTTCGCCAACAAAGCAGTTCGCAACTTCAACGCAGGAATTTATCAGGCCGCCCGGGTTATAGCGCATATCAATAATCAGCCCTTTCATAGCTCCACCCGATTTAGCATGAAGCTCTTTCAATGCCTCTTTGAATTCGCCTCCGGTGCGCTCCTGAAACTGCGAAATCCTGATGAGTCCATACCCTGAATCGAGTAATTTGGGCTTTATGCTTTTTATTTTAATAATGTCCCGAATAAGGTTGAAAATAAGCGGTTTTACCGCTTCGCCGCGGACTATTGTTAACGTTACCGGCGTTCCCTTCTCTCCGCGCATTTTTTTCACTGCGGCAGAAGTATTCATCCCGTGGGTTGAAACACCATCAATTTTAAAGATATGGTCGTTCGCCTGAATTCCGGCCCGAAACGCCGGAGTATCGTCAATCGGGGCAATTACCGTCAGTCGCCCCTCCTTGGTGCCGAGTTCAATACCGACCCCGCCAAAAGCTCCAGACATCTGGACTTCCATTTCATGATACGGTTCAGGCGGCAGATAGGCGCTGTGCGGATCAAGCGTAGCAAGCATGCCGTCAACCATTTTAAGAGCCAGTTTTTTTGAATCAGGCTTTTCGACATAATTTTCAAGAATTGCCGAATACGCTTCTCGCAAAAGGTTAAGTGAAGTAACGTCACTCGTTGTATGGCGCACATTTTTCAATGCATATAAAGCAGCCGCGACGCAGATTGCTGTCGTCAGAATGACTACTACTGTCAAACGTACCGGGCGGGTTTTCAAAACGGTAAACATCACATTTATCTCCGTACATCAATTCCATAACTTTTAATTTTGCGGTGCAGATTGCTCCGTTCCAATTCAATCAATTCAGCGGTACGGGAAATATTCCAGTCATTTTCTTCAAGTTTTTGAATTATGAATTCCCGCTCAAAATCCTCTCGTGCTTCCCGTATTGCCGACCGGAGGTGAGAACCCTCTTGTGAAAGGGGGTGAGTCGTTCCATTTACCGAATTACCCGACAGGTCAGGAACATCATGCGCTGAAATCACGCGCCCCGGTGTCACGATAAGAATCCGTTCTACAACATTTTTCAACTCTTTGAGGTTGCCAGGCCACGCATAGTGCTGAAGCTTTTCGATTGCCTCCGGTAGAAAAGCTTTCGCTTCACCACCTTCCTTTCGAAAAAAATGCGCAACATAGTTTTGTACGAGAACTCCGATATCCTCTAATCGCTCTCGAAGTGCCGGGGCCCTCAATGGCATGGTACTCAGCTGATAATAGAGGTCCTTGCTGAACGTGCCACTATCGACAGCCAGCTCAAGAAGTTTTGTTGTCGCAGCAATAATTCTAACGTCGGCAGTAATCTTGCGACTTCCTCCTACCCGTTCAAAAAAACCGCCCTGAAGGAAACCAAGAATTTTATTTTGCGTGTTTAAGGGGAGTTCTCCAATTTCATCAAAAAAAAGAGTGCCGCCGTCTGCCTGATCAAAACGTCCCTTTTTATGTGAAGAAGCGCCAACAAAAGAACCTTTCTCATGACCGAACAGTTCGCTCTCGATAAGCTCTTCCGGAAGAGCGGAGCAGTGGACTGAAACGAAGGGTCGCTCTTTCCGGGGGCTGTTACAGTGAATAGAATGGGCAATCAATTCTTTTCCGGAGCCATTTTCGCCGCTAATCAGCACACAAACAGATGTTGGCGCCACACGGGAGATCTGCTCACGCACTGTAGAAATTCCGGAAGCTTCACCGATAAGTTCATAATCATTTGATGCCGAGCGTTTGAGTTCAGCATTTTCTACTTTTAGTTCCTGCAACTGCAGTGCGTTAGCGACGCTGATGAGTACTTTTTCAAGGGAAAGCGGCTTTTCAATAAAATCGAAAGCACCGAGTTTAGTGGCTCGAACTGCCGTTTCTATTGTGCCATGCCCGGAAATCATAATAACCGTTGCTTGAGGAAACTGAACTTTCAGTTTTCCAAGCGTTTCGAGACCATCCATGCCCGGCATCCAGATATCGAGGAGAATCAGGTCGGGAAGTTCCTGACGAACACATTCAATGCCCTCCGCACCACTCTCCGCACAGAGGACTTGATAGCCTTCGTCCTCAAGAATTCCGGCCAGGGCGGTTCTAATGTCTTTTTCGTCATCTATAATCAAAATAGTGTGGTTCATATACTCTCCTTATCCGGCAGGTAACTCGACAACAAAAATTGCTCCATGAGGCACATTGTCACGAATCCGGACAAAGCCGCCATGGTCGGCAACAACACTGCTCACTATAGCCAACCCGAGTCCGGTGCCCCCCTTTTTTGTTGAAAAATATGGTTCAAACAGCCGCGGCTTATCCTCAGGAGAAATGCCCGGGCCATTGTCAGCAACAGTGACAACCGCCATTTTCAACACATCATCAAAATAGGTCGATAGAGCAACAGTGCCATGCCCGTTCATGGCGGCAACAGCATTTTCAAGGATATTGATCAGCACACGCTTGATCTGATCGCGGTCAATCATCAACAGAGGCATTCTGACATCCTCTGAAACATCGAACTTCACTCCGCGATGCGCTTCCTGGTAGAGCGTGAGAGACTCTCGAAGCAATGCATTGAGATCGTTCGGTTCAGGCTGAATAGCGGGCATACGGGCGAAGTTTGAAAATTCGTTGACCAGGTTTTTCAGGTCTTCAACAGATTTAATAATCATCTCCGTACATTCATCAAAAACCTTCTCATCATCATTAAAGCGGGAAAGGTACCGCTTTCGCAGGCGCTGGGCAGACAGTTGAATCGGCGTCAGCGGGTTTTTAATTTCATGGGCAATCCTGCGAGCGACCTCTCGCCAGGCAGCCATTCGTTGTGCCCGCATCATCTGAGTCAGGTCATCAAGTACGGCAACTATACCGAGCACTTCTCCGTTTCCAGCGCGCAATAGAGTCAGATGCAGTTGTAAAGCAATACGTGAACCGCGCAAATCGAGAAAGACCTGTTTGCTGACTGTTCCCTGTTTTGACTGTAAAAGATCCTTGATAGATTCAGAGGCTATTTCAAGGTGTTTATCCGAGATCACTTCGCGGTAATTTTTCCCCAGGACTTTTACCGCGTTTAAACCGAGTAAGCGTTCGGCAGAGGTATTAAGTGTGCGTAATACTCCTTCGTTATCGATCGAGATGACACCGGCTGCAATGTTGCGTAATACAATCTCCATGTATTGTTGTCGGCGCTCTATCTCCTGATTACTGTGGAGAAGGTCCCGATTGGAAACATTCAGCGCGTTCTGTTTTGTGCGCAGGTCATCCGTCATACGATTGAATGATTGTACCAGCATGCCGATTTCGTCTGCGGAATAAGATTCAATCCGAACATCAAGATTACCGCCTGCGACAGCAAGAGTAGCGTCAACCAATTCCTGAAGTGGCCTGGTCATGCTATTAGCCAGATACACTCCCATCCAGTACGCAAAGAAGACAATTACCATCGCTATCAAAAACAGAGTGAGAATGTAACCGGTTCTAATCGGATTTTTCAGAATCTGGAGTTGCCGGAATTCATGGTACGACGCCGTAATCTCCTTCATTTTACTCACAAGTGAGTACGGAACGAAATAATTGACGACGACAACACCCACAACATCTGAGTCGTTCCAGGTTGAATATATCGGCACAATACCCCTGATTAAATCGGCCTTACCGGCCTGATTTACTCTGGTGAGCTCCTCGCCGGCAAACCCGCGCTTGATATCTTCTGAAGAGGGATTGGTGAATTCTCCTTTAGGGACTGCCGGATTTGAGGATCTGACGAGCTCTTCACGCTGAGCTGAATAAACTTCAACTATTCCCAGGTTATATTCTTTCTGTTTCTGGTGGATAAGGCGCTTAAGCTGCGGCAGATTTGCTTCGTTAAGCAGTTTCTGATCTTTAATAAAAGTACTGATCTGTTTCCCGTAATAGAGCGAGTTCGACGCAGAACTTTTGTAATATGTCTGCGCTACTTCAAGGGACTCGCTCAATGATGTTTCAACCTGGGTGTTAAACCAGTTATGAACGGTATTGTTTATAAATCCGGCTGCAGCAAAAAAGAGGAGCAGGGTCGGAACCAGCGATAGAGCAACAAAAGAGAGGACTAGTTTTGTCCTGAGTTTTTTTGCATACGGGTTAGAGCGACTTTCTATGAATAGTTTGATAACATTGCGACTGACCAGATAAACGAGGAGGATAACCAGCAGAATAACAACGTTAATGACCGCAAAAATGGCAATATTACTCCCCATTTTGGCGCCGGCACTTAACTGAGTCAGATTGATTTCAGCCTTGGTCAGAATAATTATTGATATAACCGCCAGAACAATAATTATTCCTTCGCGAAATCTTTTTTTCCGCTCTTCCGGTGAAACTCTATTATTCATTAATCCCGATTTCCTTTCGTCAATTAAAGGAAAGATAGTAGCATAGCTGAAATCAGTTGAAAACGTATTGTTGCATTTTTGCATCAATTGCCGACTGAATTAATATATGGTACTGTGCGAGCGATTAACTTCAGAAGGGGGTCTAACAATGCGTATCATGGACTCGTCCTCAGTGCGGGAACTCGATAAAAACAAGAAAAATAGCTCACCTATGAAGAAAATAATGAATGCATTTTTTGCTGACGAATTGAGCCATCACGAAGAAGAGGCTGGCTCGTATCAGGATACTATTGATACCCTCAGGAGTACTATTGAGAAGGCGGGAGACCTGCTGACATCAGAACCGACACTGGCGAATTTGCAAAAATTTCGTGACCTTTTAAGTACACTCGCAAAAAGGGTGAATGCGGAGGCATACCGGCTGGATAAATTTGGTGGAACTCCACAGAATCCGCGTTACTACGAAATAATTACGGTGATAAACCGGGAGGCCGACCATCTGTACAATCTTATTGTCAAGGAGAACAAAGATACCATGGCTATTACCGCCAGGATCATCGGTATAAAAGGATTAGTGGTGGATTTGGTTACCTGATCCATCTGATCCACTTGAACACAATATTCACAATAATTCTGCAGGAATTAAAATTAACAGTAACGAAAGGAACAACGTATGAGTGATACCGAATTGAATGCAACAGTACAAAAAGGGCTTGACCTCCTTGACCAGGGAGAAATAAAACAGGCAATTTCGCTCTTTGAGGAGTATTGGCAGAACAACAAAAACCTCCCTGACAGCTGGTTTTACCTGGGCGATGCCTTGGCGGAAGACGGTCTCCTGGATGATGCCATCGCGCGCTATCGTGAAGGGATCAAACTGGCACCGGAAGATGCTGACGCTTTGACAACACTGGGAGACATGCTGCTTGAAGCGGGTAATCACAAGGAGTCACTCGCCTGCTACAAAAAAGTTTTGGCAATAGATCCCAAGGACGCTGATGCCCTTGTGAGCATTGGCTTGGTACACAACAGTCAGGATCGCTGTGATGAGGCCATTCAAGCTTTCCGTCAGGCCCTTGATCTCGAACCGGACAATGTGTTTGCACTCAATGCCCTGGGAGACTCGCTGTACGGGCAGGGAGATGTTGACGGGGCGATTGCCGCCTTTTCAAAAGGCGTGGAAATCGATCCGACAGACCCGGCAGCCCATTTCAATCTGGGTGAATTGTACTATGATTTGGAGGAGTTGGAAGAGGCCGAAGATGAATGCCTTGAAGCGGTTCGGTGTGATCCAGCGTTCAGCATGGCGTATCTGACGCTGGGTGGCATATGTATGGATCAGGATCGAACAGCGGATGCCATCGTACATTTTGAACACTATCTGAAATATGAAAAATCTGTCCAGGCCGCCGACATGATTGCCGAAGTCAAAGCTGTTATCGAAGGTCTTAAAGAAGAATTAAAGGGGTCGTAATGGTGGACCAAAAACCTGTCCTGATTGACTCGCACGCGCATATTTACTACCGGGACTATGCCGGGGATTTTGACGATATGTTGAAACGTGCCGAGGATTGCGGCGTAGCTGCCATTCTGGTGGTAGGCACCGACATCGAATCGAGTCGTGAAACAGTCGAACTTGCCGAGAAACACCCGCAGCTGTACGCGTCTGTCGGAATCCATCCTCATGACGCCGGTCGAGTTACCGATGCCTGCTACGACATAATCAAAAAACTTGCATTATCCAGCAATAAAGTTGTTGCCATAGGTGAAATAGGACTTGATTTTTATCGGGACCGATCACCACGCGACGATCAGGAACTTGTTTTTCGCCGTTTTTTACAGATTGCTGCCGAACTGAACAAGCCGGTTATTATCCATGACCGCGATGCCCATGACCGTGTCATGACTATTCTGCGGGAAGAGACCGTAAGAAAGGGCGTTTTGCACTGTTTTTCAGGAGATGCCGCAATGGCGCTTGAAGCGGCAGCGCTCGGTTTTCACATTTCGATTCCCGGAACGATCACCTACCCGGGCAATCAAAGCCTGCGTGATGTTGTCCAGTCGATTAGTATCGATCGCATGCTGGTCGAAACCGACTGTCCCTACCTCACCCCGGTACCGCATCGTGGCAAGCGCAACGAGCCTTCGTATGTGCACCTGACTGCAATGAAAGTGGCTGAAGTTAAGGGGGTAACCCTGGAAGACGTCGCCCGCATTACGACCAAAAATGCCGGAGATCTGTTCGGCATCAACCTCTGGGATCAATCGACAAAGATTGCGTACCGGATTCGCAACTCACTGTATCTCAACATCACCAACCGCTGTTCAAATCGCTGCACCTTCTGCCCTAAATTTGATGATTTTACGGTCAAGGGTCACAATCTGATGCTGAACAATGAACCCTCATTTGAAGAGGTAATGGCGGCGATCGGTCAACCGGAGGGAATTGACGAAGTGGTATTTTGCGGCTACGGAGAGCCGTTAATCCGCCTTAATCTGGTCAAGCAGGTGGCGGGCGCATTGAAACAAAGGGGCTACAGTATCCGCATCAATACAGACGGTCAGGCCAATCAGGTGCACGGACACGACATCCTTCCGGAACTTGCGGGTCTGGTTGACAGCATATCGGTCAGTCTGAACGCGGCAGATGCCGCAACGTACAGACAGATCTGCAACACCCCTTTCGGTGAGAACGGCTTCATCAGTGTCTGCGACTTTATCAAAACTGCGACTACATACATTCCACAGGTTGTAGCCAGTGCCGTAACAGTTCCGGGTATTGATATTGAGGCCTGCCGGAACCTGGCAGAATTACTCGGGGCTGAATTTAGAGCGCGGGAGTATACCGAGGTAGGATAGCTTGTTCGGTATATAGAAAGGGACTCTCTGCTGATAGTCGCGGTACGCTTCGCCAAACTCTCTTGCAAGTCGTCTTTCCTCTATCAAGCCGCCGATAACGAAATACACTGTTCCCATGATGGTCAGCATTAACCATTGCGATGTCATAACAGGGTTAAGCGCCATAAACAGAGTCGAAAAGAGATAGAGCGGGTGACGTACAACAGAGTACCATCCTGTATGTGTGAATGAGTTGGTTGTCTGCCTGGTAAATCCCAAAAATTCACCAACGCCTGTTTGCCTGAGGCAACTCACAAGTATCACCGCAACAATAAGCTGCAGCAGATACATGATCAGACTCCAAACGCCGGGTACAAAATAGAGTACATCCGAATGACGGAAGGCTGACATAACCCATCCGAACATGACCAGCGATGCGATGTTGTAGCAGAGGCGGTATCTCCTGCTGTCAGCGACGTGCACTGTTTTTTTAGCCCAGTATGTAGCAAACAGTGAGTGGGCTACCGCAAACAGCATGAACCGCAAAAAGAAGTCGATTTTATCTGCGTGCATATTTCGGATTGTTTCCAACATCATTTATTCATCTCTCCGTTATTATTTACCACAGACTCCCACTCCGTTCATAACGGCCATCTGTCTACCACATTTTGATTGGTACTGGTAAATAATCTGCTTGAAATTAATATTTATGAGGAGCATTATGCATCTTAATCAGGTCGTGTTTTGTTGATGATTTTTATTTTGAAAGGGGATGTGTATTGTGGCACCAGCCGTGGTTTCCAGCATAGCACAGTCTACCCCGCAGTTTTCAACGGTGAAGTCATCTTCTCCTTCCACTTCGGTTGCAAAAGAGGAGTCGAAGAGCAGTTCTCTGAATGTTAGTGCTGGTGTAACCAAAGATAACAAGCAGGCTCCTGTTGATTCGATCAGAATATCTTCTCAGGCACTCCAGTCCAGTACTGATTTCAAGAGAGATGAAGCCAAAAAAATTGAAGCGAAAAAGGAAGCTGTCGGGGACACAAATAAGAATGTAAGCCCTGAGCGTACAACATCAAAAGTTCTTTTTGTGTATGATCAGAAAGGGGAATTGATTACTAAGTATATGGATTCAGGCAACAACCTTATTTACCAGGTGCCATCTGAGCTTATGCTGTTCTCGAAGGAAGCAGATTCAAAGTCTAATTCCTCTGTTGATACCAAGGCATAGAATATAAAAATGACAACGGATTATTCTTTTAGTACGCATAAACAAAAGGGGCTGCCAAACACTGGCAGCCCCTTTTGTTTACGAAAAAAAGTTTTCTGATCAAGCGTCGTTACCGACCAGCACTGACAGCGGCATAAGCTTTTACCGCGTTATACTGAGTAGCTTTTTTTGCAGCATCCGACTTATCACCAGCCAACAGCAACGCCCTCTGCGCATCGGCCTTTTTAGCTTCTTCTTTGGCGACAGCCCCCTTATCATCAGCCATTTTCAAGGCTTGAGCGGAAATAGTTATAGTATCTGTCTGTGCCGATTTAGCTGTCTTCTGCGCGTCTTGCGCTCCTTGGGGTACAACAGGCTGCGTGTCAGTCTTAACCTGTGGATTAATCTGAGCAGGACTTGCCAATATACTATTCAATGATAAAGCTGCAACTGCCATTAGTCTCACCTCCCTAACACTATATGCTACCCGCCTATCGTAATTTTCTGCTTATCCAATAAATTTTGCAAGAAATTTTTCATCTTCATTGGCCGGATCTTCAGGTCAAAGGCAACGCGATGCCGGCGATGATCGTCCGTATCACCCCTCCCCTGTCAATGGCTGTCATCTCACTCCGCATACCGAGCCGATGCGCGCAAACCGCAACAGCAATGTCTTTAACGTCATCCGGCGCAACATAATCGCGCCCCGCCAAAAAGGCGGCCGCTTTGGCCGCCTGAGCAATATTGATCGCTGCGCGGGTCGAAAGACCGGTCAGTATCAAATTGTGCACCCGTGTTGCCAATACCAGTTTATGTATGTAAGAAAGAACCTTTTCAGAGAGATAGATCGCCTGTACCTCCCTTTTTGCAGCAATAATTTCAGCAGAAGTCACCAAGGGGAGCATTCCGGACATCCGCTCGCGGATTCCGCCTCCTGCAATGATTTCCCGCTCCAGCGATTCCGACGGATAGCCGATACCGGTACAAATCAGGAAGCGATCAAGTTGCGATTCCGGCAGCAGGAAGGTACCGCTCTGGTCTGCGGGGTTCTGGGTTGCAAACACCATAAATGGGTCAGGCAGCGGGTGTGTTATACCTTCAATAGTTACACGCCGCTCCTCCATTGCTTCGAGCATGGCACTCTGCGTGCGCGGCATTGCACGGTTGATCTCGTCAAGCAGAACAATATTGTTGAAAATCGGACCGGGCTGAAAATTGAAATGTCCCGCTTCGCGGTTAAAGATCGATAACCCGGTAATATCGGAGGGGAGGAGGTCACTGGTGCATTGCACCCTGCCGAAGGAGAGTCCGGTAACTCCGGCAAGTGCCAGAGCCACAGTTGTTTTGCCGAGACCGGGTAAATCTTCAACCAGAATGTGTCCACCGACAAGGAGAGCAATTACTGACAAACGCAGAACTTCCTCTTTCCCCTGCAGGTAATCAGTTGACAGTGTTTCAAAAACGCTCGTAAACGCGTGAGGTCGGACTGATCGGGCCACATGCCACCTCAATAGAGTCAAAATAGTATCGTTACCGGATTAGAAATCTAGCACAAAAACAGTCCGACCCCCAGGGAAAAAATCCATGGGGGTCGTAGTCTGCAGTATTAGAAAAACGGTCAGCCGATTGCTGTATTTAAATCGGCCAACAACGTCTCAATATTAAGTCCATGTGCCCGGGCACCCTGCTCAAGGCTTTCATTCTGTGCTCCCATACATCCTACACAGCCAAGGTTGTGCTTCTGAAGGACCTTAACAGACTCAGGATAGGTACGCATCAGTTCAAAAAACGTCATCTCTTTGGAAATTTTATCGGCCATGGTGTGCTCCTTTTTATATAACGCAAGTTTTACCCGCCTACTCGTACTTTATATCGATTATTTCATACTCTTTTTTTCCTGCCGGCACAATTACTCTGACTGAATCGTCAAGCTTGTGGCCTATCAATGCTTTACCAACCGGTGACGTACAGGATATTTTGCTCAACTTAATATCGGCTTCATCCTCACCAACAATTTTGTACGTAACTTCTTCTTCCGACGCGGTGTCATAGACGGTTACCGTACAGCCAAACACAACTTTATCCGGCTTCAAGCCGGAAAGGTCAACAACGTGGGCACGAGCCAATTTACCGTTGATTTCCTGAATACGGCCTTCAATAAACCCCTGTCGGTTCTTGGCTGCGTCATATTCGGCATTTTCAGAGAGATCGCCATGATCTCGAGCTTCAGAAATATCCTGAATGACCTTAGGACGTTCTTCACGCACAAGGCGCTTTAATTCTTCCTGGAGCGCTTCAAAGCTCTCTTTTGTTAATGGTATTGAATGGGACATCGAGTAATCTGCTCCTGTTATAATAAATAATCCTGAATAGGTTTGACCGTCAACTCCTGCCTCTGCAGAGAGATAATACTATCGGCAACCGCTTTTGCCCCGGCAACAGTCGTATAATATGCGAGATTATGCATCAAAGCCTCTCGCCGGATCGAAAAAGAATCGGCCACAGCCTGAGCGCCTTGAGTGGTATTAAGCACTAACTGAACTTCACCGTTCTTTATGGCATCAACTATATGCGGACGCCCCTCAAGCACTTTGTTGACGCGCCGAACCGGAATTCCTTTTTCTTCAAGAAACTGGGCCGTTCCACCGGTAGCAAGAATACCGAATCCGGACTTATACAGTTTTTCAGCAGCGCTGACAACATGTTTTTTGTCAGCATCCCGTACGCTGATAAAGACATTTCCAGACAACGGCAGTTTAACATTCGCCCCCAACTGTGATTTGGCAAACGCTTCAGCAAAGGTCTCGCCGATTCCCATCACCTCACCGGTTGATTTCATTTCTGGTCCCAGCAACGTATCAACGCCGGGGAATTTGACAAACGGGAAGACAGCTTCCTTTACTGAAATGTGCTTGGGAATTATATCACTGACTATTCCCAGCTCTTTCAGGGTTTTCCCCGCCATGACGCGGGCGGCAATCTTGGCAAGCGGTCGTCCGGTAGCCTTGGAGACAAAAGGCGACGTTCGCGACGCCCGCGGGTTAACTTCAAGAATATAGACATCGCTCCCCTTAACGGCGTACTGAACATTCATCAAGCCGATAACATTCAGCTCCAGCGCCATCAGAACCGTCTGGCGGCGGATTTCAGCAACTATTTCCTGACTGATCGAATAAGGCGGCAGACTGCAGGCTGAATCGCCTGAATGGATACCAGCCTCCTCAATATGCTCCATGATCCCGCCGATCACGACGTCAGTGCCGTCACAGAGCGCATCTACGTCGATCTCAATAGCCTCGTCCAGAAAACTGTCTATTAATATAGGATGTTCCGGTGAAACCAGCACGGCAGTTTTCATATAACGCTGCAGATTTTCCGAATCATAGACAATCTCCATAGCGCGGCCGCCGAGAACATATGAAGGACGAACGACAACCGGATAGCCGATGCGGTCAACGACCTTTTCCGCCTCCTCAAAGGAACGGGCAGTGCCGTTCTCCGGCTGAAGAAGACCTAGTTTTTGCAGCATCTCCTGGAAGCGCTCACGATCTTCGGCACGATCAATTGCGTCCGGCGACGTCCCGATAATCGGCACTCCGGCCTTCTCAAGAGCAACAGCCAGCTTCAGAGGTGTTTGGCCACCGAACTGAACGATCACGCCGACCGGATTCTCTTTCGCCACTATTTCCAGAACATCTTCCAGAGTCAATGGCTCGAAGTAAAGGCGATCAGAGGTATCATAGTCGGTTGAAACCGTTTCCGGATTACAGTTGACCATGATGGTTTCATAACCGTCTTCAGCCAGCGCGAAAGCGCCATGTACGCAGCAGTAATCAAATTCAATACCCTGGCCGATGCGGTTTGGACCGCCACCAAGGATCATGATTTTCTTCCGGTCAGTCGGTGCAGCTTCACACTCTTCCTCATAGGTAGAGTACATGTACGGAGTGTAGGCAACAAACTCTGCAGCACAGGTGTCGACTCGCTTGTAAACTGGCCGCACATTCAGTGACCAGCGCAGTGCGCGCACCTCATCCTCACTGGCTTTCCAGAGTTTAGACAAAAACTTGTCAGAAAAACCGTACTGTTTGGCATCACGCAGAATTGCAGCGGTAACGTCCGCAAGGGTCAAAGATTTCAGCTCATCTTCTTTTTCAATAATCTGCCGAATATTATGCAGAAACCAGGGATCGATGGCGGTGTGTTTCTGAACTTCCGCTACGGACATACCGCTGCGCAAGGCATCGCCGATATACCAGAGCCGGTCGGCATTCGGCACCCGCAGTTTTTCCAGCAGCAACTGCTGTTCCTTGCCGGTCAGCGCCCGCCTGGTTTCACTGCCGAGTTCAAACATCCGGGAGTCAAAACCACTCACGCCTATTTCAAGCGACCTGATCGCCTTCTGGAATGATTCCTTGAAGGTTCGGCCAATTGACATGACTTCACCAACCGACTTCATCTGCGTCGTCAATGTTGCGTCAGCAGCAGGAAACTTCTCAAACGTAAAGCGGGGAATTTTTGTAACAACATAGTCAATACTCGGCTCGAAACAGGCTGGCGTTTCACGGGTGATGTCGTTGGTAACTTCATCCAGGGTATAGCCGACCGCCAGCTTGGCGGCAATCTTGGCGATCGGGAAACCGGTCGCTTTTGATGCCAGAGCCGATGACCGCGAAACGCGGGGATTCATCTCGATTACAACGAGGCGCCCGTCACACGGATTTATACCGAACTGGATATTGGAGCCACCGGTATCAACGCCGATCTCACGAATAATTAGCAGCGAGGCATCGCGCAGGATCTGGTACTCCTTATCCGTCAGTGTCTGCGCCGGAGCAATGGTGATTGAATCGCCGGTATGCACCCCCATCGGATCGAAGTTTTCAATCGAGCAGATGATTACGACGTTATCGGCGGTATCGCGCATCACTTCCAGCTCATACTCTTTCCAGCCGATCACCGATTCCTCAATCAGGATTTCATCCGTCGGTGAGGCATCAATGCCACCAATCGCCATTTTTTCATACTCTTCAAGGTTATAGGCGATGCCACCACCACTGCCTCCCAGGGTGAAAGAGGGGCGAATGATGGCCGGAAAGCCGATTGTCTTGATTACTTCCATAGCTTCGACATAATTATGAGCAAGGCCCGAATTGGGAACCGCCAGACCGATCTTCTCCATAGCGGCTTTGAAAAGCGTGCGGTCCTCGGCTTTCTTGATCGCCGGAAGTTTGGCACCGATCAACTCAACACCGAATTTTTCCAGAATGCCGGCTTCGGCAACTGCAACCGCAGTATTCAGCGCCGTCTGGCCTCCCAAGGTCGGCAACAGCGCGTCAGGGCGCTCCTTCTCAATTATCTTGGCAAGGATTTCCGGAGTCACCGGTTCAATATAGGTGCGGTCGGCAAAGTCGGGATCAGTCATGATTGTGGCCGGGTTGCTGTTTAGCAGCACTACTTCATAGCCCTCTTCTTTTAAGGACTTGCACGCCTGAGTGCCTGAATAGTCAAATTCACACGCCTGGCCAATGACAATCGGGCCGGCGCCAATGATGAGTATTTTTTTGATGTCTGTTCTTTTCGGCATTTTTTCTCCTTATGGGCAGGGAGCGTACTCCCAGGTTTATTCATTTTGGATCGAATTACTCCGTTTACGGGTGAGTCTCAATCGGCAGTTTATCGAGAACAAAGGCAAAAAAAGTCTGAGCCGCTGAATATGCTTCCTGAAACTCTTCCGGTTCAGGTTCGACAAAGTCTCCCGGATAGCGATACTCAATCGCCAGTGGAGTCAGTAGCCGTGCTGTCTCGATGAGAGCGGAAAATGAAGGATCAACGTCAATTGCCTGCTAGACAAGGAGCACAATATCATGTGATTTTTCAAAACGGACATTATGAAACAGTAGAAAACCTTTGGCCGCTTTTTCTGCAGCTTGCTGACAATGATAGGCTGCTGTGTCAAGAAGCGGTTGTTCTGCCGAAGCCAGCTCATGAGCTGAGAGAAGGTCGCGATGCGCCTTGATAAACCAGCTTTTGACAAGCTCCTCTTTAGTTCCGCTCATAAAGCACCCGCCCCTTCTCAAAAATCTGACATTCAAGCGAAGCGTAGAGATGCCGATACTTGTCAGCTTCAGCCCGTGTTCTTACCAATATATCCAGAGCTACCCGCACATCTCCGATGCAGGCGCGTGCCCGACGAGCTCTTTGTATCGGGCGTTCACTACTTTCCGGCACGATAACATACAGGTCAATATCGCTACTGTCATTCGGAGTTCCCCAGGCGTATGAACCGAAGAGAATAACCTGTTCGGGCTGGAATGTCTGCACAAGGCGGTTGGTCATGTCATACAAGAGAGTTTCATTTAATTGCTGCGCCACGATAGACTTCTCCCGATTGTTATTGGTGATTCATACGGTTCAGCCACTCCATTACTTCAATTTCGTGACACCATCCGGCTCTACTGTTCGATTCTGTGCTGGCTAACAAGAGGGTAGTTTTCTGAATAGAGAATACTATTTACGTCCAGATCAATATCAAGTTCCGGCCAGTAAAGGTGGTTTTCAGACGGCATTTCAACGTGCAGAATCTTTTTTATTGATGCATCTTGAAACCACGGAAAACTGTTGGACTCATTGTGGAATATCCTCTTATTTTGTCGCTGTATCGGAACATTGGTAGTTATTTCATTTTTGCATTAGGTTTTAAGTTGTCGATACTTTGCTTGTTTGACTAATTCACTTCGCCGCGGAAAAACTCCTGAAAAGCTGCTGCAGCCCTAAAACTACTGTTTACGTAGAAGCCGCTGCCACTCCTCCAGATCCATATCTTCGGGCTTGTGGGTCCGGGCGATTCTGGTAACCGCCTCAGTGACAGCGGGGAGTTTTGATTGAGTTTTTGGCATTAATTTCTACCGTTTCCTTGTGAGGCTGTTACTATTTCCGATTGATAAATTGAACGACAGAATCACTGAATTGTTTGAAGTCATCAAGATGCCGACGTAATACCAGTATCACAATCTCGGCATCAACAGTTTCGTATTGATGAACGACGATATTTCTGAATTTGGCCATTTTTTCCATTACAGCCAATTGATCCTGAGTCAGTATGCTATTTTCAGCCAACACCCTGAAAGTGTCAGCGTATGTTTCCGGAGTGCGCAACCCGTTATCAGAAATCACATGATTGGCAATATCGGCACACAGCTCAATCATCATCTGCAGAGTCCGCTCGACAATCCGCTGAATCTTCCAGTCTCCTCGATATTGTTCAACTGTTATTGCTGAATATTCACTTACCTGCTTCTGATATTCCAAGAGGGAGGCAATTTTACGAAAAACAAGTGCTTTATCAACCATCAGGCAAACCTCCCATAAAGAATATCCTGTTCTTTGCGACTGAAATCAAAAAATTCCCGAAGCGCCAACGACTCGAACTTATGACGCAGGAACGGCTGTTTATCAGCTATCAGACGTTTTTTCCGCAATACTCTCCCAACCAGACTTATGGAAGCATCATTCAAAATAACCAGATCAATTTCGTCTGTCTTCAAAACATCAGACAACGCACCGATTATATCGAGTTTTACTTCAGCCTTATCAACACAGCTATTCAAATAAACAGCTATATCAACATCAGATAAGGGCCGTTGTTCACCTAAGGCTAATCCTCCGAAAATATAGGCAAAAACAACCCTGTCCTCACGAGAAAAAAGAGGTTCTAAAAGCGTTAATCTCGCGAAAATATCCGTAGGTATCTTGGTTTGTTTGATCATCTCACGTCACCTGAACACGAAAAACACCGCACCGGCCAGGCAGCAGCCAGCCCAGAGGAAATCCCATTTGAGCGGTACCCCCATGTAATACACGGCAAAGGGGACAAAAACACAGAGGGTTATCACCTCCTGGGTGATCTTCAGTTGCGCCAGCGAAAAACTGCCGGCATAGCCGATCCGGTTTGCCGGGACCTGAACCAGATACTCAAAGAACGCAATCCCCCATGAGACAAAAACGGCAATCAGCCAATGGCGGTTGTTGAAATTTTTAAGGTGCGCATACCAGGCAAAGGTCATGAAAACATTGGAGATAAACAGCAGCACTATTGTTCTCATATCGACCCGCGTTCATCTTCAAGATCTTGCACCCAGCCGTTTTCCAGCCCCGCTTCTTCCAGAACCGCAACGGCGGCATCATATTCCTCATGATTCGCCGGGCGATTCAGCTCCGTTATTTCCACAGCCTTGTAAGCAGGAAAGTATTGACTCATCAGAGCGATATGAGTGTCCTGCCCAAGATTTTCAGCAATCCAGGGTAGAGTTTCCCCGGATCCGGCTCTACCGCCCGGCAGGACAAGATGACGAATTATCAGGCCGTGAGTCGCCACATTATCTTCATTGACCTGTAGATACCCGACCTGCCTGAGCATCTCGACTACCGCTACCCGGTTGACCTCACAGTAACCGGGTGCGGAGGAAATCTGAACTGCGGCGGTATTGTCGGCATATTTCATATCAGGCAGATAGATGGAAACGACACCATCCAGAAGATGCAACGCATCAATCTTTTCATAGCCACTGCTGTTCCAGACAATCGGCAACGAAAAGCCGAGTGGTATCGCCTGCCAGAGCGCCGCTAAAATTTGCGGCAGAAAGTGGGTCGGAGTAACGAAGTTGATGTTGTGAACCTGCTGTTTTTGAAGTTTCAACATCCGGGCGGCCAGTTCCCTGGTAGAAATCCCTTCACCGTTACCGAACTGACTGATGGGGAAATTCTGGCAAAACGCGCATTGCAATGAACAGCCGGACATAAAAATGGTGCCTGATCCATTTGTACCGGAAATCGGCGGTTCTTCGCCACGATGCACATTAGCCGAAGCGATTCTGGGTTTCAGACCAGCTCCGCAGATGCCCAGTTCACCTTTGATACGGTTGACGCCGCAGTTATGGGGGCAAAGGTCACAATTTGCCAGTCTCTGGTATGCTAAGCGAACTCGTCGAAGCAGATCGCCTGAGTTATAAAGATCAGAATAAGTCATTTTGTATCCGCATAAACCTGCTAAATCCGCATCATTCGCGTTCTATTGCCCTTTATGTTTCTCCATCATCTCAACAAAACGCCCAAACAGATACTGGGAATCATGCGGCCCCGGAGACGCTTCCGGATGGTGCTGCACCGAAAAGATCGGCAGGTCGCAATGGCGAATACCTTCAACCGTCTGGTCGTTCAGGTTTTCATGACCCAGGCACGCAGCATCGCCCAGGGAATCAAGATCGACAGCGAAACCGTGATTCTGGGAAGTAATTTCAACCTTGCGCGTTGACATATCCATAACCGGCAGATTAGAGCCATGATTGCCGAATGGCAGTTTGACCGTTTTTCCTCCCAGGGCCAATCCAAGCAACTGATGACCAAGACAGATACCGAATATCGGCTTCTTGCCGACAAGTTTTCTGATTTCGTCCTGTACCTTCACCAATGGCTCCGGGTCACCGGGACCATTGGAAAGGAAGATGCCGTCAGGGTTCATGGCAAGTGCTTCTTCTGCCGAAAAGCTGGCCGGAACGACTGTCACATCGCAACCGGCATTTACCAGACAGCGCAAAATATTGTATTTGATGCCGAAGTCATAGGCAACAACCTTGTATTTGAGCGTAGAGGAATCGACCTGGGGATAACCAAACTCAAGGTCCCACTCTCCTTCGCTCCAATGGTACGGTTTCTCGCAAGAAACGCCGGAAGCGAGATCAAGCCCCACCATACTGGGGAGAGCTTTTGCTTTAGCAACCAGGCGGGTATGATCCAGGTCAACGGTAGATATGATGCCGTTCTGAGCGCCCTTGTCGCGAAGGTGACGGGTCAGGGCCCGGGTATCAATCCCCTGGATACCGATCACGCCGTTTTCCTTGAGATAGGCATCAAGGCTCATTGTTGCCCGCCAGTTAGAGTAACAGTCAAGATACTCCTTGACGATAAAACCTGACAGAAACAGCCCGCGACTCTCGATATCTTCCGGGTTGATGCCGGTGTTACCGATCTGCGGATAGGTCATGGTAACCATCTGCCCCTTATATGACGGATCGGTCAGAACTTCCTGATAACCGGACATGGCGGTATTGAACACGACCTCACCGGAAGATTCGCCACTGGCACCGAATGATTTCCCTTCAAAGATGCGCCCATCGGCGAGCGCAAGGATTGCTTTCATGTTGACACTCCGTATATATCTTATTTACAGTCGTTTTTTCCAGTAATCGGGATGACGGTGAAGATGCATAACCGCAAGAATAAAAATATTGTCGTACTCAATGCTGTAGAGTACCCCATACGGAAAGCGATGAGTAATACAGCGACGAACCGGTTCGTCTATTGTTGGCCACGCCGTCGGAAAAGAGAGAATGTTCCTGATCGTAGAATTGACTTCCAGAGAAAAATCTTCACCGAGGCCATTTTCACATTCCTCGTAATAGTTAATTGCATCAACAAACTCAGCCTCTGCTTCAGGATGAAACGAATAAGTCATTGAGCAAACCTTTTCCGTATGTTAGAAAAAACCTCGTCACCCGGAATCGCATGTACCCTGCCGGAACGTAACTCTTCAAGGCGACGATGTGCCACGGCAATCCACTTATCCTCATTTTCCCTATCCGGCATATTGAGAGATCGCAGAAGAGAATCAACGATAACAGCCCGTTCTTCAACCGGAAGTGCTGTTGCTTCCTGAATAATTTCTCTTGTTCCGTGCATAATGTACCCTCCTTCTCTACGCAACCAGACACTATTCTATTCTATAAACAACTTTGCCGTTCACAATAGTTGCTGCAGCGCCGCCAGTCATTTTCTTTCCGAGCCAGGGAGAGTTTTTGGATTTGCTGGCCAGCTTGTCAGCTTCCACAACCCACTCACATGCTGGATCAATCAGAGTGATATCTGCCACTGAACCAACCGTGAGAGAACCACGATGTAATCCGAGTATATTCGATGGGACACATGACATTTTCTCAATCAATTGATTAATAGTCAAAATTCCTTCTGTAACGAGTCCGAGTGACAGCGGCAGAGATGTTTCCAGTCCGATAATACCGTTCATGGCGACATTAAATTCGACATCTTTTTCATCCTGATGATGCGGGGCATGATCAGTGGCGATAGCGTCGATGGTGCCGTCTTTCAAACCTGCCTTGATGGCAGCCACGTCATCAGCTTCCCGCAGCGGCGGATTCATCTTGGCGTTGGTGTTATACCCACGGACTGCGTCATCGGTCAGGGTGAAATAGTGCGGCGCCGTTTCACAGGTAACCTTGACACCGCGCGCTTTTGCCTCGCGAATTATCCGTACGGCACCCTTTGTGGAAACGTGGGCAATATGAATCGGCGTACCGGTATACTCGGCCAGCATCGTCTCACGAGCAGTTGCAATATCCTCCGCAACTCGAGGAATCCCTTTCAGCCCCAGTTCCGTTGAGGTAAAGCCCTCATTCATAGCCCCTTCGCCTACCAGTTCCAGTTCCTCGGCATGCGAGATCACCATGATCCCGATACCGGCAGCATATTGCAGGGCACGCATCATCAGTTCGCTGTTATGAACCGGTTTGCCGTCGTCAGATACGGCAACACAGCCCGATTCCTTCAACTCGCCCATCTCCGACATGCGATCTCCGGAAAGCCCGTAGGTTATGGAACCAACAGGAAACACGTTGCAGAACCCTTCAGCCTTGGCTTTGTTAATAATATAACTGGCTACGGTTTTATTATCGATAACCGGCTTGGTGTTCGGCATACAGCAGATCGCAGTAAAGCCGCCTGCTACCGCCGCTTTTGTTCCGGAGATGATATCTTCCTTGTACTCCAGACCCGGATCCCGCAGGTGGACATGCATATCGATCAGTCCCGGCACGACGTATTTTCCGGCCGCATCGACAACCTCAGCACCGGATGGTGCAGCCAACTTTTTGCCAATCTCTTTAACCAGGCCGTTTTCAACCAGCACGTCCAGAGTGTCATCAATATTCTGGCTCGGGTCAATTACCCGGCCGTTTTTTATCAGCAGATTCATATAGTCACCTCGAAAAATATTTGTACCTAAAAAAGTAGTCTCACCACAGAGCCACAGAGAACACAGAGAAATCAAGGGGTTATTTCAAGATCATGCAGCACCAAAAAAACACACGGCAACTACAACTAAAAATAAAGTATTTCTCCGTGACCTCTGTGACTCTGTGGTAAGGTTTACAAGATTTAGGTTGCATTTTATTCACCTAATTCTCCACCGCAGACGTGATACAACATCGACATCCTCACCGCGACGCCGTTCTCCACCTGTTTCAAAATCCAGGACTGGTCACCGTCAACCATACTGGAAGACATTTCCACTCCGCGGTTGATCGGGCCGGGATGCATAATGATGGCACCTGGCTTTGCCAGTTTGATGTTGCTCGGATTCAAGCCGAAATAACGGGAATATTCGCGTGCGTTCGGCATAAGGGTTTTTCCCTGACGTTCCTGCTGAATGCGCAGCATCATAACCACATCGGCGTCCTGCAGTGCCTCGTTCATTGTCCTGCAGACCGTAACATCACCCAGCTTTTCCACTCCCGGCGGCATCATGGTCGGCGGACCGGCCAGAAACACCTTTGATCCGAGTTTGGTCAGTCCCTGAATATTTGAACGGGCGACACGGCTGTGAGTGACATCCCCGACAATCGCGACTTTCAGGCCGTCCAGGCGACCGAAACGATCCTTCATTGTCAGCATGTCAAGCAGACCTTGTGAAGGATGCTCGTGGGCACCGTCGCCGGCGTTGATAATCGAACAGTTTATCTTGTTCGCCAGAAAATAGTGGGAACCGGAGACAGAATGGCGCATGACTATAATATCAGGTTTCATCGCCAGCAGATTGAGAGCAGTGTCAGCGAGCGTCTCACCCTTTGTCGTCGAACTTGAGGCTGTCGTAATATTGACCGTGTCAGCTGAAAGCCGCTTGCCGGCAATCTCGAAGGAGGTCCGAGTCCGAGTGGAAGCTTCGTAAAAAAGATTGATAATCGTTTTACCACGCAGCGTCGGAACCTTCTTGATGTCCCGACAGTTGATCTCCCGCATGCTCTCAGCAGTTGATATCAACAGCTCAATGTCCTCTTTCGACAGGTCCCGCAGGGCAATAATGTGTTTATGCTTGAATTCGGCCATGCCTGTTTACCCCCTATTTTTCGAGTACAACCTCAATTGGCTGGTTTAATCCGTCAAAAACGACCTGAACATTTTCTTTCTGACTGGTTGGAACATTGCGCCCTACAAAATCCGCGCGAATCGGCAATTCACGATGGCCCCGATCAATCAGCACCGCCAGCTGAATTGACTTTGGACGTCCAAAATCCATCAGTGCATCCATAGCGGCCCGAATCGTACGACCGGTGTACAGCACATCATCAACCAGGATGACTTTCTTTGCTTCCAGCGAGAACGGAATATCAGTTTTACCGACCGGGTGGTGCGGCAACTGGCCGGAACAATCATCGCGGTAGAGAGTAATGTCGACAGCTCCCACCGGAACATTCCCCCCCTCAATGACACTGATCTGCTGTGCAATTCCTTCAGCCAGCAACACACCGCCCGAACGAATGCCGATCAGCACGATGTCGGCGACACCTTTGTTCCGTTCGAGAACTTCGTGGGCAATACGAGTCAGAGCTCGCTTGATTCCTGCACCATCCATCAGTACCGTTCGTTCATCAGTCATGCGTCAACCTCCTTGTGAATAAAAAAAAGAGCCTCCCCGCGTCAAGCGGCAAGACCCTTCTGATATGAATTTCGTATAGCCATTGTGTCGCCTTTGCTGGTCTCTCGGACCAAATTAAAAGGGTATTTTTTGTGTGGAGGGACAGTACCACTTTATACTAAAACAGGTCAAGCAGGATTTTATCCCCTACAGCGTTCTGCCATCCGCTTCGGCAAACAGCCGCAATTTCTGCATTAGAACCTCGAATTTTTCCGGTTTCAATGACTGGGCGCCATCAGACGAAGCATGTTCCGGATCCGGGTGAACCTCAATGATCAAACCGTCGGCTCCCGCTGCCACAGCCGCATAGCTCATCGGCGCCACATAATGGTGGTTACCGGTGCCGTGGGACGGATCGATAACTACGGGGAGATGCGTTTTCCCTTTCAAAACAGGAATAGCGGATAAATCAAGGGTATTACGAGTGGCCGTCTCAAAGGTACGAATTCCACGTTCGCAGAGAATTACGGACTGGTTCCCCTCGCTCATGATGTACTCGGCACTCATCAGCAATTCCTGGATTGTCATTGCCATGCCGCGCTTCAGGAGTACCGGCTTGCCAAGCTGGCCGACTTTTTTGAGCAGCGCGAAATTTTGCGAATTACGGGCGCCAATCTGCAGCATATCGGCATAATCCGCCACCATATCTGCTGTTTCAGGATTAATAACCTCTGTCACAAAAGGAAGGCCGGTCAGGTCACGGGCTTTTGCCATCAACTTCAGCCCTTCCTCTTCAAGACCCTGGAACGAGTACGGAGAGGTACGCGGCTTGAACGCACCGCCACGTAAAATATGTGCTCCGGACTTTTTGACTGCAAGGGCGGATGCAATAATCTGCTCTTCACTTTCGACCGCACAAGGACCGGCCATAATGACAATCTGCGGACCGCCGATTGAGACCGTGTCACTGATCCTGACCATGCTCGACTCCTTCTTTACTTCAAGTGACGCCAGTTTATACGGCTGCAGGATTGGAACAACATTTTCCACACCGTGCAGGCTCTCAAGCGCCTGCAATGCTGCTTTGCCCCGCTCATCACCGATAGCTCCGATAACATCGCGCGTCGTGCCATGAATCACATGTGACGTGTACCCCAGCTCCTTGATACGCCTCAGAACCTCATCCTTATCCTTCTTTGCGGCACCTGCCTTCATTACGATAATCATTTCCTGATCCTTTCCTACAAACAGTCAAGGCCGGAAGTTCTCCCCCCGGCCTTGACTGAACTGAATGAACAGACAGTAAAAAACCGGGGAGACTTTCGTCTGCCCCGGTTTGTAGTTTCGTGTAGTAGCTTCCTCGCTTACACCTTTACCCGGGCAGACGGCCTGAAATAAAAGCCGAACCAGTTATAAAAGCTGAATGCGATGTAGAAGCGATTTGAGTTCATGCGCGTCACTAAAACATAGAGGCATCCCGGTTGTCAAGAGGGAATCTCATACCGCCAAAACCGTAATCTGCTTCGCTTGACTCTCTCAGGCGCCTGTGCTAGTTATTTTTCACTATGACAGCATCATGAAAAACGGAGTTAGCAGATGTATTTACCCGATATGGCAACATTCAACAAGCTTTCGCTCCAAGGCAACCTGATTCCGGTGTATCGCGAGATAATGGCTGACATGGATACGCCGGTCACTGCATTTAAAAAACTGGATGACGGCCACTATTCCTTCCTGCTTGAAAGTATCGAGGGGGGCGAAAAATGGGGACGTTACAGTTTTATCGGCTCCACCCCCTCACAGATAATCCGTTCAAAAGGAAATGTCATCGAGGTAATCCGGAACGGCATAACAACGACAACAACCTCTGAAGACCCGCTTGATTGCATACGGACAACTCTGTCCCGATACAACCCGGTAGAGGTAAAAGGGCTTCCCCGTTTTTTGGGCGGGGCGGTCGGCTATCTTGGTTATGACATGGTAAGGCATTTTGAAAATCTGCCCGGCAGCAATCCGGCCAGCCTTGATGCCTATGACTCTTACTTTCTGATTACTGACACAATTGTTATATTCGATACTGTCAGCCAAAAAATCAAAGTCGTATCAAATGCCTATCTTGATGGTGAAAAGACAACTGAACAGGCATACCAGGCTGCAGCAGAAAAAATCGAGGATATCATAAAGCGCCTGCGCACTCCTCTGCCGACCGGAACCACTTCCGCAACCGGGAAAAAAGTCGAGCTTCGTTCCAATATAAGCCGGGAAGAATTTGAAGCTTCAGTCGAAAAAGCCAAAGAATACGTTCGTTCCGGAGATATCATACAGGTCGTGCTCTCACAGCGTTTCAGCGGAGAACTCTCAGCTGATCCCTTTGATATCTACCGTGTCCTGCGCACCCTGAATCCGTCGCCCTACATGTTTTTCCTCCGCCTGAACGACACGGTCATCGCCGGCGCGTCTCCGGAGGTAATGGTACGAAAAGAGGGGCGGCATGTCGAACTCCGCCCCATTGCCGGCACCAGGCCCCGTGGTGTCACGGTCGAGGCTGACGAGCTTCTTGCTGTGGAACTACTTGCCGACCCGAAGGAGCTCGCCGAACATGTTATGCTGGTTGATCTTGGCCGTAATGACCTTGGACGGGTCTGTGCAACCGGCACAGTCAAGGTTTCGGAACTGATGGTTGTTGAGCGCTATTCCCATGTCATGCATATAGTATCGAACGTACAGGGAGAACTTGAAGGGGCACGCGATGCCTTTGATCTTGTCCGGGCCACGTTCCCGGCCGGCACTCTCTCCGGAGCGCCCAAAATACGGGCGATGCAGATAATTGACGAACTGGAGCCTGTTCGACGTGAGATCTACGGCGGTGCTGTCGGCTACTTTTCGTTCGACGGCAACATGGACCTTGCGATTACCATACGCACATTAGTGATCAAAGATGGAAAAGTTCATCTGCAGGCCGGTGCCGGTATTGTTGCTGATTCAAACCCCGCTGCCGAATGGCAGGAGACGGTCAACAAGAGCATGGCAGTTATGAAAGCCATCGAGATGGCCGAAGGTGGACTGGAGTAATTCGCTTGTATTTTCCCTCCGGGGCGCTGCCGAAGGAGGCAACTCACTCCCCCGGCAGTGCCTTCCGGTTCAGCCAGAATTTATGTCGGAATGCCGAACTGCCCGCTGTTAACCCACTCGCCCTTGATCATTGACCAGCAGTCTACCGCCAGCCCTTTGAGCACATATTCGTAGGGAAGGTAACCGTAACCAGCCTGACCCCAGCCGGTGCCCCATGAATTGCGGATGATAAACGCACCGGTGGTTTCCACGCCGGCGGGGCTCGCATTCTTGATTTTTATACTGTCATCATAGCCGACGATAGCGATCGCGTGACCGCCGACTACCTTGTCGGTGGCTACCGGGAATGGAATTTTACCGGTAGCGGCAGCCTGGGTGTAGGAGCTGTACACCGTAAAACCGATAATCGATACAAGTCCGGCAGCCAGATTGCTTTTGATCGCATTCAGGAAGGACGCCGGTGTGGTACCGGGAGGATCAAGCCGGAAGTATTGCAGCGCCTGAAAGTTCTGGGCATAGGCGTAGCAGAAGGCAGACGGTTCCTTTTCAAAATCCGCTATGACGTACGGCCAGAATTTTTCCGGCGGGGTGCCGAAAAGGACCAGGGCAGCCATGGTGGTCCGCAGGTAGGCGCCGGTATCGCCGGTCCAGTTCAACAGATTGCGGGTCACTTTGTAGAGGAAGAGCCGTGAATGGTTGGAATACGTTCCGAAGGCACGCTGCTCAAAATACTCGTACATTCCTACCCCGGCGTTGGCCGTGCAGGAACCGAGTGTCAACTGGTTTTCGATCGGTGAGCACCAAGGGCGCAGGTCAACAACGGTTGCCAGCTTTGGCGCAGCCGCCGCCTTGGCCTTCTTTGTCCCTGCATACAAAGCCTTGATATTCTCGTTTGCGGCGGTGAAATCCCTGATATCCGGATAATCCGGAACCCACCCCATTCCAATGTGTCCGCTCATAGCAGTCTCCTTTACGCAGTAGTGCTGGCCGGGGCCAGATGTAGTAACACTAATGTACATCGTCAAAGGTTACATATCGGGTACGGATGAGGAGGAAAATGCAGATCGCAAGATAATAAGGGGTTAAAACTAATCGTTGATGGCAGCTTCGTAGGCGGCTCTGGTTTTGGCTGCTGGCGTTATACACTGCATTGCCAGCACTGTCCGGCAGCGGTTATACAGTACCAGCGCCTCGCCCCGTTTTCCGAGATGGCGATAACAGACGAGGAGCCGCTGGTAGAACTCTTCAACCAGATCGTCAATTTCGAGCCCTTTCTGGTAATATTCGGCAGCCTTATGCCAGACTCCGGCTCTTTCCCAGGCGTAGCCCGCATTGACGACGAGACGGAAAAACTTGCTCCGCAGCCGTTCGCGCGTGGAGAGCGCCCAGGGGAAACCGCTCTCCTCAGCCAGAAAGTTGCCGCTGTAAAGAGAGAGTGCTCTGTCGGTGAGTAGGGTTGTTTCTTCCGTGGCAGCAGCAGTATGGTGAGCGGAGCGCAATGTGTCAACGCGGCCGGCCAGCCGCTCAAAGGTCCAGACGTCCGCCCAGCAGTAGCGCTGGTCCATGCTCAGACATCCTTCCTGAAACTGGACCGCCTGCTCCACATTAAGAAGCCGCCGCAGGCGATGGAGTGTGGTTTTGAAGGATTGGTGGGACAGCTCCGGCTCCATGTCGGGCCAGACCAGGTCCATTATCCTGGCAGCGCTGATGTTGCGTCCGCCAAGGGCGATCAAGACCTTGAGCATGGTCAGAGGTTTTTGCTGTACCTTTCCGGAGAACTCGACCTTTCTGCCGTCCCGGACAAGACTGAAGCGGCTCAAGGTATATACTTTCAGCGGCCATGGCCTGTTATCTGCCCCGATGTCGGTAAAGTCAGGCTGACTACCGGCCAGATGAGTTCCCGTCGTGAATCCCGGGAACGCTTCCGGGGCAAAACACAATTCAACTGCACATGACGCCGCTTGTCCGTTGCCCTCTTCCATGCCGTGCTTCCCGGCAATCTTACCCATGCCTTCCCTTGCTCTGCTTTAAAGTATTAAGAACGGCGAACGATATAAATCGTTGTTTTTCACGTGCGTACTTATACATCAAAATAAGTATATGTCAATGTCATTTGAGGATATTTTAGAATATTTTAATAGAAACTTCGAACCAATTGAGGAGTTTTAGCCCGCCGGTAAACCGACATGACGTCGCGTAATAAAAAGAGATCAAAATCCTACTCATGAGAATAAAGCGGACCTCGTGCTTGACAATCTGTGTGATGATTATATAGTGGGTCTTTAGACAGAGTCGCATTCATGTTAAATCTCCATTCGTTCGATTTGGCCTGCATGTCTGAGCACTCTGCAACAGAGGTGAAGATGTTGTTCACAAACCCCCTGAGGAGGTATTACAGATGAAACGATGGATCATGACAGTCTCAACATTTTTGGCAGCGCTTATCGTCTCGACGGCTGCGGTAGCCGGCGATCTGGACGATGTAAAGGCACGGGGTGTTCTCCGCCATATCGGTCTCCCTTATGCCAACTTTAACACCGGCTCCGGTGACGGCATGGAGGCAGAACTAACGAGGCTGTTTGCCAAATCACTCGGAGTCAAATATGAATTTGTCGAGAGCGACTGGGGGCCTATCGTCCAGGATTTGATCGGCAAGAAAGTGAAAGTTACCAGCGGCAAGGCGGAATTGCTTGAAGACGCTCCGGTGCGGGGCGATATCATCGCCAACGGCTTTACCATCATCCCCTGGCGTCAGCAGGTCGTTAATTTCTCTACTCCGACATTTCCCAATCAGATCTGGTTGGTGGCCAGAACCGATTCCCCGATCAAGCCGATCAAACCGACCAAAAACATTGCAAAAGATATTGAGTTGACCAAGGCGCTGATGAAAGATCGCAGCGTCCTCACGCTGGAAAAAACCTGCCTGGATCCGGCGCTCTACAATCTTTCCGCGACCGGAGCCAAAATTATCGCTTTCCAGGGCAAGTTGAACGAAATCGCACCGGCAATGCTCAACAAGGATGCCGAGCTGACGATCCTTGATGTTCCGGATGCCTTGGTTGCACTGGACAAGTGGAAAGGCAAAATCAAGATTCTTGGACCGGTTTCGGATAAGCAGCAGATGGCGGCCGGTTTCTCCAAAGATTCACCTCAACTGCTCGAGGCCTACAATGCCTTTATAAAGAAAGCCCAGCATGACGGGACGTACCTTAAGCTCATAAAGAAATACTATCCAACGGCGAGAACTTACTTCCCGGAATTTTTCAAAGGAATGAAATAGTAGATAGTTAGAGGGGGACGGCATTTATTCTGCCTCCCCCCTTTAGCGTCCACCCCTATGTCAAGACTCTCTATTGCCATACAGCGTATTGCTCCAGTTTTAATCGGCCTTTCTCTGGTCGCATATCTCGGTTTTCTACTGACTGATCTCTATCAGTCACGTAATGAACTTCAGAAGTCAAGTCGCGCCCGCCTGCTTGAGGATGTTGATAAACGTTCCCAGGCATTAGGCTATTTTTTTTCCGAGCGGGTGAACGATCTGCAGGAACTGGCTGCCAACCGGGAGCTTTCAGCCTATTTTGAAAACCAGGCGCTCGGCATGTCTATGGAGTACGGTTTGGCCGCCAGCCTGGAAGAAGCCAATGCGGTTTTTAGAGCATTCCAGAAAAAGAAACGTCTGGGTGACGTTGATATCTACAAGCGGGTCGTGTTCCTTGATGTAGCCGGGCACAAGCTGCTTGATGGCGGGGGTGACGGTGTCACTGCCCGAAAGGGAGAAGAACGGGACTGGAAAATCTATAGTGGCAAAAATAATGCTAAAATAAGGTTTTATGCCGAGGGGAGAGACGAAACCGCCACGATCGTCGTATCGGCACCCTATACCTTCAAGGAAAAGAGAAGCGGACAAATCCTGGCATGGCTCTCGCCTGTGGACATCCACCGACAATTCCTTGCCAGAGGCGACAGCCAAAAGAACACGGTCGCACTGCTATTCGAGAAAAATTATCTCTTCACACCCAAAGAGTTAGACCGGCTTGTATCCCACGATCAGCTGCCGATGGCTCACAACCTGAGTGAACGTCAACCGATCCACTTCCTCGTGCCGATTCCCAAAAAAGAATCTCTCGAGATGACCGCCTTCAGGATTTCTGTTAACCAGACACCATTCGCTCTGGCCGCATTTATCCCTGCAACCGAGGTGGATGAAGGGTCACCGCGTCGCCTTCTCGGGGTAACGGGCGGCATCGGTCTGCTGATACTTATCGGTGCCGTCGTGATAACCAGAAGCAGTATCCGCAACACAGCTCTCAATACCCGCCTTGTAGAGACCAGCATCAGGGAGAAAGCTATCGCAGACCAGAATATTCTGCTCCTGGCTGCAAAAGAGGCTGCAGAGGCTGCGAATCTGGCAAAAAGTGAATTTTTGGCCAATATGAGCCATGAAATCCGTACCCCCATGAACGGCATTATTGGCATGACCGATCTGGTTATGGATACTAAACTGGATCAGGAACAGATCGGGTTCATCCGCGCAATCAAATACTCTGGCGATAACCTCCTGTCAATCATCAACGATGTTCTGGATTTTTCAAAAATTGAAGAGGGGCGCATCGATCTGTTCGAATCTCCTTTTCTCCTGCGCAGCATGGTGGGACAGACCTTGAGGTCCCTTTCCACACCGGCCAACGAAAAAGGGCTTGAAATAGTCTTTTTTGTCGAGCAGGACGTGCCGGATGCCCTGACAGGTGATCCTGGACGACTACGACAGGTATTAATCAACCTTACGGGAAACGCGGTAAAGTTTACCGATAAAGGCGACATAAGCGTCGTCATTACTCTGGTCACTCAATTGCCTGATGGAGTGCTCCTCAAATTTGATGTCGTTGACAAAGGCATCGGCATCACACCTGAGCAACAGGGGCGAATCTTTAGAGCTTTCGAGCAAGGGGATGCGTCCACCACCAAGCAATTCGGCGGCACCGGACTCGGGCTTGCCATTTCAAAAAAACTCGTTACCCTGATGGGCGGGGAAATCAGCGTAACAAGCACGCGGGGTGAAGGGAGCTGTTTCAGCTTCACCGCCCGTCTCGGACTGCAGCAACCACCACCGCCAGACGCTGCGTACCCCGAAAGTTTGAAGGGGCTTTCCGTGCTTGTAGTCGATGACAACTCCATCAACCGTCAGATGCTGAATGGATTTCTTGCCAAATGGCACATGGAAGTACAACTTGTCTCTGATGCCGACGAGGCGCTCGCTGCGCTTGCCCGAATGCGCGATGCTAACTCGCTGCCACGTCTGATAGCAACCGATGTTCATATGCCCGGGATGGACGGATGGGAGTTGGTGCGTCGCATACGCCAGGAAGATGCCTACAACGGCATTCAGATCATTATCATGCCGAGTGGCGGAATGCGCGGCGATGCTAATCGCTGTAAAGAGCTCCGCATTGAAGGATACCTGACCAGACCGGTAATCATGGAAGAACTGCACGATGTCCTGGCAGCTGTTACCGGCGGGCATGAAGTAGTCCAGGATACTGAACTGGTGACCCGTCACAGTGTGCGGGATGGTCACTCACGCTGCTCTGTTCTGGTGGTGGATGACGTGGAGATAAACCGCGAGCTGCTCCGTATCACACTAGAAAAGCAGGGGCACCGGATAACGATGGCACATAACGGGCAGGAAGCCGTTGAGCATTTTTCACGCGGCACATTCGATATAATTTTCATGGATATGCAGATGCCAGTACTGGATGGCTACGGAGCTGTTCGTCAGATTCGGGAGATCGAACAGCAACTCTCTTCGGCACGGACTCCGATCATAGCCATGACCGCCTATGCCATGCCGGGAGACCGGGAAAAATGCATTGCGGCAGATATGGACGCCTATCTTTCCAAACCTGCCAGGCCTGCCGAAATCATTGAAACAGTCAACCAGCTGGTTCCGGACCGGAGAGCGCAAAGCCAGATGGGGCAGACAGACCAGATTGATCAGTCAAGCCAGATGGGTCAGACAAGCCAGACAAGCCAGACAAGTCAGACCGATCCGGCAGATCCTGAAGAGTCGACCCCAATATTTGACCGCAACGAGTTACTGGAACGTCTGGGAGGTCGAGAGGAGATGTTGGGGCGCTTTATCGACATGTTCATCAGGAATGTCGACGGATATATGGCATTGCTCCTGTCAGCCGTCGAGGCGGGTGACACGTCGCAGGTACGCATCCAGGCCCACACCATCAAAGGTGCAGCCGCTAACATCGCCGCCCGGCGTGTGCGGGAAACCGCTTTTGCCATGGAAACTCATGCCCGTGAGGGAAGTAACTGTGAAGCTGTGGAATTATTGCAGCAGCTCAAGGCCGAAGTCGACGCATTCAAGCAAGCGGTTCTGTAGATACCGGCCGGAGGTAATGTGGGAAAAGTTGCCATAGAAAATATTGAAGCAGGAATGATTCTGGCGAGCGACGTCCATGACCGATCCGGACGTATGCTGCTGGGGGCCGGATCTGAGTTGACACATAAACACCTGGTCATCTTCCATACATGGGGGGTGCTGGAAGCAGATATTACCGGAGTTGGCGGTGATGATACCGCAGATCATATACCGGCGGGAGTCGATCTGCAGGAACTGGCTGCAGCCGAGCAGACAGTAGCTACCCTCTTCCGGCATACGAGGATGGACCACCCTGTTATTATCGAACTGATGCGGCTTGCGGCCCTAAGGAAGGTTCAGCATGGCACTCCCTGATTACCGCGCCACCACCCTCGACCGACTTGTGGAAGAGACCAGTACGGTTTATTCACTCCCTCTGTTCTATGAGCGCCTGAATGAGTCGATCAACCATCCGCGCAGTTCCATCGACGATATTTCCAAAATAATTACCGAAGATCAGGGTCTCACTGCACGACTGCTGCGGCTGGCAAACAGCCCCATGTTCGGCTGCTATGCAAAGGTTGAATCCATCACAAAAGCTGCTACAATAATTGGCACCCAGCAGTTGCGTGATCTGGCGCTGGCAGCCTCAGTCATGGCTGTTTTCAAGGGGATTCCGGAAGATCTGCTGAACATGGCCTCGTTCTGGCGGCACTGCATCGCCTGCGGCATCATTGCCCGCAGCCTGGGAGTCTACCGGCGTGAATCAAATGTAGAGCGTCTTTTTGTCGCCGGCATGCTTCATGATGTAGGCCAGATTGTCCTGGCAACAGCCCGACCCGAGCTGATCCGCGAGCTTCTGGAGGCACAGCGTGATACCGGCAGGCTCTATCTCGAACTGGAACGGGAAAGGCTCGGATTTGACCACGCTGAACTGGGCGGAGCACTGCTGAAAAAGTGGAAAATACCGGCCAGCATCAGTGAACCGGTGACCTGTCACCACAATCCCGGAGCGGCCGAACAGTTCCCTCATGAAACCGCCCTTATCCATCTTGCGGACATCATATGTCAGGCTCTGGAACTGGGCCAGGGAGCCGAATACGACGTACCGCCTCTAGATGAGCCTGCGTGGGAACGTCTGGGTTTATCGACACATATATTGGGAACTGTCCTGAAACAGTCGGAAGCGCAGATAACCGAAACTTTTGCCATACTGGCAGGAGGGAAGAATGTCTGACCAAGCCGTACCAAGACCAACAGATTTTCTGCAGAAGCGGGTCTACTATCTTGAGGAGACCAACCAACGCTTCTCGTCAATCCTGGAAATGCTGGCCTCCAGCAGTGAATTCCAGGGTGATCTCGGTCGTGCCAAGAATGAAGAGGGGATTTACAAGGCCACGCTCAACCAGCTTCGGCGACTTTTCTCTTTTCAGTCCATGGGTTTTTTTGATTGCCAATCAGACGGCAGTTTTGAACTCGCGATTACCGCTCCCCTGGAGGCACATGACTCCCTACAGGCACTGGTCGAAGCGCGCATGATGGATGGTACATTTGCATGGGTAATCAACCGCAACCAGGCCGTCCTTGTTCCGACGGAAGCGGGAGAAACTCTTCTGATGCAGGTTGTGGCCACCCAGTCGCGCGTTCGGGGGATGTTTGCCTGCACGCTGCCCGGCAGATCCTCAACATTGGACGTCCCCTCTCTGAATGCCCTTTCAATAGTGTTGTATACGTGTGCCTACGGCCTGGAAAGTACCACGTTATACGGTATGATGCGTGATCATACACAACTTCTGGAAGAACGGGTTCGCATGAGAACCAGTGATCTGGAAGAGGCTCGTAAACAGGCAGAATCAGCCACCCTGGCAAAAAGCGATTTTTTGGCCAACATGAGCCATGAGATCCGCACTCCGATGAACGGTGTGATAGGGATGACTGAATTACTGCTGCAGGGGGGGCTTACCCCACAACAGGAACAGCAGTATCTTTACTCCATCAAGGATTCTGCCGATAGTCTCATGACAATCATTAATGACATCCTGGACTCTTCCAAGATCGAAGCCGGCAAACTTGTGCTGGAAAAATCCCCTTTCAGAATCCGTGATATGATTGAGCGCTGCCTGAGCGGTCTGTTAGAGCTGGGCAAAAAAAAGGGCATCAGCATCTCTCATCAGGTTGACTCTGCCGTACCGACCTGCCTGGTTGGTGATCAGGGACGATTGCGCCAGATTTTAACCAATCTCGTGGGGAACGCGATCAAGTTCTGTCCAGGGGGACAGGTCACTGTCGAAATCGGCCTGGCTTCTCTGGAAAATGATGCTGCCACTGTCCATATCCGAGTGACCGACAACGGCATAGGAATCCCGGAAGAAGCCTGCCAGCGCATATTTAAGCAGTTTGAGCAGGCAGACAGCTCCACCACGAGAAAATTCGGAGGGACCGGTCTTGGGCTCGCTATTTGCAAAAAACTGGTGGAATTGATGGATGGAAGTATCTGGGTAGAGAGCCAGATGGGGGTTGGGAGCTGCTTCCATTTTACAGCGAGCCTTCGTGTCGGTAACGAAAAGCTGCTGGCGACTGATAAAGACGCTGAACTGCCTGCCAAAGAGTTCATTAAGCGCTCTCCGTTGATAATACTTCTTGCTGATGATGTTGAAATAAACCGCGCTCTGGCACATGCGATGCTGGTGCCTCACGGCCATCAAATCACCTCTGCCGCAGATGGGCGGCAGGCTCTCGAAGCCTGTACGTCCAAACGTTTTGATATTGTGTTGATGGATGTTCAGATGCCGGAAATGGATGGTCTGCAAGCGACACGGGCAATTCGTGAATATGAGCGCACCGGGGGTTCGGGCAGGGCTGTGCCGATCATAGCCATGACCGCCTTTGCAGGGAACGAGGATCGCCAGATCTGTCTGGATGCCGGGATGAACGATTACCTCACCAAACCTATCAAGCGGGACCAACTCTTACACATGTTGAATAAGTTCTGTTTTGACCAGGTGGAATCAGTTGAGGCAACACCAAAAGAGACCTCATTGATAGCGTCTCCGGGTGCACCTGGAGCTGAGGTTGCGGTTTTTGCTCAGAGCGAGCTTCTGGACCGTCTGGGTGGGCGTAGAGAGATGATTCCCCGCTTTGTGGGGCTCTTTTGCAAAGGATTTCTGACTGAGATGGCTGGACTCGTGACTGCTCAGGAAGCGTGTGATACAGACAGCGTACGACGACACGCTCACGCCATCAAAGGGTCTGCGGGGAATATTGCCGCAATGCGATTGCACAAGCAAGCTGAGCTGGTGGAGAAATCGGCCTGTAGCGGAGATCTGACCGGGGCGGCGCAGCACATTGCCACCTTGCAGCAGGAATTCAGGGCGTTTAACGAAACGGTCGGGGCGCTCGGGTTTATCCCTAAAGATCCCCCTGACGCTGAAAGATCCTTAGATTTCAATACCATTGGGAATATCAAAACGAACGGAGATAGGCCATGACCGATGAAATAACCATACTGGCTGTTGACGACGACAGCATGAATCTGGAGATGCTGGATGTTATGCTGTCAGAGTTGAACTGCACGCTTCTTAAGGCAGAAAATGGTCGGCAGGCGTTACATTTGATGGAGACAGAGCCACAGATCGACGTTGTCCTTCTGGATTTGGAAATGCCCGTTATGGATGGCTTCGAAACAATCGGGCACATCAAGCAGAATTCAATTTTGCGAGAGATACCGGTAATCGTTGTGACTGCAGGATCAAACGAAGTTACCCGCACGCTGGCCCTTGGCGCCAATGATTTCATAGCCAAACCGTATAACCCGGAAGAGTTGCGCCTGCGGGTCATGAACCATGTCCGCAGTAAAAAACTAACTGACGCAGCCAAGAACATGAACCAGATTCTGGAGAGAGAGGTTGCCAAGAAGACCGTCGCCCTGCAGAAAGCTCTCGACCAGTCAAAGGAAGCAGAATACGAGATATCACTCCGTTTGGGCCGAGCAGCAGAATTTCGCGACCAGGAAACCGGAATGCACACCCAAAGAATCAGTGAACTGTCCAAACACCTTGGAACCCTTGCGGGGTTCAGTGAGGATCAGTGCGAAGTGCTGCGTAAATCATCACCTCTGCACGATGTTGGTAAAATTGGCATTCCGGATGGGATCCTGCTGAAACCTGGAAAGCTGGATTTTGATGAATTTGAAATTATGAAGCAACATACAACTATCGGCGGCGAAATTTTGTCAAACAGTGGGCTTTATCCGCTTTTGAGTGCCGGTTCAATCATTGCCCTGCAGCACCACGAGAAATGGGACGGCACAGGCTACCCACGCGGCCTCAAGGGAGAAGCTATCCATAAATTCGCACGGGTTGTGTCAATTGCCGACGTCTTTGACGCGTTGAGCTCTGAACGTCCATATAAGAAGGCTTTCCCGCTCGACAAGACTCTCGGTATCATGGAAGAGGGGCGCGGGGTGTTTTTTGACCCCAACTTGCTCGACCTGTTTCTAGGTGATATTGAACACTTCGTTGCGATCAGGGAGAGATTGATGGATGCGCCGGAAGAGAGCGTATCGTGATATAAATACTCACTCTCAACTCAAAAGGAGATACGTTCATTTCATCATCTACCACCGCTCACAAACCCGCCCCACCCTGCTCCCACGAAAAGTGGATGCGATATGCCATCGCTGAAGCTGTCAAGGCAGAATCCAAAGCTGAAGTGCCGATCGGCGCTGTAATTGTTAAAGGTGGCAAAATCATCGCCCGGGGCCATAACCTGCGCGAAACTGGTCAGGACCCAACGGGGCACGCCGAATTGATTGCCATTAGAAAAGCCGCCCGGAAACTTGGTTCCTGGCGACTCCTTGATACTGTTCTCTATGTCACTCTGGAGCCCTGCACAATGTGTATGGGGGCGATCATCCTGGCCCGCATCCCCACCGTAGTCTTCGGCTGCTTTGACCCGAAGGGAGGAGCGGCAGGGTCACTTTTTGACCTCTCCAATGATTCACGCCTTAACCACCGTGTTGAGCTGTTCCCGCAGGTTCTTGAAAGCGAATGTTCTGGCCTCTTGACCGGGTTTTTTGCAGCATTGCGCTTGCGCAAACGGATTGCCGGCACTCCCGGATCTACTTGATCCCCGCATACTCTTCGGGCGTATTTACGTTCAAAAATGATACTGACTGACCCCCAATGCTCCGCACCTCATCATAGGTAACGTTCCGGATATTTATCTTCTTCAGAATGTCGACAACTTTTCTCTCACCGCTCTGAATTGCACTCTCAAAGATATCTTTACAGGTCGATGAATAGACCCCATGCAACGGTTCCTGCCCCCCTTCACTGTATGGGATGGTCGCTTCAAACCCCTCAGCCTGCTGCAGTTGACAGAGATAACGAATAATCGATTGATCGAGAAACGGCATATCACATGCCGTCACAAAGGTCTGTGCCGTACTGCTGTGAGTCAGTGCAGAGTGCAGCCCGGCAATCGAACCGAAGTTGGCGTAGATATCCGGAACTTTTCGGCAGGGAAGAAAATCATAATCGTGCGGGGAATTCGTAACAATAATTACTTCATGAAACAGGATGGTCAGAGTCCGGTAGGTACGGGAGATGATCGAATTGCCGTCAACTTCCAATAGAGCCTTATTACTTCCCATGCGACGTGATGCCCCTCCGGCAAGAATAACCCCGGTAATGCCCTCGATTTTCTCACTTTCCGGTAATTCCTCAATCACCTCGGGATGACTGTACACAGTAAACGATCCGCCGCGCACATACCCGATCAGACAGATACCGGCCTGATCGCAGAGTTTAATCGCCATGTCGGTAGGAGATGTGCGTGAAGCGATGACACTGATCCCCATTAATGAAGCTTTGGCGACCATTTCAGTGGATACACGTCCCGACGTCACCAGTTCGGCGCCAGAGATATCAATACCTTTAAATAGCGCTTCACCGGCAATTCTATCGAAGGTATTATGCCTGCCAAGATCTTCGGCATACAGTATCAGAGCGCCGTTGCGACCGATAGCAGCCGAATGAATGCCGCCGTGTGAGCGATACTGATCAGCTTTTATGGTCAGCTCATGCATAAGTGCAAAAATCTGACGCGGGGAGCAGCGCGTCGGCCGCTCCGGACGTGTCACATCCGGCTTAGTGACCTCAGGGAGCGTAAAAGTGATACCGGTACCACAACCGGAGGTCAACACCGGTTTCAGGCGCTCCGGCAGCTGACCCTTGATCCTGACATTGGCAGTACCGAATTCTTCGCATACGCTGAATATCTCGAAATCCTGCAGAGACGACACAAACCCCTGCAGACGTAAAAAGCCGGCAACAAGAAAACGAAGATCGTGAGGAGAGCCGATCAGGGTTGCAATTTCGCGGCCATTTACGATCAGCTGCAGCGGATACTCGGCAACAACCGGTGAAACAGTCGGCTCAAGAACATCGCCACGGCAGATAAAATATGTTTGTTTCCTGGTATCTGGTTTCATAATATCCGGCTTCCTCGATCGGGTAGGAGGCGGGATTACTCCCGCCGTCCTCCCACACCACCGTGCGTACGGTTCCGTACACGGCGGTTCATGAAGTGTGTTGAAGTCGGTGGTGCTGGTCCATGAATGAGACCAACCCCAGTTTGTCGAAATAGGA
>CAJAFV010000038.1 GCA_903939115.1 uncultured Geobacteraceae bacterium
AGACGACGTGCTTCTCGATCGAATAGTCCAGTGCGGCCATCAGCAATACTTCTGATCTGGTTGCAGCGGTCTGATAATCGGGGTCCAGCCAGACGTCCATCATGCGGCGCGGCGGATACGAGAGCAGAAAACCGCCGTATTCGCAACGACAGATACCGGGCCCGACAATATTCTCAGCCGGATCGGTGGCGTAAAAAGCCATATCCGATTCCTGCTCATGCTCCCCCAGCCAGGTCATACGATAGGGGTAGTGCTCTTTCCGGCGATCATCAAAAATAACCACAAGACACCCCACACCCCCCTTTGCCCGCTGCTGCTCCCGCACATAGATCGCACCTTCGTGGATGTTGCGGATCGTTTCCCGCATATCAATGCCATCGAGGAGTGAGGTGCTGAATTTTTCACTGCGGCTGAGTTCCTCCGAGAGTTGCATGCTCCCCTTGCGCTTGAGAAAACGGCCATACTCTTCTATGGCAATGTCCTCCTGCGGATAGGAACAGATCGAAGGATCATCGAAACCCTCCAGCCATTCACCGGGGCGCTGCTCCCGTTTGCGTTTGAGAAGGCCCATTCTCGAAAGGCTCTTACTCCGTTTCTGTCGAGGTCGGAAGCGGATGTGACGACTGCCGCCCCAGATCTCTTCCGGGGAGATACTGATAGTGGCAAGGTCGCTGCTTTCTGACTGCCACGGATAACAGGTTGCCAGGCGGCAGAGTGCGTAGGCAAAGTTGTCATCAATGCAGCACCGGGCCGTCGCAAGGAGTTGGAAGAGGTCTGGCTGAAGATGCCCACCCTGCAATGCGTAATTGCGGGAGAAGCGAAAAAATGCCCGTTTCTGCCAGATATGTACGGTTTCACCGGTCTCTTGACGATAGTGCCTGGCCGCCTCGCAGAAGAGGCGATAGATGAGGCGCTGACGGTCGAGGAAAGTACCTTCTTTGCCAAGATGGCGGGCTGACCTGAGGATGGCATTGCCGAGGAGTTGCTCTTCTGGAAGTTCCTGTTTGCCGCCATGGATCAGTTCCAGAGCATGGAAGCTTTTACGTAGACCGGCGCCGCTCTCTTTAGGTTCTTCAGGAAGAGGACCCCGGCGATGTTCATAGACAGCCGAGACAAAGGGGAATTCTCCCAGAATTTCGCGACACGATTCCGGATGAAGGTTCCAGAGCGTGATGCCATCACGACGGATACGTTCCAACGGCTCTGCCTGCGGCAGAGCGAAGAGATCCCGGACCCGTTGCAGGTGGGCCATGCCGCAGACATAGAGAACCCGCTGGTGTTTTTCAGCCAATCCCCGCAGGCGGTATGCCATGCCCTGTTCCCGGCGTTGATCCTCAAGACAGGTGATCTGATCAGTGCTATATGTCAGGTATTCGCGGTAGTATGCTTCCAGTCCGAGACGACAGATACTGTAGGAGTCAGGAAGTTGCTCGTGGTGACGGGGGTAGCTGTCTGTGTCAACATCAACAAAATGGAGTGGCAGATTACGTTCAAGGGCTCGTCGTGCGGCCTCAACCAGAGGATCCGCCGGTTCTACCAGCAGGTAGACGGTCTCGCTGTCACTTTGCACCAACCCTTTTTTCCCTGCCGTCTGATAACTGATAACAGAGATCTCAGGCAGTCGGCGCACCGCCCGCGTGAAAGCAGCCTCAAGAGTCGGGGGAAGTTCTATGGCTACCGCATCAGGTCGAACCTGGTGAAATGCCATGCGTACCAGTTGGGCACATTCCATGCGGTAATGGAGTGTCGGCAGGGCATGGATCGGGCCGAACTTTTCCAGGTAGAGACGGTGCGGCATAGGTCAGTCGAGATAGGGGAACGCTTCGTTTCCGAGGATACGGGCTACGGAGAGCCGCATCAGTTCCAACGGGGAGTTGCCGCCGGCAGCGGACATTTTGAGTGCATAACGGGCGATATTGATGCCATCTCTCACGGAATAGAGTTCATCTTTTTTGTGGGCACGCTGCAGGAATGTGACTACATATTTTAAAATTTCATTGTCGGCAAATGGCAGGTTCTCTTTGAGGATGGTCAACTCCTCATCGGCTTCCGGAAAGTCGATATATATCTGGGGTTGCAACCGTGAGTGGATATACTCCGGAATCTCGAAGGTTGAGGAATCTTCGTTCATGGTGACGACAATCCGGAAATCCCGCGTTGCCGGAATCCGCAGGCCGGTCACGATCGATTCGACATACCGGCGGTCATCGAGCAGTGGCGCCAGAGAAGCCCATGCTTTCTCGCTCATGCGGTTACCTTCGTCCAGTATGACTATTCCGCCTGTAAGCATGGCCGAGACCAGCGAAGAGGCGGCATACTGGATCTTTGCGTCCGGACCGATCACCGGTGTGACGATCAGATCTTCCGGCCGGGTATCCATCGTCGCCTGGAAAAGATAGACCGGTCGATTCAGTCGTTTGGCCGCAGCGTACGCCAGAGTGGTTTTCCCGACCCCCGGTTTACCCACCAGTCGAGGATTGAAGGGAATGTCCCGCTCGTCAATAACCATCCAGGCAGCCAGAAGCTGCAGCAGCAACTCGTCCTGCCCAACCCATTGCAGGTTGAGTTCAACAGGTCGGGCCAGCGTAAGTGTAATGCCGTCAACTGTTACCTGATTCATATCGAGGAGCCTGTAATAAACATCAATTTAGTTTTTTCTAGGGTTTTAACCGGGCAATATTATCGGCAATCTTCCATAAGGCAAAAGTCCAGTCGATCATCAATGCCAGAACCGCTACCTTGAATATCGTGTCAAATACATTTATTTTTTTGTCCATTGGAACACCTCTCTTTTTTGAATGATCCCTTTATGCCATTGAGTTTTTGGGAAGTCTATATATTAATTATAGGTATGCTGTGATTAGCGGCTTTTCAGGTCTGCCGATTTATACAGCGGAAGTTTCCATGAGAAACAGACTGAGACGTTAATTTGTAACGTTATCTTTGAAGTTTTATTTGAATATTTTTAATAGATGATTGAATGCGTCGGTCGGTCGGCATTCGATCAGGCCCCCTCAAAGAGGTCCAGCCTGCTTTTCGTGGTAAAACATCAGCTACGCATAAAGTGAAGAAGCTGAGAGTATCGATGCAGCGGAATTTTGGCTGAAACTACTGAAACTTGCTTGCATATAACTTTTTGCAGCCGCCGCAAAGAGTGCAGAGTCACTGGATTTTGCCGTATCAGTGGTGGACATTGTTGAGGAACTGTCAGCCGTACTCTGTGAATGATGGTGCTGCCCTTTTTTGGCGAGTGCAGCTTCAAGTTCGCTCTTGCTGACACTGCCATCTTGATTGGTGTCCATGGCGTCAAATATTTTTTTAACAGTTGCGCTGTCAACGGAAGAACCGGACGACGAAGAACTCGTATCAGACGAACTACTGTTCTCATTTGAAAAAGCCGCTAATAATTCAGTTGAGCTGACAGTCCCGTCTTTATTTGTATCCAAAGCGTCAAAGATCGAGTTACTGGATGAGCTTTCGGATGACGAAGAACTGCTGTCGGCAGGCGGTGGCGGTGGCGGTGGCGGTGGCTGCTGTGACAGCATCTGCTGACTCATTTTTGCAATAGCAGCGTCGGATTCAAGTCGGCTGATGGCACCATCACTGTTGGAATCCATGTTTTTAAACATTTCGTCAACACCAGGCCCACCCTGCGTACCATTTGCTTGCTGAGCTTTTTGGAATGCGCTCATCTCACTTTTATCGATCTTGTTGTCGCCGTTGCTGTCAACAGCCTTGAACATATCTTCCTGCATCTGTTTCAGAGAGGCTGCACTGAACCCCCCGTTTGCGCCACTTATGGAACTTGTCATTACGTGACTCCTTGATATTCAAAATTTAGTGTTTTGTTTGCTTGTTTTAATACAATCTTCATTTTTCATGGATTAGCCCGCCTGTCGTATCACCCCCCTTTGTCTCTTTTGTGTCGATGAGCTCAAGATCTTATCTCCCCTCAGGTCGGAGATTTTTCAGCAGATCCCGCTGTTCCTGCGTCAACAGCCCGTTGATTTTGCTCTGGACCCTTGTACGGGAGACAGTCAGCTCTATTTCAGTAGCGGCCTGTTCTCCGGCGATAACCCGCACAGCAGCCTCATCAAAAGATGGTGCTTCGGCAAGCGTCGTAAGCTCTGTTCTACTTGCATGCATTTTGTCGAAAAGCGGCTTGACCAGATCGCGTTCCGTATCTAAAACGGCTTTTATCTGACTCTGCTGGGTTTCGGTAAGCTTTAGTACCTTTGCCATACGCCCTTCAAAGCCGCCAGGCCCCATTTCCATTCCAGGAGGAGGTCCTCCAAATTCGCCGCCTGGTCCGTGGCCGGCCAGAACCGCACCGGTACCAACGCCAATAATAGTTGCAGCAAATACCGCCATAATCGTCAGTTTCTTTCTCATTTTCGTCTCCTTTCTTGCGAGTGGGTTATCATTGTCTGTGATTATCTAAATAACAGGAGAATGTGCACGAAATGTGTAAGAAATAAGGAAATACGTCGTACCTCAAAAAAGTGCATGCCTATGAAGCATCGACTTGTGATAGAAATTAATAAGTCATTGGAGGTGGATTTATGAAAATAGGCGTTGCCCATAAGTTGTTTCTGGCAATCCTGACAGCAGCTGTATTGTCTGTTTTCAGCGCAGTAGCAATTACGCAATGGAGTTTCAGCAGGGGCTTTCTCAAGTTTATCAACTCCGTGGAGCAAACGGGAGTCTCCCGTCTGGTAGGAAAACTCGAAGAGTTCTATCGTTCTGAGCAGAATTGGGAATTACTGAAGAGTGATCCTTCACACTGGAATCACCTTGTTGCTGAATCGTTGTCAGAAGCCGGCCCTCCGCAGAGAGAGAATTGGCCTAAACCACCGCCTGAAGATCGAAGGCCGGACGTACCGCCACCGAACCATATTCCCGGTGATAGCCATGGGCCGATGCCGCCGCATATAACGCGAGATTTTGACCAGCGCCTCTTTCTGCTTGACAGCAACAGGAACGTGCTGATTAACCATGCTGAGGTTGCTGTTGATACTGCCGTAACGCCGCTGCTGTTTCAGGGGAAGATAGTTGGTTATCTGGGGCTTTTGCCCCGAAAGATTGTATCTGACTCCCCACAGCAGAGATTTTTACGTGAACAGAAACTCGCCCTCGGATTGACGGCAGGAGTTGTTGTGCTACTTGCGGCGGCACTTTCCCTGCTCCTCGCACGGCGTCTTGTTAGACCATTAAATGAGATTACTCATGCAACCCATCGATTGGCGGCAGGAAGTTTTGCTGTCAGAGTCTCCGTTACATCACAAGATGAATTGGGACAGCTGGCACGCGACTTTAATGCACTGGCAGTGACGCTGGAACAGGGGGAGTTGACCCGTCGCCAGTGGGTAGCCGACATCTCACATGAATTACGTACACCACTTGCAATACTGCGGGCTGAAATTGAAGCAGTTCAAGATGGTATTCGCCAGCCTACAGCAGAAAAAGTCAACTCCCTGCACAGTGAGGTGATGCACCTCGTCAGGCTTGTGGACGATCTATATCAACTCTCATTATCTGATGTGGGAGCACTGACGTATAGAAAATCAGAATTTGACCTGGTTTCGATGCTTGAAGAGACTGTAGCGCATTTCCGGCCGAAATTTCTCAATAAAAACATTTCAGTTGAGGTGAAATACCCTGAAAATAGAGGCGCATATTTTTTTGGCGATTCAGAACGCTTACACCAGTTGTTTTCCAATTTACTTGATAACTCTTTAAAGTACACGGATTCCGGAGGTAGACTTCAGGTCGCTCTCAACATGGATAACGGCAATGTCGCGATTGACTTCAATGATTCAGCTCCTACTGTTCCGGATACTGAACTGGACCGGCTGTTTGAACGGCTTTACCGGGTGGACTCTTCGCGAAACAGATTGACTGGTGGCGCTGGATTAGGTCTCGCTATATGCAGAAACATTGTCGAGGCACATGGTGGCTCTATCACAGCAGACGCATCATCGTTAGGGGGGGTATGGATCAGAATCGAATTGCCCGGAATCAACTCATGAGTGAAATCATCCTTATTGTGGAAGATGAAGAAAAACTGGCACAGGTATTGGCTGATTATCTGCACGAAGCAGGCTTTGAAAGCCACTGTCTTGGAGACGGGTCGGCAGTAGTTCCATGGGTCAGGGAATATAATCCTCGGTTGATTCTGCTTGATGTAATGTTGCCGGGAAAGAGTGGCTTGGATATCTGTAAAGAGGTACGTTCATTTTCAACAACGCCGATTATTATGACTACAGCAAAAGTTGAGGAGATCGATCGTTTGCTTGGCCTGGAACTAGGCGCTGATGACTATATCTGCAAACCTTTCAGTCCTCGCGAGGTCGTTGCCAGGGTCAAGAGTGTACTGAGGAGATCCGGTGACGTCGTTGCTCCTCACGCGAAAGGACTTGTTCTCGATGAATCACGCTATCAGGCGACGCTCCATGGTAAAGAGTTGGATCTCACCTCCGTTGAATTCACCTTGTTGAATCTTCTTGCTGCACATCCGGGCCGAATTTACAGGCGTCAGCAACTGATGGATCATATATACCCGGACCAGCGTATAGTCTGTGACCGCACCATTGACAGTCACATCAAGAAACTGCGTAAAAAGATTGCCGTTGCCGCCAACCCTGGAGAAGAATTCATTCACTCTTTATATGGTACTGGCTATAAGTTTGAGTACTCCGCTCGTTGACCTCTTCTGCCTGTTCTCGAAAGTAAAGATTCTTGACGTTTAATTTTTGGCCGGCTATAGTCCGGTCATTCGTTTGATTGATGTTGATTTGAGGAACCAATGGCTGAGAATGATTGCCGTACAAATCTTATAGCAGCAGCGATTCCCATGTTCGCGGCAAAAGGGCTTAACGGTGTCTCTGTTCGCGATATTGCCCGTGAAGCAGGAGTGAACCTTTCGATGATCTCGTATTATTTCGGTGGGAAGGAAGGGTTGTATGCCGCCGTGCTGACCGACCAGTTTGCCTCTCTTCTCAAGATCGAAGATATCGATCGGATGGAGGTTGATACCCTGCAGAAATTTGAGATGTACGTACGGGCAATTGTGACAAGATACCGGGAATACCCTTATCTCCTCAGGTTTTATACCAGTGAGTTGACCAATCCGACCCCCTGCTTTGAAACGATTGTCAAACCAGCAATCAAGCGAGTCATTGAAATTTTGATCACAGCCTTCTCCAAAGGATTTTCACACCAGGAGTTCAGGGACAACCTTCATCCGGTTGACAGTGTGTTATCACTTGCCGGCATGATAAATTTCTATTTTCTGATTGAACCGGTAACGGAAGGGTTGATCGATCACTCACAGAATCGAGATGAAGAGCTGATTCGCCACATCATGGATATTTTCACCAGGGGTGTTCTCAAAAGTTAAAGTGGCAGTTTTTTTTTGGGCTGGTTCGTGAAACAAACGTTCGTTTGACAAATATCCCGCAAGTGATATACTAAAAATACTGACATGAAACGGGCGAAGAAGAACGCAACGCCAGCGCAACCACAAAAAGAACAAAAAAGGAGAACTCTATGAACTCAGATGCTTTTTTTGAATGTGGAATCTGTTTTTATCAAGGATTAGCCGAAGATTTTACACCAGTCACCGCCAGTGCTAATTTAGCCGCTCTTGAATGTCCTAATTGCCTGAACAACGACGAAGACACGTTCTGTGAAGTTACCTATGAAGAAAAATTAGCAGCATAGTAGAAACCACAGTCGTCCGTTCTATCATGAAATTCACAAACCGCCCCAAACCGGGCGGTTTTTTTAATATTTATCTGCATCAAATTACACTCCACTGAAGCTTTCTGAAAGTGGTCGTGAAGACTAATAGCAGTGTCGTTTTGTTCAGCTTTCTGCTATGTAAAAAGCAGCATCGATAAATTTCAGTGCAGCTTACTTGAAGAGGTGCGGTACCGTATCAGGTTGATAAAATCCTGAACCGGTCAACTTCATGCCCTTTAACGTTTTTTCAGGATTACGCGCATGAATCTCCTCCGCCTGCTGGCTTTTACACGAATTCCTGGAAACGCCTGTTCATTTTTGCTGCGGCGGATGATACGCTGGTCACGAGGGAAAGCTGTGCTCCGCCAGGAACCCAAAGGCGATCTTTTTGCGTATCTGAACAGCGGGCGACATGATGCCGAGGCACGGGCTGCCGAGCTGTCTGTCCGCTATGATCTTGAACCGCTTGCCCGCCTTTCCACCCGATCCCGCTATCAGAAAAATCTATACCTGCTCGATTCGCTCGAAAAAGCGACCCGCGGCCTTTCGTTGCCCTTTCGGGAGGACAGGGGAATATTGGCCATGGATATCGGTTCGCAGGACTGGTATTACGTGTTTGCGCTTGAACGCTGGCTTCGAAAGCATAACCGGTCGAACAGAGAACCGGTGAAGCTGACCGGCATCGAACTTGACGCTTATGAACTCTGCGCCGGTTTCCGGTCGCGCATTGATTATGCAACAGCCTACGCCGAACAGACCGGAAACCCGGACGTCCGCTACGTAGTTGACGATTTCCGGAAGTGGCGGGAACAGGGGCACGACATCCTTTTCCTGTTTTATCCTCTGGTGCTGCGCTATCAGCAGCTACTCTGGGGGCTTCCGCTTCACGTCTTCGACCCGGAGGGAATAGTGGCGAACGCGGCCGTATCAACCCGGTCGGGCGGCTGGCTGGTAGTGTTTTGTCATACCATACCCGAACACAAGAGATTTTTGGAATTGTGCCGAAAAAACGGAGCGTTCACGCTGCTCCGAGAGGGAGAGGCGTTGAGTACGCTGGTTGATTTTTATGCGGAAACGCGAGACCGTCGTTTCTCCATCTGGGTGAAAACGTGAGCATTCAAATTGTGTCAGTCGGCTTCTGCGAACCTCCCGAAAAAATTGTAGGTCAAAGCTACGCCCGTTTACGCCTTTAAAAATCCGGTAATGGCCGCTATGGCACGATCAATTCCCACAGCATCGACATCCAGATGAGTTACGAAACGCAGGCGATACAAACCCGTTGCCAAAATACCATGTGTCTTCAGATACTGTAACAGCTCTGCCGAGCGTTCCTTGGCTGATCCCACCAGATCGACAAACAGGATATTAGTCTGCGGTGCTTCCATCTGCAGGCCAGGCACTTCCGCCAAACCTTCCGCCAACCGCCGCGCCAAGGCATGGTCCTGAGCCAGTCGGTCAACGTGGTAGTCCAGCGCGTAGGTGCCTGCAGCTGCCAATACACCAGCCTGACGCATACCGCCGCCTGCCATTTTCCGTATGCGATGAGCAGAAGCAACAAACGTGCGACTACCACACAGCACTGACCCTACCGGGGCACCAAGACCTTTACTCAAACAAACAGAAACGCTGTCAAAACAGCCGGCAATGCGCCGCGCTTCTTCACGGACATCAGCACCAGTTACGGTGGCTTGCGCCGTAGCGGCATTGAACAGTCTGGCACCATCAAGATGCGTTGACAATCCTTTGCTCTTGGCCAATTGCGTCGCATGCTGCAGGTATTCAAAAGGCAGTAGCTTGCCTCCAAGTGTGTTTTCCAGAGCCAGCAGTCTGGTTCGAGCGAAGTGTGCATCGTCCGGTTTTATGGCCGCTTCGATATCTTCCAGGCGTAAGGTCCCATCTGCCTGATGCTGCAACGGTTGTGGCTGCACACTGCCGAACACAGCTGCACCTCCACCTTCCCATCGGTAACAGTGGGCAAACTGTCCCACGATGTATTCATCACCCCGCTGGCAGTGACTCAATATTGCACACAGGTTGCTCTGCGTACCGGTGGGTACAAACAACGCTGCCTCAAACCCAAGCAGAGCGGATATTTTCTCCTGCAAGGCATTAACGCTCGGGTCATCACCAAACACATCGTCACCCAGCGGGGCAGAAGCCATGGCATTACGCATATCAGCAGTTGGTTGCGTTACAGTATCACTGCGCAAATCGACTATGGGTTTCATAATAAACTCCTCTGAACAGTACCAGTAACAGCAGAACCCTTTAAAAGGGGAAATAGGAGAGGGTTAATAATAAAAAAGCACCCTAATCTAAAAAGTCAGGATGCTTTCAATACGTTATTTCTGGTAGCGGAGGCCGGACTCGAACCGGCATGAGGTTGCCCTCGGCAGATTTTGAGTCTGCTGTGTCTACCATTTCACCACTCCGCCAGAGTTGACAGTTATAATTCAGGCAGAGTCGTACGTCAAGAATTATCGCCGAAATCAGTACATATAAAAATAAATAGTAGAGAAAGTTTCAAATATACGATGCCAGTTTTACCCGCCCAAATATTTGGTTAATTCTTCAGCCAGCGTAGTCGGGTGCATAAAACGTGCGGGTATCTTGTCCTCGCCAAGAAAATCCTTTGACCACGCCTGTCTTCGTGTCCAGGACATTAATTTTTCCCAGCCTTGCCAGGTGGAAAAATCAACGCCCTGGATGTTGGTTATCTGTTCAAGAAAGGTTTGCTCATATCCTGCCATAACTTCTCCATAGGATGGTCGTTGAAAATTATCCTCGTTGATATTCTGCTAAAAATGTTGCTTTGTATTCAGGATAACGCCCTTCACCAATTGCGTGACGAATTTCAGCCATCATTACCTGATAGAAGTGGACATTGTGAATAGCCGAAAGAACGGCCGAAAGAACTTCATTGGATACAAAGAGATGATGAAGATAGGCCCTGCTGAAATTTTGGCACGTATAGCAGTTGCAGCTCGGATCAATGGGGAAAAAATCACGTTTATAGTTTTTGTTGGTCAGACGGATTCTGCCGCGCCGTGTAAAAAGGGTGGCACTTCTGGCGTATCTTGTCGGAATAACGCAGTCAAACATATCGATACCGCGCTCGACACTTTCTAGGATGTCTTCCGGCAGACCGACACCCATAAGGTAGCGAGGTTTGTCTTCCGGGAGATGCGGAGTGGTAAAGCCGACAATTTTTTTCAGCAGCTCCAGTCCTTCACCAACACTGACACCGCCGATAGCGTAGCCCGGCAGGTCAAGTTTGCGCATCTCTTTCGCGCACATTTCCCGCAGATCCTCGTACACACTTCCCTGAACGATACCAAAAAGTGCCTGACCGTTATCAGTCATGGCATTCTGGCACTCTTTCAGCCAGCGAATGGTCTTCCTGGTAGATTTGTCTGCATACTCTCTATCACAAGGGTAGGGGATGCATTCATCAAAAGCCATTATGATGTCGGCGCCCAGATCCTGCTGGATTCGGGTAGCTGTGGCAGGGTCGAGGTAAATTTCAGCACCGGTGATCTCATGTTTAAAAAAAACACCATCTTCGGTAATACGTTTATTCGGCAGGGAAAATACCTGAAACCCGCCCGAATCGGTCAGGATCGGCTTATCCCACGCCATAAACTTGTGCAGGCCGCCAGCTTTTTTAACCAGACCTTCTCCCGGTTGCAGATGGAGATGGTACGTATTCGAGAGGATAATCTGGGAACCGGTATCTTTGATTTGCGCCGGAGTGAGCGGCTTCATGGCGCCGTGGGTTGCAACCGGCATGAAAATCGGTGTCTGAATATCGCCGCGTGAGGTACTGACAATTCCGAGCCGTGCGGAACAGTTAGGGTCTTTTTTTAGAAGTGTGAATTTCATTAAATCTCCGAAACCCCGGTTTTGTAAAACTGTCGAAGTTTTTTCTATGTAAGTCTTACTATCAGAAGGAGTGCAAAAATGCAATTTGTGTCTGCCTGTGTGCGGTTTAGTCCATTATAAAATCAATCTGTATACACAAAAGAGTTGCATTTTCTTATAACGATGTTTAGTATCACCGCGCCGTAACAATAAATATTAATATGAGTGCGCCACCAACTCGATCGACGCATCCAGATACCACTCTCAAGGAGGTTTACGAATGAAAGTTGTCTCCAGATTTTGTTGGCGCGGCCCCCCGATGTAATGTGAACAACACTTCCAAGATTACCTGTCGTTTTAAGAACACTCACTTTGTGAAGTATATCTCTATCTGGAAAAGGAAGGAATGCCATGCAACTCACCTCGTCATCCATCGGCAGAAAGATCCTGATGGCGATAACAGGCCAGGCTATGGTTCTGTTCGCTGTCGTACATCTGCTCGGTAACAGCTCCATCTTCGGATGGCTCAATGGTGGTATCAACGCCTATGCCGAACACCTCCACAGTCTGCCACTGCCGATAATCGTCGGCTTCCGTCTGGCTTTGCTGGCAATGGTTTGTGTTCACATCTGGTTTGGTATCCAGTTGACCATTGAAAACCGTGGCGGACGCCCACAGCAGTACGCGGTCAAGTCCACTCAGAAAGCAACCTTTGCCAGTGAAAATATGATCTGGACCGGATCCCTTCTCGGGCTTTTCCTGTTGTATCATCTGGCGCACTTCACGCTACAGGTTATAAACCCTGAAACAGCTGCTTTGAAGAATCTCGTGCCTCTGCACAACGAGATGGTGCCGAATGTTCTGGGTATGGTCGTCACCGGCTTCAAGAATTTCTTTGTATCATTCATTTATGTCGGTGCAATGGTGACTCTGTTTCTGCACCTTTCACACGGCATTCAGAGCTTCTTCCAGACCATGGGCTGGAGTTGTGATAAGAGTCAGCCGCTTCTCGTTAAATTCGGCACTCTGGTCGCTCTCGGTCTGTTTCTTGGGTATGTTACCATTCCGCTGACAATTTTTGCCGGCATTCTGAAAGGTTAAGGGGGTTATTGTGATACTTGATGGAAAATGTCCAACCGGACCTATTGAACAAACCTGGGACAAGCACCGCTTCGACCTGAAGCTGGTAAATCCTGCAAATAAGCGTAAATATAATGTAATTGTGGTCGGTACCGGTCTTGCCGGCGGCGCTGCAGCTGCATCACTTGGTGAGCTTGGCTATAATGTTCAGGCGTTCTGTTATCAGGATAGTCCTCGCCGTGCTCACTCCATCGCTGCACAGGGTGGTATCAATGCTGCCAAAAACTACCCGAACGACGGCGACTCGATCTACCGTCTGTTCTACGACACCATCAAGGGGGGCGACTTCCGTGCCCGTGAGGCAGACGTATGGCGTCTTGCTCAGGTGTCCAACAACATCATTGACCAATGTGTAGCCCAAGGCGTTCCGTTTGGCCGCGACTATGCAGGATACCTTGATAACCGCTCCTTCGGCGGGGCTCAGGTTTCCCGTACCTTCTTCGCCCGTGGCCAGACCGGCCAGCAGCTTCTGCTGGGCGCTTATTCAGCTCTTTCGCGTCAAATCAAGCTCGGTTCAGTCAAAATGTACGACCGCCGCGAGATGCTTGACCTCGTTGTTGTTGACGGTGTTGCCCGCGGTATTACGGTGCGCAACCTGGTAACCGGTGAGATGGAAAGCTATGCTGCCGATGCTGTCTGCCTTGCGACCGGCGGCTACGTCAACGTGTTCTATCTCTCCACAAATGCTATGGGATGTTCCGTAACTGCTAACTGGAAGGCCCACAAAAAGGGCGCTTTCTTTGCCAACCCTTGCTACACACAGATCCACCCGACCTGTATCCCGCAAGCCGGTGACTATCAGTCCAAGCTGACCCTGATGTCCGAGTCGCTGCGCAACGATGGCCGCGTATGGGTTCCCAAGAAAAAAGAAGATTGCGGCAAGCATCCGAATGAAATCCCTGAAGATGCGCGCGATTACTATCTCGAACGTAAGTACCCGTCCTACGGCAATCTGGCGCCGCGTGATATCGCTTCCCGCGCAGCCAAGGAGCAGTGCGACGATGGTCGTGGCGTCGGTCCGGGCGGCCGCGGAGTATACCTTGACTTTGGCGACTCCATTAAACGTCTCGGTGAAGATACCATCCGGGAGCGATACGGCAATCTGTTTGAGATGTATGAAAAAATTACCGACGAGAACGGCTACAAGCGTCCTATGCGTATGTATCCTGCCCCCCATTACTCAATGGGCGGTCTCTGGGTTGATTATAACCTGATGAGCAATATTCCTGGTCTGTTCGTACTGGGAGAGGCAAACTTCTCGGTTCATGGAGCCAATCGTCTGGGTGCGTCTGCTCTCATGCAGGGTCTGGCCGATGGTTACTTTGTTATCCCCTACACAATCGGCGGGTACCTGGCTACAGTTAAGCCGGGTCAGGTCAAGACAGACCACCCTGAGTTTAAGCAGTGCGAAGAGGATGTCAAAGCTGAGCAGAATAAGATGCTTGCCATCAATGGTAAAAAGACTGTTTTCGAATTCATGCGCGAAATTGGCGGCTTGATGTGGGAAAACTGTGGTATGGCGCGTACCAAGGAATCTCTTGAAACAAACCTCAAGAAAATTCCTGCCCTGCGAGAAGAATTCTGGAAAAACGTCAAAGTTACCGGTAGCGGCGCAGAACTCAATCAGCAGCTTGAAAACGCCGGTCGTACTGCCGACTTCATTGAATTCAGCGAGCTGCTTTGCCGTGATGCTCTCCATCGTAACGAGTCCTGCGGCGGACATTTCCGCTCTGAATTCCAGGATGCCGGTGAAGCTCAACGTGATGACGTTAACTTCTGCTATGTTGGCGCCTGGGAATACAAGGGGGCCAATAAAGAGCCCGAACTGCACAAAGAACCATTGAAATTTGACAATGTACATCTCGCCATAAGGAGTTACAAATAATGAGCGATCACAAGACCATGACATTAACACTGATCGTGTGGCGCCAGAAGAATGCCAGCGATGCGGGAAAATTTGAAACCTATACGGCAAAAAATATCACCGAGCACCACTCTTTTCTTGAAATGCTCGACTGCGTCAACGAAGATCTGATCCACACAGGAAAAGATCCGATCGTTTTCGATCATGACTGCCGCGAAGGTATCTGTGGTATGTGTTCCCAGGTTGTAAACGGGGCACCACATGGCGGACAAGAGCGTACGACTGTGTGCCAGTTGCATATGCGTAAGTTTAAGGATGGCGATACCATCTATATTGAGCCGTGGAGAGCCCGTGCCTTCCCGATCATTCGCGATCTGATCGTAGATCGTTCCGCTCTGGACAAGATTATTCAGGCCGGCGGCTACACTTCCTGCCATACTGGCGGCGTTGCTGATGGTAATGCCATACTGATTCCGAAGCCGGTAGCTGATGAGGCAATGGATGCCGCTGAATGCGTTGGTTGCGGTGCTTGTGTAGCAGGGTGTCCGAATGGTTCCGCCATGCTGTTCACCGGCGCCAAGGTTTCCCAGTTGGCTATTTTGCCACAGGGTAAAGGCGAAGCTGCCGCACGTGTGCGGAATATGACCAACACCATGACGGAATGCGGTTTCGGTAACTGCACCAACCATTATGAGTGCATGGCTGCCTGTCCAAAGGGAATTAACGTAAAGTTTATCGCCAGGATGAATCGTGAGTTTATGAAGGCTTTAATCGCCTAAGCTTCATTTTTTGTATTGATAGAGCACTGACAGGGCGGCCTTTATGGCTGCCCTGTTTTTTGCCCGGAGATGGAAGAGCGTGGATTTGGATTTTGTTCGGATTGAATGTGAAGTTACTACTGATAAGTACACTCAACTGACTACGCAACTCTATGATGAGCTGCGAAAGTTTGAGGCGTATTTTAAGACATCAAGTTGCCTTACGGTACATAACTCATGTCCTTCGTGCAGTGAGCATGACGGATGCCCGTACAGCATAGTCTTCAGCCAAAAATTATCATCCGATCCCGAAGTAGTCCGCCTCCATCAAAAACCACCACTGCCGTTTGCGTTATATATTAAAGAATCAGGCAGTGGTTTGGTATCTGATACTTTAACTGTTGGTTTGGTTGCTATTGGGACCGCAATTAATTATGTGGAATATTTTCATACCGCGCTCCTTAGCATGGTTGAAGCTTCAGCCCTCTCTGCTCATAATTCAGAACTTTATTCACTAAATTCGTATACTCTTGATTATCAAGGCGTCAGGCATGAAGTTTCAAGTGGGACTTCATTTCCCGATAGTGTGATTTTGCTTTCCGGGCACCATATTCTTCATAATTCCGTTCATTCAGATTCTATAAGAATATCCTTAAAATCTCCGCTGCGGCTGTTATGCAATGGCTCAATTATTCATCTTTTTGACTTTGCAGCATTTTTCCGATCACAAATGAGGCGCTGTTCCTCATTGTGTGCGTATTATGGCTCCGGAGAGCTGAGTCTCGATTTTGTGTATTTATCCGAACTCGCTCAAAACATCGCTGTTTTTGACGACCAGATACGTTATAGTCAGCCACAGTGGACAAAACGTCAGAACAAGGCAGGTTTAATCGGTTCCGCCGAATGCTCCGGACTTGTTGAACCGATGGTAGCCCTGCTTCTTCTCGGCAGCTATTTTAACGCAGGCAAGGGAGCCACATTTGGATTTGGCTATTATGAAATAGAGGCGATGTGATATGAAGTGTAGTATAAAATATTCAAATAATGTATTTTTAAAGTCGTTTCGTTCATGTTTTTATCTGCTGTTACTGGTCCCCCTGCTATGTGGGTGTGCGAGTGTCCACCCGACTGAAGAACTGAAGTATACGGATGGATCAGTTGTGGAATCTCTGTCAAGTAACGCCTCGCTCACCTTTGTAAGTTCTGATAAGAATATCTCCGGCAGCGGCGTACTTATGTTTCGCAAACCGGATCAGATCAGGGCGGTAATTCTTTCGCCGTTTGGCTCAGTACTTCAGGAAATCTATGTGAATGGAGAAAATATTACGATTGTTGATACAGGAAATGGCACTGCTTTTAGCGGTTCTTTCATGGATCTGCCCGTTACGGGTAATTTTGGTGGATGGCGAAACATACATTGGCTTATCGATATTGATCCGCCTGAATCTTCCCGCAGAATTTCAGCCTTTGAGAGAACTAACAGATATGGCCATCAGGAAAAAGCTGCCTTTGAAAATGGCCTGTTAATTTCAAAAACAACTGCAGAGGGAGACCATGTCAGGTATGACAGCTATACCACCGTAAAAGGAGTGGCATTTCCGCTGGAAATTATATATAAAACCGTTGCACATGAAAAATTTACTATTAAACTTGAAGATCCGGAAATAAATGTACCCTTTGCTGATGGAGTTTTTACAGCAAATCTCAGTAAATATCGCGTGTATCCGTTATCTGTTTTGAGGTGAACCTCTTTCCATTGGTGACTGAATTTAAAAAATATAAAATCTATGAAACAGGGTCTTTCCCATGATCTCGCAAATAGTCAGTCGAAAAAAGTATGACCATATAATCAAGAATATTCCTCTTTTTTCTGATCTTTCAAGTGAGGAAATTGACCAGATTGACAGTATAATTATCAAAAAGAATTTTGTTAAGGATCAGATCGTTCTGTTAGAGGAAGATACTTCCAACTATATGTACATTGTTTACGCTGGAAAGGTTCGGGTCGTCAAACAAAGTATAGAAGGCAAAGAACAGATCCTTACTATTCACAAAAAAAATGATTTTTTTGGAGAAATGTCTCTCCTTGATGGCAAAACCTCTCCTGCAACCGTTGTTGCGCACGAAGACGCGGTTATCGGTCTCCTCTCAAAGAATGATTTTGAACAGCATGTTCTTGGTCATGAAGTAATTCGAAAGAAAATAATCGAACTGTTGTGTTCCAATTTGCGTGAATCATGGGCGATGATTAAGATTCTCAGTTTTGACAATGCGGAACAGCGAATTTTGGCTACTCTCGATCGCATGCAGGAAGTATATGGTTTGAGTGACGATCGCGGAGTGATTGTTAATGTCAAACTGACGCATCAGCAAATTGCAAATTATGCATCAGTGACTCGTGAGACCGTTACACGAGTGCTTAACCGCTTTAAAAATGAAGCGATAATTCAAATTTTGGATGGGAAAAAAATAGTGTTAACACCGAAGTTTTACGAGAGGGTAAAAACCGCGTGGTAATTTTAGTTACAGATGGAAGAACGTTCAGAAGGTTTGAAAAACAGGGCGATATCGCGGGTGTTCCTGTTTGTAGGTAAAGAATCATCCCATGAGCCAAGAGACAGCTTCTTCCCGTGAAGTGAATATTTTTATATTTTTTTCACGGTATGATATTGCATTCTCTATGTGGGACATATCGTCAGGTGTCTGATCCGCCACAATAATGGCGTGTTTAGTCCCCCTGACACGACTTGAAATCTCACACGCAAAAATATGTAAATGAAAAATGAACGGCAATTTATTTAGGTCTGTCGCATCAACTATAATCTTCGTCAATCCCTGACTATCAATAATCTGTAGGACTGCTTCAAGTGTATGCGAGAGTTCTTCCAGGCTCACCTTTCCTGAAGATGTGATGTGTATGATGCCAGATTTTTCATCAACTCTGACCATTTCAGGCATTTCAATTCCTTTGCAGTTTGTTTTGAGTGGATCTGTGTAACGTTTTCGGGGGAGTGGCAGGGCTAAAAAACAAATTCTATCCCTTCTCCTTGCCTAAATACGCCCGTTTGACATCGGTATTATCCATCAGTTCGACTGATGACCCTTCCAGAATAATCTTGCCGGTCTCCAGAACATACCCCCGGTCCGCCAGTTTAAGCGCCGCTTTGGCATTCTGTTCAACCAGCAGAATAGTGGTGCCATGTTCATGCCTGAGCTGATGCAGTACCCGGAATATTTCCTGGAAAACCAGAGGTGCCAATCCCATGGAGGGTTCGTCCAGAAGCAGAAGTTTCGGTTTGGCCATAAGTGCCCTGCCGATCGCCAGCATCTGCTGTTCGCCACCCGACATGGTGCCGGCTAACTGTTTGCGGCGGTTGAGCAGCTGGGGAAACAGAGTAAAAATATGTTCCCGATCCTCATTGATGGACGCCTTATCTTCCCGGCTTCGATAACGGAGGTATGCGCCCAGATCCAGGTTATCCTCTACGGAGAGCTGTTTAAAGACCTGACGGCCTTCGGGAACCTGGGAAATACCGAGCTTGACGATCCGATCAGGAGCAAGTTCAGTAATCTGCTTATTCTCGAAGAGTACCTCGCCGGAAGAAGCAGGGGTTACACCGGAAATAGTATTCAGGATTGTAGTCTTGCCGGCTCCATTGGCACCAATCAGGGTCACTATTTCACCTTCTAGAAGACGTAGTGAAACATTCTTGAGAGCGTGAACCTTGCCGTAGTGGGTATGTATGTTTTTAAGGCGTAACATCAGTCGGCATCCCCCAGATATGCTGCAATGACCTCACGGTTTTCCTGTATCTCCTGTGGTGTCCCTTCAGCCAGTTTGCGCCCAAGATTCAGAACCAGGAGTCGGTCGCAGATGTCCATAACCAGGTCCATGTCATGTTCGACAAGTACCACCGTTATGCCCAGATCACGGATCCGCTGAATCAGACGTGCCAGTCCGAGGGTTTCCCGGCTGTTGAGGCCGGCAGCCGGCTCGTCCATCAGGATAATGCCCGGCTCAACGGCCAGAGCCCGGGCTATTTCAAGCAAACGCCCTTTTCCGAACGATATATTGCCTGCCGTTACCTCAGCAAGCTCAGAAATTCCTGTAAATTCAAGCCACTTCAGGGCAGCTGTACGAATGTTCAGCTCTTCCGACCTGCTCCAGGGCATACGCAGTGAACAGGCAAGGAGCCCGCTCGAGCTCTTGGTGTGAAGCCCGACCATAACGTTTTCCAATACCGTCATGCCGCCGAACAGCTCAATGTTCTGAAAGGTGCGCACCATGCCGAGTCGAGCCAGTTTTTCGGGAGGCTGACCGGATACATCAACATTGTTCAGCAGTACGTGTCCGGAACTCTGGGTGTAAATTCCTGAAATTATGTTGAAAAGAGTCGTCTTTCCGGCTCCGTTTGGTCCGATGACGCCGGTGATGTCCCCTTTTTTGATTGAGAAGGAAACATCCTCAAGTGCCGTCACGCCACCGAAAATCTGGGTTATGCCGGAAACTTCAAGCATGTTTGCCCCCTCTCTTTTTCAGCAGCTTTCGTAAAAGGTCCGGCACACCCCGCACCAGACCTCTTGGCATGAACATGACCATCATCATCAGCATGGCTCCGTAGATAATGATATCGTAATCCTGGGCAGCCCGCAGGAACTCCGGCAATAGCGTCAGCAGGGCGGCACCCAGAAACGAACCGTAGATACTCCCCAACCCACCGATGACCACCATCGTGAGTAGTTCTACCGAAAAGTTGAAGCCAAAGGATGCCGGAGAAATGAATGTCATGGTGTGGGCGTAAAGACTGCCGGCTATGGATGAAATCACGGCCGAAAGGGCGAATATCTGAACCTTGAGCAGACGGGCATTGATTCCCAAAACCTGTGCTGCAACCTCAGAATCATGTACTGCCCGCAGGGCCCGTCCAATCCGCGAGTTGGCCAGATTCAGGGTCAGCAGTATCATGCCGAGTGTAAAGGACCAGATCAGGTAGAAGTTTTTCTTGTCACTGTCAAAGGTCAGGCTGCCGATGGCAATATTGGGAATGCCGGACAAGCCGGATGGACCGCCGGTCAGTCCGATGGTTTCGTTGAAGGTGATATACATGATGATTCCCATACCCAGGGTCGCCATGGCCAGATAATGCCCCTTAAGCTTGAGGATCGGGAAGCCGATCAGAAATGCCAATCCGCCAACAACGGCCGCAGCCAGGGGCATGGCAAGCCAGGGGTTCCAGCCGTAGGTTGCGGTCAGGATGCCGGACAGGTAAGCGCCCAGTCCAAAAAAACCGGCATGGCCGAGGGAAATCTGGCCTGCATACCCCAAGAGGAGGTTGAGACCGATGGCCAGCATGGTATGGATGCCGACAAACACCAGTACATTCATCAGATAGCCGCCACTGAGGGCAAACGGCACAGCAAGAATCAGGGCGGCAAACCCCAGAAATTTAATCATGTCACGATTCATCGGCTATACCCTCTCACTCTGGGCTTTGCCGAAAAGACCTTGAGGCCGTATAAACAGGATCAGGAGCAGAATGATAAAGGCAATGGCGTCCTTGTAGCCGGATGAAATCAAGCCTGCCCCCAGAGACTCAAGGATCCCGAGAATCAAACCACCGACCACGGTTGCGCCGCCGCTGCTCATACCACCGATAATGGCGGCACAGAATCCTTTTAATCCGAGCATGACGCCGACGTCATAGGCGGTCATCGTCAACGGGGCGACAATAATGCCGGCCACCGACCCCATGGCCGAACTGATAATGAACGAGAACAGTACCATGCGGCGCACATCGATCCCTACGAGGCCGGCGGCACGACGGTTGTAGGCGCAGGCTCGCATGGCCTTGCCGCTGATGGTGTGATAGAAGTAGAATTTATTGGCTGCAATGATCAACAGAGTAATTCCCAGTATCCAGATGTGCTGGGGCAGGATCGTGGCGCCGCCGACGGCAATCGGTTCTTCTCCGGAAAAAGGGGGGATGGCGTGGGTGTCCTTGCCCCACAGCAGCATGGAAAGACCGCGGATCAGGATACTGCCGCCGATTGTAATGATGACCAGATTGATGGGGGTCGGCTGGCGAAGCGGACGGATGGCCAATCTTTCAAACAGCATGCCTGATGCGGTGGAAACAGCAATCGCACAGGGAATCGCCGCCCATAAAGGGAGTTTGCAGCTGTCCAGAAACAGGAGCGTCAACATGCCGCCCAGCATGACAAACTCACCCTGGGCAAAATTTATAATTCCGGTGGCATTATAGATGATCGAAAATCCGATGCCTATCAGCGCGTAGATGGCACCGGTTGACAGGCCGGAAAGGACATACTGGAGAAGTTGGTCGAACTGCATTGTACCTCATAAATGTGGGGGCGAACGGCTGCTCGCCCCCACGAAAAAATCATTTATTTGAAGGTTATTTAACTATTACCCAATCCTTGTTTTTCACTTCAACCAGTACAAAGGCTTCCTTGCCGAGTCCGGCATGATCCAGTGACGAATAGGTAAAGGTCCCGCCGATGCCGTGGAACTGTTTGGTCTTCTCCAGTTGATCACGGATGGCGGCAGGCGTATCTGCGCCGAGTTCAAAAGTGCCTTTCAGAAGCATGACGGCATCCCAGGCATGTCCGCCAAAGTGGTCGCCTTCCGCCTTGTAATGCTTCTGGTAATCCTTGACAAAAGCCATCAACGTTTTCTTCTGCGGGTCTGAAGTTGGCAGGACATCGGCAACCAGTACCTTTCCCGATGGAAGTCTGATGCCTTCAGCAGCGTCCCCGGCCAGATCGATGAATTTTTTGGATGAAACCCCGTGACTCATATAGAGAGGGATTTTCAAGCCGAGCTGCTTAGCGTTCTTGGCAATAACGGCCGGTCCCGGGTTGGTACCCCAGCAGATGATCACATCCGGCTTTATGCCGCGGATTTTGGTAAGCTGCGCAGTCATGTCTGTATCTTTGGGGCTGTAGGTGTCATCGGAGACGATTGAAATTCCGAACGCTGCAGCCTGCGCCTTAAGCTGTTCGCGTCCTGATGCGCCGAATCCGTCAGAAACCGTCAGGATTGAGACCTTAGTAAGTTTCTGCTTTTGAAGCTGTTCGAAGATTTTGCCGACCGCCAGGGTATCGTTCTGGGCGGTCTTGAAGATCCATTTTTTCAGCGGATCAGTAATTTTTATCCCGGCCGAGCAGGATATCAGCGGTATCTGCTCTTTCTCTGCAACCGGTATGACAGCCATGGATTCACCGGTGGTGCTGGGGCCGATAATCGCAACTACCTTGTCGTCCTTGATCAGTTTGGTGGCCAGTTGAACCGCCTTGGTGGCGTCTCCGGCAGTATCATAGATTACCAGTTCGATCTTGCGGCCTTTTATCCCACCGGCAGCGTTAATCTCATCAACAACCATTTTGGCGCTGTTGCGTTCCGGTTCTCCAAGAAATGCGGCTGGACCGGTAACGGCAAACAGGGCTCCGATCTTTATGGGTGCAGCGGCACAAACGACTGTCGCAAACATCAAGGTGCATAATGCTGCCATGGATACAATAAATCTAACGTGCATGCTGGTAACCTCCCTCTTTGGCTAGATAAATTTGATTACTTGAGTAACGCCCAGTCACCTTTGGTAACTTTGACCATCTCAAATGCTGAAAGGTCGAGACCGTTATGATCTTTGGGTGACATACTGAAAATTCCGGAAATACTCACCAGTTTAGTGGTCTGCTCAATACCGCTTCTGATCTGCTCCGGCGAAGAACCGACCTTTTTAATCGCATCGCTGATCAGCAGAAAGGCATCGTAGGCGTAACCGCCAAAGGTGGAGGCCTCGGTGCCATATGCCTTCTTGTAGGCCTGGTCATACTCTTTCAGCAGTCTGCCCTGAGGATCAGACTTTGGAAACGAGTCGTAGACAGACAGTTTACCCGCCGGGAGCATGACGCCTTCGGCGGCCTCGGCACCGGCCAGTTCAATGTATTTCTTGGAAGCAACGCCGTGGCTCATGTAAAGCGGGGTCTTGATGCCGAGTTGCTTGATGTTTTTAGTGATAACCGCCGGACCGGGGTTGGTGCCCCAGCAGATGATGGCGTCCGGTTTGATACCGCGAATCTTGGTCAATTGGGCGGTCATGTCGGTGTCTTTCGGGCCGTAGACTTCGTCGGCGACTATGGTGAACCCTTTCTGTGAGGCGATCGCCTTGAGCTGTTCACGACCGGAGGCGCCAAAGCCATCCGTGACGGTCAGCAGTGCAATCGTCTTCTGCTTCTTGCTGGTCATGTAGTTCAGGATTTTTTCAGCAGCCACATGGTCATTGGCCGGGGTTTTAAAGACCCAGTGCTTGGCCGGATCAGTAATTTTAATGCCGGCTGCGCAGGAAACCAACGGGATTTTCTCTTTTTCGACAACCGGAATAACAGCCATGGATTCCCCGGTCGTGCTCGGTCCGATAATTACCGAGACCTTGTCGTCCTTGATCAGTCTGGTGGCAAGTTGCACAGCCTTGGTGGCATCACCGGTGGTGTCGTAAATAACAGCCTCCAGCTTGACTCCGTTAATGCCCCCCTTGTCATTGGTCTCCTTGACCAGCAGCTCCAGGGTCTTTTTTTCCGGTTCACCCAGAAAAGAGGCCGGCCCGGTAACCGCAAACAGTCCACCAATCTTGATGGTGCCAGCTGCAAAGGATACCGGGGCGGTCAGAAGAGAGATACTCATCAGACAGCAAGCTACAACTAATCGTTTCATCATACAAATAACCTCCGGAAATAGTTACCTACATACTGTACAGACGTTCACCTTCAAGGATATGTACACCGCTGCCCGTGAGTGTCTCTATGGCTTTATCGGTATCGTCAAAACGGAAGACTATCACGGCGTTGCCGCCACTGCGCTCACCGAAGGCATACATATATTCGACATTGATATGCTTGGAATCGAGGACGTTCAGAATGTGCGACAGGCCGCCGGGACGATCGAGTACCTCGACGGCTACCACTTCGGTTTTGTTGACCGTAAAACCGCATCCTTTCAGTACTGATTTGGCTTTTTCAACATCATTGACAATCAGGCGCAGGATGCCAAAATCCGATGTATCAGCCAGGGACAGTGCTCGAATGTTGATGCCGCTTTCGCTGAGAATGCGGGATATCTCAGCCAAACGTCCCGATTTGTTTTCGATAAAAATGGATATCTGTTCGACTTTCATGAGCTAACTCCCTTATCCACAAGCTCCGCTGCTATAGTTTGCGGTTGTCAATAACCCGCGTGGCCTTGCCCTCGCTGCGCTGGATGGTCTTCGGCTCCACAAGTCGGGCAGAGCAGGTGATGCCAAGTTTGTCCTTGATTTCCTTCTCGATCCGCTTGGCAAGCCTTTGCAGAATTTTGACCTCATCGGAGAAAATCTGCTCATCAATCTCAACATGCACTTCCAGAGTATCAAGATTTTCCAAACGGTCAACGACAAGCAGATAGTGCGGTTCAACTCCTTCAATGCCGATCAGGATCGCCTCAATCTGGGAAGGGAATACGTTGACGCCGCGGATGATGAGCATGTCGTCGGAGCGGCCGCTCATGCGTGAGATGCGCGCGTGGGTACGACCACAGAGACATGGTTCATAGGTTATGCTTGTGATATCACGGGTGCGGTAGCGGATCAGCGGTATCCCCTGTTTTGTGATGGTTGTTATGACCAGCTCTCCCCGCTCCCCCTCAGCGACGCGTTGTCCGGTATCAGGATTTATAATCTCCGGAATGAAATGGTCTTCCCATATATGCAGCCCGCATTTGGCCTCGATACATTCAATGGCGACACCCGGACCCATAATTTCCGACAGGCCATAGATGTCGATAGCATCAAGATTAAGTTTTGCCTCGATTTCGCCGCGCATCGCCTCTGACCAAGGTTCTGCACCGAAGATTCCAACCTTCAAACGAAGATCTTTAAAATTTATCCCTTCAACCTTTGCCTCTTCCGCCATAAAAAGAGCATACGAGGGTGTGCAGGTAAGTACCGTTGAACCGAAGTCCTGCATGATCATGATCTGGCGCTTGGTGTTGCCACCCGAGATCGGAATGACCGATGCGCCCAGTCGTTCGGCGCCATAATGCGCACCAAGGCCTCCGGTGAATAATCCATATCCGTAGGCGTTATGTATTATATCGCCTTTGCCTGCACCCGCAGAGACAAACGAGCGGGCCATCAACTCGGACCAGACATCAATATCCTTGCGGGTATAACCGACAACGGTAGGTTTGCCTGTAGTGCCGCTGGACGCATGAATGCGGACAATTTCCTCCATCGGTACCGCAAAGAGGCCGTAGGGATAGGAATCACGCATGTTCTGCTTGGTGGTGAATGGCAGGCGCTCAAGATCGTTCAGGGATTTAACATCACCCGGCTTGATACCTGCCGTGTTGAAAGCATTCCTGTAAAAAGGGACATGTGCATAAACCCGCTCTAAAGCAGCCTGGAGCCGCTTAAGCTGCAGTGCTTCCAACGCAGGACGTGGCAGAGTTTCAAATTCCTCATTGTAGTACATACGCACACAACCTCAATAAAATACGGGTTCACACACCCGAGGATTTAACCGTACTCTTTTACAACAAAAGTGGCACTAAAGGCAACTTTTTATGGGTAGATGCAGTGAATGATGGGTTGACCTGATGGCGTTCAGATGATATTTTATCGCAGGAATCGGGGAGGTAAAAGAGAGGAAATACCGCATGTTCCTGCGTATATCCTGCCTTTTAAAGCATAATACTCAATTTTAGTAGTTCAATAACAGTAGGTTACAAAAGGAATGTTTTTATGAAGGTCATTATTCTGCTCGGCGACGGTATGTCTGATATCGCCTATAACGAACTCGGTAACAAATCTCCCCTTCAGTATGCAGCAACCCCTAACATGGATTTTATGGCTCAACATGGACAGGTCGGCCTCGCGCATACTGTCCCCGCCGGACTGCCACCAGGAAGCGACGTGGCAAATCTGTCAGTGTTCGGCTATGATCCGCGTACCTGCTACACAGGACGTTCACCGCTTGAAGCGATCAGCATGGGAGTCGACCTTGGTCCTGATGATGTTGCTTTCCGTATGAATCTTGTAACACTGAAGCCCCAGGGAAGCTCAATCTACATGCAGGATTTTTCTGCAGGACATATTTCTACTGCTGAAGCACGAGAATTGGTTGATACGCTTCAGAAAGAGCTGGGCAACTCTGAAATAGAGTTTCACTCAGGCGTGGGATATCGGCATCTGATGGTCTGGCGCGGCGGTAAAGACGGCATGCGCACCACTCCTCCGCATGATATATCCGGTAAAGCCATCCTTGACTCGCTTCCTCGTGGTGATGGGGCGGAGGTGCTTAATAACATCATGAACCATTCCCAGATGGTGCTTCATAATCACCCCATTAATGTGAAACGAAAAGAAGAGGGCAATCAGCCGGCAAACTCGGTCTGGCTCTGGGGTCATGGCAAAACCCCACGAATCGAAACGTATCGGGAAAAATATGGACTGACCGGAGCGGTTATTTCTGCCGTTGACCTGATCAAAGGGATCGGCATCTGTGCAGGCTTGGACATCATACACGTTGAAGGGGCTACCGGCTACATCGACACCAATTATCTTGGCAAGGGGCAGGCTGCTCTTGCGGCGCTTGAAGATCATGATTTTGTCTATGTGCATGTAGAAGCGCCCGACGAGGCGTCGCATGAAGGCATTATGCAGCATAAACTCCAGGCGATAGCGGATTTTGACCGGCAGGTGGTCGGGACCGTTCTGGAAGGGATCAGGAAGTTTGGCGACTATGCCATTCTCTGCATGCCGGACCATCCGACGCCGGTAAAGCTGATGACCCATACGTCAGACCCGGTACCGTTTGTCATCTATCGGGGCGGGGCAGAGGAGGGGAACGGCGCCGTTTCGTATGATGAATTCCAGGCCAAGGGGACCGGCTTAGTGGTTGAAGGGCATTTACTTCTCAGTCAGCTGCTTTCGTAACAGTATAGCTTCAAAAAAACAGGGCATCCGGATACCGACGGATGCCCTGTTTTTTTATTCTTTACCCTTACGCTCTTTACCTTCTTTCTCTCTCACTCTTTTATCATTCCCTTGATCCGTGGTAGTCAACTTCCAGATTTTTCTCTGTTCCCGTTCTTTTGGCTTTTTCTCTTGCTTTGAAGCGTCACTTTGGCGTTGAGGAGCCGGTGTTGAGCGCTTATCCGTCTGGTATCCGGCAGAGGGCTTTTCTGTACGTGCCGGTTGATTTATAGTCGTCTCCGTTTGAGGTGCTGCTGTGCGACTCTGCCCGTCACTGATCTGCCGGGATGGGGATGGGGAAGGTGCGGCGGGTCTGGTTGTGACCGCTGGTGTAGCCGGCACTGGTGGTGCGACAGGTGGCTGTACCAGGCGCTGTTTTTCAGTAACCGGAACTACTCGCGGAAAACGGTCACGTAATTCACTATTGTCATGGTTCATGACTGCTGCCGGAGGAGCAACTCTCGGCGGAGTCTGTTTGACGACCGGCATACGTGTTTCCCGGAGTGGTTTTATTCGGGGGCTTCCGAGTGACACGGCCACTGAAACAGATGGAGCGGTAGAAGGGGCTTGAAAAACAGTTCTCCCCCGTAAAAAATCATTTTGCAGGAGCACACTGAAACCGCCGTGTTCATTCCGGTTTTTATAGTAGACCGATGCTGTGTTGACATGAGTGTCGTTAATATTGACGCTATGGCGGCCAAAATGCTTGCGACCATAGAAGTTTTCTCCTGGTGCCAGCGGCGTCCAGCCGATGTGGTTTTCGGTGCGGTACCATCCCACATATCCCGGTCCCCAATAGATATCGCCACGAACAGGCGGTACCCAGCACCACCCGAAGCCGAAGACAATCGCCCAGCGCCCGTAATGATACGGTGCCCAGCCCCAGTTTTCATAGGATATCCAGACGTAGTCATCTCCTTTCCAGATCCAGCGCCCGCTTCGGTACGGTGCCCAATCGTCAGAGAGTATGACCGTTGGTCGCCAGACCATGCCATATTCCGGTACGCTTACCCATCTTCCGTGTGCATCGAGTTCCGCTGAATATGCCTGTAACTCTTCAGGGAGTTTCGATTCGGCCGAAGTCGTTCGAGATTGACTTCTGTCACGCTCGCTGTTCCAGCTTTCCCAGCTGTCGGGCGAATTGAGCGGCAGAAGCTCGCTGTGTCCTTCTTCAAGCGCAATATGTTCGCCTGCGCGAACTTTCGTACGACTTCCGTTCCCTTCAACATATGCAGAACCTTTGAATATAGAGACATCTTCCTGACTGTTCGGCAACATGTCTACGCGGAGTCGTGCTCGCGCATCAGGAAGTATGGTTGTGTCGTCAGCGTCAATTTGGAGAGAGTTTTTTCGGGCATTCGGGGACGCTTTGAGATAGAGCTTTCCGCTTGCCATATGAAGATGGGTAAAGTTGTCTTCAACGGCAATCAGGTCAAGTTGTGTCCCACCATCCAGCCGTACTACCGTTCCATCGGCAAGCTGCACTTCGGTCCTGCAGCCGGGAGGTGCCCATACCGCATCACCTTCATCAAGAGGAGTGTTTATAGATGCAGGAAACCATTCTTCACTGTCAGGAGTGCGGAAGGTGATATCTCCTTCTATCAGAGTGACTCTGGCGGGACTAATGATGCCGGCCAAGGCACCAGTAGGAATGGCGAAGAATATCATCAGGAATACAATCAGCATTTGTTTCATGGGAGCCTCCATGTCCGTTATCGGGTGTTGTCGAGCTGTCAAATCTTTCGAAAATGCAACGCAAAGAGCGTGCCGAGCCGGTTATGTTCAATGATATCAGTTAAACATGATAGGACAGAACTGTTCTTTTACCGCAAATAAGGTAACTGGTGGGCCAAATGAAGCCAACTACCGGTTAAAATAGCATGGTTCAGCAATTCTTGACTACTCACCAAAAAGTTACCATAATGCGGCCATGGCTTATACCACACCACCCTCCAAAATTATCTGCGTGAATGCTGTCCGCCTCTTTCTTGTTACGTGTCTCCTCTGGTATTTTATCTGCCTTTTTATCTCTCCAGGTTCAGGGGCTGTAATCTGCGACGTTTCATTTCCTCCAGGGAGCGGCATTCGCACGCTTGCTTCAGATCTTAAAGCCGGCGGAGTTATACGAAGTTCGTGGCATTTTGTCCTTTTGACCAGATTGCGGGGAGATGCTCACCATCTTAAAGCGGGGGATTATCGTTTCAACGACGCTATGACACCCGATGTGATCTTGAGAAAGATTGTTGCCGGTGAGGTTGATTATCGTAAATTTACCCTGCCTGAAGGCTATTCAATGTATCAGGCTGCTGAGTTGCTGGAACAGAAGGGGTATTTCAAAAAGGAAGCGTTTCTTGAAAAATGTCGTGACAAGGCATTACTGCTGCGGCTTGGCCTGCATGAGGCAAGTGTGGAAGGATATTTGTATCCCGCAACCTATAACCTCTCACGGGGAGGGGGAGAGGAACAGCTGCTTGAGCAGATGGTGGGGCAGTTCAATAAGAACTATGCTGCTGTAAAGGAGGCACGTCAGGAGGGCAGTCGGTTTTCCCTGCATGAAATTGTTACGCTGGCATCGATAATAGAAAAAGAGGCTGTTTCTGCGGATGAAAAACCGCTTATTTCATCAGTATTCCATAATCGCTTACGGATCGGAATGCCGCTTCAGAGTGATCCGACCGCGGTTTACGGAGTTCGGGCGTTCTCCGGGAAAGTCAGTAAAGCGGACATCCAGCGCCAATCGCCGTATAATACCTACCTCAACAAAGGGCTCTCTCCCGGTCCGATTGGTAATCCGGGAATAGACGCCGTTACTGCTGCAATGAACCCGGCAAAATCCGATTTCCTCTATTTTGTCGCACGCCAGGATGGTACCCACCAGTTTTCAAAAAATCTTGCCGATCATAACCGTGCCGTGGCGCGCTACCTCAAATAGTTCTGGCTTCTCTCACACATACAGTTCTCCAATATCCTCCACAGTAATTTCCAATTCTGCCAGAGCGATTTCTTTTAACCCCAGAAATTGCACTTCCGGTGAAGAGATGAGAGAAAATGCAGGATCCGGTTGTAGCGATTTTCCCGTTTTTTTACACGCCTTGTCTGCCAGTCGAACTATGACCAGCAGGATATCATTTCCGTCAAAATCTTCTTTGTGATGATTGACCGCAATTGAGCAGTACGCTTCAGGCAGGCTCCATGATTTCATTAACCGGTTCCCGACGTCTCCGTGCATTTTGTCAAGAATCTCATTAATCAGAGTCTCTGAAAATGCGGTTTTTGCTTCATTATTACGATAAAGGTCATCAAGCACTTTGAGTAAAGCCAATTTTCCGATATCGTGTAACAGTCCACCCATAAAGCATTCGGTCGCCAGATTTACATAACCGGCTTTTTTTGCCAACCATTTTGATCCTGTCGCGCAGGCAAGCGAGTGGTCCCACAGTTTTTGCATTGACCTGTTGAGATGCTCATTTTCAGAGCGGAACAGTTCGTATTGAGACGCCATCATGACCATATTGGCAACTTCCTGAGCCCCCAATCTGACGACAGCATCTTTAATGGTACCAATCGAAGACAATCCGGCATAGTAAGAAGAATTTGCCACTCTGAGCACCTGGCTCGCGAGGGACTGATCTTCGTTGATCATTTCAATAATTTCATCAATTCTGAAGTCGCGACGCGCGAGCATCTGCTGGAGTTTTACCGCTACAGAATTAAACACAGGGAGATTCTGCAGGTCTCCCTTGAGGCGCTCATTGATTAATTCAATAAGTGGCTTTTCAGTTGAACTCATTCAGTAACTCCCAATATTCTTCTTAATTCCGACAATGGCCGTGGTTTGCCCAGTCGGGGAAGATCGGTAATAATTTCCTTCATCGAGATCTCTCCGCGGGCTCCTTTAACCAGACCATCCTCAATGAGAGTTACCATGCCGGATGTTTCGACACTTATTTTACGAATTTCATACGAACTCTTCTTGTTCAGGATAGCGTCTTTTACCATTTCATTCATTACCAGCAGTTCAAAAACTCCCACACGGCCACGATAACCGCTAAACCTGCAGGCTTTACAGCCTCGTCCGAGTTTAAAACCGGCACCGACCAGATCGTTGGCCGATACGTTCAATCTGCGCAAGTCGAGTGGTGTCGGGATATATGGTTCTGCACAGTCGGGACAGACCCTTCGCAGCAGACGTTGCGCTACGACACAGACAACTGTGGATGAAATCAGAAATGCTTCAATCTCCATATTCATCAAGCGGATCAGCCCGCCAATACTGTCTTCAGTGTGAAATGTTGTTAATACCTTATGGCCGGTCAAAGCCGCCTGAATGGCGGTTTCAGCAGAGAAATGATCGCGAATCTCCCCAAGAACAATGATATCGGGATCCTGTCTGACTATATGCCGCAAAGTTTCTTCAAAAGTAACACCGATCTTTGCATTTATGGAACATTGAGAAACACCGTCAATGGTTATTTCGACAGGATCTTCAGCTGTTATGATGCTTGTATTGACATCGTTAAGATAATTTATGCAGCTATAAAGTGTACATGTCTTACCCGATCCGGTCGGACCGGTGATGATCATGACACCGGAAGGCACTTCAACCGCTTCGAAGATGAAATGCTCCAACATCCGGGGAGCCATACCGATTTCTTTAATATCCAACAGTGATGTTTTGTTGTTGAGAAGCCGCATGACAATTTTTTCACCATAAATGGTGATAAAGATTGAAACGCGGAGATCGAGATCTATTCCGTGCACATGACTCTTATAGAGCATGCGGCCGTCCTGATGCCGGCGCTTTTCAGCGATATCTGACTGCGCCATGACTTTAATACGCGTCGAGAGTTGCGGAGCAATTTCTTTCTGGAAGTCCTTATAGTAGTGCATGACCCCATCAAGTCTGAAACGGACTCGAAGGCGATCTTTCATCGGCTCAATGTGGATGTCGCTGGCGCCTTCAAGAATTGCATCATCCAAAAGTGAGTTTATCATGCCGATGATGGTATTTTCATCTGAGAGAACCGGCTGAGTTGCTGATCGTTCTAAGGCGTTGAGTGTGTTTTTGATGGACTCTTTGGATGCAATGGCGAAACGGACATTATCACCGAGAAAATTTCGTGCAGAATCATGTGCTTTCTGGTCGAGAGGATCAGATAATGCCAGTATGACAAAAGATTCTTCCCGGCGGACCGGAACAATATTCAACTCACGACAGACTGATATTGGAATAGCTGAAAGCAGAGTACGATCAATTTCCACAAAGCTCAGTTCGATTAAAGGGTACCCTATCTGATACGAAAGAGCTTCCAGCAGCTTTCGATCCTCAATAAAGCCCCGATCAACGAGGATCTCTCCCAAGCGCTGCTTGCCTTTTGATTCTAACTGCATTCCGATCGCTTGTTTTAAATCGGTTTCGCGGAGATAGCCCAGTTCAACAAGAAAATCCCCCAGGCGGATATTGACGCGATTATTTCTAAGAGTTTCCTGAAGAATATCATGCGACAGGAACCCAAGTTCGACGAGAGAGTCTATCATCGTTTTGGAAGTTGTGAGTTTACTGCGAACCCGGATGGCATACGCCAGTTGTTGCTCTGAGATAATGTTTTCTGACAGTAAAAGCTTGGTAATCATACCGATATCTGGCGGGGAAGCTTGAGCTGGTTTGGCAATAGTGTCCATTATATGACCTTATGCGATACGTAGAATTGATCACCGTTATAGCGCAGTATCGCTAAATGTTACACACTTTTTTGCCAGGTCTCACCGTTTATTTACTAAATTCTGAGGCGGGGAAATTATGTCGATAATTGTAATTTCAGGTGGGGCTAACAAGCGCATCGGAGGTCCCCATGTGCCGGTTCCTCGCGAAACGTGAATACGCGATCCTTTCCCGGTAGTTGTTGTGCCGCAGGGAATCGGGTGTTTAAGTCTGACAAGAAAATTGAACGGAAAAATCTGGCCGCCATGAACGTGACCGGAGAGCTGCAGATCGAAGCGGCCGTCACTTTCCGGCAGAATCTCCGGCCGATGCTTTAACAGTAGATGGAACGAATCATTCGAAACAGATGTAAGCAGTGCATTTTCAACGGCAGGATCTGCATGCTTATGCCCTGAAACTGCTTGATCATCGATTCCTGTTATTGTTACTCCATTTGTAAGGTGTATGGACTGATTCCGGAGCATCGTAAAGCCTGCGGCCCCGGTGAAAGCGACCGCCTGGGGAAGGCCGGCATATGCTTCATGATTTCCTGCCACGGCAAATTTGCCCGAAGGTGCCGGAATAGAAGCCAGTAATGCTGCCAGAGGATTATGAGCAGAAATAGCGTCATCACGGTTCAGCTTGCCATCGACTAAATCACCGGTAGATATAAGAATATCAGGTTCGGCGTTCCTGATCTCAGTTGAAATTCGCTGCAACCGGCTGTTTTGTAACAGCAGACCGATATGAACATCTGATATCTGCACAATTCTTAGTTTCGAAACTGAAGCGGGAAGCTTGGCTGAGTGAATCACGACATGTTCACTGCGAATCTGACCTGCTTCAAAAAAGGCATACACGCTTGCACATACCGCTATTATGAATACCGCTCTACCGATTGTCCGAGAGGAGATACCTGCTGGTTTTTGCTTTGAAAGAAAACGGTTTATACGGCAATAAAAAAAATGAATCAGATCAGCAAAGAAATGTGCAGAGACAAAGATAAATATGAAGCCCATCCAGAGATAGCCCGGCCACGCAAATGCCAGGGCTGTTTTCTCCATCGTCAGGTGCTCTGCTACCCGAACGAGAAGGGGAATGGCCGTCATAAAAACCATCCAGAGTATCAGGAACCATCTGAGCTGTTTTAGGAGCCTGAATGCATCACGCAGCTTAACGAAAGCGTAGCAATGCATGCCTCCGTAGAGAGAGAGGAATGTTATCAGGAACAGGTACACGAAACATACTCCTTGACGCCGCCGAATGTCAGGCGATGAATAGGGGAGGGGCCGAGCCTTTTGATCGCATCCATATGGGCTGCGCTCCCATACCCCTTGTGTCCAGCGAAGCCGTAACCGGGGTATTTTGCATCCATTTCAATCATTACCCGGTCACGGGTTACCTTGGCGATAATTGACGCGGCAGCAATGGAGAGGCTCAGAGAGTCGCCTTTTTTTATTGTTTTCTGGGGAATCCTACTGTCGATGGTACTTATGCCATCGATCAACAGATAATCAGGAGGCTGGGAAAGGTTTAGAACGGCAGCGAGCATGGCGCATCGGGTCGCTTGCAGGATGTTGATACTGTCGATATCGGCCGGAGTCATGACGCCAACACCCACAGAAAGAGCCTGCGCCATGATTATATCAAAAAGTTTATCCCGTTTGTCGGGGGTAAGCTTTTTGGAATCGTCTACGCCGATGATCGTAAGCCCGACAGGCAGAATAACGGCAGCAGCCATTACCGGACCGGCCAATGGGCCGGCGCTTATATTGTATAAAATAATAGACAGTAAGTGAGTGAGTGAGTGTAATATGCTATAATGTATAGCAATTAAATCAGTATTTGGATCAAATGTGTATAAAATCATAAATTTATCATTTGTACATTCGTTGTACTGTAAATATGAAATTGTTACCAATAAAAGTGTCCAAATTTGAATCCTTATAGAATTTTTAATTGTATTTAGAAAAGTTGCTCAGCAAATTGCCTCATTGAAGAAAGTCTAGTCACTTCCATGAATTCAATGTCAGCGTGTGTACACTGCCTATTTCCCAACAAGCCCGAAAGTACGGCTCCGTTGATCACTTCTATCTCATGCTGCCTGCAAAGGCCAGCAACTGCCGATGTAATGCGGCCATTCGTGGCAAGAACAGGTTTTAGGCTATATTCAGTGCCTGAAAAGAAGCGTGAACGATAGGTGTCAAATGCATTAACAACTTCACTGACAACCTCGGAATCAAGCTCGTCCTCATATCTTTTGTGTTTGCATTGTATGAGCCGGGCCTGTCTGCCACCGAGCGATACCACATCAATTCCCATATCTCCCGACTGGGGAGTAACAATTACTTTTCTTCCGTCTTTTTGCTCCAACAAAGCAATTAGCGACTCGAACCGGTCACACGCCAACCCCCTGACGTCATCAATAGTAATTGGCTTACATCCTCCATTGTCTGGTGTGCATTCATCAAAAATGTCTCTGTATAACTCCCCCTGCAATTCCTGCTCACCCGGCATGGGTGCCAAAAAGTCAGAAGCCATTTGTCGACGCCGGTCTATTAAGGCATCAAGCTTTTCATCAAAAGACTTGAATTCCCTAGCTGGGTCTTGAGCAATAAATTGATAGACATTGACTTCACGTTCCTGACCGATCCTGTATGCCCTGTCTGTAGCTTGAGCCTCTTTCGCAGGATTCCACCAGCGGCCATAATGCAGCACGTGGTTAGCTTCGATAAGAGTTAGACCGATACCAGCTACCTCTGGAGATAGTATGATAGCGCTGAGCTTTTTGTCGGTTTGAAACCTGGTGATCATTGATTTACGGGTACCTGATGATGTCGCCGTTTCTTTTCTGTTAGCGGCACCGTTGATAATATCCACACGCTGGCCGATCGCCTTAAAAATCGAAGCGGCAAGCAGTTGCTGCATGTCAATGCTCCTAGTGAAAATAAGAGCCTTCTCGCCATTGAGCTTTACAGCGTTGAGTACCTTGAGGAATTCAACTAATTTCGGGCATTGTTCTTTCATTGAGGTGAAATCGTCAATCGCAAATGGATCAAGTTTTGGAATCAGGGCTGGATGCTGGTACAGCTTCATAAGCCCTTGGATAAGCGCGAAGGGATGATCTCCTTGCTTTGCCCGGCGTATATAGTCAATATGATACTCTCGTTGCAAAGGAGACAGATCACATGTAATTTTGTGTTCAATCTTCTTGGGAAGTCCTTTGAGTGCCTGGGATTTTTCTCTTCGAAGAATAAATGATGTCGGTCGACCATAGTGGAGTCGCTTCCTCAGCAAGTCCAGAACCTCGGACATTTCTTCATGATTGTCAGCGAGGGGCTGCTCGTACGTTTTCGTGAAAGCTGTCGCGCTGCCAAGAATTTCGCCGGGCTGCAAATAGTCCATGATGTTCCAGACATCAAGTAGCCTGGTTTCTACAGGTGTTCCGGTACATGCAATACGGAACCTGGGAGCTAGACTTTTCAGGGCGTGGGATATTTTTGTTTTTGGCGTTTTTTGGGCTTGAGCTTCGTCTGTTACCACCAATGACCAGTCCGACTTCATACTTGCAAAGGAGAATTGGTAATTTACGATTGTTTCGTAATTGGTGAATATGATCCGGTTCTGACGCAATCTATCCAAGTCAAGTAATGGGCGCTGAGCAGTTACCTCTTGGCCTGCCGCATCAGAAACACGCATGTTTTTAAGGTTCTGTCCATGCAAAACGTACCATGGGCTGAATATGGCTCCGTCATGCTTGAAAAACTTGATGATATCGTTGATCCATGTTTCGTTTTCAAGCAGCATCACCGGCGCAACGACAAGAATGGGTTTCCATGGCGCAGCATCCGGGTTTTTGCTACCCTCCGGTACAAGTTCTCCCCTTTCAATCAACCAAGCCGCAAATGTGAGTATCTGAAGAGTTTTACCCAACCCCATGTCGTCGGCCAACAGGCAGCCATTCTTGCCCTCCAACAGGTAATTTTGCTGTAACCAGCGAAGACCATCCTCCTGATGCGGTTTAAGGGCTATATCAGCTTTTAAAGCCGCTGGAAGGGTTAAACAAGAGGGATCTATTCTTTCCAGAGACCATTTTTCTTCATATTCAAGCTTTTCGTCATTTTCATAAATCAGGAGATATTTTTTGTTGGGGTCGCCTTCCCCTGGCTTATTGTGAACTGCAGAAGGCTGTGTCACCCTTCTCACTATGTCCGCAACCCCTTTTGCGAAATCCTGATCAACAACTATCGACCGCTCGCCAAGTTGAACTACACCCTTACCGCCGCTGTACGCAGTTTGTACCCGCTGATGAAATTTTAACAGCTCGTCTTTTGAATCAAAAAAAACCTGTTCTTCCGAACCATCTTGATATTTGCAGATGATACCGGCGTTAACTTTCCCCTTGTTTTTGGCGTCTGGGAAATCAAAATCATCAAAAATTCCTGTATTGGAGCGCTGAATGACTGGTTGTGAAATGAAAGGGAAAATGCCAATTCCTTTAACCCGTGGGCCAAAATCCCCTGCTTCCAGATCAATTGCTCCAGCAACACCATCAAATACCGCTTCCGGATTTCTTAGAACCTTTGTTTTTGACTGACCACCTAGATGACGGACTTTAGTCATTCGTTGGAGCGCTTCCTGCTGTTCTTTGTTAAAGATGAGTCGCACTCTACCGCCCCGACCGTCGTCTATAAACAAGTCACAGACATCAGAGGCCTGAAGGAAAGCTCTCCTCAGGTTTTCGGTTGGGACTCCTTCAATGAATGGTGAAAACGATACCCGGCCATCCGGTTCTTCGACAAGGTCAATACCTATTGCCGGTGGAATAAGAACCTTATTACTTTTGATGAACTGATCGATCTGTGCTCCAACGCCCTCTGCAAGGCCACGTATTGAGGCGAAGCGCAGCAAGCTTTCTGTTGAGGCCTTGTTTATTGATGGTAGTTCCCTGAACTGCTGTATTTCATCTATAAGGGAGAATGTTTGAGCATCAAGACGGTAGATCTTGTCGAGATGTCTAATAAAACAGCCAATACGTTCCGGTGAGGAGATCTTATTTAAACCGTGGAAAAATTTAATTTGATATTTGAAGTCTTCACGACCCAAAGATCCGTTGGTGCTTAACTCAATGTAAAAGGGCGCAAATGGCACCAGATCATCAAAAGCACTTATGCCCTCTTCATTTAATGTTACAAACTGTTGGTAAGATATCCTGATGCGGTCACCCACCTGCTCAGCATATCCCTGTTCAAGCATCTGTGGAACCAGTAATGGAAGCCATTGACCCAAAGTTGTTAATACTTTGCTTTTGCCTTCAAAAGTGTCGTCGAGGGATCCATTACTGCTCGTTATAAATACTCCGTCTTGCTCAGCCGTTAAATAGACTGATTCAATCGGTTCAGAAATAGTCCACGTCATTGTCGCACTCCATACTTCGCCAATGTCCTGGTAACATCCCGCCGCCAGTCAACATTCACTATATCTTTGACAGCCTTGTGCCTAACTTTGCAATCTTCCGACAGTCTTTGGTTTTTTAGCGAACTTTCCTGAATATGAGAGTTGGTCCACATATCCTTTATGCAGGCATCAAACTCTGATCGCTGGTAAATATATATCATACCCACTTCACTAAACTCTGTAACGACAACATTACCAAAATCAAGGATAAAAGCTGCTTTGTTAGTGGCGGCGGATAGCCTTCCAAAATTCATATCTTTATTAGTCCTGAATTCCATGGCAGTTGCATCAGATAATAGAGGCCGTGAGCTTTGCATGCTATCAACATATTGAAGCCAAAACTCGCGCCTGCCATGGCGGTCCTTGCCTTTTAGTACGTGATCAAAAAAGAATACAATATCTCGTTTAGATAGCCAGCCAATGAACCGCTGCCTGGCATCCTTGTCAATTGATAACCACTTGTTTCTATTAACAGGGAGGCGCGGATCGCCAAGCATACTGTGCTCAAGAATTTTAGGGCGCAGGGCCTCTGCATACTGTTGTGCCTGTGGGTGAAGAATCAGTTTGTTGACAACATAACGAAACCCTCCAGCATCTATACGCCAGCCATCCCAACACAAGAGATCATTCAAAATATAAGTAGTTACTCCCTCACGGGTTTTAATCTGATCTATTGCTACGTCAAAGACACTAACGGCTGCCAACCGCATAAATGCCGTGTATTCAGGCAAACCCCACTTCTCGGTAGCGCTTTTTATGCTAGTAAGGTCTACCATCAAAACGTTTTTCGCAAATATTATTGCTGCATCCTTCCCGAGAAGCATTTTGCCGTCACTCTGCCATTTTGCGATTGTCCGGTCTCTTCCTGAATATTTTCCCAATTCAGAGAGCGTAAAGTAAACGACCGGATCAGCATGCGCTTTATCGTACCAGTTATGATGGAGTGTAAACATCAATCCCTTAATGGCTCTTGTGGCTAATGTGCCGGCTCTTTTGCGCAGTATTTTGCAAAATTCAGGATGCTCAACAGCTTCATATTCCCAACAGAGGTATTTTAAGGCAGATACATCAGGGGGTAAGGCATCGTCTTTAAGGTATTTTCGCCATTGTTTCAAGTAGATCTCAGATCTGGGCGGCTTTAGAGGAACAACAGGCTTATCCATTTCTAAGATCTTTTCAATGATTGTTTTAAACAGTATATGTGGTTCCCTGCTTTCAAAATTGCGCATCGACTGATTAAAGAAATGTGGCATTTGCATCAGCGCCTGAAAAGCATCAGTTATGGAAATTGGAGGCGCTTTAGCCATGGACCATTATCTTTTCGATTTTCTTTTCCTCAATGGATCTGACACGTATTTTGAAAACAACCCGGCGGCTTTGCGCATGATTTTCTTTGCCATCGGTAAAAAGCAAGTCCTGCTCTCCTCGGCCACTGGCGGACAACAACCGCATATAGCAGTCTCAGAGAGGCTATGGGCGCTACAGAATTTGAAGTAGGTGATGATTTAGATCAAAAAAGTGTTGACTCAGTCCTTTTCTACACAAGTGATATCCATTCTGCTGAAATTAAAAACAAATTAATTTCTAACTTTCAGAAACAGTTTATCAATGACCTAAGGAACCTTAAAACAAGATTAGTACAATCAAAAACTCTTCAAGATCTTCGTGATGCAATTAACAATGCTAAGGATGTTGCAACACGCTCAAAGATAATCAAAGATATATCAAAGGAACTTTCGTTAGATGAAAAGGATGTGGCGCAAATCATCTCGATCGGATCTGAAAAATATTTAGCTATATGCTTAGACCAAAATTCTCCAGATTGGCCAGGTCATGAAAATTTTGTAACAAGTAATGCTAAGTGTAAATATTTTAATAAGTGTTGCCTTTGCAGCAAATCACTAATCTTTCGGGAATTCCTTCCTTTTATCGCTTTACGCATACTTCACCTTGAAAATTCAAAATATGAATATTCGGGTATGGACTGGACATTCAATGTTGGAGATGAATATGACGCTTGGAATGAAATACTTAGTTTGTGGAACAACAAAACCGCAGTAGAAGAAGCATGGGAATCTGCGCGAAAAGATGAAATATATCTACCACACGTTATGCGAGGAGTGTAAATGGATAAGAAAAATTACCTACATTTATTAGACGAGTGGGGTAAGAGAAAAACTCCAATAGACGAGGATGAGGATGCTTTCTCAATCGATGAATGCCTCGTTCAGGATCTTGACAATACCGTTCTGCTTTCCACCATTAATTTGAGTTCTCTTTCCGAAAGCGAAAAACAGAATCTTAAAGTTAGTCTAATAAGCTTTTTTGGTAGTATCGTTTGGGATTGGCGTCAGGAAGGTAGTCCCGTCTACCGTGACAAGACCTTTTTTAACTGGGATCGTCCTATCGCAGAAGGCACTTCTTTGAATGACACTGAGTGTGTTCCACTATTACGGTTATTAAGACATTTACTATTTTATAACCTTCCACAGAATGATTTGTTTGGAAATATTAGATCTTTTAATTCAAGCGTTAATATTGCAAAGCAGATACTTGATATAGGTAAATGTCTATTCAGTATAAGAGCTTATGTAGACTTATTAGGTAATGGTTGCTACCGAACAGTCTCTGATATTCCTAGAGAGGAATTTGTGAAATATATTGAAACGTTAACACCTTATTCAAGATATTCATTTGCCCGTCAAATGAATAATTGGTTTAAGCTTTCTGAAAATCATCTTCTTCCTTTAGACCTTCAACTTAACTTCAAAGTTTTTGACGATTTCACCATGAGAAAACTACTAATTGAATTCGATAATTCCAAGGTTCCTTTTTTGCCAATTTCGCTTGATACATTGGAAACTCTTGTCCCATATTGCTGTGACATCATTGAAAACCATTCCAGTGATATTCTTAAGGTGTTTGAAATGGTATGGCCTGCGTTGGCAGGTAACAATAATATTGTTGGTTTTGATTGGACAGACACAATTATCAAACTTGAAAGAACAACGTATAATTATTTTAAAATTGAAGAATTTATAACTCCACAACGTACTATGGACAATAAAGAAGCTGACACCTTGAGAAATGCAATATGGAGACACCCTGATTGGCCAAAACATACCGCAGCAGACAATTACCGAAATAAAACAGAATTCAATAGAGTAAGGCATGGTTTACTTTACAAATACGCTGATGAAATAGGGATAGTACCCGAGGATTTATCGTTGCTAATTAAATATAGCCCCGCACTCATCCTGCACAAATCAAGACTAATGTGTACTGAATTAAGAAATGCCTGTGCTGTAATTATATTTCTAACAACCGGTATGCGAAGAAGTGAGTTCGTTAATTTGGAAGTAGGCAACTATTGGAAAGTAAAAAATAGTAACGATGATTATCGTTTAAGATTCAAAGTGTTTAAGACATCAAATGCTTCTGAAGGTGATGTTATGGTGATTCCCATTCCTAAAATTACATTCGAGGCGCTATTGCTAATGGAGCGATTTTCAAAACATGCACGAAAATCTGCTGGATCAAAATATATATGGATAAATGTAACCACTCAATTTGCTAAAATACCATGTGTAGGTTTCATTAATGACGCATTGACAAAATGGTCACTTAGTCTTGGTCTCAATGAAATCATTCACCCACATCAATTTCGTAAAACATTGGCGATGTTCGCAGTCTACCATGATGTCCGTAATATCAGTTTAATAAGATATTTATTTTCACACAAATCTCTCGCAATGACTTTAGCTTATATCGTTAAGCTTCCTGGTATGTCGGATGAAATTCGGTATGCGCTGGTCGTTCAGAATAAGGAGTTACTTGCTGAAATTTTAGAAGCAGTCGAACTTAATACCATTGGTGGGAAAGCTGGTTGCCGCATTAAAAAATCAATGCAACCAAGAATCTCTAAATCAAAACTAAAAGATGATGCATGGGAAAGCCTTGAAGACTACGTTGATCTTTTGCTTGATGAGGGTGCAACACTACTTCATCGTGGTGAACTTGGGGTCATTTGTACGAACAATCATCCATTGCTAGGCCCGTTTGTCCATAAAACTTGTGACTGTAATGTTGTTGACTGCGATTATGCTGTTTTTACAGATAAATCTATCAGAAAACTTTCTGACGATATTAATTTTCATAAAAAACTTATAATACATCCATATAGTTCAAAAGACCAAATAGTGTTTTCAAAACGTCAGATAAACAGTGCACTTGAGCGTCTTGCTGAGTTGCAAGGAGAAAAAGTTGTTAAGTACGAATTTAACGAAGTATACAAACTATGCGCTTAAAATAATAAATGTAAATTAACTTCGGAGAGTGATTTGGCCAGAGAAGAAAAACTGATTAAAGCGTATAGCGCTATAGCTGATCTCCGCAGTGAGCAGAAACCTGTTACGATCGCATCTGTTGCCAAAAAATCAAAATTGTCCAGAGCTTCTTTTTATAGTTTAGACTCAGATTGGCAGGAAGTACGTAATGTTATCGAAAATAATTTGCCACATTCACGTATTAAACCATCAGTAGTTACCATCATTGAAGCGGAACCGTGGGAAATCAATCTTAAAAAATTGGAAACCATGGTATCAAATTCCAAAGAGGAACTGATAAATATGCGTAAAACCGCAGAATCTGTGTATAAAAAACTACTTAGTGAGCTACATAAATATATTATTTTGGCAAAAGAATCACCTGGTAAATCTGAGTCTCGTGGGAAGTATCTTAAAGAACTTGCTTATTACAGGGAATTGTCAAAAAATTTGGAAGCAAGGATAAAGGAATTAGAGGCGGAGAAAATTTTACCAGTCGATATCAGACCTTTTGTACGTAAAGAAGTGATATCTGTACTTGGAGAAGTTAATTGGCAAAATGCACCTATAGATTTAATTGATTTATCATTGGATGCAATAAACAGACTTGACGACTACTTTACTGCAGAAGATGCTCGGTTACTCCCTTCTGTTGTCCATATAATGTGTGGCAATTTTGCATCTGGAAAATCTTCTTGGATAAAGTTACATAAGTCCATCTATCCAGGAGTCAATATTTATATTGATGGGCCTCATCATACCTCAACAATTAGGAAATCTGTAATTAAGCGAGTTAAAAAATTAAATCCAGCGTGCAGGGTCATATGTGTAAGGATGATGGCATCTTTTGAAAAATGTATGGAGAGAAATCGATCTGAGATACGGAAAAGGGTGGATGCTGTTGTACCAGAAAATATATGTAAATTATTAGAGAAGGATTTTGAGGAAGTTTCCTTAGAAGAAGGGTTTGATTCTGTTGAACTCGCTAGGGAAAAAGTATGAAAATGTCAGGAAAAGTTGAGGGGGATAATAATCGGCAGGCTTTTAACGCATTCGTGTTTGATAGGCATTCACACAATGACTGGGAACTCTACATATCATCAGATCGTAGACGGCTTATTAAAAGTAAAATTGCAGAGAAATGTGGAATGAACAGGAGTGCTTTTAAGTCAAATCCTGGTTTAATCCAAATGTTCAAAATCCTTCATAGTACTCTGCGATATGAAGGGATACTTGTTTGCGAAGATGTTTTAATATCATCATGTTGTAACCGTGATGAAAGCATTAAAGCAGTTATAAAATTAGCAGATACTTTACAAAATGATTTAACAAGCTATAAATACTGGCTTGTTGAAATTGATTATGAAATTGATAAAATTTTAGGAATTGTTTGAACTGTGTCAATAAACTTTAAATTCATTTGGGTAATCCGCCGACCTGGTCTGGTCGTGTCCCTGAAAAAATGCTGGACATCGTAGTAGTTTGTTGTGGGATAGATTTAATCCCTATGGGTAAATTCCTCGCCGCTTTCGGCGAAATAAAAAACAGCTAAGGTCACAAATACCCCGCTGCTTGCGGCGTTGTTGTTTGTTCTTAAGCCGGAATCGATTATGATCTTTATAACAACTGATGGACTATCAAAAGTCGCCCCTTACCATAATGGAAACGTACCAATATATTTAACCGACAATCATGAAGCAATTGATGGGCCAACTTATTGGGCAGCTTCTATTTGTATTAAAAAATCTAAAAGTCGTGAAACCTTAAAACAATATTCAAGTACTATCGCGCGCTTTTTACAGTGGTTAGATGATAATAAATATGGTGCTGAAAACTGGCAACACGTTGATCGAGAAATAATTTTGCTCTATTGTTCACACATTCAACAAACTATTAAGGCGTATAACAAAGATTCTGAGTCTAATACAATTGACTATTATTTAGCTAGATTACAAGCTTTCTATCTTTGGGCAAAAATTAATAATTATTCGCATTATTGGGACTTAAATATAGACGTAATTTTAATTCGTCTGAAAGATGAACAAAACAGTTTGGGACGTATTAATAACAATCCAATTAAGGTAGAAAAACTTGATATAAAAACCTCAAATGCAAGTCGCAGAGTTGATGATCTGCAAAAATTCGTTACAAAAAAGAATTTCTTGAATTCTTGCACTTTGTTCGATGACTTTGTTTATGTTGTTATAGCAAATATAGTTTGGATCACAGCATTAAGACCAAAAGAATTTTTACAAATTCCTTACCATGGGAAAGGCTTAAATTCCGGATTTAAAAACTATGATGACAGAGAGTTGATTGATATAGGCAATATTAATTTTTATTTTGAGTCTAAGGGCAAGCCAAGGAATATCGATTTTCCTGGCTATCTGTGGGCATGGATTTGCAAAACGTGGTTGCCCATAAGGGCTGAAAGAGCATTGCTCTACAGAAAGAAACATAATGTTGGTTTGCCAAACGATGCGTTATTCGTATCAAAAAATGGAAATATTGTTTCGTACCACATGGTGAATACGGCTTTTAAAAATGTCAAGACTAACAAAAACTATGAAGGCGGGAATTTTGGTCCAACAGCTTTACGTCATTCATTTGCTACGTATTTTGTGTACCTAGCACTCAAAAATGAATCGTTAATCGGGAAACCTTATTTATATAATGCGATTATTGACGATGCGTTGCGTAAAATCTTGGGGCATAATGATATCGAGACGACTTATAAGTTTTATGTGCATATTGTAAATAGATTCGCACTAGGTGGTGATGACCTTATTTATGAGATTTCAAAGAAAGAAAATATGAAAATACTTCAATATTTTGTTGATTATGTCCCATTTAATGCACTAATACCTATTGAATGACTTAATGTAATAGTGCCTTGATATAGCAGTATAATTTAAAATAATTATATTAAATATTATTTCAGGATATTTACAAAATTATTGGGGAAGTCAGTTATTGATTTTGAAGTTAAATAAACTCAAAAAGTCCTGGAGTTTCATTTAACTTCTTGATGGGTGCAAAAGTTATTCGATGAGCAGGACAGGGTCCATACTTACTTAGCGCTTCAAAATGTGATTTTGTTAGATAACCTTTGTGTTTATTGAATCCATATTCAGGATATATATCATGTAATTCAATCATACTTTGGTCTCTTGCTACTTTTGCAATAATTGAGGCAGCGCTAATTGCTTTTACTGTTAGATCGCCTTTAATAATTGTTTTAACTGGAACCGACAGGGTAGGGGATTGGTTACCATCGACTAAAACAAGCTGAGGCTTTACTGATAAACCTTCAACTGCTCTCGTCATTGCTCGTAAAGTTGCTCCTAATACATTGAACTTTATGATGTCATCAAGAGATGCCGTGGCAATGTTCCATGATTCTGCTTTGTCTTTTATTTCAGATGCAAGTGCCTCTCTTTTTTTAGCGGTTAATAGTTTTGAATCTGTTAAACCCTTAATAATGACTGTATCCTTCAAAACAACCGCGCAACAGTATATTTCACCTACTGCGGAACCACGTCCAGCTTCATCTACCCCACATATTATTTTATCCACTGGATCTTATCCATTTCTCTTTAAAGTTTATAATCTTCAAAAATAATTATCTATTTAGACACCCACTTATTCCATAAGAATAATTTGCAGATGAAATTTAGTCACCCTGAGTTAACTGGTAATATAACGCGCCCGGCCTCGTCAATGCCGGCTATGTACCGATAACCATCATTGCCGACATTTTTTTCAAACGACAGGGTGTCGAGCGGGGCCGCTGCAAACAGCTCGCCTTGATATGTCATAATTCATCCTGACACAAGAAAGCCCCGCATGAGCGGGGCTTTCTTGTGGACTATTTGGCAACCGGTATGTATTTCTTCTCGCGGATACGAGCAGCTTTCCCGCGCAATTTACGGAGATAATAGAGCTTGGCGCGACGAACGTGGCCGCGAACCATAACTTCAATGTTCTCGATATTTGGTGAGTGAAGAGGGAACGTCCTCTCAACGCCGATACCGTTTGATATTTTACGAACCGTAAAGGTTTCGCGTACGCCGCCATTCTGACGTGCAATGCAAACGCCTTGATACGCCTGAATACGCTGTTTGTCGCCCTCAACAATCCGTACGTGTACTTTTACCGTATCCCCGACTTTAAAAGGTACGACATTCTTCTTCATTTGGTCAAATTCCAGAAAATCGATGGTGTTCATTGTTTACCTTCCTCCTGTATGATGCTCAGTTTGTGAGTTTATGTATCTTCTCTTTCAATTCCTCTGATTCGATCCAGCATTATTGCTGCAGCGGAACGAACCGAAAGGTGGTTATATGTACCGTTTCCGGCAATCGGTTTCAGCAGTATATCGGCTGATGTAAAACACTCTTCAGTCAATCCCCAGCCGGTCCCTAATAAAAGCAGATACGGTTGATCTGATTCCTGAAGCAACGATCTGAATCCACCAAGTGCAATAGAACCGGACCGTGTTGCTGCACCGGTTACAACTACTTTGACCGGTTTACTGAATCCGACTTGAAAATCTTTTACTGCAGTCGTTATCGAAGGAGTCACCCGGACAATATCGAGCGCCTGTTTGCGATCGGGGTTGTAGCCGGCCCCCCAGCCAATTTGCCAATGCCCGCTGATTCGCTCGGCAAGCTTTCTCTGCTCTTCGGATGGAGTCACAATATAAAAGCGATCCAGCCCGAATGTCTTCGCTGAACGGGCAATGTCATGCTGGTCAAGGTTTGTTAACGCCGAGGTAACAACCTCATGGTGCTTGTTATAAACCGGATAGTGAACAAGAGCTATCGCCAGATTATTACACATCAGAAGCAACCTCCTGCTCAATCTCCGTCAGCATTTTCCGGTCTTCCCGGGTCAGCTTCACCAGTGAGAGCAAATCGGGTCGCAGTGACCTGGTTTTTCGCAAAGACTCTTTTCGCCGCCATTTTCTGATTAACTCGTGATTTCCGGAAAGCAGGGCTTCAGGAACGGTCAAACCGTTGAATTCAGGTGGTCGCGTGTAATGGGGATATTCAAGCAATCCATCACCAAAAGAATCTGTTTCCGCTGATTCAACGCTGCCAAGCGCCCCAGGAATCAGCCTGGTTACGGCATCAACGAGTGCCATAGCAGCAATTTCACCGCCGGAAAGAACAAAATCTCCCAGCGAAATGTCGTCTTCAGCGTAGATTGAGCGGATTCTTTCGTCGATCCCCTCATATCGGCCACAAATTATTATCAAGCCTGAACGTTGTGCCAGCTCCAGTGCGACGCTATGGGTAAGCCGTCGTCCGTGAGGTGAAGTAAGAACAACGGTCGATGCCGGCTGGCATGATTTTACCGACTCAATACATGACGCTAGAGGACCCGCTTTCATCACCATTCCTGCTCCGCCACCATAGGGGGCGTCATCTGCCGTCTGGTGTCTATCAGTCGCCCAGTCTCGGATGTTGTGCAGCGAAATGTCAATGAGCTGTTTGTCTTTGGCGCGTTTGATAATGCTTTCATCAAAAGGACCGGAAAACATCCCGGGGAACAGAGTCAGGATGTCAAACTTCATAGATCAAGCAAGCCGTCAAGCGGGGTGATGATCATCTTTTTGCCCGGTACATCAACCAGAGTAATCACATCTGCAATCGCAGGGATCAAATATTCTTTGGTTTCGCCGCGAACAACATATATATCACTGCTACCGGTTTCAAAAATATCAACGAGCGTACCCAGTTCAAGACCCTGATCGGTAACAACAGCAAGTCCGATAAGGTCCCGCCAGTAATATTCGTCTTCATCAGGAGCGGGCAGCTGACTCAGTTTCAAGTAAAGCTCAGAGCCATTCAACGGTACTACCTGGTTAATATCAGCGAAATCATCCAGTCCTAAAATAAAGCCACCGGCATGGGCTGCAACAGACTTAATAACATGCTCACACAGTCCGCCATTTTTATCCTTCAGGTAAACGGTGGCAGCTGATTGCAGGCTCTGAATATTTCCGGAATACGAGTAGACCTTCAACAGTCCCTTTATTCCATGTGTACCGATGATCTTGCCAACGGGAACTAATTCTTCTTGAACTGTCATTTATTCAACAATCTTAAGGACCGCTTTCTTGTTATCTTTTGTCGATATAGCATTAAGAATTGTCCGGACCGCTTTTGCGGTCCGGCCTTCTTTGCCGATAATTCTTCCCATATCTTCCTTTGCGACGCTCAAACTTATGACCAGTGTTCCCTCTTCAGTCTCTTCGGTTGCAATTACCTGCGTCGGGTCATCAACCAGTGCCTTTGCAATGCTTTCAACGAGAGTCTTCATGGAAGTAACCTCTGCTGTTCATATAGAGTGACCGGCGGACCGGAAGAACTGGATACGTTATGCAGTTACCGTCGCGACTTTGTTTAGAAGTCCGGCGTTTTTTAACAGTTGACGAACTGTATCGGTCGGTTGGGCACCTTTACTCAGCCAATCCGCAACTTTTTCGGTTTTCAGCTTAACGACGGCCGGGTTTTTAGTTGGATCGTATGTGCCGACATTTTCAATGAAGCTGCCATCTCTGCGGCTGCGTTCGTCAGCTACAACTATTTGGTAGAAAGGTCTCTTTTTAGCGCCTGCACGGGCAAGCCTGATTTTTGTAGCCATTGGTGTTTCCTCCTGATGTTAGTACTTCTTTTATTTTTTATATGAAACCATAGGTCATGAATCTTCTTATCGAAAAGGCATCATACCCTTACCAAGTCCGCCAAGTCCCCCCATTCCTTTGAGGAGGCCTTTTGGACCAAGCTTCTGCATCATTTTCATCATTTTTTGTGCTTCAGTGAAACGTTTAAGCAGCAGATTCACTTCCTGCACGGTTGTGCCGCTTCCTTTAGAAATCCGCAGTCGGCGACTACCGTTTATAATGCCATGGTTAGCACGTTCGCCCGGAGTCATGGAGCGGATAATTGCTTCAATCCGCTTGATTTCATTTTCACTCGGCTGGGCACCCTTCATCTGCTTCATCATTTTGCCCATACCCGGGATCATACTCATAATTGATTCGACAGAACCCAATTTTTTGATCTGCTGCATCTGGGCGAGAAAATCCTCAAGATCAAACTGGTTCTTCTTCAGTTTCTGCTGAAGAAGTATGGTGTCCTTCTCGTCAAATAACGATTGCGCCTTCTCAACAAGGGTAAGAACATCGCCCATGCCGAGAATACGGGAAACAAGCCGGTCTGGATGGAATACCTCCAGAGCATCAAGCTTTTCTCCAAGCCCGACAAATTTTATCGGTTTGCCGATAACCGCTTTGATTGAGAGTGCGGCACCGCCTTTTGCGTCGCCGTCCAGCTTTGAAAGCACAACGCCACTGATTTCAAGGCGGTCATTAAAGCCGCTTGCAATAGAAACGGCTTCCTGGCCGGTCATGGCGTCGGCCACAAACAGAATCTCGCGTGGCTTTATTGCTTCATTAAGCTCACTCAGCTCATGCATCAGGAAGTCATCGATCTGGTGACGACCTGCTGTATCAATAATTACGGTGTCATAGCCGTTCAGTTCCGCGAACTTCATAGCGCTGACACAGATATCAAGCGGCTTCTGGTCGGAGGTAGAGGCAAAAACCTCAAGGCCGAGTTGACGGCCAACCGTTTTCAGCTGTTCAATAGCTGCCGGGCGATATACGTCAGCCGGTACAAGTAAAGGCCGACGTTTCTGCTTCTTAAGGAAATTTCCGAGTTTACCGCATGTCGTCGTCTTGCCGGCCCCCTGCAATCCAACCATCATAATGGCGACCGGTGGTTTTGCGGCAAGGTCGAGGGAGTTATCCTCGCCGCCACCCATGATGGCAACCAGTTCGTCGTGAACGATTCTGATAACCTGCTGGCCGGGTGACAAACTGTTCAGTACTTCTGTGCCAACGGCTTTGACACGGACATTCTCGACAAAATCTTTGACTACCTTGAAATTGACATCAGCTTCAAGGAGAGCCAGCCGAACCTCGCGTAAAGCCTCCCTGATATTGTCCTCAGTCATTACTCCCTGGCCGCGGAGTTTCTTAAAGACTGCTTCAAGTTTGTCGGATAGGCTATCAAACATCGTGGGTTATGGCGCCTCGGTACAGAGTTATTCCAAAAGGGGGTCACTATAAAGGTGTACCAGCTGAGATGTCAAGAACTATTTGTTTTTAAAGCTCTATTATCCCGGATGAGGAAGGGGTTATTATTCGCCTGTTTCTTCGATGTTCTCTGCTGTCCAGATCTGTTCATAGAGAGTGTCACTCTCTTTTCGGTAAATTGACGCCGGTAACAGTTTTTCTGCTGCCAGAGACTGAAATACAACGTCCGATATTTCACTGTCGTAGCGAATAGCGAGGCCGCAGTCAGTTGATAACGCCCTCGGGGCAGGAATGAGCAGAATAGCCAGTCGGCCCTTTTTGAGAATGCTTTCAGCTTTCATGACTCGATGTGCCGAGTTAAATACCGCAAGTAGTTGCCCATTTTTTATCACAATAAAAATCCTTTATAATTCTATCGAGTGCAATAATGGCCAAAATAGAGACAACAGTGCAAAGCTGATTGACAAAAATCGTATGAGTTTCTAATATGCCCGGAAAGGAGCAGTACATGGAAGTTGCACTTCAAGCTATCGGCCTCGTTATTCTCGCCTTTGTTATCAGTATTCCCTGTGGTTATATCCGCCAAAACTATTCGAAATATTCGTTTATGTGGTTTCTTCTGATCCACCTTCCGATCCCTTTTATCGTGCTGCTGCGGGTCAAGGCCGGTCTTAACTGGCATTTTATTCCATTTACACTTGCCGGTTCCATTGCCGGACAGATATTTGGCGGTGCATTAAGCCGTCGGAAAAAGCAGAATGGCAAAGCGGCCTAGAATGGCCTTCCCGCGCCCGCTGTCGGGGGTTATGCAGGATAGTCTCTCCGGATCCGGTCTGGCTGAACGGTTGCGGGAAACGGAAATATGGCGTGTCTGGCCGGAAGTCGTCGGAACCGCTCTTGCCGGTCGGGCGCAGCCGCTGCGAATTATCAACGGAACGTTGACCGTTGCGGTATCGAGTGCTCCATGGATGCAGGAGCTGCGCTTTATGACCGCCATGATGAAAGAAAAACTCAACCTCCGCCTTGGTGATGAGGTGGTTAAAGAAATCGTGCTCAAGGCGGGCAGGGTGAGCCTGCCACCCGCCGAAGCGCCGGATGCAGTAAATGAACCGCACCCGCTGACACCTCAGCAGAAGGCTCTGATTGAAGAACAGTCGGCCTCAATCTCAGATCCGGAAACCCGGCAGGCTTTCATCAATTTAATGCAGACCAGCATGGAGCAACAGCGCTGATCATGCTCTCGTCAACTGCCGGTATTTAATCCGGTGCGGGATGTCTGCTGCAGAGCCTAACCGCTTTTTACGATCCTCTTCATACTCCGAATAATTGCCTTCAAACCAGACCACTTTCGAATCACCCTCAAACGCCAGCATATGCGTGGCTATACGGTCCAGAAACCACCGGTCGTGGCTGATGACGACAGCACAGCCGGCAAAATTCTCGAGGGCCTCTTCTAATGCCCTCATGGTATTGACATCCAGATCATTGGTCGGTTCATCCAACAGGATTACGTTGGCGCCACTTTTCAGCATTCGAGCCAGATGTACCCGGTTGCGCTCCCCTCCGGAAAGGGTTCCGACTTTTTTCTGCTGATCGCTGCCGGAGAAGTTAAAGCGGGAAACGTACGCCCTCGAGTTAACAAGCACCTTGCCAAGCTGGATGGCCTCCTGGCCTTCAGAAATCTCTTCCCAGATGGTTTTATCCGGATTAAGTACGTCACGGCTTTGATCTACATACGCCAGTTGAACGGTGTCTCCAATTCTGAAAGATCCGGAATCTGCCTGCTCCTGTCCGGTAATCATCCGGAAGAGGGTCGTTTTGCCGGCACCGTTAGGGCCGATGATGCCGACGATACCGCCACGCGGCAGGCGGAAGGTCATCCCCTCAACGAGCAGTCGATCACCGTACCCCTTGGCCACGTTATCCGCTTCTATGACGATATCCCCCAGGCGGGGTCCGGGCGGCAGATAAATTTCAAGTTCGCGTGACTGTTTTTCATTCTCCTGAGAAACCATATCCTCATATGCGGTGATACGTGCCTGCGACTTGGCGTGTCGGCCTTTGGGCGACATTCTGATCCACTCCAACTCGCGCTGAAGAGTTTTCTGGCGGTCCGTTTCCTGCTTCTCCTGCGTTGCCAGACGATTCTGTTTCTGCTCCAGCCATGAGGAGTAGTTTCCTTTCCACGGAATCCCTTCGCCGCGGTCGAGTTCCAATATCCAGCCGGCTACGTTATCGAGGAAATAGCGATCATGGGTAACAGCGATAACCGTACCTGGATAGCTGTGCAGATGATGCTCCAGCCAGGCGACTGTTTCCGCGTCCAAATGGTTGGTTGGTTCATCCAGAAGGAGGATGTCCGGTTTTTTGAGTAAGAGACGGCAGAGTGCAACACGACGTTTTTCACCGCCGGAAAGAACTTTAGTCGACATTTCGCCATCAGGGCAGCGGAGGGCGTCCATCGCCATTTCCAGGCGGGAATCCAGATCCCAGGCATCAAGGTGGTCGAGCTTCTCCTGGAGGAGCGCCTGACGATCACACAGTTTTTCGAAGTCGGCATCCGGTTCGGAAAACTTGTCAGTGATGGCATTAAATTCAGCGAGCAGATCAACCGTTTCCTGCACTCCCTCCTCGACAATCTGACGTACGGTTTTCGTTTCGTCAAGTCGGGGTTCCTGCTCCAGATAACCGACAGTATACCCCTGTGACAGAACCGCCTGACCGTTAAAATCTTTATCCACTCCTGCCATAATCCGCAACAGAGATGATTTTCCAGAGCCATTCAGGCCGAGAACACCAATTTTTGCGCCATAAAAATAAGAGAGGGAAATATCCTTTATGACCGGCTTTTTGTCGTAAAATTTACTGACGCGCATCATTGAATAAATTATCTTGTTTGGATCTATCGCCATGAATTCCCCCGTAATTTTAAAATATTGAGGATACCTTTTACACGTCGCAGGCTCAAAAAGTCAATTCCTTTGGCTCATAACCAAACAAAGCAATAACTTGACAAACTGGACTGGTGTGGTATCGTCCCGCAATCAAATTTTGAGGAGGACAGAATAAAATGGGTATCGATATTCAGGAAGCAATTAAACGTTCAATTCAGACCGAAAAAAATGCCATGAATTTCTATCAGCTCGGCGCTCAACAGATGAAAAATGGCGATGCGCGTCGTACCTTCGAAATCCTTGCCAAAGAAGAACGTGAGCATGCTGCTCAATTTTATAAGATTTATACGGGGGCAGATATTCCTTCGTTCGATGCGTTTATGGATGCACTTGCTGATAACGAGTCGAGCTGGATCGTCACTATTACCCGCTCAATCTCTGAGGACTTCACTGAAAAGAAGGCATTGGAATTGGCAATGGAGAAGGAAAAAAATCTCGAAGAAGCATTGAGAGCAACGGCAGCAAAGATTGAGGATCCCGCAATCAAGGCTGTTTATGAGACAAACGCGACAGAAACCCAGCACCACTATGAAATGATTGAGTCTGAATATGCCCGTTTGATGGGGATGGTTCATGAGACTGACATCGATACGTTTGTACGTGAATAAAAAACGCATTTATTGCTGACGGTCATTAAGGGCGCATTTATGCGCCCTTAATGCGTTAAAGGGTAATACATCTCAACCCGAACAGGATGCCTGCATGCTAGCAATTCAGCCACACATATCCGTTCTGGTTCTCGGAGTCGGCAACCTTGTTATGAGTGACGATGGCGTCGGCGTTATGGTCGCCCAAAAGCTTCAGCAAAGTTACCGGTTTCCGGACAATGTTGAGATTCTTGACGGCGGTACGCTGGGGCTTGATTTACTCCCCAAGTTGGAAAACATATCACATCTTATACTTATCGATGCCGTTGAAACTGGAAAAAAAGCCGGGACGTGTGTCCGCTTGTATGGCCAGGAACTGCCCATTGCCCTGGAGACAAAGATTTCTCCTCACCAGATGGGGCTTAAGGATCTTCTGGCTGTATCAGAATTAATGGGGCATATTCCGAAAGAGATGGTCTTGATTGGAGTACAGCCGGGATCAATAGAAATGGAGATCGGGTTGACAGCAGAAGTTGAAGCTCAACTTGATACCCTTGTTTCCAATGTGTTGATAGAACTGGAGAATTGGGGAGTGTCAGCACTGTCGATCGTGTGAATCAACGAGGAAAAAGTAAAAAGAGAGCCCACAGATATAAAACCTGTGGGCTCTCTTTTTACTTGGCAGATACCGTATTATGCAGCAGCGACAACGATCTTCAGTGTCGCGGTTACTTCTGGATGAATTTTCAGTGTAGCAGTAAACTCACCGGTGTGCTTGATAGTGTCGGCAAGAATGATGCTTTTACGATCGATATCAAAGCCATTGGCTTTTAAGTAGGTTGCTATGTCCATGTTCGTTACTGCGCCGAACAGTTTGCCCTCTTCCCCGGCTTTGTGAGTAAGTACTATCGACAGGGCTTCCAGTTTTGCGCCAAGAATTTTAGCGGATTCAAGCGCCTTGTTCTTTTTGTAGGCCATCTGTCGTTTAGCATGCTCAAGAGCCTTGGCATTGCTGTCCGTGGCAACGATTGCCAGTTTTTTAGGGAGCAGGTAGTTACGGGCGTACCCTGGGGCTACCTTGACGATGTCACCAATGTGACCCAACGTGTCGATGTTCTCATTTAAAATAACTTTCATCTGTTTCTTCTCCTTTCGAGCCTGTTAAAGTAGTTTTTCAAATTCCAGATCAAAGCCTTGATTTCATCTTTGATTTGAAATTTGAATTACAGGTTTTCCTGTGGTTTAGGGGTTCTGAAATCAACCCAAAGATCAAAAATGCCAATTCCGGCAACAAATGCCAGTAGGTACGGCTGAATAATCAGCATGGTGTATAAAAAAATCCGCAGCAGGTTTGGTACGGAGTACTTCTTAACCAATGCTGAGACGACAGCCATTCCTTGAAAAAAATACAACATGGTGATAACCAGCAAAATATTAAGAGCCGGTGTTGTAATAACCGACTGCGGCAACAGGAGAGCAAAACCGCACATAATAAAAAGCCAGACAAGCAGATCAGGATTCTTGAACGTAGCAAAATCATCAATATTCAGAGTTACAGAAGTATTGGCAGTGGTTTTCTTTACGAGAAGCAGATTGCATCCGGCAATAACGACAAGCATTATCGTGAAAAGAGCCGGGTAAAGACGCTGCAGCAGTTCAGATGCGACTGTCATGGAACTTTTGAGAAATTCCAGCTCTTCTCCCGTTACGCCCCCTTTTTCGTACAACGCAACCGCCTGCTTCAAACTGCCGGCTATTTCGGATGAAATAAGCTGTTGCAGATTGATACCGGAAAGAGAGCCGTACACAACGATTCCGGTGGTAAAAATCAGCAGATTTGCCGCTGTCGTCCAAAAAAGTGCCCGACTGCCGCTGAAACCTTGCAGCAGAAGCTCCGGCATTAACAGACTTATCATGCCGCACATGCCAAGATAGAGGCACCCTGCAAAAATTCCAAACAGAGCCGAGATAGCCGCCGTCGAGCCAAGTGTAATAATCAGTGATGATAAGCGGCCATGGATCAGACGGTTATGTGCGGCCGGAAACGGTGCCAATACCCCGGAAAAAATCCCGAGTGGCGGCACTGCCAGATAGGCCGCAAATAAAACAAACGAACCGACCACTCCAAGAATGGACGCTTTCAGGCGTGCATACAGGTAGTGGTCGGCAGGTGATGTAAAGTTCATTCAGTTTCTGTTAGTTGACAGCGTGATTTGCTGCAATCGGCAGAAGAGCGATGTTGCGAGCCCGCTTGATGGCCTCAGTGATGTGGCGCTGATGAGCCGCACAGTTCCCGGAAATTCTGCGAGGAACAATTTTGCCGCGCTCTGTAATGAAAAAGCGGAGAGTACGAGGCTCTTTGTAGTCAATAGTCAAATTCTTTTCAGCGCAAAAACGGCATACTTTACGGCGCTGAAACGGGCGTCTCTTGCGTGGTCCGCCAGGGCCGCCACCAGGGCCGCCTGCTGGGCGCTGACCCGGTCCGCCTGCTGGGCGCTGGCCGGCACTAGCGGGACGTTGATATGATGATGTAGTTGCTGGTCTTTCGTCACTCATGAGTATATCTCCTCCAGTAAATTATTCGGCGGCTTCTTCAGCGGCGGTTATTTCTTCAACGTTTTCTTCAGTTGCGGCGTCGGTCAGTTCGGCTTTTTTCTCCGGAACGATGCGCTCGGGCAGGTCAGTAATGTTGACGCTCTGGTAGCGCAGCACTTTCTCGTCAAGCCTTAAACGTCGCTCGAGTTCGGCAATAAGAGTACTGCCACCGTCAAAACGGAGATAGTAATAACGGCCTCTTGCAGACTTCTTGATAGGGTAGGCCAGTTTCCTGATACCCCAGTCATCCATCCTTAAACACTCGCCTTTATACGACGAGATGACGTCCTGAGCCTTAGCGGTGACAGACTTGATCTCGTCTTCGCTCAGTTCAGGCTGGAGGATAAAAATTGTTTCATACTTCCTCATGTTGGTAATCCTCCTCACGGATTCGAGCCCCGGTCCTAGCCGGAGCAAGGAGATTTCGGCAAAGATGCCGTCTTTAAAAGAACAAGTCTTCTACTACGTTTCTGCGTAAAGTGCAACAGAATCTTTGTGATATTTTACGCGCATCAACTCTGACGGTTCCATCCATAAGTCTAATTTTTTTTTCCGATTAGTGTCGTGCTTCAGCTAGTTCCTTCTCCCTGAGGGAGAAGGTGGCCGAAGGCCGGATGAGGGGGTGGGGTTGTCTGATAAGTTGACATTCCCCCTCACCCTAACCCTCTCCCTCAGGGAGAGGGGATGTTTTGAAGCGCTGGCTGAAGATTAGCGCTAATCGGATTTTTTTTTGTTATCTTGAAATCATACGCATATTGGAATAATGTACGTTCTATAGAAAAACAAGTCATCCCCGTAGGGAGTAGTTATGAAAAACGAAACTGCTGCACCGGCAACCACAACGAAACATCACTATAAATTTGTACTTGGCGCTCGCCCTCCCAGAAATTTGACCGCTGCGCAGTTGAAAATACTTGATTCCGCAGAACCCTCCCGCAAAGCACATGAACTTGCTGCACGGGTTGCCAAAACAAAAGTTGTAATTCAGCCATAAATGTTCAAGCTTATTACACCAGAAGGGGCGGAGTTATTTCCCGGTTCTTTCGCCAAGCGCTTTCAGTATGCCGACGATTTTGAGCGGCAGTATGTTGTAAAACTGGTCAAATTTGCCCAAAGGGATAGAGTTCGCATACATGTTCTGGTTGACAACGCCGGAAATTCATACGGATTTCTGGCCCTTTCGTTTTCTTCGTTCGACAAGGATTCCAAACGCGCTTCCATCGTCATTGATTACATCTTTACATCCCGGAACTATCGAGGAAAGAGTTACACCGGTTTGGGTAATATGTCCGTTTTTGAACACTTGCTTGGTGTGACCTATCAGGCTGCCATCACTATCAAGAAAACGGTTCCTGTCAGATTTATCGCTTTGCAGCCTGCATCAGACCGGCTCGCTGCATATTATGAACGTGCTGATTTTAAACCGTTTGGCAATACCGACTGGATGTTTCTCAGTATCTGAATTAGTCCCACCTTCTTAATCGTAATAATCCGCCCCATAATTTTTGATGAGATCTTCATGTGAGCCTCCTTTATGGCTGGAGAGATGTAACCAGGTATTTCTTCACAAGTTCCACCGGATGGTAAGAAAGTTTGGCACTGCGAAGTCCCGTATTACCCAGATCCTGCTCCCGATTCAGGTACCTGCATCCCTGAAACAGGTTTTTTGCAAACTCCCGGTTTACAAGCTGGTACAATCCCTCTGAAAAAGGATCGGCCTTTTCGAAATGGCAGACAGCGGTTTCCTGATTGAGCTGTTCGCCGAGTGCAAAGGCTGCTACCGCATCATTCACCATGATGACAATACCAGAAAGGCCGAGAACTTCAGCCGAGCGCAACGCCTCTGCCGTCGCTTCAACCTCCATTGGCACCGAACCTCCTGATTCAATGCGAGAAGCCTGTTGCCATCTGTCCAAAAGACTCATGCAGCCTGTTACATGCTCATCTGAAAAGTGCTTTACCGTGTAGTCATGACGGCTGGTAAAATAGTTTATCCGGTTTTTTTTCTTGTGAAAACGGCTTCCCGGCAACAGTGCCAGCTCTTCTCGAAGATAGAGGTAATCAAAAGAGTCGCGCAGCTCCTCTATCTGCACCAAATGTCCTGAAAGGTCCCTTTCGACGAATGATTCGTCAGCGCCGTAGAGCGGCAGGCCATCGGCAAACAGGACTTTCAGGGCGGCGGCTGTATCGCCGCCCAGTGGTGGAAGAAAATAAACAGAGCCGTCATACCCTGTACCGATTACAACGGTTGAGCCGGCAACTGATGCAAGTTTGTACTGATGCGCCTTGCGAAAAAGGTACAGTCCGGCAAAGGACAACTCGGAAATACGAGGTTGGAAATTGGTACACAATTGATCCAGGAGCGGTTTGTCATCCAGTGCCAGCAGACGTGACGCAGGATACGAAGGGATTGTCATTTGAGTTGTCCGTTAAGTGGGGGCAAGTGATTAACATGCCGAAATTGCAAATAAAAATAACATATTACCTATGTAAATAGCGCAAAATGTGTACCAGTTATTTGCAACTATGTAAAGGTAGTTTTCCTGTTATGCCACAATTGGAATTACTACGTTTATTTTAAGGGAAGCTTATGAAGGGCATGATTTGGCTGAAGCAATGGAAATGATTAGTGGTGCATTTTTTTTGCGATTTATTTCGAAGGGTGGGGGGCAATAAAGGGTCAGAGACTTCAAACCCTGATTCGTTGCGAATATTCACAAGAGGGCCTGTCACGGAATCCGTGACATTTAACGATTTTGTTTTATGTCACGGATTTTTTAACGGATTTTTCCGTCCTCCGATAGTCTTGCTTCTTTTTATTTCATAAATTCAGTATGTTAACACCTCAGTCGTCGTGTATTTTATGTGGCGCGATAATTGCTAGTATTAATGCGCCTATTGCATTCACTGGACTGCTGGAAGGGAAGAACTTCGGCAAGCTTATTGTACGCATCGCACCATCTTGAATCTATAATAGTCATTTACCACGAAGGTAGACGATTCCTGGCATTTGCTCCTGCATAGACCCCTTATTTACGGAGGAATTGTATGACGCACAATCATTTGTCGTCTGAAGAAGCCTTAAACGAACTTGAGAGTTACAAACAGCAGACACTGTACCTCCGAAGTATTCTTGAAAGTCCTCAGGGCATCATTATTTTTTCCCTGGACACGCACTACCGTTATACTTTATTTGCTCGTGTCCATGCACAAACGATGAGGGAAATCTGGGGGGCATCCATCGATATTGGCACCTGCATACTGGATGTTATCAACAATGATACAGACCGGCAAAGGGCGCAAAACAATTTCGACAACGCCCTGTCGGGGAAGTACCTGATCAAGGAAGAAGAGTACGGTGATGAGTGTTTAAAGCGTACCTTCTGGGAGAATAGCTATTCTCCAACGTATGACGATGAAGGCAAGATCATAGGTGTAACGGTATTTGTCACGGACATAAGTGTTCGCAAACGGATGGAAATGGAGTTGATCCAGTCCAAAGATGCCGCCGAAGCCGCCAACAAGATGCTCCATGCCGTTTTAGACACAGTGCCGGTGCGCATTTTCTGGAAGGATGCGGAATTGAGATATCTCGGCTGCAATCGGGCTTTTGCTGCTGATGCAGATGTTGGCTGTCCGGAGGATCTGATCGGCAAGGACGACTTTCAGATGGTGTGGAAGGAGCAGGCGGAGATATTCAGAGACGGTGATCGGAGGGTAATGGCATCGGGAATCCCCCAACTCTCATACGAAGAGCAGCAAACCACGGCGAATCGAGGTAAAATGTGGCTTCGCACGTCGAAAGTGCCGCTCCGCAACGAGGCAGATACAGTAATAGGCATTCTCGGCGTGTATGACGATATTACCGAGAGCAAAAAAATCAAAGAGCAGCTGCTCCAGTCACAAAAGATGGAGTCAATCGGTCAGCTTGCCGGAGGGCTGGCGCACGATTTCAACAATCTCCTCAGTATTATCAACGGTTACTGCGGCTTGCTGCAGATGAAAATGATGTCGGAAGAACAACTGTCTGTATATGTGGCAAAAATAGTCTCTGCATCGGAACGGGCCGGCGAGCTGACCCACTGCATGATGGCGTTCAGTCGCACCCAGGTGATGAAGCTGGAGCACCATAATTTGAACGTGATTGTTTCCAAAGTGGGAGATTTTGTAAAAAGGATTATCGGAGAGAATATTACCTTCAAGGTGGATATCAAAGACGCCTCTCTCTTTGTGTATGTAGACGGCGGTCAGATCGAGCAGGTCTTGATCAATCTGGCCAATAACGCCCGGGATGCCATGCCGAAAGGAGGGACATTTACCTTTTTGACAGATTTTCTGCAGATGAATGACACGTTTCCCTGCGTTAATGGTGTTGGCCCGCCGGGCAGATACGCAGTCATTACGGCTGCCGACACCGGCACGGGAATGGATGAAGCAACCAGAAAGAAGATCTTCGAGCCGTTTTTTACCACCAAAGAGGTGGGACAAGGGACCGGACTCGGACTAGCAATGGTGATTGGCATCGTCTCTCAGCACAACGGCTATGTGACTGTCTCCAGCGAACAGGGGCACGGCACCGGTTTCACGATATATCTGCCGCTCTCACTGCCGGGAATTAAGGCGTCGGCAGAGAATATGGATACCGCTCTGGAAAAATACTCTGGGACCGAAACAATTTTGGTTGTTGAAGACGATGCTGATATACGGGAGTTTATGCAACAATTCCTGGCGATGCATGACTACACGGTGCTGACTGCCACAGATGGCGAGGATGCGCTGCGCACGTTTAAGGCAGACGCAGACGGTATCGGGCTGGTTATCACGGATTTGATCATGCCGCGCATGAACGGGAAACAGATGTTTGATGAGATCAGGCGGATAAGGCCGGATATGAAGGCGCTG
>CAJAFV010000039.1 GCA_903939115.1 uncultured Geobacteraceae bacterium
CATTTCGAACCTTCTTCTTTCGTTCCGCATTTACACATGTTTCGATTCCCCTTTTTTTCTTTATTGCTTATGGTTGCCCATATTCACATTTCTCAGCCACAAAAGCCAGTTTTAAAGCAGATATTTAAGTTAGATACTTGAGTAGTTATTGAGTAGCTCATCACATTATTACGGTCGAACAGGCTTGCGTAATGCCGCTTCGATTTGTCTTTCCATACTTTCTGGCGTGGTAGTCGGGGCGTGACGTGCCAGTACATTGCCCTCTCGGTCAACAAGGAACTTGGTAAAGTTCCATTTGATGGCCTCACTTCCAAGTAAACCTTTGGCAGCGGATTTCAGATACTGAAAGAGAGGCGCAGCATCAATGCCATTTACGTTGATTTTCGTGGACAGCGGGAACGTCACATCGTAAGTCAGCGAACAGAAGTTCTGAATTTCGGTGATGTCGCCCGGTTCTTGTGCCCCGAACTGGTTACAGGGAAAACCTAAAACTACAAATCCCTGTGAGGCGTATTTTCTGAACAGAGACTCAAGCCCAGCATATTGAGGAGTGAAACCGCACTTGCTGGCGGTGTTTACAATCAGCATCACCTGTCCACGATATTCGGCGAGAGTTTTTTCCTCGCCTGTTGCAGTCTGTACCGGAAAATCATAAATGCTTGTCATTTTTCTTCCTTATGGCCATCCTGGTTAATCCGACCAGCGTTCCGGCGGGTCGATCAGCAGTTTTCCTTTATGAGCACCATAAGGCATACGCCTCTGGGCCAGTTCTAGGAGGGTATTTGGACTGGCTGAACCAGATTCAGTACAGGGGCGAAGAGTGTCTTCTATCATTAAGTTGAGACTCCAAAAGAATATACACCATGGATCTGAGTAGCACGTTGGGGGTTTGTTCTCAGCATAATTTTGAGAATACTCTTCGAAATTTTATTCCCTATCATTCAAATGAAAAGAGCCGATCGTTCCAGATTGTCGAATGCCCATCAATAGATGAAACCGAACAACCAGAGTGGTATTCTCCTTCCATGCCCCGTCTCAATATTGTCCAGCGCCAACCAGGCATTCTCAATTTCCCTGATCTGGCCTGCATCTTTGTTCTTACCCCCGACCTCAAAGACGAAAGAGTCATCCACCATGAAATCACCTTTTGAAGGTACTGACACAGAATGTGCGGTGCGGAGCATACTCATAAAGAACGTTTCCCGCATAGCACCGATGTCCGGATCACGTGTGCGAGAAAGAGCGTGATAGAGATTAGGGTTGTTCAGGTAAATCTTCTCCGGCTTTTCCATTTCCCGCAGCCCCTTGCCACTCTTTGGTACTGACAGAATGACTCCGGCATCTTCAAGAAATTTTAGGTAGCTCTTGAGTGTGCGCTCATCGCCTATTCCCAACAGGTTTTTCAGATGTTTCATGTCCGGAGTAAAAGGTACTAGAGATGCTATTATTGAAAGAAGTTTTTCAATCTTGCGGATACTGGAACCATTGAGCGATTGGTGGATGGCAGGCAGGTCTGATTCGAGAGTGGTATGAATATTCTGTTCAAGAGTCATGAAGAAATGGCTCACATCCTCATATTCTTTGAAATAGGGGTAATAGCCATGTTCCATGTAATCTCTGAACAGTGCAAGTACCTTCAGGCCATTTTTCTCAAGCTCTGCCACGATTGAATCCGCTGATTTCTGATGGTTTGCCAATAGATTTTCAAGGGGCAGTGCTTCAAAGTAAATGCCGTTATTCATGCCGATGAATTCGCGGAAGGACATCCCATACATCTGAAATACAATGGCCCGCCTGCTCAGGTCATGGCTCCCCTTTGTGATCTCCAGGGCAGAGCTTCCAGATGCGATAATCTTCAAGTCTGGGAAGGTATCACAGATGCTTTTCAGTTCCATGGACCATGCCGGATACTTGTGGATTTCATCGAAACAAATCAGCTCGCCACCCATCTTGCAGAACTCATCGGCAATTTCGTACAGAGATGAACGGGCTACCAGAAAATGGTCTGCCTGAACATAGAGTGCTTTACGGCCTGAGCGGTCATCATTATACTTCTCCAGCAGATGTTGGATCATGACCGTAGTTTTGCCGATGCCACGTTGACCGATGATGATCGAAAACCGGTTAGGTAGTGGATGGTCACGCAGAAAATACCGCTTGAAATTGCGGTTGCGGATTCTCAGGAAAGTCTGGCTCAGGGGGATAAGGTCATCGAGCATTGCATAACTCCAAATAGGATTTAAAAACTATTTTATGTGTCATTTATTAGTAATGCAATACTATTTATCAAACGTTAACACAAACACGAAATACATCTGGCTATACGACATGTTAACCCCGTAGGTAACTCCTTAATTTATTATTCAATTTCTGCTGCGTTTGAGTTTTTACCTTTGGCATTGCTAGTCGCTATGAACCATTCTTTCCGGAAACCTTTAAAAGCAGAGCCATCAGCAAACCTCAAATCCCTGCTGTGTATGCCTTTGGGCATCAATGAAGATAGTCTCCTCGCATCAATTGGCTTTCCGTTGCAGATTTTTGACCATGGTTTTTTGTCAGCAAGGACATCGAGTAAGTATTGTGTTCGGATTTTGGATTCCTTCTTGAGCTTGAATATGCCTTTGATATCAGAAAGCAACTGAGTACCAAGTTGCGACGGATCAATTCTGCCAGACCCAGTCTTTGACGCAACTGGTAACTTGAGTGCAGTCGGTAACAATTTTACAATTTCACGACTACGCTTGAGTGTAGTGGTGATTTTAGCGGTTATCCGTTTTTCCTTGGTATTTGAAGGTGTTATCAAATTTTTCGGCTGAACTTGGGTCTCACGTAATTTTCTGAATTGGGCTGAGCTGATCCTTTGACGTTGCGAATTACGGTCTCTTTTGCTGGTTTGAGAAAATTTATCTTTTCCAACGTGCTTCTTGCAGTATCCATTTTTGCTATAAGGCACTCCCCCGCAACTGTAACAGTTGCCCTAAGTGGGTCCTACCAGCAATTCAAATGTTTTTTCTGTTAATCAGAAAACCAGTTTAATGTAGATTGCAATTCATAACGATGCACCAGAAGTTATTGCATATTTTTTATGACTTCTAATTGTTCTTCAAAACATTCCGGGCATATACCATGACTGAATTTAGCTTCAGAATGACTCGAAATATAACACTCCATCTGATGCCAACTTTTTTCATCGTCACGTATTTTTTTACAGTAGGAACAGATCGGAATTATTCCCTCCAGTAGTTGCACAGTTGAAAGAGCGGTTTCCAGTTGCACGACCTTATTAGTAATTTCCTCCTGCAAATGCTTCAGTTCGGTAATGTCCCTTGCCACTACAAAAATGGCGTCTATGGTGCCATTGCTATCATACATAGGCCCTTTTGTAACGAGCATATTCTTTGGCGGATCCGTGGCAGTATAGAGTTTCTCATAGGTTAAGGAGCTTGCGCTGGATAGTACCGTACTATCGCCATCCACAATTGCCTTGGCCACTTCCGGCTGAAAAAGTTCAGAGGCGGTTTTACCGATAATATCCTCGGATGACATCCCGAATATTGTAGCTGCCGGCGGGTTTACAAAAACGTAACGTCCCTTTTTGTCTTTTATGAATACCGCATCCGGGGTGGCCTGGATCATGGTTTCAATAAGATCAAGCTTTTGTTTGGCCTCTTTAAGGATGTTGTATTTATTCCTGCGCTTTTTATTGCTCAAGCTGAGATAGGCAACCAGTAGTAATGACACGAAAGAGATGAATGCCAGAGAGATGCTAATCCAGTGCTGCCGGACCGCCTCACGAAAGGACACCTTGCCGTAATTTTCATACGGGGGCATGCGCCATTCCTGCAACAGCTTGCGAACCTTCTCGTAACTGTCGGGAACGGTCCAACCAATTTGGTTGGGATAGCGGATGGTCGGTTTGTCGTGCGGCATGATTAGTAAAAGGGCAGCGACATGGTTAGTCAAACGCCTGTCTGTATGCTTCACACGGACAAAGGCAAATTCAGGGTATAATTCTGAACTGAGCAGAAATGAGAAACCTTCCATATGCTTCTGATTGAGAACACGGAATTCCGTCAGCGATATTTTTCCCTCCCGGGTCAATTGTTCCAAAACACCAGTACGAACTGAACCGGAATCTGCCTCCGCGTTCTTTACGGCCATGACCACTTTGTCGGCTGATGAACCGGCGAACTTGACTGATGCCAGTTTTTCAGGAGGGACACCCTGACGTTTCAGTTCATCACGGGTGACTATCCATGAGGCAAATGCGGTCTTGCTTGCTGTTATGAGTGATTTACCTTTCAAATCTGACAGTGATACAATGTCAGTCCGGTCTGCTTTGGTAAAGATGACCGTACCAAAGTATGAAGATTCGACCAGCCCAACATGGCCGATTTGAGTGGCAATGGGGGAAACCCCGTATTTTACCTCCAGTTCGATGTACTGAGCAGGATTGACTACCGCAAATTCCAGTTGTCCATCCGCAACGGCTTTTTCCATGGATTGGTAGCTGTGAGGAACAATGACGAAATGGTGATCCCCCATCCCGGCATTAAGATGGTCTGCAATCTGTTTCCAGTATGTTGCGGCGTCTTCAGGCCCCCGGATGTTCAGTACACCAATTCTGATGTCGCTGGCAAAAGCATGACCGGAAATTAAAAGCTGAACGAAAACAACCAGAAATGAGAATTTTATATTGAATCTTGCCATGTTTTTTCCTGATCTAACAAATATGCAACCCTAATAAGGAATTCTGCCTTCATGCATATACGCTGAACTGATTGAGTGCCGATTTCAAGTCTATAATGGCTACTATTATGGCTTTAAAGTCAGTTACGCACCAGCCAGTGATGACGAATAACTCATGTGAGAGCCATTTAAAAAAATTCGGCTCAGTTAATTTACCTTTTCGAGATGTTGGGAAAAAAGAGCCAAGTTGACAAAAACAAACGGGGAACTCTCAAAGGGTTCCCCGTTCAGCAATAACTTACATAGTGAGCATTTCATTTTAATTTCTATTCCGGTGTTAGTGAATAGTGGTTGTATAATTCTCAAAAGCAACGCGCATGATGTCTGAAACATTCATTTTGCACCTTGCTGCAATATCATCAAGGCGTTTGCGTTCTTCTTCGCTGATGCGCATTGATATTACATTATACCTTGGGTTGTGTCGGGTTGATTTGTCCATTGGCGTGTTCTCCTAATGCCATCTGTCCTTTTGGGATTGAGACTTCTTGTAGCCGAAACATTGATATGCAAATGTTGCCTCAAGCACGGCTAAAAACGATATCGATAAGATTGCAATAGTCATATAGTTACCTCCGAAAATAGACGCTTTCAGGTATAAACGAGCGAATAACCCTTTGCAGAAGGTTCTACTGCATTAGGGACGGTGAAAGATTTCTTGTACTGTAGGAAGCAGACAAACTGGAAAGAGAGAATTACAACAGTTGCTGCCAGAAAAGTCATAACGATGATAGTGAGCATTTTTATTTCCTCCACTTTTGGGTTGGTGTCCTAAAATGGACACTTTGTGTTTGGGGCAATACAGACAGTGTTACAACAAGCCAAACATGATCGTATTAATCTTTTTAGCATACAGTGTGCCAACACAGTAAGTGACATAATATTGATATGTTACACATATTCGTATTGTAACCGCTACAAACATTGCATGTTAAAAAGCGATATGCTCTGGTTGTTTAACTGTTATTGTTGAGCATATCAATAAAGTATTCTTGGCGTCCAGATAAAAACTGTTTTGGCAGACAGTCGCACATAAACACTGCTAACAATTTGAAAAAATACACATTATTATTTGCGGAATTCTTACCTGCCTGAAGCAGAGCAGATTCAGAGTCAGTTCTATTCTTCAGAGTCACTGCTATTCTGATTAGGCTTGTGATAAGAAAGAATCGGAACACTCAAAATTGTTACCATTGCTGAACAAAATAAAACAATCATTGCCTCGTCTCCTTTTCTGTCTGGATGAGATTCCTACAGCTATACGCAGATTTATTCGTAATTCCGTTCCACAAATTCAGGGTCTGTATCCAATTTTACGTAGTGCCAAAGGCTGAATACCGGAGAGCCGATCAACAGTAGGAGTGCGTAGGGAATAATTTTTGTGGCATTTCCGGCCATTACCACTTCGTGATATTCAGGGGCGAATGACGGGACAAAATAGACCAGAGCGAGATAGATACCCATAGCAAGCGTGGCAATCGATGCTGGTACATGCCATACTTTATTTCTCTTTACGCCATCTACTGATGAGTTCATACGTTCCTCCTCGTGTTTTTGTGAGTACAAATAAAAAACCCGCCTCTTTGTTGAAAAAGGCGGGTCCAAGTTTGCCGTTGCATATGCAATGGCTGCTACCACTTCGACAGCTCCTCATCCCGTTCTGGGTAGGTGGCTTTGCGAAATCCGGTTCCCCGGATCGTGCCTTTTCGGTGATTATTCAGTTTTGTAAGATCAAGATGAGGAACTTTTTTCAAACTAAATTTCATCATCGTGAACACACAGTATCAAATCCATAAATGTATACGGTGATTACGGTCACATTATTGATGGTATACTAACCATCACCTCATATATGTGCCTGATGACTCAACACAGAGCGCCAGTTTTCTATTTTACCTTAACACTTTTAATCCCATCCGGCCGCCATGATATGAACCGAATTTCAAGTTTGATAATCATCTAAAAGGCACCCCCTGAATCAACGGATACAAAAACCTTCCGATATGCTTGGAAAGACGTCCAATCTTACAAAGCACTATCAGGAGGTGCCCATGCTGGGTCAATTTTCAAAGCCGATTGTCACATATTGTCCTATTCCCCTTTCAAACCTGCTCTGCCGTTACGACAACTACATCCACAGGCAATATTGCTTCTATTAGGTATCCTGCCGCTAACACGCAAGGGACGGTGAACATCAGACGTAATAATGCAAAGCGTAGACCGATGAAGCTACTTTCCATGATAATCATTGGAATCTTGATGGCTGTTCACACATTATCCTGCTGGCCATGGAAGACATCACCGAGCGCAAGCGGGCTGAACATGCACTCCAAGAAAGAAACAAAGAGCTTGGCTGTCTGTATAGCATCATCTCTCTGTTAAATGATCCAGGCATTTCGTTTGACGAGCTATTCAAACGGGCCGTTATGCGCATCCCTCCGGCCTGGGTGTTTCCCGACATAACAGAGGCATGCATCGAAATCGGCGGCAAAAGCTTCCAGACGGCACGCTTCGAAGAAACGCCCTGGATCCTGGCTCAGGAAATAATTGCTCAAGACAATAAAGTTGGGAAAGTGACGGTTTGTTGTCTTGAGGAGCGGGCATTCGTGCCGGAAGAACTGACGCTGCTCAACGCCATAGCCGATAACCTGGGCTTAATCGTCATGCGTGAATTAGCCAAGGAAACTATCTCGCAACTTGCCGTGA
>CAJAFV010000040.1 GCA_903939115.1 uncultured Geobacteraceae bacterium
ACCATCCTGCAGATAGAGGCGAATGGTAATTCTCCCTTCCGGAACAGCGGACTCCTTGATGGCATCCCTGGCATTGGCCAGCAGATTGAGGAGCACCTGCGAATATTCATTGGGGAAGCCGGTCAGGGTCAGATCCTGCGGGGCATCAAGGTACACTGAAATATTCTGGTTTATCAGGCTGGTCTCCACCAGTGCCACGGCGTGGTTGATCTGTTCTCGCGCGGAAAAGTGGAGGATCTCTTTGTCCGGCCGGAAAAAATTGCTGAAATCATTGATGGTGGTTGACATTTTCTGGAGCAGGCGATCACCGGTGTCGACCGCTTTGTCAAGATACTGCTCAGTGAGTTCATTGTACTGAAACGCCGACTTGATATTGCCGAGTACCATGGCGAGGGCATTGAGCGGCTGCCGCCACTGATGGGCAATATTGCCGATCATCTCTCCCATGGCTGCCTGTCTGCTCTGACTGATCATGACCTGATCCTTCTGGCGGATTTCGGTGACCGCCCCATCAATGCGGATCTGCAGGGAACGATTGAGCGCTTCCAGCTGTGATTGTTTTTCTGCCAGATCTTCCTGTGTCCGCTTTCGTTCCGCCACTTCGAGTTCCAGCTGCACGTTCGTATCTCCCAGTTCGTGCGTCCGCTGCTGTAGTTCATCTTCCACCTGTTTACGCGCTGTGATGTCATGCCCCTGGGCTATTGTCGCCACCGGAGTCACGCCGTCATCACCAATAATTGCGGATGCGTTCCATAGAATCGTGCTGACGATGCCGTTAACGTGCATGACCGGCAATTCAACAGACTCCCACTGTTCGCCGGTTACATTTTTTTTGAAAAGTTCCAGGGAGCTGTCCCTGGCGCTGCCGGTAAAGACGGTGGCGATATCCTTTGAGAGTACCTCTGCGGCGCTCCGCCCGCTGAGTATCTCACACGCCCGGCTGAAGCGGGTGATTTTGAAATTGCTGTCCCACACGATTATGGGAACATTGGTGTCGTTGAAAAGTTTGTCAAGATAGGCGTTTACCGCATTGTTCGTGCGCCTGCTCTCGTTCATCCGCCCGTTCATGCCGATAAACAGCAGTTGGATCAGACCGGTGAAGAAGATTGCGATCGCTCCTGCAATCCAGGCGAGGAAAGGGCGGTGATGCTGCAGGTACACTCCGGTAGCTCGGGCGGTAAATTCCCAGGTGCGGTCACCCATGCGCAACTCCGTTTTCCAGTCTCCAGCCCGGTCGGAAAAGCTGTTGTCACTGATCACCGCGTCGGAGCGGTAGAGCTGTTCTTTGCCTTTGGGCGCATGCGGGTCGGTTACCCAAAACAGCAGCCCGGCCGGCATATGGCCCCGGGTGGCTATTTCGATCATCTCGTCAACCTTGACGACCGACACGGCAAATCCCAACAGGAGCGGGGCTTTTTGCTCTCCAACGACATTTTCGGGATTGTCCAGAACCGGCATAAGCTCAAGGACGCCGACCCGTTTTTTCTGTTCCTGCACCAGCTGGATCGGTGCGGTTACCGCCATGCTTTGCGCTGCTCTGGCCCGGTTGATGGCGTCCCGGCGAATCGGTTCGGAATTTATGTCGAACCCCACGGCCGGCAGATTGCCGGCCAGTGGCACGATAAAGCGAACAGCCACGTATTCCGGTCTCTGAGCGGCGCGTATCAGATTTCGCTGGCTGTCGCGTTCAGTAATCCGGAACGCCCCCCCCGGCGTCAGGCCGCTCATGTTACGCTCGTAGAGCGGTCGCTGCTCAATGGCGACCAGATCATTGAAGCTCAGCGCAAAAATGTCCGGGTTGTCCTGCAGGGTGATTCTGGTAAAGAGTTCGAACTGCCTGAAGCTGAAACCGGGCGTGGCCTTGATGAAATTATGCAGGGAGGCAAGAACCTCGCGGTGCGTCAGCAGGCGGTCGGCAATCCGTTTTGTCATGGCTTCGCAATCAGATTTCAGCCGGGATTCCTGCTCCTTTGCTATCAAGAGGTTTGAACCGTAAAAAGCCAGCCAGAGCAGCCCCGTTATCAACAGCATCGGCACGAATGCAAAGCGCTTCCAATCGGGCCATTTTTCCGGTGTCCTTTTGAGCAGTTGTAACATCAGCGGTGCAAAGATAAGAACGCCCAGAGTGTCGCCGACATACCAGTTCCAGAAGGAATAGATGTAATCGGTCGACTTTATAACGCCGGCTGCGTACAGAGCGGTTACGCCGACAGCCGCCGACAGCAGGCAGGAGAGTACGCCCCCGAGCAGCAGAAAGATGAGGGCGTCCAATTCACGTTCAAGGTTGCGCCAGCCAGATTTCTGCCAGCGGTTTACCAGCCAGGACCCGATCCATGCCTGAGCGGTTGCACCGCAGGCGATCAGAAGCGCCAGTGCCGCAGTGGTGGGGATCAATGACCCGTGCAGCAGGGGGACGAATGTATTTATGGCAACCGAGCCGAGCCACACTCCTGGTAGCGCCCGGCGCCCGGACAGCAGCGTAACCGCTAACGCAAGGCCGGCAGCAGGAAATATCGGGCTGGCGTAACCGGGGCCGATGGCCAGCATGAGGCCGAATGCTCCCAGCAGAGCGTACGACAGGGCAATGTATATCGACAGGCGAGTGAGTGACAGAGAATCTGCCTCGCTGAAATCGAGCTTATTCAGTATGTCTGTCAGCATGACGCGGTCCCTGCCAGGGGTGTACCGATGATGAATTCGGTGCCCCCTTCGATATTGTGTGCGGTAATAGTGCCGTTCATGTTCCGTTCAACGATCATTTTTGACATATACAGGCCGATGCCGGTACCCATCTCCTTTGTCGAGAAGTAGGGTTCAAAAATCTTGTCAATTACCGCGCTGTCGATGCCGCCGCCATTATCGCTGACGGCAACAATGCCCTGACCATCCTGCAGATAGAGGCGAATGGTAATTCTCCCTTCCGGAACAGCGGACTCCTTGATGGCATCCCTGGCATTGGCCAGCAGATTGAGGAGCACCTGCGAATATTCATTGGGGAAGCCGGTCAGGGT
>CAJAFV010000041.1 GCA_903939115.1 uncultured Geobacteraceae bacterium
ACAACCTGGACCATCGACCCCGACCACTCAAATGTCGGGTTCAAAGTTCGTCACCTGATGGTGTCCAATGTGAAAGGAAGCTTCGAGAAACATACCGGTACCGTCGAGATCGATGACAAAGACATCACCAAGTCAAAGGTTGAAGTCAGTATCGACACCAATTCCATCAATACCAATGTCAAAAAGAGAGACGAACACCTGCGCAGCGCAGACTTCTTTGATGTAGCCAAATTCCCGACCATGACCTTTGTATCAAAGAAAGTCGTCAAGGACGGGAAGGATAATCTGAAAGTAACGGGCGATTTGACCCTGCATGGCGTGACCAAACAGGTGGTGCTTGATGTCGAAGGCCCCACCAAGGAGAGCAAAGATCCCTGGGGCAACATCCGTCGCGGCGCAACGGCCACCACCAAGATCAATCGCAAGGACTTTGGTCTGGTCTGGAATGCGGCTCTTGAAACCGGAGGGGTTGCTGTAGGAGAAGAAATAACCATTACTCTCGAAATAGAAATGATCAAGAAGTAATTCCAATTATAAATCAAGAGTGATCTCAAGGCGGCGAGGATTGAGACGCCGAAGGCATACAACCAGTATGTTGAGGAACCGAAGACGAGCCAACGAAGATAGTGCCTTGATTTAGAATTGGATTAACAGGAACCGTGCACTACCCGGCCGGAGCGGTTGGAACTTCCACCCTCCGGCCTTTCTACGCATACAGACGTATTCAAAGCTGAATCAAGAATAAAATCAAGGCGGCGAGAACTATTGTAATTGACAATTAACTGGATAAACAGGGATAGTCTGGTACTATTTTGTTCGGCTATCTACTCTCATCTGTTGCCAATAACGCGTGTGAACGGACATGACTATGAACTTTTTTGAAAATGTTACCCCCGACTGGCTGGAAAGCCAGTACCAGCTCTGGCTTGATGACCCTACCCAACTGGATGTCACCTGGCAGGCATTTTTCAGCGGATTTTCTTTGGCCGAGGGGGAGAAGCGCCGACCGGGGCCTGTTCCGGAGCGGCAATCGTGCGTTGACTGTTCCAAAAAGCAGTCCGGAGTTGCATTACTTATCGGTCGCTACCGCGACATCGGCCATCTGCTCGCCTGCACCGACCCCCTCAAACCATGCGCCCTCTCTCATCCATTGCTGGACCTTCATAATTTTGATCTGGATGACAACGATCTCGATACCGTTTTCATAAACCCCGATTTCCATCTGCAGCGGGCCTCACTGCGCGAGATCGTCGCAAGCCTCCGTGAGACCTACTGCCGCTCCATCGGCGTTGAATTCATGTATATTCAGGAACCGGCGGAACGACAGTGGCTCAAAGAGCGAATGGAACCGACCTCCAACAGACACCCGTTCACTCTGGGTGACCGGCAGGCGATTCTCAGACAGCTGATTGATGCCGCTCTCTTCGAAGCATTCCTGCATCGGCGCTTTATCGGCCAGAAACGTTTCTCCCTCGAAGGGGGCGAAGCGCTGATCGTCTTTCTCGAGCAGGTTGTCCGGGGCTCTGCGCTCTCCGGAATTAAAGAGCTGATTCTCGGTATGTCCCATCGAGGCAGGCTTAATGTGCTGGCCAATGTTATCGGCAAACCGTTATCCGCTATCTTCGCCGAGTTTGCCGATAATCAGGAACTCGGTTTTGTCGGGGAGGGTGACGTCAAGTATCACAAGGGGTTCGACCAGGACCGGATTCTCGCTGACGGTTCGCGGATGCATCTTACCATGGCATTTAATCCGAGCCATCTGGAGGCGGTGGATCCTGTTGTTGAGGGTAAATGCCGCGCGCGTCAGGATCGCCGCGGGCCTGACGGCAAAAAGCAGCTGCTGCCGGTGCTTGTCCATGGAGACGCCGCATTCGCCGGTCAGGGCATGGTGGCTGAGACCCTCAACCTTTCGCAGCTGGAAGGGTATGGAACGGGCGGCACCATCCATGTCGTGCTGAACAACCAGATCGGCTTTACGACACTGCCGGCCGATGCCCGCTCCACCCATTACGCCACCGATATGGCCAAGATGCTGATGGTGCCGGTATTCCATCTGCATGGTGAAGATCCTGAGGCGGTTGCCCATGTTGCCAGGGTTGCTCTTGAGTACCGGCAGACCTTTGGCCGGGATGTGGTGGTGGAGATAAACTGCTATCGCCGTCACGGGCACAACGAAGGCGATGAACCGGCCTTCACTCAGCCGCAGATGTACGAATGGATCAAAAAACACCCCCCCGTACACAAGCTGTACGCGGATCGGCTTCGTGCCGATGGTCTGGCAGCGGAGATTCCGGATGCCATGGAACTCGAAGTGAACGCCATACTGCAGACGGCGCTTGAATCACCTCCTGAAACGGTGGGGCTCGGCTTTAAATCAGACTGGCAGGGGATCGCGCGCAACTATTCGCCGGTAACGATTGCCACCAACGTCGGACAGGAACAGCTCCTCTATCTGTCGGAACAGCTGGCTACGCTGCCGGGCGGTTTTACTCCGCACCCGAAAATTGCCACTCTGGTTCAGAAACGTCTCCAGGCCGTCAAAAACGGTACCGCTATTGATTGGGGCAATGCCGAGACGCTTGCATACGCCACATTGCTTTCGGAAGGCATCGATATCCGTTTATCCGGTCAGGACTGCCGACGCGGCACCTTCAATCATCGCCATGCGGTGCTTCACGACATTCAGACCGGCGCTACTCATACGCCGCTAACCGCGCTTCTGGAAACGACCGCGCGATTTTCCGTGTATGACAGCCTGCTCTCAGAAAATGCGGTTCTCGGTTTTGAATATGGGTATGCTGCGTCATCACCAAAACCGCTGGTCCTCTGGGAGGCCCAGTTCGGTGATTTTGCCAATGGAGCGCAGGTTATCATCGATCAGTTTATAGCCGGGGGGGAAACCAAATGGGACCGTTCCTGCGGTCTGGTCATGCTTCTCCCGCACGGGTATGAAGGTCAGGGAGCCGAACATTCAAGTGCCCGAATCGAGCGCTATCTGCAACTTTGTGCCGAGAACAACCTACTGGTGGCCAATCCGTCCACCCCATCCCAGCTTTTTCACCTGCTGCGGCGCCAGGTGCATCTTCCGTTTCGCAAGCCATTGATCGTCTTTACGCCGAAAAGTTTTCTGCGCCATCCCGTCTGCGTATCCGATCTCACTGAACTCACCGAAGGATCGTTCCATGAAATACTGACGGAAGGGGCCGTCAGTGCCTCGGTCACAACCGTTCTGCTCTGCAGCGGCAAAGTCTATTACGATCTGCGGGAACAGCGTGAACGGGAACAGCGCGAGGATGTCGCCATCGTACGGGTGGAACAGCTCTACCCGCTGAGGGGAGATCTGGTGAGCGCCGCACTCTCCCGGTACAGCAATGCGAAAATTTGCCGTTGGGTTCAGGAAGAGCCTGCCAATATGGGGGCGTGGAGTTTTTTGAGGCACGATCTGGAAAAGTTGTGCGGCGGGGATCTGACCTACATCGGGCGACCTTCGGCTGCTGCCCCGGCGACGGGATCGCACCGGATGCACAAAATCGAGCAGGACGGCCTGATTGCGGAAGCGTTCAAGGCTTAGCGGTCGTTTATGTAGACTTCTGTTATGTCTCTTATTTCCCGGATGATTTCTATCTGTCTCTGAAAAAGATATTGCGCCAGGAACCGGTCCAGAATCTTGTCAGGTGTAATTCTGAAGCGGTAGTATCTCGGCAGCGCGTCCCCTGTAATTCCAACGAGTCTGGCCTCTGTCTTCACCGTATAATCAACGTCCTTACGCATAATGCCGTGCATCTTGAAACTGAGTGTTATTTCATCATTAATTTCAAGCGTGCTTGGCTGTTCAATTTTTACACATGCCCCGTTTATTGCCAGTTCGGTCAGCATTCCCTTAATCACTCCGTCCGCTGTCCGTATCAGCGCATGTTTATGCGGATCCAAATCAAGCCTGATATAGTTTCGTCTCTCCGCCATTATTTCGACATAGCAGTATTTCCTCAATGAAGCCGCGCGCCTTCGGATATTCACATACTGAACATGTGCGAAGAGATCATGCCGTAAGGCATCGCATCTGACGAAGGTACAGTGCTGCTCGGCCAAAACAACCGCCTGCTGTGGATAAATATCCAACTCAATTATATCCCGTTCTATTCCAATAAGCTGTGCAGGGTATGAAACCGGCAGGCCTTTGTAATAATTTATCAGCTGCACCTCATATCCCGGCTGCTTTGCCAGTTCCCGCTTCAGTATTGAAACGATCTCGGCCTGATCTTCGTCAAAGCTTTCATTGATGCGGGCGCTATAGAGGTATGAGGGATCCATTATAAATATCTCCTCTGATACTATCGTGGTAAAGGCGGTATATTCCTCAACAGCATTTCCTCCACGAGTCAGTGCTGAAGACTGCACAACTCCTGAAGCAGTTCAGGGTGATGATCCAGAAGTACCCGGGGAATTCCGGGTAGAGGTCAAATAGTTCTGTCGCCTGGATTCAACTCGGCTTCCGATCCAGACTCCGGTACTGAATCGCCTCGGCAATATGCTGCTCATGGATCGTCGCGCTGCCATCAAGATCGGCAATCGTGCGGGCTACCTTGAGGATACGGGTGTAAGTACGGGCGGAGAAACCGAGACGATCGGTGACCAGCTCCAGCATGCGGTTGCCACTGGCGTCCAGTTCGCAGTATTTCTTGATGAAGCGTGGCGTCATCTGGGCATTGCAGTGGATTTTGGTCCCTTTGTAGCGTTCCAGCTGGATTTCACGGGACTGTTCCACACGCCTGGCGATTGCTGCCGAGCTTTCGGCTTCGCCACGGTCGGCGAGGTCGCGGTATTTAACCGCCGGTACTTCGATGTGGATGTCGATACGGTCAAGCAGCGGGCCGGAAATGCGGGAACGGTAGCGGTGAATGGCAACCGGAGTGCAGGTGCAGGGGTGAGTAGGATCGGATAAATAACCGCAGGGACAGGGATTCATGGCGGCCACCAGCATGACCCGTGCCGGGTAGGTGAGCGAGAGCAGCGAGCGGGAGATTGTGACTTTACCATCTTCAAGCGGTTGCCGCAGAACCTCGAGAACATTCTTCTTGAATTCAGGGAGTTCGTCGAGAAAAAGTACCCCATTGTGAGCAAGCGAGACTTCACCCGGCTTTGGTGTTGTGCCTCCTCCGATCAGACCGACATCAGAAATCGTATGATGCGGGGAGCGGAACGGTCTGACGGCCAGCAGAGCCCGTTCCTTTTCCAGCATGCCGCTGACACTGAATATCTTTGTAGTTTCTATCGCCTCGTCAAAGGACATGCGCGGCAGGATGGTCGGGATGCGACGCGCGATCATCGTCTTTCCGGAGCCAGGCGGGCCGATCATGAGTATGTTATGAGAACCGCTCGCGGCTATTTCGAGGGCACGCTTGGCATGCTCCTGTCCCTTAACCTCGCTGAAATCCTCTCCATATTCACACCCGCTGGCGAATAGCGCCTGAAGGTCAACCCGGCTCGATTCGATGATCTCACGACCACTCAAAAATTCGACAACCTGGGAAAGAGTGGTGGCGCCGATGACATCTATTCCTTCAACGACCGCCGCCTCGGGGGCGTTTTCTGCCGGCAGGATCAGGCCGGCCAGACCGGCGCGTCTGGCGGCAACAGCCATCGATAGCGCCCCACGAATCGGCTTGAGTCCACCATCGAGTGACAGCTCTCCGAGAAGAATATATTCATGAAGTCGCGGCCCTTTGACAACACCGGTGGCGGCCAGAATACCGATTGAAATCGGCAGATCGTAGGCGGTTCCCTCTTTTTTAATATCAGCCGGGGCCAGGTTGGCGGTGATACGACGGGCCGGAAAATCATAGCCTGAGTTCTTCAGCGCCGCCTTGACGCGGTCCTTGCTCTCCTTGACTGCTCCATCCGGCAGCCCGACCGTGGCAAAGGCAGGGAGCCCCGGGGCGAGATCAACCTCGACATCCACCAGAATTGCATCAATACCGATCAGGGCACTGCTGAATACTTTTGCGAGCATATGAAATTCCGTTCCCGGTTTGTGGCTATTGGCTTAAACCGTCAACCACAAACCGCCTTTAACATGATAAACCCCATCTGTCGTCCCGACTCGTCCTTGTCCCGGCGATAGGAGAAAAACTGTTCACTATGGCAGCAGACACATTGATCTGACACCTGAATCGAAGCATTCGAAAGCCCTGCAAACAGTAACAGTTCCCGGTTAGCGGCACTCAGATCAAGGTGCCACTTGCCGGGACTCTTTGACTCTGCGCATGAGTCCCAATCTATGTCGCTCTGCTGAAATGCCTTCCTGACCGGTTCGTCAACTTCGTAACAGCATTTTTGGATACACGGACCGATTGCAGCCTGAATATTGCCCGGATTGCAGCCGAATTCGGATTTCATTCCGGCCACAGTTTTGGCAATCAGACCGGCCGCGGTGCCTTTCCAGCCCGCATGAACAACGGCGATTACACCTTTTTCTATGTCGCAAAGCAAGACGGGGACGCAGTCTGCCACGCAGACACCTATCATGACGTTCGGCTGGTTGGTAATGACGGCATCCCCCTCCACAGAGAGAAAATGGCTGTAATCTTCATTTAGTTCGTTGATAACCAGAATGTCACTGCCATGTACCTGCCGGGGAGTCACAAGCGCTTCCTGGTTGATACCGAAAGCACGGGCAAGAAGACTGCGATTCCCTTCGACCGTAGCCTGCTGGTCCTGAGTATTCATACCCAGATTAAGGGAGTTGTAAGGAGGACGTGACACACCTTCATGGCGGGTGGTAAATCCTTGTACTGAACATGTTGACCCGGGGAATTCCACGTCAACATACTGAATTCGGTCGATACGCTTCATCTGCATGGTGCTTCCTCCAAAAAAAATTGCCTTCTGCTACGAATTAAGCTTTACTGGCACGTCTTCGCAGTCGCCAGACGTAGAGTGCTACTAAAACGGCACTGAACAGGACAACCCAGAGCAGCGCTTTATGCGAATATTGAACGATCAGCCGCTGGTTCTCGCCGATAGCATAACCGATCAGTGTCAGGATGGTACACCAGATACCGGCGCCAAGAAGGGTGTACAGGGTAAACTTGAAATGATTCATCCCTGCCACACCGGCCGGAATTGAGATTAAGTGACGGATTACCGGGAGAAGTCGACCGATAAAGGTGGAGATTTCACCATGCTTCAGAAAAAAGTGCTCCACCCGGATAAATTTATCAGGCGGGATAAGTACGTACTTCCCATATTTAAGGATCAGCGGACGACCGAGATAGTGAGAAACAAAATAATTAGCGTACGCACCTATGAGGCTGCCAAAGGTTCCGCAGAGGATGACAAGCGCCATGTTCATTTTGCTCTGGAAAGCCAGATATCCGGCCGGCGGCATGACAAATTCGCTCGGCACGGGGAAGACAGAACTTTCCATGGCCATCAGCAGCAGTATGCCTGGGTAGCCCATGGCCCCTATTGTGTTCAGCAGCCACTGTATAACTGTGTGCATAATTAAGTACTCCCATTAGAAATGCCAGACGGTTCCTTATATCATATTCGTACCGAGTAAAAAGGAGAAAAAATGATGCGATGGCTGGCACATAAAATAATGCTGGTTTCATGCCTGATGTTGACCGCCTGCTCAGCAGCTAACCAGGCCGGTGTGGGTGAGGAGTTTGACCGGAGCGTTAAATCCTATAACCGGATGCTGCGCTGGCAGGAAATTGAAACTGCCGGCATGACCTACATTGATCCTGAGTTGCGCGACCAGTACCTGAAACAGGCCAAATCCCTCAAAAAACGGGGTCTCACTGTTGCCGATTATCGTATCGTCACTTCCAAATATCTCCCGGAAAACAACTCTGGTGATGCGATTGCGGAGTTTGACTATTACATTCTGCCGTCAAACAGAGTCAAAACTGTCTCCTATCGTCAGGAGTGGGCCTACCGGGAGAGCATCAAAAGCTGGATACTGAAAACCGGATTACCGGTTTTCGAGTAATTCCTCGAGACCGGATATGACTCCATTAGCGCAGCAGATACAACTGTTCGCACTCTATCTCCAAACCGAGCGGGCTGTCTCCGTGCATACTTCTGCGGCGTATGGCAGCGATCTGGCGCAGTTGCTGAAGTTCGCCGTTGCAGAGAAGGGGGAAGACGTCTCGGCAGATGATGTTGACCACCTGTTTCTCAGACGCTACCTGGCGGGGTTATCAAAGGATACCAAAAAAAGTTCCATTGGTCGCAAGCTGGCCGCAATCCGCTCCTTTTTCCGTTTTCTGGTACGCCGTGGCATACTGGCCAGGAATCCGGCCGAACTGATAGCTACCCCAAAGAAAGAACAACGCCTCCCGTTTCATCTCGATATCGACCAAACCACCACTCTCATGAAGGCGCCGGGCGGAGAGCAGAAATACGCCCTGCGCGACCGGGCTCTGTTAGAGCTGCTCTACTCAAGCGGTCTCCGTGTTTCAGAGCTAACGGGCCTCAATATCGGAGAGCTTGATCTGGCCGCCGGCATGGTCAGGGTGACCGGCAAGGGGGGGAAGGAACGCATCGTCCCGGTTGGCAGCAGAGCTCTGGAGGCGGTAAGTGCATATCTTGAGCAGCGGGAAGAGGATTCACGCTCCGGAGCTCTTTTTCTCAACAGTCGCGGAGAGCGGATCAACCGTCGCAGCGTGGCGCGTGTCGTCGATACCCATGTCATGAGGATTGCCGCTTTCAAAAGGATTTCACCGCATACGCTCAGGCATACGTTCGCTACCCACATGCTGGAAGGAGGCGCTGATCTGCGTGCCATTCAGGAACTGCTTGGTCACGCGTCTCTCTCAACTACCCAGAAATACACCCATGTCAGCATCGACCGCTTGATGGAGGTCTACGACAAGTCCCATCCCAAGGCTCATACGAAAAGCGGGGAATAAGTCACCTTATTCCCCGCTCCAGCCGTTACTGCTTATCTGGTTACATGTTCAACCTTAGTCTTCACAGAGGTCGACTTTAACGTCCCAGTTTTTCAGCTTCATAGTGCCGTTCCGCTCAAGGTTGAGGTGCATTTTGAAGGCGCGATCCCACATTTGCGGCTCATGACCGACCTTACGTTTAAGGCAGTCAGCTTCTGCAATATTGAGATACTCTGTTAACTGATCCTTGTATTCCGGATGGGCGCATTTCTCGATAATCAGGCGTGCCCGCTCCTTGGGTGCCACACCGCGCAAGTCGGCCAGGCCCTGCTCGGTGATGACGCAGTCAAGGTCATGCTCGGTGTGGTCGATGTGGGAACAGTGCGGCACAACGCAGGAGATGCCGTTCGGATCTGTTTTTGACGGACGTGAAGAGGGAGTATGCATCATCTTCAGGTAGCCGTTACGCAGGAAATCTCCGGACCCACCCAGGCCGTTGATCATACGGGTACCGCCAACCAGAGTGGAGTTGGCATGTGCGTAAATATCAATTTCAACCGGGGTATTCATGGCGATACAACCCAAACGGCGAATCGGCTCCGGTGCATTGGAGATCGAGAGCGGACGCAGAGTAATCTTGTCGAAATATTTGTCCATGTTTTCGAAAAATTTCGGGAATCCCGGAGATGCTGAGAGCGAGAGCGAGCAGGATGAGGCGTGATCCAGTTTGCCGGAGTCAAACAGGTCGAGCATGGTGTCCTGGAGCACCTCGGTGTAGACGGACAGGTTAGAGAAGGGACCTTTTGCCAGACCACCGATAACGGCATTGGCGATAGAGCCGACGCCGGACTGGATCGGCAGCAGGTTTTTCGGCAGACGACCGGCTTTCACTTCCTGAGTGAAAAATTCGATAACATGGCCGGCAATCGCTTCGGATGTGTCGTCCTGCTCAGCAAAAGCGCGCCCCTGGTCACGAAGCTTGGATTCGACAACGGCGATAATTTTGCTCGGATCGCATGGAATCGAGGTGGAGCCGATGCGGGAGCCGGCAGTGACAATGTTGAACGGCTGACGATTAGGCGGCAGAGCAGGTGTCAGCAGATCGTGAATACCTTCAAAGGAAGGCTGTCCGGTGTTGACTTCAATGATGATCCGGTCACAGATCATAAGAATCTCAGGAATAACGCCGCAGGAGGAGGTTGGTACCAGGCTGCCGTCTTCCTTGATGGCGGATACTTCAATAATAGCAAGATCGAGTTTACCGCTTTCGGAATCCTTGGTGTAGAAACCGTAACCAAGATCCTGGGCAAACAGGGAAAGGTGCTTGTCACCCATACGGATGCGACCCTGATTGATGCCGGCGGCGATGTTCTTGCCGGTCTGGTACGGCCAGCGGCGGTCGATCATATCGTTAACGGCCCAGCGATCCTCTGTCTCGGCACCGACGGAAGCCCCAATGAACAGATTGAACTTGAGTTTGCCCTGCAGGTTGTTCTTCTCGACATGTTCCGCCAAAGCAATAGGCACAACTTTGGGATATCCAGCCGGAGTAAAGCCTGACCAACCCAGATTCATTCCGTGTTTAAAGAAAGGGATGGTCTGCTCGGCTGTCATAACCTTGCTCATAAGGGATTTACACTGTACGCGGTCTTGCAGAGTTCCGTAATCTGACATCTACTACCTCCTGTTTATTTTTGTGTTTACAGTCACATGGTATGTGCTGGTGAAAACCTTAGCGGCACTATTAATTCCGGATATTTTTAACAATATCAGTATTTTACGCAAAAACAGGTCTGTGCGGACGAAAGTAGAACCGGATTTTACGCATAGGAGTATGTTTCGTCAAGATAAAAATGTATACAGAATCGGGTTAACATTCATAATCAACTGCGGCAATAGCCGAGCAGACCGCCTTCATGTGCGGAACGACTTCTCCGGCGTGATACGGATGGACCTGATAGGCCTGCAGCTCTTCAAGGGAATCGAATCTGGTCGTAAGAGCGATATCGAATGAACGCTCTGACCTGATCACATCCACCCCGACTTCGAGATGACGGAGCAGGTCGATTTTACCGTCCATACTGAGCAGCTTGTTTTTGGTAGCCTCCAGATTTTCCGTGGTTGGCTCGGCAAGTTTGAAAAATACGATATGCGTGATCATGGTGCTGTTCCTTTCGTTGTTGAGAGTTTGTTTTGTATACAATGCCTTGGATATGCTGTCAATGGGCAGACGACTCATACGGCAAAACAGAAAGCGTTGATTATGCAGACGGAGGCAGTTGCCGCAAAAACACCACATACGCTCCGCTGCCACCCATTTCGCGGGGGGCAGGAGCGAATTCAAGCACTGTTGTCCGCCCTGCATCGCGCAGCCACGAGGCCACGGCTTGGTGAAGCACCGGTTCTTCAGGAGAGTGGTTTCCTTTTCCGGTGATAACCAGGACAGCTTTCTGGCCTTTTTTCTGCGCGGAGAGCACAAATTTCGGCAACGCTGCCAGAGCTTCCTCACGCGTCAGGCCATGGAGGTCCAACTGGTGGCTGACGGAAACAACACCGCGCTTCACCTGCCGGAGGCGATTACCTGCCAGCGGCTGCAGTTCACCGTCATCCTGGATAGAATCCGCAAACTTTGTATCCAGCCTCAGCCTGCCGATCTCCTCAAGAAAGGTACTCTCTTCAATAACGAGAAGTTCCTCCCCTTTTTTCTTCGCTGTTTTCTGCACGGGGAGAGAATTATCTCGAACCGGCCCGGGTGTGGATGGCTGGAACGCCCGCACACCCTCAACCGCCTGAAGGAACAGGTCGACTCCCTCTTCAAATGTTTCCAGCGTTTTTTGCGCTACCGGTTTAGGCGGCTGAGGCGGCTCAATTTCAGAAACAGCGACCCCTTTTAGAGCACCAAACGGGGTGACGTGAAACTCTTTCGGCTTGGGTATATTTTGTTGCCGTTGTTTTTTAGCCACACGTCAGTCCTTTGCTACCAGCGTTATTTCAATCCGGCGATTCTTGGCTCGGCCCTCTTTCGTACTGTTGTCTGCAACCGGTTTATGTTCGGCAAATGCTGCTGCCGACAGATTGGCGGGATCAATTCCCTGCTCCTGGAGAAATTTGGAGACGTTGATGGCCCGGGCAGCAGACAGCTCCCAATTGGTCGGAAAGGTTCGCACCAGGGTGCCGGTAATTTGAACGTTGTCAGTATGCCCTTCGATCCGGATAGCTTTATCTCTGACATTCTTTAGCGTTTCAACTATTTTGCCCAGAATATCGAGCCCCTCCGGCTTGACATCTGCTTTGCCGGAATCAAACAGGATGGCTGCCTCCATATTTACCGTCAGCTTACCTTTTAGCTCTGAAATGGTAACCTGCCCCTTGGCTATCTCGTTTTTCATGTTGGAAAGCAGCTGTTCATAGGTGCCGCTTAACTCTTTCACCGTATCTTCTTTTGCTTTCTGTATTTCAGCAATATCATCACTTAATTTACTGTTTTCAACTTTCAGCTCAGCCACCTGCTGGCGTAACTCACTGATATTTTTCGATAAGACATCTGATTTAGCCTTAAGAAGTCCCTCCAGCTGTTTTTTCTCAGCCGACAACACAGCTGCATCTTCAGTGAGTCTTTTAAATCGGGCTTTCAGCTCGCTGTTTTCCAGGACAAGTTTTTTGTGAGCAACCTGCAGCTCGGAAAGCTCTTTGGAGAGGCCATCGGCTTCCTCAACTTTTTTCAGGTAGGTGCTTTCTGCGACGAGGCAGCCGCTTGCAGACAACATAAACAGGCCACCAACGACAAAAACAAGTAAACGTTTAATCATGTTACACCCCCCTGCGTAGATATCTTGCGTAGGGTTATATCATATTTATCATCGTTTGGAAGTGCAATTACATCCTGCATTACATCCGCCCAAGCTTGACATGACGGCGCTTTCCTACTAAAAGAAACAAAACATTTCGGCTGAAATAATGAAGCGACGGAGAACAGATGGCAGCCAGAGTATCATTTGTAGGAGCCGGTCCAGGGGCAACGGACCTGATAACTATCAGAGGAGCGCGACTGTTGCGTCATGCAGATGTCGTCATATTTGCCGGGAGTCTGGTGGACCGGAAGCTGGTACAGCTCTACGCAACTCGGGCTGATATATTTGACTCTGCCGGCATGACGCTGACGGAGGTACTTTCCGTCATGATGGATGCCGTTGCATCGGGGCGCAGCGTCGTCCGGCTGCATACCGGCGATCCGTCGATATATGGTGCCATTCAGGAACAGATGGAGGCACTGGATCGACTCGAAATCGACTATCAGATCGTTCCCGGCGTCACAAGCGCCTTTGCGGCAGCGGCGGCGCTCAAGCAGGAGCTGACTCTGCCGGAGGTTTCCCAGACCGTCATTATTACGCGTATCGAAGGTCGCACTCCGGTGCCGGAGCGGGAGCAGTTGAGCGCAATTGCCCGGCTTGGCGCCACGATGGTGATCTATCTTTCCGTCGGCATGGTTGAAAAGGTAGTTGAACAGCTGCTGCAGGGCGCCTACACGATCGCTACTCCTGCAGCGGTTGTCTGCCGTGCCTCGTGGGATGACGAACTTATTATCCACTGCACCCTGGCAGAGCTTGCCGAAAAAGTTCATGAGGCGGGGATCGACAGACAGGCGCTTATTATAGTCGGCGATGTGTTGGCCGCACGCCGCGAAGGGCTCAAGGCAAAGTCGTTGCTGTACGACAGCGGGTTTTCGCACGGCTTCCGGGATGTGCGCGTTGCCTGAGACGCGCATCGCAGTCATTGCCATAACCAAAGGTGGCGCCCTGACAGGTCGGAGCCTCTGCGAAAGCAGCCCCGGGCTTCAGCTTTACGTATCCAGCCGCTATGCCGATCTGGCAGGTGAACGATGCACCGCTTTTGAGCCACAAGAGTTGAAGGCGCTGATCGCCTCACTCTGGAAAAAGCATGAAGGTTTCGTACTGATTATGGCAACAGGTATCGTGGTACGGATGATCGCGCCGCTGCTCGAGTCAAAGGAGACGGACCCTGCCGTCGTGGTCATGGATGATGCCGGCAGGTTCGCCATTGCGCTCCTTTCCGGCCACCTTGGCGGCGCGAACGAACTGGCCGAACGCTGCGCCTCTGCAGTTGGAGCCCAGGCCGTCATCACCACCGCCACTGATGCCAACAACCTCCCCTCTTTTGACATGCTGGCCAAAGAGCAGGGGTGGCTCATTGACGATATCAGCCGGGTCAAGACACTTAACACCCTGCTGCTTGATAACGAAGAGATCGCCGTTGTAGACCGGACCGGCCAGACCCGGACCTGGCTGCATGGCCGGGGCAGAATCACTTTTTTTGACACTTGTGCCGAGGCGGTAAAAAGCAACGCACGCGGTTTTTTGTTCGTTACCAATCAGCAGCTTCCACCGGAGGCCACTCCGGAAAAACTGCTCATCCTCCGCCCCCGCAATCTGGTGCTCGGCATCGGCTGCAATCGTGGCACAGCGGCTGATGAGATCGAAGCATTTGTTACCAAGCATTTCAGCAATTTGTGTCTCTCCCTGAAAAGCATTTGTACTGTTGCCTCGGTAGCGGCCAAGCGTGACGAAACCGGACTTATAGAGTTTGCTGCGCGACTGGGCGTTCCGCTCCGCTGTTTTGAAAGCAGCGAACTGAGCCGGGTTGCCTTCCCCTCCCCCCCCTCGGAACATGCCCTGGCTGCGGTTGGCGTCGCCGGAGTTGCCGAGCCGTCAGCAATTCTGGCCTCTGGTGGCGGACGGCTGCTGCTGAAAAAAGCCAAGTCAGGAAATGTCACTCTGGCGGTGGCGGAACTCAAGGAGGTGTAATACATATGCAGAATCTCCCGATAATCGCCATAACCATGGGTGACCCGTGCGGCATCGGTCCGGAAATAATCGTAAAAGCGCTGCAGAGCCCGGACGTCACGGCACTCTGTGTACCACTGGTTATTGGTGACCGTCTGGCGCTGGAGCGGGCCGTTTCGGTCTGTCACTCAACGCTAAAAATCCAGGAAATATCCACAGTTGAAGAAGCGCTGCAAATCGGGGATGGGTGTATCCCCTTGCTGGCACTCTCTCACCTTGCGGCAGCCGACATCGTCTATGGTGTACCGTCTGTGGCAGCCGGTGATGCGGTCTATCGCTATATCTGCCACGCGGCCCGTCTCTGCCGTGACGGCCATATCTCTGCCATGGCAACCGCGCCGATAAGCAAAGAGGCCATGCATCAGGCCGGCCATGATTATCCCGGCCATACCGAACTGCTGGCGGAATTATGCGGCACGAATGATTTCGTCATGATGCTGGCCGGAGATCTCCTGCGGGTCAGCCTTGTCACCATCCACGAAGCACTTGCCGATGTCCCGCGCCTTATCACGTATGAACAGGTTCTCAAGACGATTCGCATCACCGCTGAAGGGGTCTCGCGTCTGACCGGAAAGCGGTCGCCAAAACTGGCGGTACTTGCCCTCAATCCACATTGCGGTGAAGCGGGAAAGTTTGGCACTCAAGAGACAGAGATCATTGAGCCGGCCGTCAAAGCGGCACGGCTGGAAGGGTTTAATGTCGAAGGGCCGTTGTCGGCCGATACCCTGTTCCACTTTGCCCAGCAGGGTGGATATGACGGCGTAGTGGCTATGTACCATGACCAGGGGCTCATCCCGCTCAAGATGCTCCACTTCGATGATGGCGTAAATATTACCCTTGGACTGCCTATCGTCCGCACATCTGTTGACCATGGCACCGCCTATAACCTGGCCGGCACCGGAAAGGCTTCAGAGAAGAGCCTCCTTGCTGCGATCAGGATGGCTGTGGGAATGACAGCAGAGCAAAAGCCCGGAATTCAAACTTGAGAGGAACATACACCTATGGAAACGACAACATGGACCATACCTGATCTGCTTCAGATGTCTGGAGGATATTGGAGCGCGTGCGCGCTGCATGCCGCTGTCAAACTGGATGTCTTTACTCTCCTTGACGGGGTGGCACTGACCGCAGAGGAAGCTGCCCCACTGCTAAAAACAGATCCACGCGCGACAGGCATGCTGCTGGATGCCCTTTCGTCACTTGGCCTACTGGAGAAGAGTGACTACACGTATACCAATCCACCGTTCTCCAGTCAGAACCTTTCAAAAGCTTCGCCCGGATATATGGGACATATCCTCATGCACCACTATCACCTCATGCCGAGCTGGGCTCAGTTGGCTGACGCAGTAACAAGCGGCGACCCGATCCGGAGGAGTGATTCCCATGACGAAGATGAGACCGTCAGGGAAAGTTTTCTGATGGGGATGTTTAATCTGGCTCGTCTTCTGGCGCCCCGCATCTCCCAGGTGGTCACTCTGCCCGAATGCCGCTCCCTTCTTGACCTGGGTGGCGGTCCGGGAACCTATGCGATCTTTTTTTGTAGTGCCAATCCGGGCCTTTCAGCAGTTGTCTACGACCTACCCACCACCCGGACCTTTGCCGAAAAAACCGTCGCACGCTTTGACCTTTCGCAGAGAATCACATTCACTTCAGGTGACTACCACAATGATCCGTTGCCATCCGGCTTCGATGCCGTCTGGATGTCTCATATTCTCCATATTGACGGATCTGAAGCCTGCTCCTTGCTGCTGCGCAAAGCCGTGGCGGCTCTCAACCCGGGCGGGATGCTGATGGTCCAGGAATTCATTCTGGATGACGCCAAAGACGGTCCCGTATTTCCCGCGCTGTTTTCACTCAACATGCTTCTGGGAACTACGGCAGGACAGTCGTATTCCGGAGGAGAATTGATAGCAATGATGGCTGACGCTGGACTGTCTGATGTGCACCGGCTTGAGCTTGAACTGCCCAACGGAGCCGGCATAATAAGCGGTCGACTGCTTGAAGGTGATCAGAAAGGGTACTTTCCGCTTGCACAAGGTGCCCGTTTTTCGTAGACTCCCGCCTATGACAACTTTCGAAATCATAGCCGCTAAAGTTCGCGCCGGTCAGCGCATCACACCTGACGAGGCGCTGTTTCTGTTCGACTCAAACGATCTGCTTGCCATCGGTGAGCTGGCAGCTCTGGCCAACGCACGCAAAAACGGTGCGAACGTTTTTTTTAACGTCAACCGCCACATCAATCCGACCAATGTCTGCGTCAATCGGTGCGCCTTCTGTGCTTTCTCGCGAACCGCCGGCGAAGATGGCGCGTACACCCTGGCACTCGGCGAAATCTGCCGGAGGGCCCGTGAAGCAGAGGAAGAGGGGGCGACTGAAGTGCATATCGTCGGCGGACTGCACCCCGACCTTGCTTTCGAGTTCTATGAAGAAACTCTGAAGGCCATCCGCAACACTGCGCCGAAGCTTCATATCAAAGCCTTCACCGCTGTAGAGATCGAATACTTTGCCCGTATTTCCGGCCTGACTATCGAGCAGGTACTTGAGCGTCTTATGAACGCCGGTCTCGGCTCCATGCCGGGTGGCGGAGCCGAAATCCTGGTTGAAGAGGTGCGGCAGAAAATTTGCCCGGAAAAAATTTCCGGGGAGAGGTGGCTGGAAATAATTCGCCTGGCACACCTGGCCGGTTTGAAGACCAATGCGACCATGCTCTACGGCCATGTTGAGGCTGTTTCAGACCGGGTGGCGCATATGGAGATGCTGCGGACTCTGCAGGATGAGACCGGAGGTTTTCAGGCGTTTATTCCGCTCGCGTTCCAAGCCGAAAATTCTGACCTGAAACTGGATATAAAAGGGACCTCTGGACTTGACGACCTTAAGACGCTGGCCATTGCCCGGATTTTCCTCGACAATTTCGACCATATCAAGGCCTACTGGATCATGCTTGGTGAAAAAATCGCTCAGGTCTCATTGGCCTTCGGCGTCAACGATCTTGACGGCACTGTCGTTGAAGAGAAGATCGGTCACGATGCCGGCGCTAAAACGCCGCAAGCGCTGACAAAAGAGGGTATCATCCGCCTGATAAAAACAGCCGGGAAAATCCCTGTTGAGCGAGACACGCTGTACCACCCGATTCGCAGTTTCTGATGCAGCTCTGCAACGCGGCAGTCGCACCTGACACCCTCGAACTGCCGGTACGAGCAGTTGACAGAGACATCTTCCCGTTTGCCGTACGCCGTCTGAACACCTTGTTCACTCTATATGCTGACACCTGCCCTGTGCCGTTACCCGCTCCCGGATTGATCATTACCCCGGAGATACGAAACCAGTGCCAGTGCTACCTGCCGATCGCCGAAATTACTTCGGCCTTCTATGGTTTATACCGCTCGGCGCTGACCTATTCTCCGATTTTCTCCAGCACCCCATTCCACAACGCCATGAGTTGGGCCGACGTCTTTGTCGCACTGCCGCCGAACATACAGATCAGCGCAAACCCTGCCCGACTTCTGGAAGCCCTGCTTGCCGAGCGCGCCCTGCTGACGGAATTTTTGTTTGCCTCCTTTCTGCCTGCCCGCTTTTACAATGGTTTTGAACGCTATCCCCGGCAACAGGAGTTTATCAGGCGATGGCTGACCGATAGAAACATGAAAAAGGTACGCTGCCTGGATGCCGCGTGCGGCACGGGAGAAGGGACGTACGATCTGGCCCGCGTACTTTCTGAACGGGGCTTTCCATCTGAGGAGGCTCAGGTTGACGGCTGGACGCTTGAACCGTTGGAAGTATGGGCAGCTACAACAGGTCGTTTTCCGCATAACCAGCAACGCGAAGCTGATTTTCAGAAGAATACTTCGTGGCTGTTCGAACGGGAATTTCACAGCAGCATCCACTTTCGCTGCGCAGACCTGCTGATCCGGGCGAATGAGGAGCCATTTGATCTGATCATCTGCAACGGCCTGCTCGGTGGACCGATTCTTCACGAAAAAGGGGAGTTAGATCTGGCAATAGGCAACCTTGTGGGAGTCCTGGCGCCGAATGGAATCATGCTGGCTGCGGACAGCTTCCACGGCGGGTGGAAACAGCAATGCCCGCAGTCGGAACTGCGGGCATTGTTTGAAAAAAACGGTTTAAACCCGTTTGAGGCGGGCGAGGGAATCGGTGGGCTAAAATCTGATCAGTAATCCACCCCAGGTCAGGCCGCCGCCAAAACCCATGGCAAGAATCAGGTGTCCCGGCTTGATCGTGCCGTTGCGCAGGTTTTCATCGAGCACCAACGCCACTGAAGCCGCCGAGGTATTGCCGCAGCGGTCAAGATTGAGCAGGAAGCGTTCCTTGGGGAAACCGCTCTTTTTTGAGATGAAGTCGATCATGCGCACATTGGCCTGATGAGGAATGATGTAATCAAGATCAGCCGGTGTTATCCCGGCTTTTGCGCAGAGCGTGTTGATAATTTCAGGAATAACATCGGTTGCAAATATATAGACCTGTTTGCCGGCCATCTGAAAATAAATTTCCCGATCCTCAATAGTCGCAGGTGAAACCGGTTTGCGCGAACCGGATGAGGGGACCTGAATCAGCGGCCATCCCTTGCCGTCGCTCCGCATGTAGGTATGCTGCACCCCTTTTGTGGCATCACCGCCGCTGCTTAAAACAGCCGCACCGGCACCGTCGCCAAAAAGCGGGCAGCTGTTTTTGTCGTTAAAATCGAGGATTTTAGAGTAGGTATCGGCACCAATAGCCATGACGGTCTTATATTTACCGGATTTGATAAAGTTATCAGCAATTTCAAGTGCATAGACAAAGCTGGAACAGACCGCGTTGATATCAAAGGCGAAGGCGTTTTTCGCACCAATATTTTCCTGGACTATGCAACCGGTTGAAGGAAGGCTCATGTCAGGAGTCGATGTGCCAACGACAATGCAGTCGATTTCTGATGCGTCAATACCTGCAGACTCCAGAGCATTTTTTGCGGCAATCGTGGCAAGATCAGAGGTCGCCTGACTGTCATGGGCAAAGCGTCTTTCGCGGATGCCGGTACGGCTGTAAATCCACTCGTCCGCATTTTCGACCAGATAGTCGAAATGGCTGTTTGGTACGACTCGATCCGGCAGGCATGAGCCGCTTCCGATGATTTTTGAAATTATCATTATTTCCTCGATTTTTCTCGTACAGTCTGCGCAAATTTTATTCTAATGAAGCAGCCTAGGTATCGCACAAAATAACGCCGTTTGTCAAGAATGAGACTTCAGCAGCGACCTACGGTTTCACTTCACTCCTCAGCACATCTACTACCGAGAACGTCCATACCAGAAAAAAAGACGCTAACACCGCTTTGCCGAAACCAGACGCCCCGTCCAGCGACTTCATCACCTCAGCCGGCGTTATGCTGATCGCCCCGCCGGCAATCTGGGCAGCGATAACCGGCGAAAGTCCCCGCAGCAGGACGAAAAGCGCCAGTAGCAGAATCAGGTTGACGAGTACGATGATAATTCCCCCGATCATCTTACGTCCGAGATAGAGCTGCCCGAGTCCCGGCATTACCAGGGCAGAAAGCAGCAGGGCGGATATTTTTTTGTTCATGTTCCGTTTCTCCTCTTTTTACGGGATCGGGGCCAAGTTTCTGTTTTGACTTTGGCTGGGCATTAAGGCATAGTAAGCCCGATTTTACCCTGCGCGTATGGGAGTATAGTTATGGTTTTATTAGCAAACATACTGTTGGCGCTTGCCAAACTGATGGAACTGGCAAGCGGGCTGCTGACACTGTACAAATATATTTTACTGGCAAGTGTTGTCGTATCCTGGGTTAATGCTGATCCCTACAATCCACTGGTCAATTTTATCCATCGCGTCACTGAACCGGTGCTGCGCAAGATTCGACGGCATATGCCTGACACTGGAATGCTTGATTTGTCGCCGTTAGTCGCCTTTGCCGCGATATATGTACTGCAGATCGTCGTCTTTGATACCGCGTACCATTATCTCATCAGTACCGGTATGAGCCTTAAAATCGGGGGATAACCTCAGCGAAGTATGTTTCCGGTCAGGCTAACAACAAAGACAAAACCAAAAAAAAACCCCGGAGAGTTTCCGGGGTTTTTCTTGGGTTTTTTTCGAAGCTGGCCTTAAATTCTAGTTACGTTCGCGGCCTGAAGCCCTTTCGGACCCTTTGTTACTTCAAAAGTTACTCTATCGCCTTCTGCAAGGGATTTGAAACCTTCGCCTGCGATTGCGGAGAAATGGCAGAATACATCCTCGCCACCTTCCTGCTCAAGAAATCCAAAACCCTTGCTGTCGTTAAACCATTTTACTGTTCCGTTTACCATGTGCTTACTTCTCCTGATTCTTCTTAATGATTTTATCCGGATATATCCGAATTTTCGTTAACTTATCAGCAACGATTATGCGATGTCAAGCAAATTAAATTATGATCAATCTTTTTTTTGATAATTTCCTGAACCTGGGCCAATTGATCGCTACTACCATCAATCCAGTTAATGACAACACCATGCCGTTCCATCCTCCGGAACCAGTTTCCCTGTTTTTTGGCAAAAGCATGGATTGCACTGTTAAGCGCCTGAAACAGATCGTTTCTGTTCATGGCACCCCTGAGATAAGAGCCGACGTAGCGATATTCAAGGCCGTAATAATCAAGCCGTTCCCACGCTATGCCGCCGGCATGCAGAGATTCAACCTCTTCTATCAAGCCATTATCAAGACGCTCTCGTAGACGTTTGGTTATCCTCTGTCGCAACGCTTCCCGCTCCCACTGGATTCCGATAACCACTGAATTAAGCAGTGGTTGCGTTACGCTTACAGAACTTTTCGTCAATTCACCTCGGGCAATTTCGATCGCCCGGACAGTGCGCTCCCGATCCAGCAGATCAGTGCTGTTGTGCAGAGTCGGCCTGAGACTCCATAACTCCTCCGCCAGCTCGGCATCACTCTTTAGCGCCAGTTCACTCCGCAAAGAGTCGTCATTCGGCACTTCAATCATCTGGTATCCACGCAGAGCGGCATCCAGATACATGCCACTCCCGCCGCAGAGAATCGGAACAGCCTGCCGGGTGGAAATCTCTGCCATGGCGGCCAGGAATCTGCGCTGGAACTCAAAAACGCTGAACTCTCCGCCGGCATCGAGAATATCGATCAGATGATACGGGACCCCGCCATACTCATGAAGGTCCTTACCGCTGCCGATATCCATGCCCCGAAAAACCTGGCGCGAGTCGGCAGAAATAATTTCACCGCCATATTTTTCAGCCAGAGCGACGGCCAAACGCGTCTTACCGGACGCAGTCGGGCCGAGAACGGTAAGCAGATCGAACGATAGTGCTGCTTCAGTCATGTATGCACTCCCCGGTATACCGTTTCCGCAGTTGTCCGGCTGAATCCGGGGACGCTGATGATTTCTTCCACGGAAGCTTCCCGCAAACGCTGGAGACTGCCGAAATGCGTCAGTAGTGCGGTACGACGTTTTTGGCCAATGCCGGGGATGGCATCAATCCCGGATGCAATGCCCTCTTTGCTGCGCAGCTTTCGGTGATACCCGATTGCAAAGCGGTGTGCCTCATTTCGGAGAGACGCCAGCAGTAACAACGGCTTTGAGTTTTGACGGAGCACCACCGGATTCTTTCTGCCCGGAAGGAAGACCCGTTCATCACTTTTTTCTGCCGTCTCTACAAAAGCGTCATGGGTAACACGGCTTTTAGCGAGCGATACCAGATCAAAGCTCCCTGTCAACCCCAGTTCGGCAAGAATCTCCTGTACGGCATTCAACTGCCCTATCCCCCCATCAACAACGACAAGATCGGGACCGTTCTCCCTGTCATAGCTGTCGGCACGGAATCGACGCAGAAAAACCTCCCTCAGCATGGCAAAGTCATCCTGACCGTCAACGGTTTTGATGCGGTAATGGCGATAACTGCTCCGGTCTGCCTTGCCTGCGGTAAACACGGCACAGCTCCCGACCGAAAAACGTCCCTGAATGGTGGATATATCATAGCACTCGATCCGCCCGGGAAGTCGAGTCAAATGAAGCAGTCGGGAGAGTTCGGCCAACACCGCTGCTGCGGTCGCCTCCTCGTCATCTCGATCCCGATACGCAGACATCGCATTTTTGCCGGCAAGGGCCACCAGTTCCCGCTTGGTTCCGCGCAGCGGGAGGGTAAGTGACACCTTGCTTCCCTTCAGCTCGCCAAGTAGTTCGGCCAGCGTCTCTCCTTCTTCTATAGCGAGTGGAAGCAGTATTTCTTCAGGAATAAAAACTGTGCCGGTGTAATACTGCAGCAGAAATGCTGAAATGGCCGCGGCATCATCCAACTCCCAGGAAAGGCTGAACTGATGGTTACCGGAGAGGACTCCGGCTCGAATGAACAGCAGAGCAATTTCAATTCTGTCCGCGTTACGGTAGAAACCGACGACATCGCTGTCTCCACCGCGTAGCACTACTTTCTGCTTTTCAACGGTAACTTCAATGGATCTGAGCAGATTTCTCCAACGGGCGGCCTCTTCATACAGCATGCGCTCCGAGGCATCGTTCATTCTTCGCTTAAACTCTGCAATAAGCAGCCTGCCTTTACCCTCAAGAAAAAGCATTGCGCCATTGACCAGTGCTGTATAGGCTTCCTGAGATATCAGATTATGACAGGGAGCGCTGCACTGACCAATCTGGTGGTACAGGCAGGGACGCTTACGGGACATGCACGAAGCAAGCGGGTAGTGGCGCAGCGGAAACATTCTGATCATCTGCCGGAGCACATCCCGAGCGGCTGAACCTGATGAGTATGGACCAAAATAGCGGGCGTCGTCTCGAGGGCGCTTGCGAACTATCGTAAAACGTGCAAACTTCTCATGTGGATCAACTCGCAGCGAAAAGTAGGTTTTATCGTCTTTGAGATTCAGGTTGTAACGGGGATGGTGCTGTTTGATAAAAGTGTTCTCAAGCAGCAGCGCCTCTTTTTCTGTGTCAGTCAGCACAACCTCAATGTCGACAACCTTAGCCATCAGAAATTTGATCTGATAGCGCGAATCACCAGACTGCTTGAAATAAGATCGTACCCGGTGCCGGAGACTACGGGCCTTACCGACGTAGATTATTTCACCGGCGCCATCACGCATCAGATAGACACCGGGAGAGGGCGGGAATTGCTGTACCTTTTCTTCGAGGCTCATAAATCGTGATCCTACCTGTTTGCATCTGGAATTGGAAGCGTCTTCCATCGCCAGACAAATGCCTATTTATTCAGCAGTTGCCGATTAATCAGGCAGCTACAGCCGCACGCGAGTGAGACAGTAGACTGTATAATCAGTACGTTAGCTAAATTTCGCAGTTGGCCTTTATTTTGCTGTCAAGAAGCCTGCCCAATGGCGGGCAACAAGAATACAATGGGGGTAGTTCTGTATGGAAGCGATGTCAACGATGACAGGCCTCAAAAGTAGTGCTGACGTTCTGTTTCTTTTGCTGGGCGCAGTAATGGTGTTTGCAATGCATGCCGGTTTTGCCTTCCTCGAAGTCGGTACGGTCCGCAAAAAAAACCAGGTAAATGCACTGGTTAAAATCCTCACTGACTGGTCAATTTCGACCGTTATCTATTTTGTCGTCGGTTTTCCGATCGCCTACGGCATATCGTTTTTGAAGCCGGCAGGAGAACTTCTCGGCACAACCCAGGGATACGACCTGGTTCACTACTTCTTCCTTCTCTGCTTTGCAGCCTGTATTCCGGCGATTATCTCCGGCGGAATCGCGGAGCGTGCCAAATTCTGGCCACAGGTAACCGCAGGCGCCATCTTTGCGGGGCTATCCTATCCTTTGTTTGAATCACTGATCTGGGGGCAGAATGCCTCTCGCGTGCAGGCGATCTTCAAATCTTTCGGTGGTGCGGAGTTCCACGACTATGCCGGATCTGTGGTCGTCCATTCAATAGGAGGCTGGATCGCACTGCCCGCCGTTATAATTCTTGGTCCGCGTATGGGGCGCTATATACGCGGCAAATCTCACCCGATCCTGGTCAGCAACATCCCCTTTCTGGCACTTGGATCGTGGGTACTGGCCGTTGGCTGGTTCGGCTTTAATGTCATGAGTGCCGGTAATCTGGAAAAAATATCCGGCCTTGTTGCGGTCAACTCATTAATGGCAATGGTTGGTGGCGTCCTTGCGGCACTGGTCGTCGGCAAGAACGACCCCGGTTTTATCCACAACGGGGCCCTGGCTGGACTGATTGCAGTCTGTGCCGGCAGTGACATCATGCATCCTTTGGGAGCATTTGTTGTCGGCTGCATTGCCTCGGTTATTTTTGTGTACGGCTTCCACTTTGAACAGGAAAAGCTCCAAATTGATGATGTTCTCGGAGTGTGGCCGCTTCATGGGCTCATCGGCACGTGGGGCGGAATTGCTGCCGGTATTTTCGGGCAGAAATTTTTAGGCGGAATCGGCGGGGTCAGTTTTGCATCACAACTTGCCGGGAGCGCCCTTGCGGTTGTATTCGCTCTGGTGAGCAGCTTTATAGTCTACAGCACCCTGAATAAAACCGTCGGCATTCGCCTCGATCAGGAAGATGAATTTAACGGTGCAGACCTTGCAATTCATAAAATCGGAGCTTACCCGGAAGACAGTATTCGCTGATATCGGGGGCTGCCTTTTTGCTGCCTGAAACCGTTGAAAGCCCCGTGCCATAACGGTTGCCAACATACTGACATACCGTTTCTTTCGTTGACAATGGTGAAGAGAGGTGCTACTTAGAAAGCATTTTACCTGTAACTCCATCTGCTCTCCGTGCGCCGTCAGCTGCGTAGCCGGCCAAAAGAGGTCAATTAAAGTGATTTTATTGAGATTATGCCGCAACATCCTCCTCCGGCTCCTGGTCGTCATGATCTTAATTTTTTCTTTGACCACGCCCTCGGCGTTCTGTCAGGAAACGGAGGATTCTCAGGTTTTTATTGCAGGCTTTAACGCGTACCAGCAGAAAGATTATGTCGCTTCAATTGAAAAAATGAACGAGGTATTGCAAAAATACCCCGAGACTCCGCTCAAGGATATGGCGCTTTTCTGGCTCTCCCGATCTTACTTCAAAAATGGCAACCTGCAGGATGCCGCCCGCTGCCTATCCCAGTTTTCTAAAGAGTACCCTGACAACCCTCTCAAAAGCACAGTCGAGGACGAACTCCTCGCTCTTACAGCACGTTTTGAAAAAGGTGAACAGCTTGCATCCGGCCCACCTCTTGTTAAAAAGCTCGTACCAGCAGCTGACTCAAGGCAGGCGCAGATTGCTGCGGCGAAAGCAGAAGAGCTGAAACTTGCTGATGCGGTGGCTGCTGAAGAGCAGACGGAACGGGAGCGTTTAGTTGCCGTTAAAGCCGAACAGGAGCGGATTGCGCTGGCAACTGCCGTTCGTGAGAGGGCTGAACAGCAACGTATTTCCGCAGAGAAAGCGGAGCAGGAGCGACTTGCTGCGGCTAAAGCCGAAGAGGCGAAGCTGGCTGCTGCCGCCCAAGCGGAGCAAGACCGACTGGCTGCCACAAAAGTTGAAGAGGCAAAACTGGCAACTGCCATGAAAGCCGAGCAGGAACGACTGGCTATTGCCAAGTCCGAGGAAGCGTTGCGAGTGCAGGCTGCTGCAGAAGCAGCACGTGTCGCAGCAGAGAACGCAGAACGGGAGCAGATTGCCCTTGCCCGGGCTGCTGAGGCTAAGCAGGCTGAAGCAGTCGCAGAGGCCGCCCGCGTGACTGCCCTGAAGGCTGAGGAACAACGGAAGGCAGACGACCTCGCAGCCAGTGAAGCAGAGAATCGTCGACTGGCGGCACTAAAGAGTGAAGAGTCCCGACTGACACAGCTTAAACTCGCCGAGGAAAACCTCGGAGCTTCAAAACGGGCGTATCGCGAGAAAGCTATTGCCCAGTACAAATCGATCATTGAAAAATTCCCCGCTTCAGCAGCTGCGGTTACTGCAGCGGCAAAACTGCGTGAACTTGGGGTGGCGATTGCGCTGCCACAGCAGGCTGCTGAACTGCTCCCTCCTGAAAACGCCCAGGTGTTACGGATCGAAGTTGCCCAGTTTGCCGGCCTTGAATTTAATGTCCTGTCACGTCCAGGCGCCTTCAGTGTGGGACAGCCGCTTGAGATTCCGTTTGAAGTCATCAATCGGGGTAACGGCATTGATTCGTTCTACCTTGAGTCCGCATTCCCTGTGGAGTTTACTGCGCGCTTTTCTGCTGCGGCAAAACCTGGCAGTGCAATAAGCCAAACTCCTGACCTTGCTCCAGGCGAAATTTTTAAAGGGGTTATCAACCTTGTCATACCACCATCGAGTATTGACGGCCTGCGCATAACGCATCCGGTTAAAACCGCTTCACGCCTGATTGCCGAAGCGAGCCAATCACGTGAAGTCAGGATCGTTGCCTCTGCACCGCTCCTCCGGGCTGTTCTGCGCACAGAAAAGACCAAGCCGCTCCCGGGTGACAAGATCTTATATCGCATTGCCATTCTCAACGTAGGTTCGGCTGCTGCGAAGGATGTTACCTTCCGCCTTAATTTCCCGCCACAGCTCGAACCGATTGATTATGTCACTGCCGGCTTCAGGCAAGAGATGAAATCGGCACTGGTTTTGGACGGCATGCAGGTCAACTCCGGGGAAAGCCGCGAATTCACTGTCGCCTTCCAGCTTAAGGACGATTCGCTCGCCGGCCAGGAGCTGCTGACGCGTGCCGAACTGATCAACAACCCTCATAAAACCACTGTTGCCTTTGTTTCAAATACGGCCTATGTGGAGTCGCACCGCAGTATTCTTGTCCGCTCCGGTTCAGAACGTCTGGTGGCTATCCCCGGGCAGACGGTAACAATTCCGTTTGTCGTAACAAATACGGGAAATGTCCGGGAAAAATTCAAGATTGTCTCCAATTTTTCCGGCACCCAGGATATGGTTATTTTCCACGACCTCAACCGTGACAGCATCCGGCAGGCCAGTGAACCGATAATAAGTGAGATCGGGCCATTGGCGCCTCGCGAAGAAGCCAGTGTCGTGGTGGAAATCAAAACGCCCAGGAAAGCCGTTGATGGCAGTCAGGACACTGTTCGGGTCTCTTTTGTATCAGAAGGAGACACAAACCGCTCAGGATCAGGCTCTACCCAACTGACCTATTCGCGCCCGGTGTTGAAAATGGTCATGGACGGACGTGACGGCAGGCTTAAGCCTGGTGATGTAGCTTCATTTGATTTGGCCATTACTAATAACGGCTCCAACCTTGCGCGGATAGTAGAACTGCAGAGCGCCTGGCCGGAGCAGTTGGAGCTCGTGGCAGCGGACCCCGCAACCAGCGCTTTCAGCAACGGAGCCATGATTTGGCGTTTCAAGGAAATGGGCGCCGGAGAAAAACGGAGCATCAAGGTTACTTTCAGAATCAAGCCGGGTGCAGGAGTTGGAACAGCTATCCAAGTCAAAAATATTCTGACCTACGAAGATCAACTGGGGAACAGGTATTGATATGACACCTTACACATTCCGCACGATAGTCACCACGCTCGTTTTTTGCGCAGCGCAGACCTCCTGGGCTCAGCAGTATCTGCTGTATGCTCCCCAACCTGCCGCTACCGTTCAAAAGTCACCCTCACAGGAGGGCATAATCGTCCAGGAAATAGAAGTTCAAAAAGGTGACACGCTGTATGGCCTTTCCCGCAAGTTCAGCGGACGTGGCATGTATTTTCCCCAGATACTTCTGTTTAACACGATAAAGAATCCTAACTTGATTTACCCCGGAAACAAGCTCAAAGTGCCGGTAACTCAAGATGAAACCATCGTTAAAAACACCGATTCAAAACCTTTGGGCATACCTCACAAAACCAAAGTACCGGGTGACGAAAAAGCTCAGCTAAAAACGGAATCTGTTCAACCAAATGTTGCGCCACCGCTTCCAGCTCAAAATACGGAACTTTCTTTACATGAGTTGAAAGCTGCTGCATCGGCAAAAAGCAGCAAAATCGCTCCTAAGAAAAAAACAGCTATTCAATCCAGAAAAAAAATGCCTCCTGAGTCGGCGTCTGTGACGAATCTTTCAGCGCCGCTCCCTGCATCTCATGCACCTCAGGCATCCCCAAACCGTGCCGCTGATGCCGCTTCAGGGCAAAAGCTTTTTGAGGCGGCGGTTAAGGCGTATCGAATTGATGATTGTCGTACCGCTCTTGAACTGCTGGATCGCTACCTCGTCGACAATTCCGGATCGCCTCTTGCCGCAGACGCAAACCTTTATAAAGCGGAGTGCTATTTGAAGTTGTCTTCCCAATAAGCTCTAAAAGGTTGGTACGCTATGAGAATCTCCCCGCTTGACATCCAGCAGCAGCAATTCAAGGTAAAAACGTTCCGCGGGCTCGATCCGGATGATGTGGATGCTTTTCTGCAAACCGTCGCTGGTGAAATGGAAGGATTGATCCGCGAAAACAGCATGCTGAAAGAACAACAGTCTCTGCAGAGCCGCGAAATGCAGAACATGGCGGAGAAGGAACGGGAGTTGCGCGACACACTTCTTTCTGCCCAGCGAGTAATTGAAGAGATGAAAGCCAATGCCCGTAAAGAGGCAGAGCTAATCGTTTCGGAAGCTGAGATTAAGGGTGAACGGATTATTGCTGATGCCGAGCGACAGTTGGGTGAGCTTAAAAGCCGGATTGAAGAGATTCGCAGGCAGAAGATTCATTTTGAAATAAGCTTCAAAGGGTTGCTTGAAAGTTTCAGCAGGCAACTTACCGGCGATGAACCGGTCTGATCTTTCCTTTCTGACCGCCATCAAGGACGGTCTCATATTGAATATCTACGTTCAGCCTCGAGCTTCCAAAAACCAGATGTGCGGGATTCAGGGTGAAGAACTTAAAATAAGGCTCACCTCTCCCCCGGTTGATGGAGCCGCCAACAAGATGTGCCGGAAGTTTATAGCTGAACTCTTTGACGTTTCCACTTCGGCTGTGGATATTATTTCAGGAGAGACATCACGGCACAAACGCCTGCGGATTACCAGTTCTCATGCCGGGCAGTTTGATACACAGATTACAGCAATGAAAGAGTCCCTGAGCAGCGGGCATACAGATACGAAAGGAAGTAACAATGGCACAGGCAAAAACAGGCGATAAGGTTACAGTACATTACACCGGCACACTTGAAGACGGATCCGTTTTTGACAGCTCAGAAGGGCCCGCCGAACAACCACATGATCATGAGTGTTGCTGCAGCAGTAAGAAAACGGGCGATGATAGCTGCGGAGGCGACAACCATGCCACAGGACCGATGGAGTTCGTCATTGGAGCCGGGCAGCTGATACCAAAATTCGAAGCGGCGGTAATCGGACTTGAGCCGGGAGAGAGCGTTACGGTATCCATTTCGGCAGATGAGGCGTATGGACAGCGCGCTGAAGAGATGGTCGCGGTGATTGAACGGAGCGAGATTCCGGCCGAAATCAATCCTGAACCGGGGCATCAGATGGAGGTGATTCTAGAGGACGGCTCCCCGCTGCCGGTTCTTGTAACAGAAGTGACCGATACAACCATTACCCTAGATGGCAATCATCCCTTGGCAGGCCGTGACCTGACCTTTTCAATCAGGCTTGTTGACATCCTGTAGAGTGAAACCTCCATTTTGCAGTCAAGAAAAGGCCGCTGACAACACTGTCAGCGGCCTTTTCTTACGGCTCCATGCCTACTCTGCCTACTGCCTACTGCCTATTACTGATTACTGATTACCTACTTACCTGTTGCTACCGTTGATCCGGCAGACTGCACGCTGAAATCTTTGGCTCCCGCAGGAAGATTTGCCAGCACTACGACAAAGGGGATTGATTTGCCCGATGCAACGCCCATGTTTACCAGAGAGTCGCCAAACGGGTTGGCCATGGCGGCCTCTATCTTATCAAGGGGTAGTTTTTCCAGCTGTTCTTTAGTCAGCGGGTTACCACCATAGGCACTTTTTGTGGCAACACTCTGCCCAGCCGCATCATAGACAGTCACCATTATCTGTAGCGCCGCCCGGGGTTTTGCGTACTCATTTAACGCTTCACCAGAAACTACCAGCAGTTTTCCAGCGGCAGCATTTTCAACAAAAGCGCTGGTAACGGCTCGTAAACTGATTTTTCCGCTCTCCAGAGGAGCGGTTTCTTTCGGCGTAGAAAGTGAAGAATAGCCGAGATAGCCAAGAACAGAAATCACCAGCAGAGCAACAACCGTAATCAGAACTGCGAACACCGGACTCTGCTTGCGCCGTGAAGATATCGAGAGCGGCGGCAGCTCCTGATGCTCGTTAACAGCCGCTTCTCCTGGAAATGATTGTGCAAGAGTCTCGTCCGCTGGCGTGACCGTAGGCTCAGTCGGCGGAGCCTCCAAAATTTCCTGAGAAGGTTTCAGGTCATCAAGACTCCCCTGCTGAGCAACAACAGACGCACGTTCGTCACCAAAATCGATTTTTTCCTGGCTGAAAGGCGCATCAGCGGGTGTATCACTCGATAAGTGAGTACCGCTTTCGGTGACGGGGGTCTCAGGCTCTTCAATATCAAATGAAACAGAATCAAATGAGAATTGAGCAGTATCATGTGGTGGCGATTCAAGCGGACTGAACCCGACTGGTTCGCTATCAAAAGTGGTGTCATCGAAAACGATTGAATCTTCAGCAGGAGGAGGAAGGGTAAGGGGAGCCTCTTCCGCAGCAAAACTCCAGCTTTCGGCGGGGACGGCCGGTGTCTCGACATCTGCCGCAGGAGGAGATAATTCCGCTATCGCTCCCTCAGGCGGCAAAGAGTCGGTATCCGCTTCTTCCTTACGCACGGTGAATACATGTTTACACTTGGTGCAACGGACTTTGACACCCTTGCTCGTTACTCTGGAATCGTCAAGTCGAAATCTGGTCTGACATTTTTCGCACTGGATTATCATCTGCGACTCCTCGATGATGATAGCGTATGGCGGTAAACCACGGAACTATCTGAAACAACGTCTGTTCTATATCAGAAAGAGATGAGGGTGTCAAATCATTACGCTGAGACATTTCGACTATTTAGTCGAGTTTGCGCACAGAAAGGAGCAATCTGGCATGAAGCACAGCGCTCCATATCTTTGCCGTCGCAGCCGTCACTGATACCAAGATGGGCCAGAGAAAAGTCATATTTCACCGGGTCGGCAGGATCAAAAGTCCGCAGGGCCGAGGTAATCTCCCGGGCCATGCGCCAGTCTGCCGCTTTTCGGTTGGTGAGGCCGAGATAGCGGCTGATGCGGCTGATGTGCGTATCAACTGGTATTACCAACTGGGCCGGAGAGACCCCGCTCCAGAGTCCGAGATCGATACCATCGGCCGGGCGAACCAGCCAGCGCAATAACATGCAGAGTCGTTTACAGGCACTGCCGGATGCGGGGGCAGGGAACAGGAAGGGAAAACAGGAATCGGGAGGGATGCTTTCTGAGCCGAAGATCGCGGAGTAGTCAAGCGCCAGGACGGCAGTCGTATAATGATTTAAAGAGTTACTCACGTCTCTATCGGCCGCAGAATGAGCCCTTAGAAAAAAAGAGTGTATGCTGCCGGCCTGTCCCACCATCTGCTTCATTCCCCACAGAAGCGCAGAGAGATCACGACCATCGTTAAAGCGGTGTTTAAATCGGGAGAAGGCGTGCAAACCGGCCTGTGGATCAAAATGCTCAATAAAGTTCCTCGGAGATGGGCCTAGTTCAGAAAAAATTGTCTCAAGAGTTCTGAGGATTATACCAATTGCGCCGTAGGCAAATGATGAGGCGATTACCGCTGCAATCTCCTGGTCCTCTGGATCACGGTAGCGGTGGCAGAACGAAAGAGGATCATTGTTCAGATGCTGGAGCGACCTGGAGGCGTAGAGGGCCTCCAGTGTCGCACGTAATTCAGACATCCGCGTCTCTCAAAAACTGCGCGGCATCCTCTGGTGACGTCGGGTTGATAAAAAAGCCGGTACCCCACTCAAATCCGGCCATCTGTGTCAGTCTCGGCACCAATTCAATGTGCCAGTGGTAATCGTACTCCAGCGAATTCCAGTGTTCAGGCTTGCCAGGGCGCCGATGCATAGGAGGAGCGGTAAACAGGATAAAATTGTAGGGCGCATCACGCAGTACCGTCTTGATCCTCATCAGCATATCTTTCATTGCCACAGCCAGCTCAGCCAACTGAGCATCATTCATCAGGGCAAAATCATGGCTATGGCGCTTTGGATAGAGTCGCAGTTCAAAGGGCGAACTGGAGGCGTAGGGGGCAAGTGTCACGTAGTTGGAAAACTCCTTTACCACGCGGACCCCTTCGCGCAGCTCGAATTCGACCAGATCGCAAAAGATACAACGTTCCTTCTCCCGGAAATAGTTGCGGGAAACCTTCAGCTGGGTACTTGCCACCGGCGGCAGTAATGGAACCGCAATAAGCTGGCTGTGGGAATGGCACAGAGACGCGCCGGCTCGAATGCCGTGGTTTTTGAACAGAACCATATAGCGAAAGCGGATATCTTTGCGCAAATCAAGATAACGATGACGATAGGCGGTCAGAACATCCGTTATTTCAAGTGTCGTCAAATCGGCAAGAGTCCGATCGTGATCAGGAGTCTCAATGATGACTTCATGTGCGCCGATGCCGTTCATGACGTCATACATCCCATAGCCGCGATTATTGAGTTCTCCCTCAACCCGCAGAGCGGGGTATTTGTTCGGAATAACCCGTACCCGCCAGTTAGCAGAGTTTGGCTGTGCGTTCGGGCGAATGGCAAAAATTTCCGGTGGGGTTTTGTCCTCATTGCCGTAACAGAAAGGGCAGGCGATCGACCCGTTCTGTTCCGGCTCCACTTGGAAATCCCGTGGCCGGCGACCGCGCTCGATGGCTATGATTACCCAGTGCAGCCTTATCGGGTCCCAGCGTAGTTCTGACATATATCCTCCCTAAAAATGGTTCAACTTTGTTGGTTGTTAGCTCGTGGCTTGAACCTTTAACCTCTAACTATATCAGCCAGTTATCCAACTCGATGTCTGCTCCCGCATAATACAGCATCAGCGGGGCATCGCTCGGCCAACGTCCGACCTCCTCGTTATCACGAACCAGAGTTATCGAAACGAACAGCTTGCTTCCTGCCTTCAGCTTGATACTGCTCAGCGGGATACTGATCTCGCAGGTCTTGATTATCTTCCAGCGGCAGAAGCTGCTTGTCGGCATCCAAACTCCATTTTCCTTGACCAGCAACAACCCCTCATCTTTTTTCATCTGCAGCGGCAGACGGTAATCCCGATCGTAGATCAGGTGCAGATTGAGCAGATCATTTTCCTTCAATAACCGGGAGAGGTCCTGAACCCCGTCAATTCTAAAGAAGAGCGACTTCTCGTTAAAACCATAATAGAAGCTCTGGAGCATCCGGTCGGAGGAGTGCATGGCTGACCCCTGGCGGGTCAGGTCATACAGGCCGGCCGCCAGCCATTCAAAATAGTCGTTGATTCTGCCGCTGATCTCCGGATCGATAAATGCGGCCGGCTCCCGGATTAATCCTGCAGGATTCTTCTTCTTGATCGGCTCCAGCAGCTCGCGGGGAGGATCCTGCCCCAAAAGCCGATAGATGTTCATCAAGTGCTGGCGGAAGAGCCGGTCGAAGCGGTCGCTGTGAGGAGAAAAATGGTCGTCTCCATACCACCAGAACCAGTCACTCCCTTCAGCGGCATACAGAGAACGGCAGATCATCTCAGCGGTGGCGTCCTCAGACGGCTCTCCGCTTTCAAGAGCTGCGGCAACGAGTGGATTACCTGCTACAGCGGCTTCACGAGCATGGGCAATCAGATCCCAGGCAAGATTCTCCTCCGGATGACCGATCCAGATGCTGTAATTACCGTTTATCCACGATCCGGGGAATATCGTGTGAAGGAGGCCTTCAAAACGGGTATCTTTCAACACATCGCTGCAGGTAGTCAGGCGAAGCGTGGCTGATTTGGCAATCCCACTGTACATCCCCTGCAGAAAATCATACGCGTTATTGGGGTAGTACTCCCAGGCGTTTTCACCATCGAGGATGATTGAGACGACACGGCCTTCACCACCCAGGCGTGACTTGATGGCATGCAAGCGACCGCACAGGTCTGTTACCGCCCTCCCGGTCTCCCACTGCGAATAGGTAAAGCCGATCAGGTCCGAGAGTTGGTGATCGCGGAAGAACGCCCCGATTTCTCCGTTGCTGCAGCTGTAGCGCCACGGCCGGTACAAGCGCTCCTTACCGGCGCCAAGACCGCCATCCATGCTTTTTTCCAGGATTTCCTCATCAGTTGCAATCCAGCTGACGCCGCTCCCGGCGATGAGAGCCAGCGTCTCGTTGCTGACAGAGCCCTCCGAAGGCCACATTCCGGTCGGATTGAAGCCGAATATCGTACGGAAGTAGGTAATCCCGCGACGAATCTGGGCACGGGCATCCTCGGGATGACAAAAGCCGGCAACCGGAAGAGTCACCCGCGGCATGGCGGTATGAGCCACTTTCTGGTCACATAGCAACGGCAGGATCGGATGATAGTAGGGGGTAACCGACAGCTCAATGCGTCCTTCCTCATGAAGGCGCTGATACAGCGGTATTATAGCCTGCAATACTTCTAACTGAGTTGTAAAAAGCAGATTTTTGTCGGCAGCGGTATAGTTTTCCCCCTTGGCTATAAGGTCAGCAAAGACCGGATACCTGCGGCGGGCCGCCTCACCGGTCCAGGCCAGAAAGAACCAGACCTGCAAATCCAGAAGATCCTGCTCGCTGAAATGTTTTACACACTCGGCGGCGCTCCCCGGCTTCCCTTCACCTGCCATATAGAGCAGTTCAAGATAGCGCCGGGAGGGCTCAATCATATGCTGTCGGTTTGCGGAGAAAAAATTTTCGAGAAGGAAGACACGATCATCGAGACTCAGGTCAGACGGAGCCGCTTTCCCTTTCTCAAGAACCGGGTCAACCGCAGTTCCTGATGCGTACTCCAGCAGCTGTTCAATCAGAGAAGGGACGAGATTGAAGACCGCTCTGGCGCCGGGAGTATCTTCAACAATAGCCGGCATGTCAAAATAATCCTTGATGCCGTGTAGATAGGTCCAGGGGAGAGCATATTCATTCTTCAGCGGGTCTTTATAATACGGCTGATGCATGTGCCATACGATGACCACATCAAGCGGTTTCGGCATAATCAGTTACACCATATCCTTTTTCCACGCGACAATTTTTTTCTCATATTCACTCAGAAGCTTCTGGGCCGATTTTTGAATCCGAGCTTCAGCCACTATGTGGACAACCGGCAGATACTGGTCCGGCAGTATTAGTACCCAATCCTCACCGAAATGCACCTTGATACCATCGATGAACGTAGCCTCCTTGTCGAGGCTATCCTCACTCATTTTACGCATAATACCACCCTTCATTTCCCAAGGGCAGGGGAGACTGGTCTGCAGAAACGCACTGCGGGGAATTTCCGAGAGCGACTGTGACAGTGGCACTCCGCTGGAAGCACTCAGTTCCATCAGCTTCGCAATGGCAAACATGCCGTCAAAGGCGGCCTGAAAGCGGGGGAAAGCGAACCGGCCATCAGTTGTGCCGGTCAGGACAACATCCGAAGAGGAGGCGACCTCCTGCATGGCACGGTCGGAGCTCTTGGTACGGATGACGAGGCACCCGTTCTGTTCCGCCATCTGCTCGATTGTCGAGGGGGTTTGCACCGGCACGGCAATAGCGCCCTTCTGCCCGGTTTTCATCAACAGTGAAACAGCCAGGGAGAGCAACTCGATGCCGGTGCAGATTTTGCCTGTTTCATCAACGAGCGTGACCGCTTCTGCGGAAGGGTCAAGCCAGAAACCGGCCTGAGCCCCTAACGATGAAACTATTGCCGAAAGCTGATGCAGGGCCAGATCCTTTACTTTCGCCTGAACTCCTTTCCCTTCGTCAACATAGGCATTAAGGGCAATTACCGAGAAGCCGAGCTCATTTAACAGTTGCGGCAGAGACTGACTGGCCGGGGAGAAACTGAAGTCTACAACCACAGTAAACGCCGATTTTTTGAGGAGTTCGCGATCAAGTGCCCGCAAAAAACCTTCACGATAAAAATCTCCGACATTGTTGATATCGGTGATAACGCCCGGTTCAGTATGGTGGGCGCGCCGGAAATTTTCCTTGAAAAAAGTGCGCTCCACATTTTTTCCCATGCCGCTGGAATAATCGAGACCGTCACCATCAAGAAAAACAATCTCCAGCAAGGCAGGATCATCCTGCGCCTGGCGGAAATGTACACCGCCAACCTCGCCAAAAGTCTTTAATTTATAACGAACCAGCGGCAGTGATGTCATCTTCATATCACGGACATTGACACCGGCAGAGAGAAGCCCCCCCATGAAACAGCGCTTGAGCATACGGGATGACGGATTGGAATCGCGGCCACCCAGCACGAAGCTCCCTTTGGGGAGCGAGGTGCCATAGGCACACCCCATCTTGGCGCAAAATTCCGGAGTTAGCTCCATGTTGGAAAGCCCCTTGATTATCGCCCCCTCAAAAAGGGCTTTCTTCCATTTTTCCCCCCAAATCATATTAGAGGTGACCGTTGCACCCGCCTCTATCGTTTTCTTTGGCCAGATTTTGACATCGGCTTTAATAATCGCTTCGTCGCCAACCGAGGTTTCGTCGGCAACGATAACCCCCTCTTCAAGGGTCACCCCCTGCCCGATACGAACGTTAGCACAGATAACGCTGTCGGTAATCCGGGCTCCCTTCTTGACATACGAATTATCCCAGATAACGCAGCGGTTCAGCCTGACACCCGCTTCTATCGTACAGTTGCGGCCGATCACCGAATCCTTGATGCGTACGTCACCCAAAACCTGGCTGTTGTCGCCGATCACAACGGTGCCTTCAAGGCCGGCAGACTGTTCCAGCTTGACGTCAGCTCCGATACGAAGATCCTTGCCGACAAAATCCTGCTTCGGCTCATCTATTTTCAGGTTGATTCGACCTTTAAAAATATCGTGATACGCTTCCCGATAGGAATCGGTGTTACCGATATCGCGCCAATACCCCTTGGCGGTGAAACCAAACAGCGCATCTTTCTTCTTCAGCATGAGCGGGAAGAGATCCTGTGAAAAATCGAAGTTTTCCCCCGCAGGAATATATTTGAATATCTCCGGTTCAAGTAGGTAGATTCCGGTATTAACCGTATCGGAGATGACTTCTCCCCAGCCCGGCTTTTCCAGAAACTGGGTAATGTGCTTCTCCTTGTCTGTAATGACGACGCCAAACTGGAGCGGGTCTTTCACTGAGGTCAAAGTTATCGTCGCTTTAGCTTTATGGTCGACATGGAAATCCACGATTTTTTTGAGGTTGAAATCGGTCAGAAGATCGCCGCTGATGACGAGAAAACGCTCATCGAGGTACTTTTCAGCCGCTTTGACCGCGCCGGCTGTCCCCATATCGGCAATCGGGGTAACATAGGTTATCTTGACTCCGAAATCCGAGCCGTCGCGGAAGAAATTTTTGATATAAAACGGCTGGTGATAGAGCAGCATGACCAGTTCCGTGATATCGTACTTCTTCAGCAATTCGACAATATGCAGCATAATAGGTCGATTAAAGAGCGGTATCATCGGCTTGGGCAAGCTGCCGGTAAGCGGCTGGATGCGGGTGCCGAAGCCACCCGCCATGATAACGGCTTTCATAGGTGCTCCTATTCCGTTTCTACAAACCTCACCACAGAGTCACAGAGTACACAGAGATTCTCATACCGATTATTTTGCCGTTCACATTTATGCAGAACTTATATTTTTTCCAAAAAAAGAGCGGTTTCTCAGTGTCCTCTGTGCCTCTGTGGTGGAATATTACTACGCCGATTTCACCTTCTGCGCCTTCTTGGCGAGCACCCTGGCAATTTCCTGTTTCAGCTCTGTCAGATCGCCCGACTTGACGACATAGCCATCTGCCAGCCAGGCCGAAAAGTCGTCCTTGTAGCAGGAAAAAGCCGAGCAGAGGATCACCGGCATTTCGTGACGTTCCTTGACCAGTTTCTGCAACAGGTCGATACCGCTTTCGTTCTTCAGCTTGATATCAAGAACCGCCAGATCAAACGTACTTCCCTGCAGCTTTTCAGCCGCTTCAGCGCTACTCCCCGCCGTCACTACGTCATACCCTTCATCCTTCAACTCTTCGGCGTATAGCAACCGGATGTTGGCTTCGTCGTCTACTACCAGTAACCTACTCATGGTTGTTCCTCCTTGCTGGTGGGAAGTGAAATGGTGTAACGAATTCCGTTCTGTTCATCCGCCTGCGCTACAAAAGGAATTCCCTGCTTTTCAAGCATGGTCTTGCAGAGTGCCAGCCCTAAACCAGTCCCCAGATCATGCGTTTCTGAAAACGGTACCAGCAGGTGGTCCAGTTCTGACTGTGAAATGTGCCGACTGCGGTCCTCAATCCGGATGATGACGCAATCCTCCCCCGTTTGAGAACTGATCGAGATCGAAAGGTCAGTACCAATGCCATTCAGGTCATTTTGCAGTAGTGTGCGAAGACAATAGGAGAGCTGCTTGAAGTCAATATACACAGGAGGCAGATCGTGGCCAGACGAATAATTAGTCGCATATCCGAGCGATGTTAATATATCAGCGGTGTCACGCAGCGTGGCCTCAACCAGCTGGTTAACGTCCCAGAAGTCCCGAGTGGGGTAGAGTGAGTCAGAATAGTTGAGAATCTCATCCAGAACACCCTCCAGCTGATGCGTTTCGGCAACAATTGATTCAATGAAAGTACGCTTGGGGTCTGAGGCCGGGCTGTTTTTAAGCATTGATCGGGCAAAGCCGCCGATGATCATCAACGGATTACGCACCGAATGAGCAATGCTGGAGGTTATTCTCCCGACCAGAGCCATATTCTCCATTCTGACGATCAGTTCCTGCTGCTCTTTCAGCTTTTTCCCGGCTTCGGTAACGCGACTGAGTTCAACCTGCAGTTTGTCGTACAGAGAGGCTCGTTCAATGGCAAACGCGACCGGAAAGCCGAATGTTTCGAGCGAATGCATATCTTCTTCGGTAATTACCCGGTTGGTGATGCAGTTATCAGCGATGATCATACCGATGCGGCGATTGCGTGAAATCAGCGGCATCAACAGGAAGGTATCAACACCCAGCAAACGTGCCAGTTCCGGAGGGACGTCCGGATGCTGAAAAGCCCCCTGAACCATGATCGGGTGTCTTCCATCCAGCGCTTTGATAACAATATGGTCTTTATTGGCAAGTGGAATAGTCAACTGCTCCAGAACATCGTGAAACTTTGCACGTTCGGAGGAGAGTTTGTTCACGCGGAAGTTTTGCGACAGGGTCTGGAGATCCATGTCGTTTTGAACAATCTCATCCCAAACCTGGCTGGCCTCGTTCAGGCTACTGGGGCCAATTCCAAGGTACCCTTTGAGAATCCCCGCTTCGCGATCGCACAGCAGCAGGAAGGCACGGTTCATTCCGAAGCCTTTGCCGGCGGTAATTGCAGTCAGTGCAACTGAAAGGACCTCTTCCAGATCGACTGAACTTTGCAGCACTGACCCGAGCTCGTGCAGGAAGCGCATTTCCAGAGTTTTATTGTCGAGGAAACTGACCAGGGACTGAATTTGGGTTTTCTGACGGTGGTTTTCACTCAGCAGTTCAGAGAGAAGGGGGGCGAGCGGGTTATCTTCGGCGTGTAGCTGTTTCAGGTCACTGGCAAATTTGGGGCATTCACCGCACTTTTCCAGGCGGCGCTGCCGTTTTGAAACAAGCAGTTCTTCATCACCCACACCGACCATCGGGCAATCTGCCTGCTCAACTTCTTCCCTGTCCCAGCAAAACTTCTGACTCACACAGAACCCCGTTAATATGTAATCAGGTCATAGTATAACAGTCAAAAACAAGTATGCAATCAGATCACTTCACATTCCAGGTAGTCCCCTGAGCAGAATCAAGCAGCAGGATACCTTTTGCCAATAGCAAATCACGAATTTCGTCGCCACGTTTGAAATTTTTAGCAACCCGCGCCTCGGCTCGCTCGGCAATCAAGTACTCGATCTCGTCCGAAGTTATATCAATCTGGCCGGCCTTGGCACTCTTAATCCCTTCCAGCCAGGTGGCGGGAAGATGTGTAAATAGTCCCAGTACACTTCCAGCCTCTTCGAACAGATGTCGGACGTGCGCAATCAGCAACAGCAAAACGGGCGTCATCTCCTTCGTCTCTGCCAGAAAACGGTTGGTCGCACGCACGGTTTCAAACAGAACTCCCAGCGCTTGGGCGGCATTAAAGTCATCGTCCATAGCTTCGACAAAACGGGGGAGAAACTGGTCTACCTTTTCCTGCAGCTCTAACCCGACCTGCGTCAGGTTTTCAAACACGGCAATTTCAGCAGAAGGAGACGGTCCGTTCAGTATTTCGTCCAGGGCTGCCAGGCAGCTATAAATTCGTTCCAGCCCTGACTGAGCTTCATCCAGGTTCTGGTCGGAAAAATCAATCGGTGAGCGGTAGTGGGCTGAAAGGATGAAAAAACGAAGCGTTTCAGGATCATATTTTTTCAACACCTCACGGATGGTAAAAAAGTTGCCCAGTGATTTGCTCATTTTTTCCGCATTGATATTGACGAACCCGTTATGCAGCCAGTAACGCACAAACTGGCAGCCGTTGGCCGCTTCAGACTGGGCAATCTCATTTTCGTGATGCGGGAATACCAGATCTCTTCCGCCGCCATGGATATCAAATGTTTTGCCCAGAAATTCCATACTCATGGCTGAACATTCGATATGCCATCCGGGACGACCATTTCCCCACGGCGACTGCCACCACGGCTCCCCCGGTTTGGAACCCTTCCAAAGGGCAAAATCCATCGGATGCTGCTTTTTGTCCCCCACCTCTACCCTGGCCCCCGCCTGCATCTCCTCGAGGTTACGCCCGGAGAGCTTCAGATAGTCGGGAAACGTCTCAACGGCGTAATAGACGTCGCCATCGGAGGCGTAAGCGTGACCCTTGGCGACCAGTGCCTCGATAATGCTGATGATCCCGCCGATATGGTCGGTTGCCTTCGGCTCCAGCGTTGGCCTGGCCAGGCCAAGGCGATCCATATCCTCATCAAAAGCCTGAATATACCGGTCGGCGATCGTACGGTAATCAGTCCCTTCCTGATTGGCGCGATTGATAATTTTGTCATCTATGTCGGTATAGTTGCGAACGTAGGTAACATCGTAGCCGGCATATTTCAGGTAGCGAAAGATGATATCGAACGCCACGCCGGCGCGGGCATGGCCAATATGGCAATAATCATAAACGGTTACCCCGCAGACATACATCCCGACCGTGCCGGGGGTCAGCGGGACAAAAATCTCTTTTTCACCGGAGAGGGTGTTGTAAACACGTAATGCCATACGATAAACTCCACATGTAAAATGGGTGGCATTATGCCCGTTTGTGTCAGGGATGGCAAGGAGGAATGGAGGACACCCGGGCATCATTGTTCAACTTATTGTCGGGAAAACCTACGCGGGAAAAAATGAGAATGTTGATTCTTTCTCAGCCGCCTTGTTACCGGGCTTCGGTTCGGAGGATATCTCCTTTTAAAGTAAAATGATTGGACTGTAAATTATTGCTGTGGTAGAAGCTTCTTCCTGATTTCAAATGGATGGGATATGCCCTTCTTCATCTAGGCAAGGAAGTGATGGAATGACTACAGAGGAAACGAATAAATTTTTTTTAGATGCACTGAATTTTGCAATAAATCAGCTCGTTACCGAAGGCTCAATTCCGGCAACAGCAGTGCTTATG
>CAJAFV010000042.1 GCA_903939115.1 uncultured Geobacteraceae bacterium
GGCCGGTTTCAGCTCAACAACCGGCCCGTTTTCAGTTTCCTTGATGAGCGCATAGACAGGGTTCTGGGAGCGGTTTTCGAAGATCAGCTCATCAAGGCCGGTCCATTTGAGTTTAGCGCCGAAGTTGCCGCTGCCGGTTGACCACATAGCTGCCGGCAACCCTTTTTTTGACTCTTTGATCGGGCTGTACCCGGAAAAATAGGTGCGCAAACCGGTCATGGCGCTGCTGCCGGTTAAGAGACCGGTATTGACAATCAGCGGATTGGCCTCGCAATAGGCATCGGTGATATTCCGTTCAGCCAGAATCTGGAATGAGCGCCCGAACCCGCCCAGAACGTCCTCCAGATTACGACAGGGAACATCTTCCCGGTGGATTGTGCCACTCTTCAAATCGACCGTACAACGCGAATATAAAACGGCTGATGGTTCAGATGCGGGATCAGAGGTGAAATATTTCATACTGACGACTCCTTGTTTTTTATGCTGAGAACATGTCAATCAAATGGGCTTCAACCAACTCTTGATAACCATCTTTCGGACTCTGTTTGTATACCATTGAGGACGCAATCTCGCTAGCCATAATTCACCACTGCAGCCTGAGTATTTCCACCGCTTGCGCGAGATCTGTGATAAACACGGTATCCTAATGAATTTCCGGAGGGAGATGATGCCGTCACTTTCAGCCCCACGCCTCCAGATCATGCTGGCTGCTCTCTTGATGTCCACCAGCGGTGCAGCCATCAAGACCTGCTCCTCTTTCTCCAGTTGGCAAGTAGCCTGTCTTCGCGCCGGCATAGCTGCGACCGTACTGCTGCTAGTCGTACCCGGAGTGAGACGCAGCTTTAATATACGGACAGTGTCCGTCGGCTGTGCCTATGCCGGTGCGTCGGTACTTTTCGTGCTGGCCACCAAGCTGACTACGGCCGCCAATGCCATCTTTCTTCAGAGCACCTCTCCGATCACCATAGTACTGCTGAGCATCTGGCTCCTTAAAGAGCCGCTGCGTCGGCGCGACGCCCTGTTCATGGGGGCCCTGGCAGTGGGATTGTCTCTCTTTTTCCTCGGCAGCTATCAGCCAACTTCGAGCGCACCCGATCCGGCACGGGGAAATCTGTTTGCTCTGGTGAGCGGACTTTTCTGGGCTCTGACCGTTATCGGTCTGCGCTGGTTGGCACATACCGGGAAAAACACCGGAAATACCGCATCTGCAGCCGTTACCTTCGGCTGCATTATCGCCTCTGCCATCACCCTGCCTATGGCATTACCGGTACATCAGAGTCATGTGTCAGACTGGCTGACGGTAATGTATCTTGGCACATTCGGTGTGGCACTGGTATTTATACTTCTCAGTCGGGCCATGAAGCAGGTCACTGCTATAGAAACAGGGCTGTTACTCCTGCTTGAGCCGGCTCTTAACCCGCTCTGGGCCTGGATACTTCAGGGCGAAAATCCCGGACTCCCGGCCCTTGCCGGGGGCACTATCATCCTCACAGCTACGGCCGTTCACACCTGCTGGCCTGCCAGGGCAAAAGCAGGACCTCGATCAACTGAAGCGTAATTGTCACCGACCGGATTAGCGGTTGAAAGGAAATGCAGATGAAACGTGCTGCCTGCGAAATAAGAGCAGTGAAGCCATTTTTCAAATTCTCAAAAAATGTCACGTCTGCAGACTCGGACTTGTCAGGGACAATGTTCCGTACATCGTCCCCGTTTCATTCGGATACAGTGACAAACTCCATCTATTTATTCATACCGCACAAGAGGGGATAAAGATCGATTTTATAGCCGCTCAGAACATCGCCTGTTTCGAATTCGAGTTGGGAGTTGGACTGCTGTCAGAAGGAAATAATCCGTGTGACTGGGGATTTTCTTATCAGAGTGTGATCGGGCATGGCACCATACACGAATTAACCGATCATCAGGATAAGGTCAGAGGACTGGATCTGATACTGCGCCAGTATGTCGAAGGTGTGTGACCAATGGCGCTGCCGCACGTGGAAAATACCAGGGTGTGGAAACTTGACATAGAAAGTATCACCGGCAAACAATCGGAAGATCATTTTTGTTCAATAAAATATTGACTTTCTATCCGGAATTGGGTTATTAACTCTCTTCTCAAATGGTGGCTGTGGTGAAGCGGTTAACACGTGCGACTGTGACTCGCATATGCGAGGGTTCGATACCCTCCAGCCACCCCAAAACATATTGTAACTTGTTGGTTGTCAATAGGTTATTTTTAGATAAAAAGTTTCTTCGTGTGTTTGTACTCAATTGGGTACACATGGAGAAACTTTTTTGTTTTATCTGGCCAAAATAACATACATTTTTTTAGCAGCATCTACGTTGGTAAATATTATTAAAAAATATCCCTATTTATTTACGGAAACAGGTGGATGAGGTGAGGACTAGATAATTTTATAATAGTGAAATGCACTGATATCAAACGTATAAAAAGCATATGCGGGCAGGATAAACAGGTGTAAATTTAGATATTAATCATCCTTTCTGATTCGAACCACCTGGCTCACGCCGGCCATAATTTCAATTTCGTGATCATCCAGAGTTTCGGTGTCACCGATTACTCCGATGATGGTACGGTTGGCTCCCGTTGACTGATGTATGTCAAAATCGCGGGTAATCAGATATTCCTTTATAGAATCAAGTGCCGTTTCTGGAGCATGTGTCTTCATTATAATCAGCATGATATGCGCTCTCCCTTAATCTTCTTCTTTATGTGACATGATCCGCTCCAGGCGTCGGGATTCATCGACAACCCGTTCAAACATCCTGACGATCGCTTCATCATCAAGCGGACCGGGGTTGTCGTCTTTCATGCGGTTAAAAATCCGCTTTTCACGCGCAGGGTCAAAGACCGGGAGATTAAGCTCTTTTTTAGCATGACCGATTTCAAGAGCCAACCGGGCGCGTTCATTAAATATTCGCAGCAATACATCATCAAGAAGGTCAATCCGTTTGCGAATTTCATTAATATCCACAGGTACTGCTCCTTTTATACCAATTTCGATTCAAATTGGAATTAGAACTGCTTCTTCACAAAGCTGTCTACTTTACCATGTTCATCGTCCAGGAACGGATAATCCAGATTATAATGCAGCCCCCTTGATTCCTTGCGCTTTTGCGCGCAGGTAATAATCAGTTCAGCTACAGTTGCAATATTACGCAGCTCAATCAAGTCAGATGTGACGTTAAAATTCCAGTAATATTCGTCGATTTCTCCCTGAATCAATTTTATGCGGCTCATGGCGCGTGCAAGGCGTTTGTCAGAGCGGACTATGCCGACATAATTCCACATCGTTCTCCGGATTTCATCCCAATTCTGGGAAACAACTACCATCTCATCACTATTTGTAGCGGTACCGGAATCCCATACCGGTATTTTGCGATGATCACTCGAAAGTGAAGTAATAGCTTTGCTTGAATGGCGGAATGCGCGACCTGCATACACTGCCGCTTCCAATAGCGAGTTGCTGGCCAGTCGATTGGCGCCATGCAGGCCGGTAAAAGCGGTTTCACCGATAGCATAGAGACCGGGGATATCTGTTTCAGCATCAAAATTGACCGCCACTCCTCCACAGAGATAATGGGCGGCAGGCACAACCGGAAGCCACTCTTTGGTCATGTCCAGGCCAAAGTCCATGCAGGTCTGGTAAATATTGGGAAAGCGATTGCGGACGACGTCAGCAGGTTCATGGGTAATATCAAGAAAGGCACAGTCGTCGCCGCTTGTTTTCATCTCGTTATCTATGGCCCGGGCCACAATATCCCGGGGGGCAAGATCTTTCAGTTTATGATACTTCTCCATGAAAGCGGTGCCGTCCCGTCTGCGCAGGATAGCTCCTTCACCGCGCACCGCTTCAGAAATAAGAAATGATTTTGCCAGCGGATGAAACAGCGTGGTAGGGTGGAATTGCATGAATTCCATATTAGCAATTGTGGCCCCTGCGCGATACGCCATGGCAACGCCGTCTCCGGAAGCGACATCGGGATTGCAGGTGTAAAGATAAACCTTGCCGGCACCACCACTGGCCAGAAGAGTGATTTTTGAACTGAAGGTCACTACGGTATCACCGGTAATATCGAGAACGTAGGCTCCAAGACAGCGATTCTGCTCCAGTTGGCGCCGTTTGATCTTCGCAGAGGTTATCAGGTCGATGGCAATATGATTTTCATAGATCGTAATTTTAGGATGCTGTCTGACCGCTTCGACCAATGCCCGCTCAATTTCACGTCCGGTAATATCTTCAGCATGAAGAATTCGCCGGGCGCTATGTCCTCCTTCACGGGTCAGATCATAGGTCTCGCCGCTGGTCGTAAATTTCACTCCCCATTCAATCAGGTTGCGAATGGTCTGCGGGCCTTCCTCTACAACCATTCTGACGACATCTTCATGGCAGATTCCAGCCCCCGCAACGAGCGTGTCATCGACATGGGCATCAAATGAATCGTCGTCCGAATAGACGGAAGCGATGCCACCCTGTGCATATTTGGTGGCCGATTCTGAAATATCACGTTTGGTAACAATGGCGACGCTGCCATGGTCGGCTGCCTGGAGGGCAAAAGAGAGTCCGGCTATTCCGCTGCCGATGACGAGGAAATCACTTTCAATGCGCATGGGGTTCCTTTAAAGAAGTATTATCACGGTAATCTGCGAACCTTACGGCCTTCTATCTGGATTTTTCCTTCTACGAACAGTTTGATCGCCTCGGCAAAAGTTTGATGTTCGGATTGCTGAATGCGTGAGGAGAGAGTTTCTTCGGTATCATCTGGTTCTACAGGAACGACTGATTGCAGGATAATCGGGCCGGTATCAGTGCCGCAATCGACAAAATGTACAGTGCAGCCGGAGAAGAGGACTCCGTAGTCAAGCGCCTGCTGCTGGGCATGGAGACCGGGAAAGGCCGGCAATAACGCAGGGTGAATATTCATAATTGCATTCGGAAAGGCGTTAACCATGACGTCGGTCAGAATTCTCATAAAACCGGCTAAAATCACCAGGTCGACCGAATAACTGCGTAATATATCAACCGTTGCAGCATCATATGATCTTCTGTCGGGAAATCTGCTGTTTTCGTGAACAACGACCGGTATGCCGTGCCGTGCAGCTCGCGTAAGAGCGTAAGCATCCGCTTTATTGCTGATGACGCAGGCGATTTCAGCCCTGATTTCACCTGAGATAATTCGATCGATAATTGCCTGAAGGTTGGTGCCGCTACCTGAAACCAGCACACCCAAACGACAGGGCGCGTTCCCAGCCATAATTACTCCTCTACCAGCACAACGCGCTCTTCGCCGATACCGCAGGCGGCAATGTCGCCTATTACCCACGCTGAGTCGCCAAAACCCTTCAATCGATCAATAATCTCTTCCGCCTGATTTTCGGCGACCGCCAGGACCATACCGATACCCATGTTAAAGGTGCGGTACATTTCATCACGCTCAACGTTTCCGGCCTTCTGTAACACTTTAAAAAGATTGGGGAGATCCCAGCTGTTTATATTTATATGCGCCTGACACCCTTTGGGGAGAACGCGGGGAACATTTTCCAGCAATCCTCCTCCGGTGATATGGGCAATGCCATTTATAGAAAAATCTTTCAGCAGGTTGAGAATTGAGCGGACATAAATACGCGTCGGAGTCAGAAGTATATCAGCTACTGAAACTCCTGAGCCGGGGAATTCGTCATGTATAGTGAGACCCAAATGGTCAAATATCAAAGTCCTGGCAAGTGAGTAGCCATTACTGTGCAATCCGCTCGATGCAATCCCGATCAGCCGGTTTCCGACCGAAATACACGACCCGTCAATGATGTTTTCCCTGTCGACAACACCGACTGTAAACCCGGCAACGTCATACTCACCTTCAGAATAGAAACCGGGCATTTCTGCCGTTTCTCCTCCAATAAGCGCACAACCGGCCTGCTTGCATCCTTCGGCGATACCCTTCACTATTTCTGCCGCCTTTTCCGGTAACAGCTTACCGGTGGCAAGGTAATCGAGAAAAAAGAGTGGTTCAGCTCCCTGGACGATTATGTCATTTACGCACATGGCAACAAGATCGATGCCGACCGAGTCATGTCGATCAGCAAGAAAAGCGACCTTAAGCTTTGTGCCGACCCCGTCGGTTCCAGATACAAGAACGGGGTTCTTGTATTTTGCGGTATTAAGAGAAAATAAACCGCCAAAGCCACCAATGTCAGCCAGAACCTCAGGCCGTGACGTGGCTTTAACTAACGGCTTGATCAGATTAACAAAATTGTTTCCGGCTGCAATATCAACCCCGGAATCTTTATAGGTCACAGATTTATCTTTCATATGAGTCTCCTCTTTTCGAATAATCTTTGTAGAACATGGCCTCTTAAAAGTCAATTTAAACTGGCAAAATAAACAGACTAAACAGAATAACTCTTGACAAATTCGCGGCTTTTAGGATTATTGAACAATGTTTTCTATCCGACCGTCATATGCACGGCGATTTTTTCTCTGCTACAGTTTTCTCTTCTTCTGTGCGGCGGCATCTCCTCGTTATGTCAGTGCTGATATATATCGGTATGTTGATGAAGATGATATTGTTCATTTCACTGATGCGCCAACAGACAAACGCTTCAAAATATTCATGCGCGACTTCAAAAAAGATAAAGAGCTGCGAACAAAGTTGAAGTACGCTTCTTCGGTTAATCCGGCTGAATATGAACAACTCATAAAGAGCTGTTCGGAAAAATACGGCGTCAATCAAAGCCTGGTGAAAGCGGTTATTCACGCCGAATCAGGGTATAATCCGAATGCTGTCTCCAGTAAAGGCGCCAGCGGTTTGATGCAGTTGATGCCTGAAACGGCGAGGTCTCTTAAAGTAGCTGACAGATTTAATCCAAAAGATAATGTTGATGGCGGGGTAAAATACCTGAGATTTCTGCTCGATACATTTCGGGGTGATGTCTCTCTGGCCGTGGCAGCGTATAACGCCGGGCTTAATAAAGTTGCAAAATATGGCGGAATTCCCCCATACAATGAAACCAGAACGTACGTAAATCGAGTACTTTCCTACATGAAGTCATATCAGGAAAGCGGAATTCAATAATGACAACCAGTCGTCCAAATCAAATAATGAACCTGCCGAATATCCTCACCATGGCGAGGATAGCGGTCATCCCGCTCCTTGCACTGTTATTGATGTCCCCGTCCCGTTCAGCCGGTTTTTGGGCCGCAGCGCTCTTTGCCGTGGCATCAATTACGGACTGGCTGGACGGATATCTGGCGCGTCGCATGGGCATTGTCACAATTTTTGGCAAGTTTCTGGACCCTATTGCGGATAAACTCATAGTGATGGCAGCGTTGATCATGATTCTGCCGTTTAATCGGGTTCCAGCCTGGATGGTGCTTGTTATTCTGGGACGGGAGATTATTATTACCGGTCTGCGAGGTATCGCTTCAAGTGAGGGGATTGTCATTCAGGCCAGCGATCTGGGCAAGTATAAGACTATTTTTCAGATTGTCGCCATTATCGGTCTGGTTCTGCACTACAATTACGACTGGTTTTTCGGGATTACACACACACTCCTCACGGTCAATATGCACAACGTAGGAATGTTTTTTCTCTGGATTGCCACCGTGTTGACCATCTGGTCCGGTGTCGATTATCTGATACGCTTTATCAGGGTAATTGTCCGCTGATTGCTATTGAAAATTGTAGTTATCGATTTGACTGTCCCAATAAAATATCGAAAAGCTCCCCGTTGTAGTTGAATCTCACCCTGTTTTTATAAATTTCTTCGACTGTAACTCCATTAATGATCGCCCCGCGTGTAATTGGTTCGCCGTTTATCATGGCAACACTTTCGGTAACGCCGTCTTGTAATGCTATGCCGTTAACCCGGAGTGCCGGAACAGTTTTAACTGATGGTGCGGGGAGTGGATAGGGGGACTGCGGCTTTACAACAGGCTGTGAGACAACATCAGGATGCCTGGCAATCACTGCGGCTCTTTTCGCCTGACTGGATGGAGGACGTTTATGTGCGCTTTCCACCGCCGGAGTTAACCGCTGATATGCCGGGACCACTTCAACTGCGGGAGGAAGTTGCTCTGTACTAATTTTTGGAGCAGTTGAAACAGACGGTTGCTTTTGGTTGGAGACGGTGTTCACATTCAGGTTCGCCTGTTCAGGCGTCTTGTCCCGCTTCATATACAGAAAGGTACCACCGGCTCCAAAAGCGATGAGAAGTAAGGAAATCAACAGCATGCCGGATGAGGAAAATCGGGAATGATGTTCCGTTCTTAGTATTTCTGCATCAATCCGTAATTCGTCCGGACGGCGGGTAGCTTTGTCATCTTCTGCTTTTTTCAGAGCTTTTAAAATTGAACTCATTGGGAGGTTCCAGCTGATGAAGGTGATGGCACGTTCTTCTCGGATTTGATCGCAGCAGGAATCGGACCGACGTTTTTCGTTACTAGATAAAAAGTTCCTGCGGCTATAGCATTCAAATCAGATTTAGAAAGTGTGCTGTCGCCGAAAAACGACGGAGATATTGTTACGGAATCTTTCCCGACTGACGTAACCGCTACGCAGTACCGTCCCTCGGCATCACTGAACTTTGTCATGGCGAGAAAAGGCATGTTAAAGCGGAGAACATCGTCAAGGGGACCTATAAATTCGGTAACCTTTAAATTTCTCTTTGCTGCGAAGCGAGAATACATTTTGGGGACAGTGAAAATCTCTCCACTGAGCATAGTAATCCTTCGAACTCCCAATCTGTCAGCAATGGAGTTAAATGCCTGCAGGTGAAAACTCTTTTGGTCATACGACAGTATTTCCTGTTTTAACAGTGGCAAACGCAGGTCAGCAGCCGTCGAAGCGCCGGCTGCTGCATCCGTTTTTGGTAGCTGGGCTGTCTTCTGCGTGATATCAGAAACCTGAGATGGAGAGGGTTTGGCACTGCTTCTGCTTTTTGTACCGGTTATATTCTGACGTACATTCATAGTCAGTGCTATGCAGATAATGGCTGCAACTATCAAACCAGTAAAGGCAAGAGTAAGACGTTTTCCCTGAGCGGTACTTAAAAGCTCCCAGCTCGCAGTGGTGACAATCCGCGCCGTTATACACCGTTGCTCCTCGCCATATGCGATCAGTAATGCCCGGTCGCACAGAATATTTATCATGCGTGGTACTCCACGGGTATAAAGGAAAATACACCTGATCGCAAACTGACTGAAAGATACACCGCCGGTTTCTCCTGCCACTTCCATTCTATGACGGATATAGGCGTGCGTTTCATGCATATCCATCGGTTTAAGCCGGTACCTTACAGCGATCCGCTGGTTCAGCTGGCGAAGTTCAGGGCGTGCCAAAAGAGCGCCCAATTCAGGCTGCCCTGCCAGAACGATTTGTATAAGTTTGTCGCTTTCAGTCTCCAGATTTGAAATCAGCCGTATCTGCTCCAGAACAGCAGGGTCCAGATTTTGTGATTCATCGATAACGAGGACAACGGTTCGACCTTTAGAAGTCTCGGACAGCAGGAAATTGTTGATCGCCACAAGAAACTCATTAACATATTCGCCTTGTACGGTAAGACCGAATTCGTGGCAGATACTTCGAAGCAGTTCAACTCCGGTAAGGCACGGATTGACGATCAGTGCCGTGCGATACGTATCTTCCTGCAGTTGATTCAGCAATGTCCGCAGGACGGTCGTCTTACCGGTGCCAACTTCACCGATCAGCTCAATAAAACCATAATGGTTATTTATGCCATACAGAAGGTGAGCAAACGCTTCTTTATGATTTTTACTCAGGAAGATAAAACGCGAATTAGGAGTCAGGGTGAAGGGTTTTTCGTTGAAACCGAAATATTTAGTATACATAGTAGGTAGCCGCAATAAAGTGGGATTTAGATGAAACTCGTAATTAATCGGGTGCGGGCAGATATTAAGTAGTTGTGTATTTCATAAAAGCTGACTATTTTCAAGTGAAATCAAATGTATCCGCGTGCGGTCGCACGTCGATTTCCATTTATTACCCAGGCAGGTTGTTGTTAATGCGATACATTAAAGATACTACCATATCAAGTTGTAATATAACTATTAAATATGCTTTATCAGTTGACTTTAAACTCGTTTCCAGCCGATATCCCGTTCGCTTGACTGACTATTATGCCGCACTTATCAAGCAACCTGATGATGCTATCTGGAAACAGTGCATGCCGGATCTGCGGGAATTGGAAGACACCTCCCAGTGTCCCGATCCGCTTGACGAATCAGCCTTAAGCCCGGTTCCTGGCCTTATTCACCGCTATCCCGATCGGGTAGTTCTGCTTGTTTCGAACCGGTGTCCGGTATACTGCCGTTTTTGTATGAGAAAAAGGCTCGTGGGGAGTGGCGACGCTCCGATCAGAGCTGCAGAGCTGCACGCTGCTCTGCAGTATATTGCCTTGCATTCTGAAATCCATGATGTGATTTTATCCGGTGGCGATCCGTTGATGCTTGATGACGCGTCGTTGCAGACAATTCTGGCCGGACTCCGCGCTATTCCCCATATTACAATCATCCGTATCGGCACCAGAGTACCGGTTACACTTCCGTCGCGGATAACTCCGGAATTGTGTGCGCTGCTCAGCAGATTTCACCCGCTCTATATCAATACCCACTTCAATCATCCGGTTGAAATCACGACAGATGCCACGGCCGCGTGTTCAATGCTGGCAGATGCCGGGATTCCTTTGGGGAATCAGACAGTCCTGCTCAAAGGCGTCAATGATTCGGTTGAAACCATGCGTCGCCTGACGACCGGTTTACTCGCAATAAGGGTCAGGCCGTACTATCTGCATCAAATGGATCTTGTGCAGGGTACCGCTCATTTCAGGACGTCAGTCCGGACTGGCCTGGAAATAATAAAAGGCTTGCGTGGACATGTTTCCGGACTGGCGGTTCCGCACTATGTTATTGATTTGCCGGGAGGGAAGGGGAAGGTTGCGATTCTGCCGGATGATGTCGAAATCAACGGTTCTACACTGCTGTTACGAACCTATACCGGTGAACGGGCAACCTATCAGGACATCACAGATCTTCCGGAGTAAATGCGACAACGTCATCGATCGAATCAACTCCCGCCGTCAACATCACCAAACGATCAATCCCTAGGGCAATTCCTGCAGAATCCGGCATCAATCCAAGCGTCTCGAGGAACGGCTCGGGAAGCGGCAGCAGAGAGTGGCCGGCAGAACTGCGGACAGCATTGGCCTCTTCAAAACGGCGACGCTGTTCGAGCGGGTCATTCAGTTCACTGAAACCGTTCGCTAATTCCAAACCGCCGACGTACAGCTCAAAGCGTTCCGCAAGCGTGTTATTCTCCGGCTTTACACGGGCCAGTGCGGCCAACTCGACCGGATAATCGAGCAGAATTACCGGTGTACCAAAATCTGCCAGCGCCGGTTCAATTACTGACGTCAATATCTCCTCGTAACGGCCTTTTCTGAGACAATCCAATACATCGCTGTTGCCAAAACGTGAAAAAGCCTCCTGAACGCTGATACGCTTCCAGGCGGCGAATGGATTGATTGTCATGGCATTGCGCTCAAAGCAACGACTGTCTGGTCGGCACGTACTCGCCACATACTGCAGCAGCTCTTCACAATCGGTCATCAACTCCTGATAATCGCATCCGGCACGATACCATTCGAGCATGGTAAACTCGGACAGATGACGGGAACCACGCTCGTCGGAACGCCAGCAGTGAGAGATCTGAAACAATTTCTGATGACCGGCGCAGAGCAGGCGCTTCATGCACATTTCCGGTGAGGTTTGGAGTTGCCAGGAGGAGGGGAGGGTGAAAACCGGATTGATATGTTCTTCAGGAGCGTTGGCGGGAATAAGAAGGGGGGTCTCGACTTCGAGAAACCCCCGCTTCCAGAAAAAATCACGCACCGCTTTTATTACACGCGCCCGCAGCCACAAGGCGTCTGATTTCATAGCTACCCTTTGACGCGGGTCGAATACTCGCCGGTGCGAGTGTCGATTACGATCAGTTCACCCTCTTCGATGAAAGGGGGAACACGCAGGACATACCCCGTTTCAACCGTTGCCGGTTTCGAATCGTTGCCGCTGGTGTCACCCTTCGCCCACTGTTCGGTTGCCGTTACGCGCAGGTTTACAAAGTTGGGGAGGGATATGCCGATAGCTTTTTCGCCAAAAAGCATGACTTCAGCTTTCAGGTTTTCGAGCAGGTAGTTTTTAGCATCGCCCAGGGTTTCTTCTTCCATTACAACCTGCTCGTATGTCTGCTGGTCCATGAATGTATAGTGTTCACCCTCCTTGTAGAGATACTCCATCTGACGCTCTTCAAGGCTGGCCGGTTCAAATGATTCTCCCGATCGATACGTTCTGTCCAGCAGAGAACCGTTGATCATATTACGCATCTTGGTGCGATACAGAGCCTGACCTTTGCCCGGTTTCACAAAATCAAAAGCGACAACCAGATACGGGTCGCCATCCAGAATTATTTTCAAACCTTTTTTCAAATCGGCTACAGTATACATTTGTTCCTCGCAGCAGTGTATTTTGAAACAACACAAGCCCTCCAGATTGGACGGGCCTGTTGATATCAATCAGAAAGAGAGCAGTTATTTTGCGCGATAGGTAATACGGCCTCTGGTGAGATCGTATGGCGAAAGTTCAACGGTAACCTTGTCACCGGGAAGAATTTTGATAAAATATTTACGCATCTTGCCGGAAATATGAGCAAGAACTACGTGTTCGTTTTCGAGCTTGACCCGAAACATTGCGTTTGGCAATGGCTCGATTACAGTACCTTCAACTTCAATAGCTTCTTCTTTAGTGCTCATACAGTAACCAGCTCCTCAATAAATCATGTAATTCTAACCGTGGTACATTACTGATAGAACCTTGAAAAAGCAAGCTAATTATAAGTAATCCATCTATACGGCCCAAAAATGTCCATTTTGATTTTAATAATACCTTACGATGTTTGATTACATCTGTTTATGTGTTATATGAGTGTCACAAGTCGAATGCTGTTTGAAGGCGACTTCAATGAGAATCGAAACAGTTTACGGAGGCGGGCATGCCCCTGAGTATAGACAGGTTGCGGTTACGAAGCATCAGAACCAAAATTGCCTTCACAACCTTCATCACGATCTCAATCGTTCTCCTCTTCGTTTCATCGACACTTTTCCTCTACTTTTATACTACGCTTCGCGAGAGTATCTTCCAGCAGCAGTTTGTGCTTGTGTCTGAAATTGCAGAGCAGTTGAATGGCCGTATTGAGCTCGCACAGCGCCATCTTTCTCTCGTATCCACCACTATTACCAGCTCGGTTCTTGCCGGTAAAGCCAAAATGGATCGCGAATTGATTGCCGGGCCGGCCGGCTTTATTTTTGACGCCGGCTTTCTGGTGATCGGCACAAACGGCCGCGTCATCAGCGAAAGCATGGGATTTCCTGCACTGGTTGGCGACGATCTCAGTTTCCGCGAATACGTACGCCGGGCGTTGACATCTGGAAAACCGGTTATCTCTGTGCCCTTTCAATTGAGTGTTTCTCCCAACTCCCCCATGATCGCCATGGTCGTTCCGGTACGTGATGACACTGACCGCATCATCTGCCTATTGGCCGGTTATCACACCCTCGGCAGTAATGAGTTCCTGACCAGATTATCTCCGAAGCGGGTCGGCGCCGGCGGTTATCTTTTTCTCATTCAAGGACGCACGATACTGTCTCATCCGGACAGCAGCCGTCTTCTGAATGAGGTTCCTGAAGGTAAAAACAGGGGCATTGATTTAGCTCTGCAGGGATTTGAAGGCTCTCTGGATAATATCAACTCCAGGGGGCAGCATATGCTTAGCTCTTTCAAGCGGGTCGGGGAGACCGGTTGGATTCTGGGTGCTAATATTCCCTACGATGAAGCCTTTGCGCCGCTTAAAAAGCTCGCAATGACTGCCGGGTTAATTGCGTCTGTCGGAATTTTGTTTTCGCTGCTGGTTTTTTGGTATGCCGCCCGCCGACTCACGCTTCCTATTACCGTGCTTTCATCCCATTTGGCTTCCATCGGCAATGACAAACTTGAGTGGCACCCATGCAGCATTTCTTCCGGCGATGAGATTGAACTCTTGTCAGAAGCCTTTAATACCATGATGAAAGAGGTGCAGGACACCAAGCAACTGCTTGAAGATGAAAAGAGTTTTTTCGGTGGCATTATTCAGAATGCTGCAGCTCCGATGTTTGTCATTGACCAGACACACACGATCATCTTCTGGAATAGCGCGCTGGCAAAATTGACCGGTACAAGTTCACTGCAAATGGTCGGCACCAAACAGCAGTGGACCCCCTTCTACCCCAATGAACGCCCGGTTCTCGCCGACCTGGTCATTGATAATGCCGCTGTTCGCATGGATGAACTGTATGCCAGTTACTCATCTTCTCAGCTTATTGAAGGATCTCAAAGAGCTGAAGGGTGGTACGACAGTATTGGTGGAAAACGTCGCTATATATTTTTTGAAGCGGCACCGATTAAAAACAAAAACAATAAAATAGTAGCTGCAATTGAGACGTTAGAGGATATAACCGATTGGAAATTAACCGAAGAAGCCACAGCGTCCCATAATCAGTTCTTGCAGGCGGTTATGGATGCAATCCCCAACCCGGTCTATTACAAGGATGACAAGGGAGTATATCTTGGCTGCAATTCCGCGTTCAAAAGCTTTTTCAACAAAACAACTGATGAGATAGTCGGACGAAAACTTCAGGATATTATGCCGGCAAACTACGCCGAGCTGAGTATTCAGAAAGATCAGACTATTATTGAAACCGGCAGCAGTATCCAATATGAAACTGATTTAGTACGTGGCAACGGCTTGATCAGGAGGATTCTTGTCAGTAAAGCGCCGCTCATGCGTTCTGATGGTTCGATAGCCGCTGTTGTCGGCGCCTTTGTTGACGTAACAGCTCAGCAGGAGATGGATGAAAAAATTCGCAAATTATCCCGTGCAATTGAACAGAGTCCGACAGCTATCGTCATTACGAATATTGATGGTATCATTGAATATGTTAACCCTAAATTTTGCCAAACAACCGGGTATACTGTCGAAGAGGCGATTGGCCAGAACCCCAGGATTCTTAAGTCGGGGGAAATGCCTGTAGAAGGGTATATCGAATTATGGCAGACAATCTCCTCCGGAAGAGAGTGGCGTGGTGAATTTCATAATAAACGCAAGGACGGTTCACGGTATTGGGAGTATGCATCTATATCGCCGCTGTTTGATAAGGGTGGCCGCATTACCGGCTATCTCGCCGTAAAAGAGGATATTACCGAGCGGAAACTGGTGGAGGCTGAACTGCTTCAAAGCCGCCTGGAACTGGAAGCCAAGCATGTTGAACTGGGGCAGGTCTTTGATCAAGTGGCGCATGCAAAGAAGGAATGGGAGGAAACTATTGATCACCTGCGTGACTATATCATTCTTACCGATTCATATCATCGCATCAGGAGGTGTAACAAACTATTGTCCGAGGATACCGGCAAACCGGTAGCCGAACTGATCGGGCGTAACTGGATGGAACTGATTGGCGAGGTGGGCTTCAATTTTGTCACCTTCAACGGCACGACAGGAGAAATTTTCAACAAACGTACGATGCGTTCCTATGACATATCCATGTATCCGATCACTGTTCCGGGGAAACTGCCCGGCCATGTTGTCTCGATCAACGATACTACCGAATTGAGGACCGCCAGCCAGGAACTTGAAAAAGCATACTCTGAGCTGAAGGAAGCCCAGTTACAGATATTCCAGCAGGAAAAAATGGCTTCTATCGGGCAGTTGGCTGCCGGAGTGGCCCATGAAATTAATAACCCGATGGGGTTCATATCCAGCAACCTTTCAACCTTGAACAAATATATCGACAGACTCGCTGAATTCATCGCTGTCGGAGACCAATCACTTGTTTCATCTGCAGACAGTGAGGCGGCCGAAAAAATTAATGCCACCAGAAAACGGCTTAAAATCGACTATATCATGGAAGATTCCCGCCAGTTGATAGCCGAAAGCCAGGATGGCGCCGCACGGGTGCGACGTATCGTGCAGGACCTCAAGAGTTTCTCGCGTGTTGATAAGGCCGAGTGTGCGCAGATCAACCTCAACGAAGCCCTGAATACAACTATTAACATTGCCTGGAACGAGATAAAATATGTGGCCACACTTAATCGGGAATTCGGTGAGTTACCCGAGATAACCTGTTTCCCCCAGCAACTCAATCAGGTGTTTCTCAACCTGCTGGTCAATGCTGCCCATGCTATCGGAGAAAATCAGGGAACCATTACTGTTCGCACCTGGACAGAGGATGAAAACGTTTTTGTTTCTGTTGCCGACAGTGGCTGTGGTATTCCTTATGAAATCCAACAGAAGATTTTTGAGCCGTTCTTTACCACGAAAGATGTTGGAAAAGGTACCGGATTGGGTCTTTCAATAAGTTACGATATTGTCCGTAAACATGGCGGAGAGATAACGGTTGAAAGTGAAGTTGGCCGGGGAGCAACCTTTATTGTTAAGTTGCCGATACATGGCCCGAAAGCTGACGAAATGGAAAAGGACACCATTTAATGCATCAAATATCCGGTGACAAGCTGTTGGACAGCCTCTTTGACGGGGTCTATTTCGTTGATCTTGAGCGGCGTATTACGTACTGGAACGCTGCAGCCGAGCGCATTACAGGGTATTCCAAAGCTGAAGTAATCGGTCGCGGTTGTGCTGACAACCTGCTCCGACATATTGATGCCGCCGGCTGTGATCTCTGCCTGGAGGGGTGTCCGTTGTCTGAAACCATGCAGGACGGTACGTCACACGAGACCGGTGTGTTCCTTCATCACGCACTGGGTCACCGCGTTCCCGTTTCAGTCAGAACGTCACCGGTTCGCGATGATAACGGAACAATCATCGGAGCTGTCGAGATCTTCAGTGACAATTCCAGTTCGTTGCAGATATTGCAGGAATTCGAAAAGTTGAAGCAGACCGCCTATTTGGATGCTTTGACCTCAGTCGGTAACCGCAGATACGGAGAAATGACCCTCTCAACGCGCATATACGAGTTGCGGACCCACGAAATTCCCTTTGGGGTTTTATTCATGGACATCGATCACTTCAAGCTTTTCAACGATTCGTACGGACATAAAACCGGCGACGATGTCTTGGTTATGGTGGCTAAATCGATATCATATTCGCTGCGGAAAATGGATATAGTAGCGCGCTGGGGAGGTGAAGAGTTTATCGTCATACTTCCGGGCGCAACCGATGTTATTATCAGCTCAGTATCCGAGCGTATCCGGGTTTTGATCGAAGGCAGCTTTCTTCTGATCGGAGAGGAGAAAGTCTACGTCACGGTTTCGATTGGCGCAACTATGTCACGCTCTGACGACTCGGCTGAAACTATTGTCAGTCGTGCGGACCAACTGATGTACCTGAGCAAAAACAGGGGGCGTAACCGGGTTACGGTGGACGAGGATTACGGGGCACGCAATGGATGACAAAAACAGATGCAGACAACTGGAACTGATGCTTGAGGTGGCACAGTTTCAAACGACAAACGTCCAGGAACTCCTTGATTTTTCATTGGAAAAAGTCCTTGCGCTCACGGAAAGCAGCATCGGTTACATTTACCATTATTACGAAGAAAAACAACAGTTCGTCCTCAACACCTGGTCAAAGGGTGTCATGCCGTCTTGTCGCGTCGCAGAACCACAGACAGTCTACCATCTTGACAAAACCGGCATCTGGGGTGAAGTGGTCAGGCAGCGCCGCCCGATCATGGTTAACGATTATGCAGTCCCTTCCGATCTTAAAAAAGGGTACCCGGAGGGGCACGTACCGTTATCCCGTTTCCTGAGCATCCCCGTGTTCGATAAAGATAAGATTGTGGCGGTTGTCGGTGTCGCCAATAAAGTACTCCCCTATGACCAGGCTAATCTGCTGCAATTGACATTGGTTATGGATGGCGTATGGAAGATCGTCTCCAGGCTCATCATGGAAGAGCATATTTCGCTTGCCGGCCGTGAATGGCAAACTACTTTCGATTCAATCAGCGACAGCATCTCTCTCATCGATGCCGATCAGAATATTATTCGCTGCAACGAGGCAACAAGCAATTTACTGGGACGCACATATGGCGACATAATAAACCAGCCGTGCTGGAAATTGTTCCATGACGCCGAGGGACCGATCCAAAATTGTCCTTTTGTCAGAGCAAAACTTTCGCTGCAGTCCGAGACTGCTACTGTAAAGCACGATGACCGCTGGCTGGAAGTGACGGTAGACCCGCTGCTGTCTGATACAGGCGTTCTGAGTGGTGCCGTCCATATTGTCCGCGACGTCACAGAACGAGTCAGCCTTAATAATTCAATTCAAGAAATTAATGAACTTTTCAAACTTTTCATGCGCTATTCTCCCATTTACACTTTTATCAAAGAAGTAACCGAAAATGAGAGCTATGTTCTGCAGTCGAGCGATAATTTTATTGATCTGACCGGGATTTCTGCAACGGATATGGTTGGCAAAACGATGCATCAAATCTTTTCAGCCGATTTTGCCGACAAAATGGTGGCTGATGACCTTCAGGTAATCAAGGCGCAAAAGGTTTTTCGGCTTGAGGAAGAGATGCAGGGTCATACATATATTACGTACAAGTTCCCGATAGAAACATCGAGCGGTCGCAAGTTGCTGGCCGGCTATTCGATTGATATCACCGACTTGAGGCAGGCCGAAGAATCACTCCGCATGGTCCAGACGCAGCTTATGCATAACGATAAACTGGCGTCGATAGGGCAGCTTGCTGCCGGAGTGGCGCACGAGATCAACAACCCCATGGGATTTGTCAGCAGTAATATGATAACGCTTGGAAAATATATCGAAAAATATAATCGCTACATTGATCAGATTGAGGTGGAACTGCGCTCCGGTTCATCTGGACTGCTTCCGGAACCTGTTACGGCTCTGCGGCAGTCGCTCAAGCTCGATTATGTTATGCGTGATGTCATGGTGCTGGTTGAGGAGAACATTGAGGGCATTGATCGCGTCAAACGAATTGTTCAGGACCTGCAGACTTTTTCCCGCGCCGATTCCTCCAATATTGGCGCGGCTAATCTGAACAGCTGCATGGACAGCACCATCAATATCGTCAACAACGAGATCAGATATTCGGCGGAACTTAAGCGTGAATACGGCGATCTGCCTAAAGTTCACTGTAATGTTCAACAGATCAACCAGGTTTTCATGAACCTGCTGATTAACGCCTCTCATGCCATCAAGTCCAAAGGTGAAGAGATCGGAGAAATCGTTGTCCGTACCTGGTGCGATCAGGATAATGTGTTTACGTCGGTGTCCGATAACGGCTGCGGTATTGCGCCTGAAAATCAGAGCAGAATTTTCGATGCCTTTTACACTACAAAAGAAATCGGTAAGGGTACCGGTCTTGGGCTTTCAATTTCATCGAGTATAATCCGCAAGCACGGCGGGGATATTACGTTGACAAGCGAAACGGGAGTCGGCTCGACGTTTACCGTCAGGTTGCCGCTGAAGCCGCCGCCAGAGGGTGACCCGGTATGAGTGCCGCTTTGAATGAACAAGGGGTAAACGCGCTGGTAGAGCGCCTCAACCAGCAGCTGCAATTTACCCAGGAGATTATAAACGCCATCCCCACGCCGGTATTCTATAAAGATCGCGTTGGGCATTACATCGGCTGTAACCGGGCTTTTGAACAGTTTTTCGGCATGCAGCAACATGAGTTGATCAGTCGCAGTATTCGCGGCATGCATCCAATGCAACCTCACGAGCTGCATGATAAAATGGACAAGGAGTGTCTGCATACCAACCAACCATGCTGTTATGAAGCGCGCCTGGCAAATACCGAAGGGCTTCAGTTTGATGTCATAGTCTCCAAAGCGCCGTATTTGGCCGATAAGGGTAAATCGGGCGGCATTGTCGGTACGTTCACTGACATAACCGAGCGCAACAGGAATGAGCTGATGCTGCGGAAGATGCAGGGACAGATCATCCAGCAGGAAAAAATGGCATCCATTGGTCAGATGGCTGCCGGTGTGGCGCACGAAATAAATAATCCTATGGGTTTCATCACCAGCAACCTGTCGACTTTGGGTAAATATACCGACCGGTTGGATCAGTATATCGCGGCGCTGCTGCAGTCACTGTACTCCTGCACGTCTCATCCGGATATGGCCGAAATGGACAAGCTGCGTCAGAAGCTGAAAGTCGATTACATCATCAGCGACATTCGTGAACTGGTTACTGAGAGCCTCGATGGAGCGAATCGTGTCCGGCATATTGTCCAGGACTTAAAGAGCTTTTCACGGGTGGACCAGGCTGAATGCTGCCGCATGAACCTGAACGAGATGCTCGAAACCACCATCAATATCGCCTGGAATGAATTGAAGTATATCGCCACCCTGGAACGCAATTTCGGAGAAATTCCCGATATTTTATGCTATCCGCAACAGCTGAATCAGGTGTTTCTCAATCTGCTCATCAATGCGGCCCAGGCCATGGAAAAACAGGGTAACATCGTAGTCAGCACCTGGTCCGACAACGATACTGTGTTTGTATCGGTAGCTGATACCGGCAGAGGGATTTCGGAATATGATCAGAAATATATCTTCGATCCTTTCTTTACCACCAAGGAGGTCGGCAAGGGGACCGGTTTGGGGCTCTCTATTTCTGTCGATATTATTCGCAAACATGGCGGTGAAATTACCGTTAAAAGTGAAGTGGGGGTTGGTTCGATCTTTACCGTGATACTACCGGTAAAGGTGAAAGTCTGATTATTACATCCAGATTGGAGTTAATCTATGAACGCGTATTCCGAGAAGATCAAAATTTTGTGTGTTGATGATGAACGCAATGTCCTGAGGGCGTTGGAGCGTATTTTTCTGGATGATGACTATGATATTATGCTTGCCGGTTCCGGTGATGAAGGGCTGAAAGTCATGGAGGAATCCGGCCCTTTTCAGGTGGTGATTTCTGATTATCGCATGCCGGTCATGAACGGGGTCGAGTTCCTCAAGGGTGTGTACGACCGCTGGCCGGAAACAGTTCGCATTGTCCTTTCCGGGTATGCCGACGCCAGCGCAATTGTGGATGCGATTAATGAAGGCCATATCTACCGGTTTATCCCCAAGCCATGGAACGATGACGAATTGAGAGTTACCATTCAAAACAGTCTGGAACGCTACTTCCTCCTGAAAAAAAACAGCGAACTATTGGATAAACTGAGTGAAGTAAATCTGGCCCTCGAAGAGAAAATTCAAGATCGTACCGCGCAGCTGGAGCTTCGTCACCGGGCCCTGGAATTTTCACAAACCCTGATGGGTAACCTGCCGGTCGGGGTCGTAGGCATAGATGCAAACGGTATGATCGCATATTGTAACAGTGTTGCAATGAGACTGTTGAAAGATGTCTGTCGTGACATCTTTGGCGCTGACATTGCCGCATGTTGCGATGTAACGTTCTGTAATCTGATTGAACAGGTGCGGCGGGACAAAAATATCAAAGTTGACATTACATTAAGCGGAATTCCCTGTCAGATCTTGGGGCGCACCGTTGACTTCAGTGGTAACGCGGCGGTCGTCCTTGTTTTACTGGAGGTGGGGGCATGAGAACCGTTCTGTTCGTTGATGATGAACAATCGATCCGTAATTCTATTGAACGCATGTACCTGGAGCGTGATGATGTGCGCTGCCTGTTTGCCGCTTCCGGCCAGGAAGGTCTGGACATTCTGCAACGCGAAGAGGTCTGGGTGGTCGTTTCTGACTATCTGATGCCGGGCATGCGCGGCATCGAATTTCTTGCCAAGGCTAAAGCTGCGCGGCCTGAAACGGTACGCATAATGATGACGGCATACGCCGACATTACGGTCGCTATTGACGCCATAAACAAGAGCGAAGCGTACCGATTCGTCACTAAGCCATGGAACAACAAGGAGCTGATGGCTACAGTCGATGAAGCACTGATGCGCTATCAGTTGATCCAGTCCCTCGGGGCGGAAGATGAAACCATATACCTCTCGATGGCTCAGAATGTCGAGCTGAAAGATCATTACACCAAGGGTCACTGCAACAGGGTTGCCGGTTATTCTGTGGCACTTGCCCAGGCGGTCGGGCTTGATGATCAATATATCAATGACATCAAGCATGGCAGCTGGCTGCATGATTGCGGCAACATCAGTGTTCCGGAAGAGCTACTCAATTCACCCGGAAATTTGTCGAATGATGAACTTGAAACAGTGCAGCAGCACCCGCTCTGGGGATCTGAAGTTGCCAGGCAGGCCCGTATGCCGGACACAGTCATTAATATCATTCTTTATCATCATGAACGTTTCGACGGGAAGGGGTACCCTTCGGGACTGGCAGGTGAAAGCATTCCGATTGAAGCGAGAATCGTCGCCATTGCAGATGTGTTTGATGCGCTCTACTCCGACCGCCCGTATCGCAAGGCGTATGACTATAACCGCTCAATCGAGATCATGCACGAGATGACAGAAACCCATTTCGATCAGAAGCTGATTGAGCTCTTTCTGCCGATTGCTGAAAAGATGCGCTCTGATGGCTGATGATAAGATTCGCATAACCATCTTGCTGGTTGATGATGAGGAAAATATTCTGCGTTCACTGCAGCGTCTCCTTATAGATGAGGATTTTGCTATCGAAACCGCTACATCGGGCGAGGCTGCGCTGGAAAAGGTCAAGACACTCGAAAATGTCGGATTAATCGTGTCTGATCAGCGTATGCCGGGGATGAACGGCGCAGAGTTTCTCGGGCGTTCTCGAGAGTACGCCCCGGACGCCGGACGCATCCTGCTGACTGGATATTCTGATATTAATGCCACCATTGACGCAATTAACAAGGGTGGTGCAAGCCGCTATCTTTCCAAACCATGGAACGATGAAGAGTTGATTCAGGTAATTCGCGATGCGGTGCGGCACTATGCGCTGGTTGCAGAGAACAAACGGCTGAACGGAATCATTGCACAGCAAAATGAAGAACTGCAGGAGTGGAACAACAACCTCAAAGGGAGGGTGTTGCAGCAGACGACGGCAATCCGGATGAAAAGTGAGGAGGTTCAGGCCGCTCTTGAGCTGTCACGGATAAGTTTTAACGGCATCATTGAGACGTTATCTACTTTGGTTGAACTGCGCGGCAAGCGGACACATCAGCATTCGCGCAATGTTGCGCAGTTGGCGGTAGGCGCTGCCAAAGAGCTGGGTATCAAAGGCGCCGAGCTGGAAAACATCAGAATTGCCTCACTGCTGCATGATATCGGCGAAATCGGCATTCCTGAAAAAATAATTCTTATGGCGCCGGAAGCTATGGATCGCGATGAATTTCAGGAGTACTGCCTGCATCCGGTGCGGGCGCAGCTGCTGCTGGATCACATCATAGAGCTTCGCTCTGCGGCCCTCCTTATCCGGCATCATCACGAAAATTTTGACGGCACCGGTTTTCCGGACAGGATTTCCGGGGACGACATTCCGCTCGGCTCGCGTTTAATTGCTTTTGCCGACCAGATAGATAATGCGGCGATGGAGATTGATGAAGATGTTGCCGACCGGTCGCTTGCACGTGCCGCTCTTTCTCTCGGAAAGTGTCTTGATCCGTCACTGCTGCAGCACTTCAAAAAATGTGTGCGCAGCTGCTATGGCTCCATGACGAAGCAGAAACCTGAAGTTACCACCGTGCTGATGGAGTTGCGGCCAAAAGAGCTGCAGCCCGGCATGATTCTGGCGAATGATCTGTTCAGTGGTACCGGTCTGCTACTGCTTCATAAGGGCATTACGTTTGACGCGATGCAAATTGCAGCCCTAAAGCGTTACTATACCATCGACCCCTCAAAAACCGGCGTATTTGTGCTGGTAAAGGTCTAGAGCAGATGATCGAATACGATGAGCAGCAGAAGCGAATGGTGCTCAAACTGGTCTACTACGGCCCGGCACTCTCCGGTAAAACCACCAATCTCCTGACACTGCACGACCAACTCTCCTTAGATGGCCGTGGAGAACTTATGATGCTCGACACGACTGAAGACAGAACAATTTATTTTGATCTGTTGCCGTTTTTCTATGTGGCACCATCGGGTATGAAAATTAAACTTAAGGTCTATACCGTTCCAGGGCAGGTGAGGCACGATGCCACTCGCAAGGCGGTTTTACAGCGGGCGGACGGGGTGGTGTTCGTTGCCGATTCGCATACAGCCCAGATGTCTGTCAATTTTGAGAGTTTTGATAATCTGGAGAAGAACCTGGCGATGGTCGGGCTCGCCATTGAGCAGCTGCCACTGGTGGTACAGTTCAATAAACGCGACCTTCCGGATATCGTGCCGGAAGATGAGATTCATAGCGCCTGGGGGCCGACCGGACTGCCGATTGTTTTAGCGTCTGCCCTGAAAGGGTGGGGCGTGCTGGATACCTTTCGGGAGATAGTGGGACTGACGTTTGATGCCGTCAATGCCCGACATGGTCTGACCGACCAGCATGGGATTACGCGGGAAACGTTTCTGGCAGAAATACTCAAGGTACAGCAATGAATACCCGCAAACATCAGGTTACCTTTGTTGTCGGTGAAGACCGGCGTCTGTCCCAGATCATTTCACGCGCAGAGATCGAGCCGCTGCTGCGCAGTCTGGTCAAGGCCGGCCCGGTACGGGCGGCGGTGCTTGATGAAGACCAACTGCCGCTCTGCAGCCAGGGTGATGACAGACCTCTGGAACAGCTGCGGGAGATTCGCCACCCGTTACTGGTTGAAGGAGAACCGCAGGGAGAGCTGGTGATTGCAGTTGACACCGAAACATGCGGCAGCGCAGAAGCGTTGGCTCTCCTGGCTCGTGATGCGCTGCAGCTCACGATTACCAACAACCTCAAGCGGATGCTGACGACGGAGATGCATACGACCGTCGTGCAGGAGTCGTACGATCAGCTGGTTGAAACCAATCAACAGCTGGTCGCATCTGAAGGTCGCTACCGGGAGTTGGCCAAGTCATTAGAGCTGATGGTGGAAGAGAGGACGGCGGAACTACAAAAAGCCTACAGTCGCATGCTGCAGCAGGAAAAACTAGCTGCGGTAGGTGGTCTTGCAGCAGGAATGGCACATGAAATCAACACACCGAATGGTTTTGTCAGAAGCAATCTGGCAACCTTTTCCCGCTATTTTGAGAGAATGAAGGATGCACTGTACCACTGCCAACTGCTGGTTGCTCAAAATGTCCCTCTTGACGAATTGCGTGTGAAGATGGCGCTGCACCGGAAGGAGTTAAAGCTTGACTATATTATTTCGGATACTGCTGAACTTCTTGAACAGTCAATTGATGGAACAGAGCGCATAGCCCGCATTGTAGCCGATCTTAAGAGTTTCTCCCATGTGGACGAAAGCGGTGATTCTGACTGCGATCTGAACAGTGAACTGGAGCGTACTCTGACGGTAATAGCGTCGCAGCTTCCTTCGGGGGCTTCTTTTGTGCGGGATTTTAGGCCACTGCCGCTGTTCGGGTGCAATCCCGCTCTTCTCTCGCAAGCGTTTTTAAATATTATCCAAAACGCACTCCTCTCCCGTGACAAAGCCCTCGAAGTTACTGTCTCAAGTAAACTTGAAGACGATGCCATTGTCATCCGTATTGCAGACAATGGCTCTGGTATTCCGGCACACAACCTGACACGTGTTTTTGAACCATTTTTTACGACGCGTGACGTTGGCCGAGGTACCGGCATGGGACTAACGGTGGCTCGTGAAATAGTCAGGGGGGCTGGTGGCACTATCGAGATCGATTCTCACGATGGTTCCGGAACAACTGTGACCATACGGTTGCCGTATAAACAGATGGCTACAGACGGAGTAAATCATGAGTAAATATGCTGAACTCTTTAAATCAATGGGCGGACAGCCAGCCGCTGACGAAGCGTCCAACGTATTGGCAGTCGATTCACCAGCAGCGGGTGAGGGCGGCTTTACGTTACTGTTTGTCGATGACGAAGAAAATGTCCTGAAAGCCCTGCGACGCATTTTTTTAGAGGAAAACTATACTATCCTGACCGCACCTTCCGGGCAGAAAGCCCTTGAAATACTTGCCCAGCAACCGGTGCATCTGATAATCAGTGACCATCGTATGCCCGGTATGACAGGCGCTGAACTGCTCAAGACCGTTCGTGACAAATACCACACTACCATCCGCATTATGTTGACCGGATACGCCGACGTCAATTCAATCATGGGAGCAGTAAAAGAAGGTGCCGTCTATAAGTTTATTACCAAACCATGGAATGATGAGGATCTTCGTCTGACAGTTTCTCTGGCGCTGCAGCAATACGTGCTGATGCGTGAAAACAGCAGCCTGAAGGAACTGGCCCGGCAGCAGCAGAATAAAATTAAAAGTTTTGCCGGAATATTTGAGCAGAACCGCGGTATGTTGGGAGATATACTCGTCAAGGCGGGATTAATCAGTATCCAGGAATTGGACCTCGCTCGCAAACAGAAAGATAATAATGAGTTTCTTGGCGATTTTTTTGTCAGAGCCGGCATTCTGGATGAGTCCAAAATAATTACCGCTCTACAGAATAATCTTGGAGTCGACTTCATTGACCTGCGCGAGATTGAGATCGCTCAAAACGTGGCGCGCTGCCTGCCGAAGGAGCTGTGCGAAAAAAGCCGTCTAATACCGATCAAGCTTGATGGCAGCACTTTGACGATCGCTATGGCGGACCCGTCTGATATTATTACCTGCGACAACATCGGGCGAGTAACTGGGTTGCGGGTGGTGCCGCAGTTATCCGCTTCCTCTCTGATTGTTGAAAAAATCATTCAGGCATGGAGTAGCGCCGAATTGGAAGAGCTGGATGATTTTGGTGATTTGGACCCTCAGGACGAAATCGATATCGTACTTGAGGAGGAGGAGGATGGGGCCACTGTCGAGGAGCTGATCGGCTCATCCAAGGTGCCGCCGGTGATCCGCATCGTCAATGCAATCATCTCAGAAGCGATCCGCTACGGAGCCAGCGACATTCACATTGAGGCCAAAACCAAATATACGTTAATACGCTACCGTATCGACGGTATGCTGCACTCCAAGATCAAAATTCCCTCCGATCTTCACCCGGCGGTCATCTCTCGCCTGAAAATCCTTGCAAAAATGGACATTTCAGAGCGCAGACGTCCTCAGGACGGACGTATAACAGTTAAGGCGAGCACCCGCATCGTTGATATGCGTGTCTCGTCTCTGCCTACGCTCAACGGCGAAAAAATCGTCATGCGCATTCTGGACAAAAGTGCTTCAATAAAACGTCTTGATGAGTTGGGAGTTCTGGAACACGACTTTCAGCGGATCTCCGTCATCAGCATAAAACCTCAAGGGGTCATTATCGCCACCGGACCGACAGGCAGTGGCAAGACAACAATGCTTTACTCGCTGCTCTCCGCGATGATGAACCCGAATAAAAATTTTGAGACCATTGAAGAGCCGATTGAATATTTCCTGGAAGAGGCTAATCAGGTAGCGATCCATGAAAAGATCGGTCTCTCCTTTGCCCAGGTTTTGCGGGCAACTCTTCGCCAGGATCCGGACGTTATTCTCGTGGGTGAAATCCGCGACGTGGAGACAGCAGACGTAGCCTTCAAAGCGGCTCTGACCGGCCACATGGTGCTTTCAACCCTCCATACAAACAGTGCTGTTGCTTCGATCACCCGACTGATGGATATGGGTATAAAACCGTATATCATCGCGTCAGCTCTTGAGGGGGTTATAGCCCAGCGGTTGGTACGCAAAATATGTGACGGCTGCCGTACTCCGGTTGCACCTGACAAGGCACTGATGGATCTGCTCGGTTTGTCTTCCGATTTTTTCAATGGCGATGTCTTTGTCGGCAGCGGATGCCCGAAATGTAACAACAGTGGCTATCGCGGCCGTTTAGGGGTGTATGAACTGTTTGTGATGAACGATGATTTTCGTCAGATGGTCAGCACAAAATATAAGGAATCAGAATTACTGGCCCTGGCGCGTGCCAACGGTATGCGGATTTTACTCGAAGACGGCCTGGAAAAGGTCCGCAAAGGTTTGACCACTCTGGAAGAGGTGCTGCGCGTGATCGGCCCGATGGTTCGTATGGAAAGGAGCTGCGAACTGTGCAAGGCGACGATCGACTCCAAGTTCCTCTTTTGTCCTCATTGCGGCACGTTCCGCCACAACTGCTGTACTTCGTGCCGCATGCCGCTCGAAGAGTTCTGGCTGGTCTGCCCGTTTTGCGGGGTGGGGCGGGAAGCTAAAGCATCATGAACTATTACCCTTGCAAGGAGCACAATCATGAATGACAGAATCCTGTTGGTGGATGATGAACCTAACGTATTATCGGCCCTGAAGCGTGCCTTGTTCGATGAGCCGCTGGAGATCGTCTCCGTTACAAGCGCTGAAGAGGCACTTGTAACTATGAAAAATCAACAATTTAAAGTTGTTGTATCGGACGAACGAATGTTGGGCATGCAAGGATCGGAGTTTCTTGCTCAGGTAAAAATAGAACATCCCCATACGATTCGTATCATGCTGACCGGTCATGCCACCGTGGCGGCCGCTATGAAAGCGGTTAACGAAGGTGAAATCTACCGGTTTTTCTCCAAGCCGTGGGACGACGATAACCTGAAATTTGCCATCAGGTCTGCAATTGAAAAATATGATCTGGAAGACGAGAACCGGCGCTTACTGGCAACGGTAAAACAGCAGTCGCTTGAAATAAAAGTTCTTGAAAAACGTTTTCCCGGAATCAGTAGAGTCGAGAAGGACAGCACGGGTGCTTTTGTCTTGCCGGATATCTCGAACGATGAAATCGAGTCGATGCTGGTTGAGTGCGAGCGGGAATTTGGCTGATCCTGTTCTACGTTTTTTTACTATCCAAGACCTCCCGCACTTTGTTTGTCAGATCCTCTGCCGTGAATGGCTTATGGATGAAGTTTACCCCTTCGTCCAGCACTCCGTGGTGAGCAATGACGTTAGCAGTATATCCTGACATAAACAGGCATTTAAGGTGAGGTTAGAAAATAACTTCGTCAGCGCCTCATGACTCATTGGCAACTTGAACTGGGAATTTCCAGGTAAAAAAGAGTAAAACTAAATAATATTTTTTTTACTTGTTTGTCCCATAAGATATAATATTATACCTATGCGGTACAAAAAAACAACGTGTTGTAGATAAGCATAAATAAGTGCTGACTTCAAAGGTATGACAGGAAAGGGGAAATAAAATGACACCAAAACAAGAAAAATTTCTTATTGCTAAATTCCATGAACTTTCACAGACCATCAAATTTCTTGATCATAAGCAATCAGATGTTGAAACATTCCTCTTGCGTCATGGCTATAAACCGACTGCGCCCCAGATTGCCCCGCTACGTGGGGCTTCTGTGGCGGGGGCGGTTGTTGCCCCCGCTTGATGATGCAGTTCCGCGAAGCGGCAAAGTAGTGCCGCGCGGGGATTTTTCGCGGCACAGAGCGAAGCGTTACGCTTATAACTGCATTAACAAGCGGCGTTGCTGTTATCGCGTGGGGAAGTGGAATAGTTACCTTAATATTCTGTCGCGTCCTCAATACGATTTTGAATCATTCGCCTTTAGGCCTTTCGAGGTGATCTTTAATATTGGCGGGTGAGTTGATGACCTGGCGTTAATTGCATTGACCCTTTTAGCGTCCAGGTCATTAATTATCACGATACGTGGTAACTACAAAACGGAGTAATGAGGTTTAATAATGAAGATGAAAAAGTGGAAGGTTATATATTACCAGCTGCCGGAAAATATTGATTCCTCCAGTGCATGTGTTGAAATCCGTACTCGTAATTTTGAAGCGGTTGACTATGATCATGCTTGGCAAGAATGGGTTGCCATGATCGAGAATGAAAAGATAAACTTAGACCCAGTTTGGAAACTTTCTGAGCGTCCAGAGTAACAAAAATAAAAACCCCTCACTCGTTTCTATCTTTGCGGATGGACGAAGTAAGGGGCTAACCCAAAACCCAAACGAAAGGAATTCAAAAATGAACCCAAACGAAAGGAATTTAGTGATGGAAATTGTAATACTTATGTGCTCGCGCGTCAATCCTTTGTTTTTAGGCGTGTATGGTGAGTGCTTATGAGAGAGACCCCGTATACTAACAGGGGGTCGGAAATTACAACCCCCCTTGATTCTGATTATAAAAAGATTTTGGTTCCGGATGAAAATAGAATTTTGGTTGATTGGTTTGCCGGAACGTTTACAAATATAGAGTGTCCTCAAAAGGTTATTGAATACCTAGGCCTTGATGTAAAATTATTTACTCCCCGTTCAAAAGGTGCAAACGGTTATAAACAGGCTCTTGCATGTGGAAATATTACAATTCTTTTTGATGGTCAAAAAAACATGGGCGTTCATTTTTCAATGTCCGGTGATGGTTGCCGCCAGTATGAAACACAATTTTCTGATTCTCCTTGGCTTCGTCTGATCGGAGTTATATTTTCTAATAATGGAAATATAAGCCGTTTCGACCTGGCGCATGACAATGTTGATAAAACTCTTTGTCTCGATCTGTTGGAACAGTCAATTAATAGTCATGAAGTTCGTACCCGTTTTAAACGTGGAAAGAAAACTGAAGATATGACTTTTCATGATGGCGATGATGCTCCATGCGGAAAAACTTTAAATCTTAATAAAAGCCGTCAATCTCTCGTTTTCATCCGTTTTTATGATAAGGCGGCTCAACTTGGTTTTTCTGCACATTGGGTGCGAGCCGAGATTGAATTCAAAGGTGACAGAGCTGTGCGTGCTTGTCATGCTCTATTAGATGGCATGCCAGCGGGTGAATTATTCTTTTCCACAATGAATACTTATTTTTCAGTTATCAATCTGGATGATAGCAACAAGAGCCGTTGTTCTTATAAAGATTGGTGGTCTATATGGCTTCAGTCAGCCAATAAAATTAAGTTAACCGTTGCTAAAGCTGTCAAAAAAATTGAAGAGGTGAAACAATGGCTTCATAAGTCTATAGCTCCCTGTCTCGCTATGGTAAAAGAACATTCTGGGCAAGCTGGTTTTTCTGATTTTATTCAAGATTTAATTGATGGTGGTAAAAAACGTATGAGTATGAAACACGAACAAATACTTTTCAATTCTAATGGGATGGCGGTGCTCGGATTACCATTTTAGCAAACAGGATATATCAATGATATAACAATGATATATTGCTTCCATTGGTGATTAGAGGTATTAAAAAAACATGGCAAAAGAAACCAGATTACAAATAACGTTCAGCGAACGTGCTTATAATGCACTTAAAGCTTTCAGTGATGCTAGCGGCATGGCTTCGGCTTCTTTAGTCTCTCATATTATCGAAAATTCTCTTGATGATATTGACCGTTTAACAGACGTTTTTTATAACACAAATTTTTATAGTTCTATGTCAGTTGAAGGCTTAATAAAATCTATTCGACGCCAACAGTCTGAATCAGATGAAGGTGATGATTCCGAGACTACGCATATCAAGCTTGCAAAATTGGACGATTTAGATCTTGACCGTTTATCCGTTGCAAAGGGTAGGGGTCGCAAGCGTGGCCGTCCTCATAAAATAATCGGTGATGTCAAAAATGCTTGAAAATATTCTTCCTTGCGAGCGATCTGTTCCAGAGTCGTTTATTAAAACGTTAACATTACGTTTAGATAAACAAACACGTGATGATTTAATGATGTATGCTAGGCGTGATGGTTTCACCGCATCTATGCTTATTAGACATTTGATTTTTCGATATCTTGACGAACGTAAAAGGATTTCACGCTAGATCATATGAGACGACTACAGACAACAGATGCATATACGCCCGAATCGAGTCTTATAAGTGTTGATCGTGCTGTCACATCATTATTTTGTAATGCTCATTCACCGTTAAACCGTCAGGGCTTATTAGAGTATCACGTTATGCCATTTGGAAAAGGTCAGGTCATTTTGTCAGTTGTTATTCCTGAAGGTATGATCAAGCCGACAAGTGATTTATTTGAGTCTTTGCATGGTATTTTCAAATATACAGACATGAAGAAGAGACATTATCAGGCCCAAGAGAAAGTTTTTGATCTGGACGAAATTCAGAAACGTGACGAGTACAAGAAAGAATTTTCTGATCGTATAGTACAGGCTTTTGATAATTCGATTGAGTCCGGACTTGATAAAAATCAGTCTATCAGTTACGTCAACAAGAAACTTATTCAGGAAGGACTTGCTACATCATATTATATTACTGAATTGGTTTTGAGGAAGGCCGGACGTCTGAAAAAGAGTAAATCCGCATAATAATTTTTTTACTTGTTTTTGTCCCATAAGATATATTATGTCAAGTACATCTTATGGGAGATTGCTAATGTTTCACTCTTGTTCAAATTCACGCTGTGTTTATCGTGACCTCCGCTCTTGTCTTTCCTGTCCCTTGTCCTTTTCTTCACCGTCTGAAGCAAATTTTCTGCCAAATGGAAAACTTAGAAAAACACCGCCAAAAAAATCTGATCCACCTCATGCTGGTGAGCTCGATCTGTTTGGTGGTGCTTTATGATTAAAATACTTTTCCCATACAAAACCCTTTCTAAATTTCCAGATGAAAAAGGTTATGGTCTACCTGTAAAGGCATATGAAATATGTGATCGCCCTGATGTTTGTAACTCTTGCACTCTACAGAAAGATTTAAAAAAAGAATGTCGGTCTCTTGTAAATCTTCGTTTATCTTCCTTAAGCCCTTCTTTTCAACCTGATCTGTTTGGCGGTGCTATATGACCGTCCATATTTTAAACAACCGCTGTCCTCGATTGACACTCTGTGGCCGTCCTTCGCATTGCTCAAATTACCGTTGGGGTCGCATTGTTATTGATTCATCAATCTGTAATGAGTGTGTTGCCTCTTTTCATAAAAAAACTGTTGGCGCAATGTATGGCGTTCTGTGACTGGTTCTCTGGCTTTGTCAACCTCGATCTTGATTATCTCCATGATGGTCGTATCATCCAGATACGATCAACCGGTGAAATTGATTTCGAGACGCTTAAACCTCTAACCGTCACCGGCTCCTATGACGATAAGGTAATCATAAAAAGTTGTGTCATTCCTGCTGCTCCTGAATGGTCGCTTTTAAAACATGACGGCTCTATTTACCGGGTCTATATCTCAGGTAATCCGACAAAATTCCTTCAGGGTCATAACGTTTATGGTCACTCTGACATGGTTGCCGTTATCCGCGATTTCATCCGTCTGGTACTGCAAAAAATCGATGTTGATGAATTCACCATTGCTCGTTGCCTCCGTGATCCGATCAAGTGTACCCGTTTTGACATAACTCAAAGTTACCTTATGGATTCTCCCAAAGATGTTTCTGACTGGCTCCGTGCTTCCAGTCAGTATATAACCGGCAAGAATCAAAAAGTTGATAATGACAAAACGTTGTATGTTGGCAAAAACTCGCGGCGTTGTTCCATCAAGGTCTATGAAAAAGCAGCTGAGATGCTGAAGCATAAAAGCACCTTCAATCTTCCTGAAGCTTCTTTTGATGCTCTTTATAAAACAGCCTCTTTACTGCTACGCTTTGAGGTAACACTTCGCGGAATGAAGCTTGAGGACTTGCAAATGCACTATTTGCAAAAGGTGGATAATAAAATGCTTGAAGAACAGTTTTCTCTTCAGATTCAAAAAATGAATCTTCCTGAAAATATTGAATTGATTGAAAATGATATACACCAGCTCTCTGACCGTTACGCTGGCGTCTATTTGAAATGGCTTGAAGGCGTCGATATAAAAAAACAGATGAAACTATCAACATATAAACGGTACCGTAAATTCTTTTTAGATAGCTATCATCTTGATTTGTCCATGCCACCACGTGACATTTCTAAAACCAATGTAATACCGCTCTGGCGTGTTATCTCAGTTGAACGTGAATTTAATCCATCTGAAAACGATGAATTTTTATATGTACCTATCAGTTCATCTAAATAGATATAGTAAAGATATATCACTGATATACCTATGATATATTGAACTAATACATTATTTCTTCTAGTTTCCTTTTCATATTAAATTAATCCTTATATGAAAAGGAAACCCCTCATGTCACAAGTAATTCTCCACGATGTCCTCGTCCTCGAACTTCACGTAAAAGAAGGCAACAAAAAAAACGCTGCTGGTGTCTGGGAAAAAACCGGTCAGTATTACAAAAACCTTATGCTCTGGCAATTCGGTAACGAAAGACCGGAAGCTATAGCCGCTTCTATCAATGATATGCAGCTTGAAAAAGTTAAAAACCTTCCCGGCAAACGTTGCGATATCTCTGTTGACATGAAACTTACTGATAAAGGCGCACGTTTCTCTTTTATTGACGTTTTACTGTCTAAACCTTCACCAGCTTAATAGGAGTTAAAATGTACGCTTGGGTTCCACTTATTGCATCCACTGATTTTGACGGCATAAAAGCCGATGTACTGACAACTTCAGGCGGGATTCTTGCCGTATTGCTCGTAATCGTTGGTGTAGGCCTTCTTGTTCGCGTTCTTGGGAGGTAGTGAAATGAAAGAATGTATTGATTGCGGTGTTGAAATTCCTTCAGGTGTTTTGTGTCCAGAGTGTGCGTATAACTCCGGTTCCGATTCTAATGGTGATTTGCTCCCCGATAAAGATGCATGGGATTATTAATTTATTTCTGTTGTTACCTGGTCAATGATTTAACAAACAAAATCTAAAAAGGAGAACAAATCATGATTAAAGCTCTTTGGACTAAATCTGTCAAATTTGTAAAAGGCGCAACCCTCGCTATTGGTGGCGCTCTTGGTCTTTCTGTCGCTGTTTCTGGCCCTGCTCACGCTCTGCCTGTTACAATGACTGAGGTTTTCGCGGCTGCTGATATTTCAACGCTGCAAACGAATGTTGGCACGATATTAATCGCCTTCATCGGTATTTCCCTGTTGTTCGTTGCTCGTCGTTACCTCAGCAAAGCTGGCGTACGATAATTCCGAATCGGGGGGGCTTCGGCCTCCCCTTTTTTATTTGAGGCTTAAAATTGAATATCATTTTTCAAGCAATAACATCTTTAACCGGTGGCCTTATTAACGATCTGACAACAGCCATTGTTGGGATGCTTGTACTTGGTTTCATCTGTATGGGTATTGATTACTTAAAGGATGTCTTTGAAAATGCTGTTCATACTTCCGGAACTAATAAAGCTCTAAAAGATGCACGTTCTTACAAAGCTCTGGCAAATTCTATGGATGATGATGTTTCTCGTGATTATCTCAATGCTAAATATCATAACGCCATCAGGAGGGCTGCAAAATGAATTTTGATGTTGTTTGGTTTGGTTATGGTGCCGGTCTTGTAATGGTCGGTTGGTTTGCTGGAATGGTAGTATCACTGTTTTTTAATTCGATTGGGAGTATTCGCTAAATGAAAAAAATCCTTTTATTAACGTTATTGCTCGTTTCACTTTCTTCGTTCTCGTATGCTGCTGATATTAGCAAATATGGCTTTGACGATGCAAACTCTATGGTTGGCAATGCTTTTCTTATGGATGGTCATGTATTATTTATTGATGCTGTTATGTATGACAATGTATCTTCTGGTGTTGTTGCAGATGCCAATGAATTAACTTTAACCATTTCAAAACGTATTGAATCCCTTTTTTCTGCTCCTGATATAGTTTCTTTTGTTATGCTTACTAATGTTTCTTTTAATGGTTCCATTTTTACGTATGATCAGCATGATATCGGTTTTACCTGTCATCAGGTCAATCCAGATGATGGTTATTACTACTCTACTTCTTTTTTAACGCAATTCCTTTTAACCCTTCTATCTGAAGGATCTGTACCATCTAATTTTCCATCAATGATTGAACTTTCATTACTGGAAAAAAGTATCTTATCAAACGACTACCTTTTTTTTTAGATGAAAAGATAGCTAATATGTCCCCTTCTGTTATTACACAATCTATATCTTTTTTGATCGGTGCTTTTTGTGCAATCTGTTTTGTAATAGCTTCTAAGGTTAGGTATTGACATGATAACGTTACCAGAAGGATTTGATTATAACCTGTTACTTTCTGACTTCTGGATCTGTGTGCTACCATTTGTCCCTGTCTTGATGCTCTTTGTTGCGTATCGAGTTATAAATAAATCTTTCCGCCATATATGAAAATCAATTTTTTCCTCATAACGGTAAAAACTCTATTGTTTTCGCTGTTTCTGCTGTTTACTTTTATCGGCTTCACTCGTGATATTTACCTTCATTTCATAAAATGAAAAAGTTTTTAATTCTCATAATTTTGTTTACGTTCACAACTTCCGCTTTTGCTTCTTGGGCACCGCTTGCAATCCCTGCCGCTTATTGGGTTTCCTCTGCTGTCATTCATTCTGCAACTGCTACTGCCGGTCTTTACTATTCTTTAACTGGTGGCAAAACTTCTTCTGTAGATAATACCGCTAAACTCTCTCGCCCTGCCACTGTTGCGTATATAGATTTGACTATGACTACTCCTACAGTGGTTGAAACAAATATTAAAGCTTCTATCTTGAAATCTCAACTTGAACAGAAAATATTAAATTCTCCTGTTGAGCAAGCTAAATACCCAAACATTTATCAGGCTTTGATTACTCCTCCTCCACCGTACCCTGCTCCAACTGCGAATATGCCATCAGGTACAAAAGTTTCTTTTATGGGTGGTAACTATAAAATAACCACAACTGTTTTAGATGTTGGTTGGGCAATGAATACAGACGGCTCCTATCCAAAGCCAAATAACCCTACGGATACCGCTCCTTATTCGATGGCATGGGTTAGAGAATCAAAAGCTTTCCCCGGTTTTGCTGCTACCTATCTTGCACAAGTCTATCTTACTCCTGAAGCTGCTCCACCTCCAAGCGTTGCTACTGACGCTTCCTATATTCAAGCTGTTGGTACTGGTGGTGTTCCCGGTGACGTAAAATCGTTGTATAATGTAGAAATTGACAAATTATTGAATGATCCAAATTATGTCCCTTCTTTTTCAGATGCGACAACCGGTCTACCTTACTCTCCCCCCCCCGGTGCTAATATTATGACTCCTACTCAGTTAGAAGCTTATAACCGCTCCGGTCAATTACTCGCTGACGATGCTGCCGCTAAACTTCTTGCTGCGAACTCTGCCGGTGCTGCTGCTGCTGCTGCCGGTACTGCTGCAACAACGGCCGGAAATAACTATACTGCGTCAGGTGGTAATACCGTTACCGGAACTGGTGGCGATCCTGCGCTATATCAAAAATATCTCGATGCTCTCGCTTCTGCCGGTACTGCAAAAGCTACTGCCGATAAGCTCGCCGCTGATCAGGCCGCTGCAAAATTAGCTGAAGATAAAGCCAACAAACAAAACTCTGCTATCACATCTCCTGCTGTCGGTGATTCGTATGGTGCCGGTGAAAAATTTGAGATTGGTACCCGTTTCAACCTCTTTATGACAGATATGAAATCATCAGGTATTTTTGCGCTACCCTCTCAGCTTTTAGGTAATGTCCCCGGTGGTGGTCAATCATATTTTGATGTAAGTTTCGGGCGTATGGGTTCTACCAGATTCGACCTTTCCTCCTTTGCTTCTGCAATTGCTGTTATGCGCACGCTTGTTTTAATCGTTTTTTCTTTTACCGGCTTTAAAATTGTCACTTTGAAAGGGGGATCAGGCTAATGGATTTAACCGCGCCTTTTGCTGCTCTTTTTGCGTTCTTTACCGCCATTTTTAAATGGTCTTTGGATGGTGTTTTATGGTTGCTCGGAAAATGGTTCTACTGGTGGTTCGATGGTCTGTTAACCGTTGTTTCGTCAATCTTTAAATCAATAGATCTTTCTTCTTTTGTTGCAACCTATGCAATGAATTGGGCGGGTCTGCCGCCACAAATGATTTGGTTTATCAATGCTGTTTCAATTCCTCAAGGTCTAACGATTCTCTCCGCTGCCATTGTGATTCGTATGCTGATAAATTTAATACCTGCCGCTTTTACAAGGATCTGAAAAATGATTGTTTTCTTTGTTGGTACTCCCGGATCTGGCAAGAGCTATGAAGCTGTAAAGAAAATAGTCGATAATCTTAAAATTGGTCGGACTGTATGCACTAACATTGATGGTATGGATTTGCATGAATCACAACAGTATTTAAAATCGTTCCTTGACATGGACGATTACCTTTTTCATCAACGGTTCCGGTTCCTTGACCGGGATCAGATTAAACAATTCTGGAAAACTGAAACGATTCATCACCCTCAACGTATCTATGATGTTGAGGACGATGTTTTTAACGATGTTGTCCGTGATACTGAAGAGTTGATCTGTCCTCTTGGCTCTTTGATTATCATAGATGAAGCACATAAATTTTTTAATGCTCACGATCACCGTGAAGATACAAACCGCCAGCTTGCTGATTGGGCTTCGACTCACCGACATTTGGGTTATGACTTGGTGTTTATTACTCAGGACATTGGCAAGGTCGATAAACAGGTTCGAACGCTTACTGAATGGTCTTTTTGCTTCCGCAAGGTTAATTTTTTCGGAGGTGCCGTCAAGAAAAAATACCTCTGTTATTCCTATTCCGGAGATGATCATCACGGCACACCGATTGCTAAAAATGTGCGCACTTACGATCCTTCATATTTTCCTGCGTATCAATCGTATAGTTCAAAAGATGCAAAAGAAGTCGGCTTTATGTCTACCGTCAACATTCTACGACATCCGGTCTTTTATGCTATTCCGGTGATTCTCTGCTTCTGTGCGTATATGTTCTTTGCAAAAAGCTCTTTCGCTACTGGTGATATTTTTGGAACTTCAAAAGTCCAGAACCGCTATACAAAACAGGTAGCTGAAAACAAAAAGCCTACTGTCTCTGTTCCATTTAAAAACCTCTCTTCACCAAAATTGCTGACACCTCCGGCTGCTGCGCAAGCAGCTCCGGTGGTGGCTGCCGCTTTTCCGGTTGTTGCTCCTGTTTCTGACTATGTTTCACACAAGGTTGATGGTTATATTCTTATGGATGGTAAAACGACGATACAGATAAACGGTATTGTTGTCCGCCTCCCCTCTCCTTTTGTCCGGTCCTTTGACCGTCAATCTGGTTATGGCATGTTTGATAGCAATTACTTTATGTTAAAGAAGGAAACGTCAGGTAACACATCAACAAATTTTCCTCCATTGAAACCGTATGGGGTGCCAAATTGATCAGAATAATAGTGCTTTTTGTAACTCTCTGCCTCTGTTCCTGTGCAGCAGCTCCACGTCCGTATATTCCCAGTCCCGGCATGAATCCAGCTCAGACGCTTGTCTGGCGTTCTTCCTCGCCGTTCTGATTTTAATGATGGCTCTTGCTTTTCATCAATAGTACTTTCGTCCGGCCTTTGCTTTATCGGACAAACAACCGCCTCTAATCCTTTGACTGAAAATGTAAAAGCCGCGACAAATCCCTTGCGCGGCCTCTCCTTCCTCAAAATGTATCAATATCCATTCGTGTCCTAATAACACGCCTTTAACGCTTTCGATTTATAACCATTTTATCACCTGTGCTTTTGTGTCTATGGTATGCGGAAAATCCGCGAGGAAACTCATACCAAGCAAACCGGTTTCCTCTGCTCCACTTCTCGGCATGATATGCAGTGCAACCCCCTGCTTCGTTTTCTGGCCAACCGTTACAAATCCGGCCTGAGCTATCGCTGTTGATACCTGCGAACCGTCCGCAATTGTCGCTATGCCTCTGGTGGTCTGTTCCGGCTGTATGCCAAGCCTTTGGGCAATCGCTGGTGAAATGATAATGTTTGTCGCTCCGGTGTCTAGTTGCAGGTATACGCTTACTGATCTGCCCTGATAATTAATCGTTACCGGAACTAATATTTGATTATTCCTGTAGACGATTGCTGTCGTTCGAATCTTGTTGCCGGCTGAAACCTTCATATTTGCTCTGTATCGAGCCGGAACGTTTGCAAGGTCATCAACTATTACAAAAACTCCTTTATCGTCTGTATACCTATAAAATGCATCTCTGGGGGGCTGTTCTGGTTCCTGTCTTACTGGCATTTGTTCCGGTATGATTTCCGGTACCGGTACTACTGCCGCTTGTTCTGCTGGTGGATTTGATCGCAACGCTAAAATTTCTGCAACCTGTTGTTCAGATAATCGTTCTGTTATCTGCGGCCCTTGCATTTCTTCAGCTGTCCTCTTGAAGATCAGTTTTGTTAAATCAACCCTGAAAACGATATTTACCAGAATAACAAAAATCGCTACAAACCTGATTGCATTTGCTGCTGGCCCTCCTGATCTGAATACAAGTTTATACATCGTTGTCCTTGTCCTCATTTTCTATTTTTTCAACCGTGATAATTACCCTGTAACCGGTGGCCGCTGCTATCCTCTTCAGTTTGTCTGGTCTTGCAAATCGTCCGAGCTCGTACTGTGCTATTGATTGCTGTGATATTCCCGTTATTTTAGCAAGTTCTGCCTGTGATATTGTCCCCCTCATTTTCTTAACAAGATTATCCACTTATCACCTCAACTCTTATTATTGGTTGACAACTCTTTTTTGTGGTTATATATCCTTGGTATATCTAATCTCAGGAGGTTCAAAAATGAAACGTGACCGTAAAATTCTTATCTGCTTAAATGATTCCGAACATGCCGCCCTCGATCGTCTGGTTCAATCGTATTCGTTTGACGGTGCCGTCGTATCAAAATCTTTTCTCGTTCGTCACGCCTTAAAACTTTTACCAGCTCAACAGAATTTTTCTTTTACGCCGTCGATTTGAAAAAGTGCGTGCTAGTAATACCGCACTTTAGGCTCAAAATTGGGCCAAATCCAAAAATCCGCCACGATCAAAAAGCTTGTAAGATTTCAGAATCATTACCGAATCAGCACTTTTTACCAACATTATTCAATAGTTCTAATAAACAGCCTTTGTGAGCGTAAATTAATCATGAAATATTCCATACAAAATGACGGCAAAGGTACTGTAATGATTCGTGTTTTTGTCCCTGAAAACCTTGCAATGTCTTTCTTGACTTTTATTAACCAAAACGCACAAAAAAAACCAGAAATTAAAACGGATTCACGAATACAAAATGAAAAATACTTCACCGAATTAAACACCCTGGCTTGTTCTTTTTTTGATGATGCCGTTAAAAGCGGATTCGCAATCAGTACGGCTGTCTCTGAAACGAATTATAGTCTTAAATCAGCGGGATTTGCTAATGTTTCTTACAATATTACACGAAGTATTTTGCAGAAAAATGGTAGGTTGAAACAAAAAATTCAATAATATCGATTACATTCGATATATTATGTCAAGTACGTTGTACTTTGACATAATATGTGGTGCTCGTTCGATGTTCGACGAAGTAAACCAGTTGACATCTTGGACGGTAAACCAGTTGACAAACGAAAACATAAAACAGAAGAACCATTTATGCGTTAATGATCGCCTTCCATATTTCAATTCTGAGCCACTTTATTTGATTAAGGTATACACCCAGTATGCCCTTGTAAATGACTATGTTATTTATCAATCGTCCACAGCTTGATATACAAGCACCCCTCTTCTTGAGTCTATGCCTGCCCGTATGGTCTTGAATATTCCCAAAGGTCCTCAATCCGCTGTTTGGCTTTTATTAGGTGTTGTTTCATCTTCTCCAACTGTTTCTCTTGTTCTTCCGCAGAGTGTCCAAGAGCTTTTACTTGGGCAATCGTTTCCTCTAGGGATTGGACTTCTGCCTCTGCTGTTTTCAAATCGCGAAACAATTCCTTTTGCGCTTTTTTAACCCTTTCCACCTTTACCTCCATCGTTATGATTACCTTCAATGCGGCTGAAGGGTTCTTTGACAAATGCTGGCAAAGACGTTGAGAGTAATAAGAGGTATATTTGTTTCAATGGTTCCTTTGAACATAATAAATCGAGTATTGTTGTCAGCCTGTGGCACTGATTTGGCACACTCACCATCTCCCCCACAATCTTGGTATCAATAATCTATTTTCTCTACGCGGTAAGTTACCTTGTCTTTGACTACTTCAATAATCACTAGGTGATAATCGGCATCACCCGAGTAGCCAAACCAGGTCAAAGATGCACCAGCACCCCCACTAATAATGCATGGAATGTCATTTATTATATCTGCATCAAACAAATGGATATGGGCGAATAGTCCCATCTCGACTTTCCGGTCAGACATTAGTTGGAATAATTCGTTGCTTCCCTTTTCAAAAGAATGTCTTGGCCAACGATCTGTTTTGGGTGGAATGTGCATTGATACAAACTGGTGCTGGCGTTTCTTATCCAGATTTGTTGAAAGAAACGATAATTCTTCTTTCTTCAGTAAGTAATTGGAATTATCAACTGCCACTAGTCGTAAACCAAGTTTCGGGCTATCTATGGCAAAGTTTAATGGCCCAATCATTTTTTCAAATAAGGATAGGTTGCCTTCGTGATTTCCTCGCACTACAAAAAGCGGCGGCAAGCCTTTTATTGACTTTACGACATCCAAGAAGTGGGATAGTTCCTGACCGTTTCCTCTTTCTGAAATGTCGCCGCCATGCAGTATAAAAAGTGGATTAATATCTTTAGCACGTTGAAGAATTTCAACAAATTTTTTATCATTCCCACGATTGTCTCCCACAAAAACAATACTCCACCGATTTTGGTCAACAGACGCATATCTGCCTTCTAGCGCCTTCATTGAATTGGAATAAAGCGAAGTTGTCTCGACTGATAAACAGATGTTCACAGTTGCGAGTAATAGAACAATATTTATGACAAGAAATCGGAAAGCTTGTCGATGTCTTAACGGCATAATTAGTTCCTTGCGGATTGGTTCGGCTATTCCTCTCGATTATTTGTTGATTGCCTCTTTAAGGAGATTACTCGGCTTGAAAGTTAATATTCGCCTGGCTTCAATGGTTAGCGACTCGCCTGTCTGCGGATTACAGCCACGACGATCTGCCTTCCGTTTGACCACGAAATTGCCGAAGCCGGATATTTTTAGATTCTCACCGGATTCAAGAGTCGATTTCATAATAGCAAAGACGGCTTCTACTATCTCAGCGGATTCTTTTTTTGATACACCGATACTATTGTGGACTTTTTCAAATATGTCGGCTTTTGTCATTGTTCCTCCAGCTTGATCAAGATAAAAGTATACTACTTCCCAACAGTAGCCCCCCTAGTAGTAGCCGTCGCAGTCGCTTCTGCAAACTCAGCAACCCCACCTCCCCCACCCTTCTGAACAAACTTGACGCCACGGGTCGTAGTTGAAATTTCCGACAGCTTGTTGGCGATTGAAAACACTCCACCGGCAGGTTTTACATCCAGAGTTCCTGTGGGAGATGTACTGGCATAGACAGTGACATTCTCCGTACCATATGGTGGTGATACTTCCAGATCAAAGCGGTCGTCACCGGATGGTATTTCGTAGACGACGCCACCGTTGAAATAATTCTGATCGCGGTAGGGATTTGGCAAAAGTTGCAGCAGCGAGTTATCAGCCTGCTTGTAGACAACGTTGGCAAAAAATGGCTTGTTGGCTTTGATAAAGACCTTCATTCGCTCGCCCTTCACATATTCCTGCTTATCCGTCCAAACCCGAATTGCTAGTGGGCCGGAGGGATCGCTTTCCAGCAGATCCTGATTCTTTTTCGCATTCCCTGCCATCGCCTTCTCATCGGGAATAACTTCTACTTTGAGCTTCACCCGGTAGCAGTCACCAAGTCCCTGCTCTATGTACCACTCCTTTAGTAACTCCTGAAGTACCTTGACCTGAGCATTGGCATACGCCGAAAGGAGATCTTTCTCCAGCATGGCGTCCTTAATGTGTGTCTCAGCCTGGATGTACGTTGCGGCCGATTCCGTGGCTTTGCGTTTGGCGTCAGCCATGGCTGTTGTTTCAGTAGCCTTTCGCGATTTATCATCGCCCATGCAGGCGTAACCCTCGCCTTCGATGATGATGGACTGACCGGCGTGGAGTGATGAGACCATCATGCAGGTCAAGATAATAGACAGAATAAAGTGTTTCACGGGCGATCCTCCAAAGGGGGAAGTAGATTCAGTTGTATAGACGAACAAAAAGTTCAAATATCCACATTTTTATTGACGTTGTACCACAAATTTCGACCTCACCGGTACTCCGGTAAAGTCCAGCCTATTTCTTTAACCGCTCGAAGACAAAACGTGCCTGACTGTCATCGGGGGAAAGCCTGATTGCTTCGGCCAGAGCCTCTCGCGCAGCGGCATCGTCACCCTTCTCGTACGCCAGCATACCAAGGGATTTCCAGAGCAGAGCCTCTTGTGGGAATTTAGTCGTTCCGTCACGCAGAAGAGTCGTGGCCTTATCCGACTCCTTCATCTCCTGGTGGCAAAGGCCGAGATAGTAATACGACTCGGCTGAAGGCTGCAGTTGCAGGTTTTCACTGAACAGCACTGCAGCCTTGCCGAAGTTACGCTGACGGAAATAGCTAGTGCTGAGGGTTCTTGGGTTATATTGAAATCAAATAATCTACTTTTCGGAGCGAACCGGCCAAACATGGTGGGTGTCATTTGCGGTGACTGTAAATCTGCTAATAGTCTTATCGTTTATCAAGGCGCTACCCCATAGTTTCCCCTTCTAAAGCGGCTAATTCTCTGAACCATTCCTGAAGATCAATCAAAGATTTAGTCAGAAACGGGCCAGTACTCTCTACAATTTTCCCATTAATGGATACTGCGTGCTTCCACTCAGCAGTTCTCCTTGGGTATCTGCCAACTGAACTATTCCAGAAATCCTGCTCTATTATGCTGTGCGAGAGCGGAAAAAACTCGATCCACGCATTATCCAAGGTTTCCTTATCCTTGATGTCAACGATTTCGGCATGGCAGAAATCATGTGCCGGTGTTTGCTTCCATGCGTCGAGTAATAACTTTCTGGCATTCCAGTCTGTCGCTGGCCCAGAGTATCCAAAAATTGTCAAATGAAAAGCTTTCTGCAGCTTTTCTGTTACTGCAATCCAATCCCGAGAAATAATTGAATCCTTGGCGTAATTCTTATCCTCGTCGGGGAAAATCAGGCGTCCACGACCTAACGTGCAATTACATTCAGGGCATTTTTCTAATGGCGTGCCTAATACGTCATGTTCAGTGCATGTCGCAAATGCGACGCTACCGTGCAAAAACCGGATATCAGGAAGTTCGGCTACATTACTATTTCTTCTATAAGCCTGCATCAGAAATGGATCCCAGTTGAATGTCGCAATGACATCCTTTCGCCGAAGACCCAGCACTAAATAATCGTAAATGGTCGGATGATCGGGGAGTTTCAAAACTTGGAAATAATTTTCAATCAATCGCTCAATCTTCGAAAGCTGTAACTCAAAATTTCCATTCTTTCTTATCCAGGAGAATGTATCTTCAAAATTACCTTGTGGAGGTTGTGCTTCTTGCAGTAATTCCTTCCAATCGGTTCCCAGAATTTTAGGCAGATCTTCCATCAAAGGCATGTCATTGCCAATGGCCGCCTTTGTTGCCCCAGCGCCAAGAATCACGACATGTGGCCGTGATCTCGCAACCGGTTTTGATTTCAGTTGTTCTTTCGTAAGTATCATGCGCGTCGCCAGTCATATTCGACAAAATTACACTTTCAAACGTTCAATATAACCCGCTTAGTGAAACACTGCCTGATTCACCCCGCTTGTCATACTTTCTCTATTCGTTAGGTTCTACCATTCAAGATCATTGTCTTTTAGTGTTTTTTGTGCTTCTTTGTTGCCCAACCTCGCAGATATGCGAAGATCAGCCTTTCCCTTCTCGTTCTGCCCCAGCTTGATATGCGCCACAGCGCGATTAAAATATGCGTATGAATTTGTTGGGGCTATTTCGACCGATTTGCTGAAGTCGGTAATGGCCTCTGTATAATTTCCAAGGGACAAATTCGCGCTACCTCTTGCTACATATGCACCGGTCGACTTCGGGTAAAAACGTATCAATTTATTGAATGCTTCAAACGCTTCTTTCATGTTCCCATTATCAAGTTCCATAGGTGCAAGCAACGTGAAGGTAAAGAAGTCTGCGGCGCCTCCAAATTCGGCTGCCGTAACCGCCTCACGGTAACATTTGAGCGCTTCTTGTTTGATACCCAGTCCTTGGTATAACATCCCCATGCTTCGATAGATTTCCTCTTTGAGTGGAGGTATATTGTCAATCGCGTCAAGAGCCAATTTGTAACTCTCAACGGCCTTATCAACCTTTTCTAGCATTTCGAACACACGTGCTTTTTTCACATAATATGACGATGCCATGGTGTCGGTCTTATTGAGTCTGTCATTGATATTAAACTCTAAGTTGAACTCATTGCTTTTAAAAATAGCCTTGTCATATTCGCCAAGTGCCTCTTCTGGCTTTTCTAAATCCATGTAGCTATCGCCTATTTCAGCATACACCGAATAAACGTTCATCCATTCTAAAGCTAACCTGTAATCCTCAATAGCTTTTGTGTAATCCATGATTTTTCTACGTGCATTTGCCCGTTTTTCTAGAATACCGAAGGCAACCCCACTTCCAAGTTTCTGTTCTTTGTTGAGCGCCCCAAACGCTTTTTCCCATAAATTATAAGCACAGGAATAATCTTCAACTGCTGCTTCATAGTTACCCATGGTCTCATGCACAAGGGCTCTAACTTCATATGCGCTTTGTGGCCAATTAATACTGTCATTCTTCATCCCAATGGCCTGCGTCAAATCGCTTAACGCCTTTTCAAGCTCACCCAATTCCTTGTAGGCAATGGCCCTGTCGTGATAGGCCCCGGCGTCGTCCGGGTAAAGCTGAAGCCGCGAGTTGTAATCAGCCACAGCCAGCCTGTACTGCTTCAGGACAAGATATTCTTGCGCCCGTTTTGATAAAAATCGCTTTTTCCATTCTGCACTGGTCGAAAGATTTAGCCCCTGCGTTGACGCATCAACAATTGCGTTACGGCTGTCGGAATCAATTTTTGGATAGTGTCTTGACTCATACCACATTGCTTTGAAATCTAGTGCGGCGGTCAGCACAAAGTAAGTGGTAGGCTTCCTGCCGTTGAGTTTAAGCGCCTTCTTGATATCGGAGATGGAGTTGTCGTATGCCTTCGGATTATCGGACTTACTCTCTAAATAACTATAGTATCGGGCACGCAGGACATATGAGCGATAATCCTTTGGCCACTCTTTCACGAACACATTGATATCTAATCCCTCATATTCACTATGTGACCTCAATATTTGAGCTGGGGCAACTTCCAAAGCAGTCATGAAGTCGCTCATAGCCTGTGATAGTTTGTTCTGTCGCCAAAAGTATTTCCCACGCGCCTCATATAGTATTGCTGTATTTTCATACGGATTGTTTGGGCCTTGCGCAAAATATTTTATCGCAGTGGTCATGTCCTCAGTCGCCCTTTGATAATCTTTGGCGACTTCTCCGTAGAGCATGGCTCGCATTACGTATGGAACGAGATACTCTGGGTCAAGCTCTATAGCTTTATTGATTGCGTCGAGTGCTTCCTTGTTATCTGAAAAGCTCTTCTTTTCATCGAATACATTGAAAAACTTGGTTACCCAGTCTACGGATTGCTTCTGGTTTACTATCTTAGTGTATCTTTTTTGTCGTTCTTGCGGGTTGCTGGCCAGATCCTTTTTGACCGCTTCAAGGTCTTTCGTTAATTGTTCTACCCTTTTTTGCGCCCCTTCAAGCTCTTTAGTTTTTTTGGTGTCATTCGTTATAACTTCGATTGTTTGCTGAACAACCGATGGGTCTGCGTCGATTTTTGCTCTGAGCCAATACTTGTGACCATCCCATTTCTCGTCAATTATTATCGCAGCCACAATTCCGGCGGTGATAGATGTTATCTGGTCCTTCGTAAGCTTAGAATTTACCACCTCCGTCTGGCTGAAAAGAAAAACGCCGAGTTCTTCGAGCAGCATCCGTTTTGCCTGATCAAGGGCGTTGGCTCTGCTGGTTACTTTGCTGTCAAGCTCACCTGCCTCATAGGTGTACTCCTTAGTAAAGGTCTTTATTTCCGCCGTCGCAACCTGAGCTGACCATAATATTGAAGCTACAAGTAAAATAGTGGCCTTAACAAGCATCATTTTGGTCTCCAGTTTCTTCAATATTTCATTGAGATTATTTAGACGGACAACAGGAACTTTTCCCCAATGATTATCAGGTTATCTCTTCGGAGATATTCGATACGTCAATGTTGTCTCGCCCCAATCAGCAGGTTCCAGTTGTGAGAGACGCCTCAGCAGATCGCTGACCAGACCGGTAGATTTTCCGTCGTAGACTTTGAAGCCTTCTTTGAAACCGCCGTTCAGCAGTGGCTCTTCCTTTTTCGTGGCAATAATCTTGATCCGCTCCTCAGCTCCTGTCAGACGGGATTCAGGTAGCAATTGAGCCGTAAGGCGAATATCGCTACCATCTGGTGGAAAGTGGTATACCCGGTTTGTCTTTGCCATATTTTCAGGCAGTTCGGCATTGGGGAGAAGCTGTGTGACAGAATTGTCAGAGCCGATTACGAAGATATAAACGTGACTGTCACTCGATAATTGGTACTGAAGCTGAACGGCGTCACCCTCCAGCAGTTTACTGCGGGAAAGAGCGGCACGAATAGTTATACCTTCCGTTTTATCACCAAAGACCGGCAGCACAGTTACGCGCAGTTTGACCTGATAATGCTGCGGGTCATCCTTGTCACGCCCTTGTGATAAAACCTCCATTTTTTCTACTCTGCCTCGCACCCGTGCATGTACCAGATCCTCAGCCAATTGGCCGTTACTGACAACCGTATGGGAAAGAATAAACGTCCCTACCACCTGTTCGATAGCAGATCGTTGGCCGTCGGACTTGGCACGCTCATATACTTCACGTGGGGCTTCAAGATCGCTGCCAAAGGCTTCGCCGGTGACTTCAATGGTGATTGGTTTTTCAGCGGCAATTAGCGTCGCAGGTGAGAAAAGCAGAATAAGTATAAGCGCCAATATTACAGGCATAATTTACCTCGCAAACAAAAAGCGTCCCTTCAGCTTATCCGCTGCCGGACTGATGGTTGGTGTCTGATCCACATTCTGCCGCTTGGCCTCTTCGGTCACACGGGGATTCAAGTACGCATACACCTCGCCGATGTCACGGTTCCCTTCCTGTAGCGCCCTCAGGAAAAAATAAGTGAAGGCACCATGGCCGGTTTCCGCAAGGCTTGTGGTTATCTGGCTGCCACGGGATGAGGTCATTACGATCATCTTTTTTGATGTTGGCGGCGGAGTATCTTTGACCATCACCAGAGGACGTGTGTTCTTTGCCAACACACTACGACCACCGGCACCGGAGAAGCAGGAATCCAGAATCACCAGCACTTCTTTGGCATTCAACCGGGAAAGACGGTCATAGAGGCGTGAGAGTGGGTAGGCGGTGTCGGCCAGAAATGAAGGGTCGCCATCGTATGGCACCAGATAGGATTCACCTTTTGTTGTCCCTGGTGCGCCATGTCCGGCGTAATAGACAATTACCCGGCTGTTGGCTTTGACCATGTTGGGGAGTTTAGTTTCGATGACCTTGCGGATGTCAGAGAGGGTAGCGCGGTCGTCAGACAGAAATTCGATGTTGCGATCTGAGATGCCAAGGGCTTTCAGGTAGTCGCGCACCATCCCGGCATCGGCAGCAGCGTATTCGGTTGGTGGCACGGAGCGGTATTTTTCTATGCCGATTATTATGGCGATGTCGTTGGTGGTGAAGATAGGATAATCAGGTTCAAGGGGTAAAATTGGGGGGAATACCAACTGCGCTTTTGCTTTAGGTTTTATCGCATCGGACGTTACAGTAGCATTGTCTTTTCCCTGAACAGGCTTTTCAGCAGCGCTAACTGCTTGTTGGGGAGGTGGTGAAGCGTTTTTATTTACTGCAACATCAGGGTTTGATTTTGATACTTGAAGAGGGGCAAGGTCAAAATGCACCTCTCTATTTCCGAATGTGTTGTTTTTGAACACGAGAGGTGAATCTTGATAGCCATCAAGCGACATCTTGTAGTACTCGGCTGCCCATCTGTTAGAACCAGGTGGATAAGACATGGTAAAAGGCGTTTTAATGTGGGTTTGTTTCACGGTGCTTGGCGAACTGCCAGCAAAAAGTACGGCTCCTGGTGGTGAAGATGTGAATTTGATTTGGCTTAATTCATCGCCTTCCAATTTTATTGCCATCTTTGACGGTGAATAATTCAGTGTATAAACTTTATTTTTTTCTACTGAAAAAACTAAATTTCGAAGCGGGTGGGTTGGGAGGGAACCATCGTACTTGATATCCAATACAATTGTCCCCTCATTACGGCTCCATCGAAGTTCACCGCCACTAGCGAGTTCACCAATTAAAGTCCCATTATCATATACTCGTGGTTGGGAGCCGATGCTTCCAACAAATTCACTTTGTCTCTTAAGTATAATTATGGCGGAATTAAATTCATCTCCAAGTTTAGGGACAGGAACATTTTGTGTTGCAGGTAACCCAACACAACCACTCAAAACGACAAAGGCAGCAAAGAAACACAAATAATTTTTAATAATTTTGGCCATGCAAGACCTCATGAATAAACAATACAGAATATAATTTTTCGACGTTTTATACCACATCTGACTTTATGCAAAGGCACTGTTTGATGCATTCTACTCGTTTTAATGCTTCAGCATATTCAGTTGTGTTTGAGTAGCCAATGAGATTTTGGGCGGCTTTTTCCAAATTGTATCCCAAAAGTTTTAACCAGATTTTATACCAAGTAGGAAGTTCAATAAAATTAGCCGTTAGTTCTGCAGAGTGACGTCGGTTAGATTCGATACGTTTTTCATAAAGGCTCTTCATACTTTGATCCAAACCCTTGGCATTTACTACTTGAGCATAGAAGATCAGATCGATAAGTATTTTGCTTTTTAATTCTCGATATTGAAGGATCGGCTTCATCCAAAATGTCGTAATCCAATATCCAATTGCACCAGATACTATGCCTATCAAAACTACAATCAACTTTTCATCCATCTATGAGGCACCTCAAGTCCTTGGATCTCTTGTTCATAGTCGTGTACGCTTTTTAGCTTGTAGGTCGCGTTACGTTTTTCAACGCGACGTTTCGATGTATGGAGCATTATACCAGTTGCGTTTCACGATGACACTGTTCAACGGCAACCTGCAAAAGCCACCACACCACCACATCCTTCACACCATTCCGTACCAAATCAGATGCTGGCTGGAAAATGGAAAGGTTTGTACTCGGAAGTAGCCTACACCCCAAGTTCCCGCGCAAGATCCATCTCTTTGCGCAAAACCGTGTTTATCAACGTTCCGATGTCAATTTTTCGCTTTCTCGCCCGCTCTGAATAAAAACTTTCTAGAGAGCTTTCAAGGTAGACCGGTATTTTCATGCACTCCGGCTTACAATAAAACTTGCCCTGTTCCGCGTTTGAAAAATCATATTCTTTTTTCATTTTGGTCTCCTTGCAAAATACATTTCCCGTTCTTTCTTTGTTGCCTTGCGAGCTGAAATGATTCTGACTCGTGAATCTTCATTAATGAGCGTCTGCCTGATGGTATGAATTACCACAATTATTTTCATGACTGGAACTTCGCCAATAACAACCCATCTGTCTTCATCACCTGAATGATCTTCATCGAACAGGTTCAATTGGTAAATATCAGCAAAAACATGGCATGCATCGCTAAAAGTCAGTTTATGCTTGGCAATGTTGGACTTTTCTTTTTCAAAATCCCATTCAAATTGCATATGAAGATCATGTGACATAGTTCACCTCAAAAAAATCAAATCACTCCACCTCACCTACTCACATTACCGTACAGATAGTACCTAATTTCCAGCAGGTTAAACTCACAGTACTGTATTGTACTTAACACTGACATTCAAGGGCAAAACTCAAACAATCACTTCCCAACCACACCCCGCACCCGAAACACAAACTCCCCTGCCAGCACATCCTCCCACTGCCACCCCAGTGCCGTAGAACGGCTATCATCCGGCCCACCTACTCGCTTACCAGGCGTATAGAACCAATTCATGATCGCCTCACCGGAATGACGCAGTACCAGCCAGTATTTGCCCGGTGCCAGAGTGGACTTTTCTGGCAGGGTGAAATCCACCCAATAATATCCGGGCTTGCGGGTGATCTTTTCCAGCGAGACCGGCATGGAGCGAACTCCATCGAGACTCGGCTTTCCACCTTCATCCCGAACGATGTCAACATAAACCGTGCCGTCACCGCCAAACTTTCTCATGGCCAATCCGGCGTCTTTGAGGACAAGCGGTGCATCAAGTGTGAACGCCTGTGCAAAGAGGGTTTTTGACGTTGCATATTCGGCGGTCTCCCGGTCATAACTCCGTTGCCCAACGTTGCCATCCACCTGGTACATTGCCACCATGGTAGGGAAGTCCCGGTTACCGATCTCAACAGGTGTGCCCGGCTTCAGCTTTGATGGAACAGGCTTTGGCGTAACCGGTAGCGGTTTTGGTTTGGGTGGCAGAGGCAACGGAACCGGCTTTGGTTTAATTGAAGGTGGCTCTTCCGGCGCCAGCACAACACTATTTACCGGCCCGGCAAGTAGATAGCTGATCGGCTGATCAAATGATTCACGCAGGTGCAGATTCACCGTGTCGGTTGAATATGTTGCTTCCAGACTCTCGCTCATGCGGGGCAAAATAGGTGCAGCACTCCAATACTCCCGCACGTCAGATGCATCCATGCCGTGACCAAGTTTAATATGGCGAGTGGAGGTAAAAAGCCGCGACTGCTGCGGGTCGCATGGTAACCACCCCAGATCCGGGTACCAGACTTCTATCCAGGCGTGCAAACCTTCGCCCATTCCCTGCACCAGAGATGAACCCTTGTCATCGAGCGGAATCTTCCATTTATCCTTGAGTGTCTGACCGATAGAGATCCGGGCCGGAATACCGGAGGCACGCAGCAGCGCTATGGCCAGATGAGAGAAGTTCTGACAGTTGCCGGTTCCGGTCGTGAGTCCGAAGAGAGCATCAAACTGTTTTGGGCTGTACTGATACTTGATGGCGTCGGCAACATGGGTGAGGATCGCAATGACAGCTTGATGTTCGGTTTTAGCTCCGGCGGTCAGTTCCTGTGCCAGGTCAATGACCTGATGAGCATCACTCTGTGCCAGTTTGCTACTTTTTAGAAAGCCCTGCTCGGATTTTGGCACAGTCGATAAGGGAAAGGGTGCTCGACTGGTGCGAGGAGAGATCGTTGCTGTTATACCGGTAGTATAGCTGATTGTGACTTGGGCATCAGATTTCAGTTTATTCCATGTCAGCTTGCGGGAGCGATTGCCGTACTGGTCGGTCGTCTCTTTGGCCTCCGATGGTTCTGGCGATGCAGAAACCCTGAAATCATCGAGCCGCTGGATATTACCGGCGTTGTCATAGACGGAGGGGACTGAAAACTGGTAGGTGAATTGAGTAAGTGCCTGGTCGGTGGAGAAAGTAATGTTCTTCTTTACCGTAACCGTGCCGTCAAGCTTGCCCTCGACGATGAGGGTTTTGGCCCAGGACGAAGGCACGTACAGGATGAAGAACACGAGAAAAAACGTTAGAAGATTGTTTATGTTCATATTACCTTCTTACATATCGGAACTGACTCACAGAGTTGGTTGAACCTCCAGTCCCGATATGATCTGAAAGTTGCCGGAGAACTGCTTGCAGAACGCCTTGATCGTGACATAGTTCCGTTCAAACTTGCTGCCTTACAGGTTATGAAACCCACATACTATGGATGTAGGTTTCAGCATCACACTAAAATTACTTGTTTTGCTTATCAACGGTTCTCTAAGAAATTTCGCTCCCGAATGGAGCTAAGGTCGCTAATTAATTAGCTTTATCACAACTTCGTTGGAGGTGTAACTGAGTATTATTATGTTTCCCTTAGATTTTATGCTGGTAATTAAATATACGATGTCCTCAGAGTAACTCAAAGTATATTTACCTATTTCAATCTCGGCAACATCTTTAACCCAGCTCAATTTCGATAACAATTTCCGAATATCCCTACTTTTTTCGATATTTTGTATACCTTCAGCGCGCACCGCAACTTTTCTCGTTGTACCCTTGATATATTTTGATAAATCATCCTGAATAACTGCTGTAAATCTTTCAGTTACTTGCTTAACGCCATTAGACAGGGCCAAATCATAACTTGACCCCATTCCTCTCGACTCAAACCTGCCTGATGACAAAACCAGTGGCATATTCATTTTATCTTTCGTTATAACTTTGTACGAAACCCCAATACGCACTACATTATATGGTAGAATGACGTCATGACCAGCTTTTTCACCTTTTTTACTAACTATTTCATCAGTTAATTCAGCATAAATAAGTACATTAGAGCGTTTACCGCCTATTAGTTCGTTCAATTTATAGTCATTATTGGCTTTAATAAAATTCCTGATTTTATAACCATCATCATTGCTAAATATGTTAACAATATATCCATTATTCATCATTTTATTAGCAGATATATTTTCGAATTCTGATTTTGCATTACCTGATTTTGAGTCGACATAAATTACGACCGAATTGTTTAGCGACAAAACATCAATTAAATCTTTTGCCATATTCTCTTCCACACAAACGTTCATAGTCACTTCAATGAAATCATTATTTACAACTTCTTTTAGGAGTGAATAGTCAACAACAACTCCTTTTGCCCTCTGAAGTATTATTTCGTCTACCAGTAGCATATCGCTTACAATCGATTCTGCCTTTATTTCAACTCCTTCTACAGCTTCTATTGCTGCCCATTTCGCATTCAAAATAGCCTCTTTTTTTGCATCTTCAACACTATTCTTGATAAAAGATTTACCTGTTACATTAACGCAATTAGATTTTGCATAAGCATAGGTTGGTATAAAAAAGGCATTAAAAACAATAAACATGAATATAAATTTCATAACATTACCTTACTTCAAATGTATTATAATGGTTTCTATTATTAATGGTTATTCAATATAAAGTAACTAATTAACTGTCGAAGCAAAATGGCGGGATGCAATCAATACATCCCGCCATTTCGTAAATCGGATTACGATTTATTTCATAATATTTTTCATAAAACTTCTGTCTGCTGCTGTTTTAACAATATAACCAGCAACAACTTGGTCTGATATATCTTCAGGTATTTTTACAATACTCTCATTATCCGAAAAACCGGTTATGTCAATGTATGAATCAGCTAAGTCCATGACTGAAGTAGTTTCAATTTTCTTTATTTTGTCGTATGACTTAACATACTTAGCAATTATTAATTTATCTCCAATTTTTACTCCATCGTTTTTACCCAGAGATATATAGGCAATTCTTGACTTATTATCTTGAGGGTTTGTCAATGTTTTCGAAATATAACCATAATTTGGAAACGCATCATGTAAATCGTCCTTTCCATTTTCAATCGCCTTTGTTACAGCTAAAGTAGCAGTTGCCAAGGGATTTCCAACGTTACAGCTAGAGGAATTAGGGACTTCAGAACTGCCGCTTGCACTCCCTTTAAAAGGTTTAAATACTTTAGAAACCGTGCCGGTTGCAGTGGATATCACTCTAATGTTCACAACTGAAGCACCGGATACATTACAGGACGCAGCGATATAATGTGTTTTTCCTTTTTTATCAACATATGATGAAGGCGCAGTGTATTTAGCTCCAACGCTTGCGGATGGAATGGAACCAACCAACACAAAATCAATATCTTTGGCAACATTTGTTAATTTAGAAAAATCTGTATCTAAGCCAAGTGTTTCACTGAATTTTGCTTCTTTGAATAATTGATTAACCTGTCCTCTCTCTACTACTTCTATTCCAAATCCATGAGAAATGGCTTGGCTTAAAGTTTCAACTGCAGGCTTCGAAAGCTTCCCTTCAAATTCTGTTGTGTCTTCAATATTTAATATCGCAACCCGAGGTTTCTTCTTGCTTACAATATAATCAGGCGGGGCAATATCACACTCTTTCTTGTCGCAGGCAAGCTCTTTAAAATCAGCCACCTTCAGGGCTGAAGAGCACCCAAGAGTCATTGTTAGGAATCCTGCCAAGGCTAAGTATGCAACTGTTTTCATATAATACTCCTTTGTTTTTTTGTTTGATTATTTGCTTAAATTTCATAGTCCACTCAAGAAACATTCAGGTCAGGTCTGAAAGAATGAGTAGTCGTACCATTTTCAACTGTTCAACTTTCACCGCAAACCTTGAGTCTGCTTTTATGTACCCATCAAAAGACCTCCCTTTATACTTGCCGTTCTCATTGAGGAAGCTTCATGATCGAACGTAGTGCCAACTGCACCCACTTTGCTCATCCAGTTAAGTGCGACCATAATCGAGCATAACAAAGTAATTTTTTGTTGATATTCTTATAGCGTTACAAGCCACAACCAGCAGAAGAATTAGCAACAATCAAAACAACTAACGAACTATTTTTTCTTCATTTAAATCTTCGATAAAAGTAATAACATATATATTTTCTATTGGTACATTTAATGTTCCACAGAAATCATATTTGAGCATTATTTACACTACAGCCATGTTGACAGCATAATTAAATTACATTATTAATTTATTTCAATACAAACGCCACTTTCGCCGCTGCCATGAAATTTCCCTTCTGATTGGCAGAGTAAATCGTTACCGCATCATCATCGGTAACTTGCAGGTCAGCGGCTGTGGTTGCGCCGGAAGCCTTGATAACCAGCGGATTCTTGACACCACGTGCCGCAAGAGCTGCTTTGGCCTTGTCGATGCTGTTAGTGTATTCACCGCAGCCCTGCTCAACCAGTACCTTCTGGCTTACCTTGGCTGGATCATACAGCACATCACCTTTTGTGGCGAATATCCGGTTGATCAGTGCCGGGCGGAAGTTCTGTTCGGTTGCGTCGATAATCAGACCATCGAACGCTTCGTCCAGTTTAACCACCTGAATTTTAAAAGGCTTCTTGTCGGTTTTAAGAGTTTCTTTGAGCTTCGGGTCGCTGGACATCTTCTCATAGATTGAAGAAGCAAAACCTTTCGGTCCATGGAGGCTAACTTTGACCAAGGCAATGGCGGTGTCCTTTTCCATGTTGTACTCCTGAAAGACAACCTGGCTCCCTTTGACAAAGCCGGCGACTGCCGAACGAATTACATCGTACTGTACCATACCATCTTTCACCAGGGTATCGCCCACCATGGCAAAACCCTCAAGGTATTCTACCAACGCACGCTGGGCGGTCACTACGGCAGCACGCTTTGCCATCTGTTCACGCTGAGCCACAGTGCGGTGATCGGGGTTGCCAACCGCTTCTCCGTAAAAGAGCAGCGCTTCCTGACCAAAGGCCGACAGGTCATCACGGGCTCCGTTAGGTCCACCGGTAACGGTAAGATTCTTTTCGTCGAGCCACTTCTGGGTCTGAGTAAAGGCACCGTCAACCTGGAGAGTATCGGCATTAGCAGTCATTGCAAGGACCAGGGTGAGCAGTACGGTTGAGATAATGGTTTTCATGGGTGATTCCTCCGATATTTTGTTTTAGTAGGTATTTATTTTCTGTTTGAGTACGCGGATTGCCAGCAGTGCTTCGGCGCCATCAACCGGGGCGGTGACTCTGAATTCCCCGGACAGCTCACTTTCCATGAGACCGCGGGTAGTCATGTTCATGACGGCATTGTAGACCGCTGAGGTGGCCTTAACATCCGGGAACGGAGAGTTATCCTGCCCGAAAAAGGCGGTGGTAATCTTTTCGTTTCCAGTCAGTTTTACCAGCACGTCTTCAAGGATAAAGGCCATTTCGCCACGGGTGACAGTATCATTTGGCTTGAACAGATAGGCACGACTGGTCTCATCGTATTTCGGCTCCATACCGCGAACATTCCATTTCATCAGAGTGAGAACCTCTTCTCTGAATGGATGGTTGGTCATGTCTGCCGGAGTGAATTCAGCTTTTTTGTCGGACTGACTGGCAACGGGAATCCGACCGGCCATCACTTTATCAATCTTCAGCTCGTCAATGATAAAGGCTGCCAGATCAGCACGAGTGATGGTCTCTTTGATTGCGATTGACTTGCCGACATCACCAAGGGTAACGCCACCCATGGCACGAACTATCTTGTCCACCCGCTTCCACCCTTTGTCGGCTTTTTCATGCCATTTACCGTCACGCTTGGCATTCAATACGGTACTGAAAGAATCACGGGCTTTCTGAAATTCTTTCCCCTCCAGCCAGGCAACACCCATGAAGTACGGCAGCGCTTCGGTTCCCAGATAATAAGTAAGGTTACGCTCGTCTACTTTCAGCTTGATGCCGTCGTTATAGGCGTCTTCGGCATCGGCGAGCCACTTTTTCTGTTTCACAAGGGTATCGGTGCGAACAATTGCAGTGTAATAATCAAAATACTGATCAGGACGGTCGGCATATTTTTTAGCTTTCTTCAACTCCTCAGACACCCGTTCGACTTCCACACCCTTGAAACCAGCATCGCCCTGGGCTTTGGCCTTTTCAGCGGCTACGATGGCCAATCCGGAATGGGCGATACTGAACGTGTCATCGCAGTACAGGGCACGTTCAAATTTTTCCTGGGCAACGGCTACATTGTCGTCTTCCAGAGCTTTCATACCGATCTGGTAATGATGGGCAGGGTTGTCTTCGACTGCGGTACACTTGGGTGCAACGGTCGAGCAGCCGGACAGCAGCGCCACACCGGTTGCACATAGCAGAGACATCTTGATCATTCGGTCTTTCATCTGTTTCCTCCTTGGAATATATCTTCAACAGGGGATTAATCAACGATAGTTCTTTTGACGGACAACGTTAATTGTTTCCCCGCAAATAAATCAGCGCAGTGTAAAAATAAACCAGCCAGCGACTTTTCCCATCTCATTTACTTCAAAGGCAATCCCGGCACTGTTGTAGACATACCACGCTCCCTGACGTGACGGGACTATCCGGTCGGCACTCCCGTAGAGCTGTCCGAGTGATGCCAGCGGGGAGCCGATCTTTACACCGTTGGCACTACTCCCTTTGTAAGCGTGGTCGGTTGCTACGGTACCAATACGGCGTCCTGTCGTTTCAATAGCGATGCTATCCCACTCTTTGCCGGTACGAGAATGAATGGTAAGTGACGCTTCGCCTTTCTCTGCCGGAGTCAGGGTAAAAGTGACTTTTTCGCCGCTGCTGGCGAATGCTTCCTTTGCCGGGAGAGTGGCAACCGTTTCAACCTTGGCTGGAGAATCGCTTACAGTTGTCGCCAAAGTCGGCACTGTGCGTCCATCCAGAGCAGCACTGTTGATAGCAACCAAATCAGGTACGATCTGCCGGGCTGCTTCCAGTTCGCTGCGGGCTTTTGCAGCCTCTCCCGCACGGGCCAGGGCGATGCCGCGCACTACCAGGGCATGGCTGGCAGATACGCGATCTCCCTCCTCCCGTGCAACAGCAAGGGCGGATCCAGCCAATCTGATCGCATCATCTTGATTGCCCAACAGGCTCTGGACAGCGGCACTGTTGACCATAGCGGTTGCATAGCGGTTGTCACGGCGACTTGCTTGCTCGAATGCCGACTGAGCACGTCGCAGCAGACGCAGTATACGGGCTGAATTGTCATCGGCCTGACCGGCACGGGCTGCACGCTGTCCCTGCTGTTCGTGGTTCAGCAAGCGTGTTTCGGCATCGAGTTCAAAGGGATAAACATACGGCATTGACTTTGGCGGCAGCAGTCGCACCGCTTCAAGAGCAAAGGCAACACCGGCATTGTTGAACATCTCCCGACTGGGGAAAATCTGGGCTAAATGGGCAAACAGGCGGCCAGCTTCTTCGTAGCGCCCGAGGATCAGCAAGCGAGTGCCAGCTTCATAGACTGGGACAAGCTTTTTGAGGGATTCCATCTGACGCTGAGCGATGGCGATCCGTTCGGTTTTGGTTGGGTAGTTGGGAATCTGTTCCGACAGGGCAAAAGCGGTATATATTTTGTCCAGTGCCTTGGGGGCAACACCAAGGGTGTCGTATCCAGCCAGATAGCCATAGAAACCGCCGAAGTGGTCAGCCTCGGTTTCTCGCTTGACCACATCCTCGTAGGTTGCCGCTTTCATCATCTTGCGACCCATCTCCGTGCGAGCAAAGGAGTTGCCGAAATCCCCCACCCAGCCATGGCGCAGGTAAACATGAGCCAGTTCATGAGAGAGCAGGAAGGCGATAGCGTTGTCACGGTCTGCTCCAAGTTCAGCCAATGCGGTAACGGTGCGCTCTTCTATGGCAACGTATCCTTCAGACATCATGCCGGAACCGGCTTCAAACGCGAGAGTCCCTTCGTTGCCGCCACCAGAAGATGCTACCGGTTCGCGGGTTTTGACTCCCGTTGGGACAACCACAAGTCGCGGTGGCAGTCGACCTTCGCCGAAGGCGGGTATCAGGCGTTCGTAGACTGTTTGTACCTGGCGGTAGATCGGGTGGTTATCGGGGAGGGATTCTGTTGCGGCTTGGGAAATAGTTGGAGAAATGCAGAAGAGGCAGAGGAATAGTGCCGATATGAGTCGAGTTATGTGACAGTATGTAGTCAATTTGTTCATTGGTTTCCGCATGTTTTGTTAGACGGACAGTAAATAGTATTTCCTCATACAAGCATTTGTAGGTTGCCGTTAAGAAGCCTCATTGCGATACGCAATATATCAGACCTTTAGGTAAGCGATATTTCGAGTTATGCGAAAAACTGTTCAACGCGACTTACTTAAAGCAATTTGTAAACAAAACAATTTAATAGATTAATTCACGCTTCGAACTGGCCAGACATAACACAAATCATTATACGATGCCTTACTACCTTGACCAGAATAACCTTTTTCATGCCAATTCAAATAAAGCATAAATAACCATGATACCTCTTTCTCATTTTTATCTGCTGTTACGGTTGATGAACAGTACCAATCATGTTGTACATTTTTAAAACCTAATTCCTGTAAATAAAATGACGAACTGCGGCCTTTACTCCTTTTAGCTAAAGAAGTTATTTCATCAATTGTAGGTAATCTCCAATTTTTGTACCCATCAATTTCATAAGGCATCGCTACATTTAGCGCCTTACTTTGAGTCATTCGTTTACCAAATATATTTGCATTTTTTGCCCACATTTCTATTCCCAATGCAGTTAATAAAGCCTCCACATCGAAACGCGCCAAACCTTTAGCTTCAGGATAGGTGGCCATCAAGGCGTCCCAAGCGGTACCCTTCATATCCTGGGCGTACTGGTTGTCAGCGATCTTCTGGTATTTACCAATGTCTGCAGTAATCTGGGCAGCCCGTTTTTCAAGTGCCTCACGTTTCAGACTTTCAATCTCGGTTTGTCGCTTCTGCTCTTCAGCTTCACGCTGGTGACGCAATTCTTCCAGTCGTTTGCCCTGCTCAGCCTTCTGCTCAGCCATCGCCACAAGGGCATCCAAACCATCATTAGAACGGGCAGAGCCACTCCCAAGCCGTCCCTTCATCTCCAAAATTTGTTTATCCAGAACATCCAGCTCAGCCTGTTTTTTGGCAATCTCTGCCAGCTCTTTCTGTTTAGCAGTAGAGGCTTCAGCCTCAACTTTTCTCAACAGGTCAAGTTCTTTCTGACGGGCAACCGAACCAGTAGATAGATCTCCAAGTCTGTCCTCCTGTTTGAGAAACAGAACCAACTCCCCGCCATCCTGACCACCAACACCATAGAGTGATCCCATCTGCGGAAACTGCTCAGCATTCTGTGCAACGCCAGATTTGATGGAAGGAAAAAGTTCAGAAGGAATCAGATAAGGGTTTGTATTGTTTTTAAGCGCAGCAACCAGAAAGTGGGAGAATACACTGTTACCGCCGAATCCCGCGTCGCTGACTGGTTCTAACCCGCCGCTGGTTATTGCCTGCCGACTTGAAAGCTGATACGCCTTCTTTATGACGGTATCAGTGACGTCAGGGATTGCGCCGCGTGTACCACGAAAAAAATCACCTGAAAAGCAGGAGTCGGATACAAGAAGGACATGTTTTGCTTTGATAGCATCGATGTTCAGATAATCCTTAATGTCCTGGTTGGAAATCCATGCACCGGGATCATCCGTGCCGCTTTCAACAGGAATCCAACTCCCCTTTTTGGTGATGCTATCTATGTGCCCATGACCAGCGTAGTAGATCAGAAGGGAGTCTTCCGGCTTAACCTTCCGGGTCAGATCACGCAGGGTGCCGAGGATATTCTTTCTGGTAGCATTTTCATCGTAGAGTTCAATCACATGAGAAGGTTCGACGTGGTAGCGCTCCAGCAGCACTTTTTTGAGAGCCTTGGCATCGTTGGTTGCGGTCTTGAGGCGGGGCCATGAGAGGTAGGAGTCGATTCCTATGGTCAAAACCCACTGTTCACCTTTTACCTTTTCACCGGTAGGAGCAGTGGGCCTGACTATGAGCCCCCGTTCGTCTTTGGCGATGGCGGGTAATGATAGTGCTATTAGAATGGAAAGTAGAATGATAATTCGGATCATGGTTATCCTCAATAGGCATTTTGCATACGTTTTCATTGTTTTTCCGGCACCTCAATCGCAACATTTTCCGAAGAAATCAACCTCATGCAAATTTTCCTGAATACCTGTGCATCTTCGTACTCTTGCTCAATTGACTCACGATCAAATCGAAACTCAACATTGTAGTCACTCTCTGAACGGAATTTCTGTTGACGGGCAAGTATCCGTCCGGCTTCCATTTCAACTATGCCGGTTTTTACAAAATACTGGCTGAACAACTGCAATGCCCCCTGATGGCTTTTGGGGTTAAGATCTTTCGTTGCCAATAGAGCCCGTGTAAAATGAAATACCGCATAGTACAGCCGTGACATGGCATCACGATAGCACTCTCCGGCAATGAGTAAGCCAACACTTTTCAAAGCCTCATCGGCTCGTTCCACTTCCAGTTTTATTGTTTCCCGGTTCATAGCTTGACCATGTCCCGCTCAATTTCAACCAGCAGCGGATTGCCATTCAGTTTTTGACGTTCGTATTCACTACTGCTGAAAACAACAGGAGAAATATCAATGCCGGTTTCCAGAAACTCGTCGTAGGCGATGTCGATAATGTCCCGTTTCAGGTGATGATTGATGTGTTCAGTCACAACAAGCACATCATAATCTGAATCCTGACGTGCATTACCTCGGGCGCGTGAGCCGAATAACGCACCATATCGATAGTTGTCACCCAGTTTGACGCTGACGCGGCTGATAAAATCTTTGAGAATTGGGTATCCTGCTATTTCTGCCATCGCTCATTCCTCCTTTGCACAGTCTGTGACAATTTGTTATATCGCGTGGCGATAAAACGGTTCAACACGAACTACCAATTATTATTTAACAGGGATGAACAGGATAAAGGGGATAAGGGCAATAAGACAAAAATGCAGGCCCATCATGAATCAGTCTTTTTTGTGTTTCGGTTTCATCCCCTTTATCCCTTGTATCAGCGGTTCAATTTTCTTTGGTTCCTGGTGTTCATGGGGTGGCGATTAGTTCCTTAATGGCAGTAACGAACTCCCGGGCTTTATCGACGGCATCCTGCGAATGGTCATGCGTCACTACGACAAGGCCCTTGTAATCCCCTTCAAGTCTGGCCTCAAAGATGGTATTCAGCATCTTGGCGAATCGGATTTCAATCTTTCCGGAATGTACGAATTCCTTGTTGAAAATACCGATGATGCCTGTATGTTTCGAGGTTTTATGAACGGTACCAAATCGAATGAAAAGCGCCAGAACCGCATAAAACATGGCGTAATAGGCCCGATTGACAACTGAACGGGGTGAACAATTTCCGTCAAGCAATTGAACCGCGTCGGCAAGTGTTTCTTCAGCCTCCTGGAGACGATACGTGAAAAGAGTTTCCAGTTCGGTCATACCCGCACTCCTTCTTCGGCAATTACTTGTACAATTGAAGAAATCCTCAAAGGAGATTCCTCAATTTCATACCTGGTAAAAACCAGAGGAGAAATATGCATGCAGTCGTTATAAAAACCGACTTCCCAGGCGATATCCGAAATTTTTTCCTTTAATTCCTTATCGATAGTTTCGACTTCTATAAAAACATCCAAGTCAGAGTATTCATCTGCATCACCACGGGCGCGGGAGCCAAACACCTTAAAATCAACGAGTGTTACCACACTTGAAAGGCGTTCCTTCAGTTTCCGTGCTACCTGCAAATCTCTATCAAGCATTGCCATTGTTGGTATCCTCTCTGATGATGTTCGTTTAACGGTTGTATATCATCTTCAGGACGAAATCGAGACATCTCTGGAAATGATGATTTCGTTCATGTGAATCGAGTACCAAGAAACGAGGCGTTTGCTGATGCTGCTGTCTTTTGTACTACCACACGACATGTAGTCCGCTAACCGTTGTCAGTTTATGGTCTGAGGTAACCAGTTTTGCTTTATGGAGTATGGTGCTGGCAGCTATTATTCGGTCGGCGGGGTCGCCATGAGGACAAAAGTCCGGTTGCGTACTCCTGGAGGCGATTTCCGGCGTGATTGACAACACTTTGATATTCCGAGCCGCGAGAATAAGCTGGATAAATTTTTGTGCATCGGTTCCCGGATCGAGTCGCCTCTTCGCAACCAGCATGGCAATCTCCCACAGCGAAATGTCACAACAGGCCAGTGTGCCGGCATCATCAGCCTGGGCAATTGCTGCTACCGCTTTTTTGCTGAGTCGGAGTGGCTCAAGGGCATCAAATACCAGCGCACAGGTGTCAAGAATCAGCACGGTTCGCCTCCCATTCAACTTCAATGGGTGAGATGATGTCGCCGATAAAACAGGCGCTACCGCGAAGAGCAGCCAGTTGCTCCCGCGCTCTCTGGCGTTCGTCTACCGGCGGAACCAGTCGGGCAATGACTTTACCGCGAGAGGTGAGCGAAATATCTTCACCTTTACGAACTTTACCGAGATAGTCCGGAATGTGTTTGCGAAATGTAGTGACGGTTACTTCAAGCATGGGATACCTCCTTAAATGTACGTTTGGAGTGTACATTTAAAACGGGGTAAGTTCAAGTTATCTTCGCTGCCGGGTTTTTTGATTGCCGTTGAGCGGACGCATCGTAAAATGCAACGTTGTAGGCATGCTGGCATCAATATGTCGCGTGGCGATTAAGCAGTTCAACGTGACCTACTCGCTGACAGACAAAGAATCAAAGAGTCAAAGAATCAAAACTGTCCCGAACGCACGGGCCATACGTTTTTGTCGTAAGTCTTAAAGCTGTAGAGTACGTTGCCATTAAGCATGTAGACAAACCAGGCATAGAAAGTGTTATGGGAGTAGCTACTGGACGACCAATATCTATCCGACTGGACGTCATTAAAACCATTGGCATTAAACCACTGCGAAGGTTTATCTCCGTCCCGTCTAGAGAATGATTCAAACTCCTCTTTCGTTGGTAAGCGCCAGTCGTTATAACCACCATAATTCAGATTTTTGGCCCAGTTCATAGCATCGGACCAATTCATCGATTTACCGGCAATATTGCCGTCTCTTGCCCAGATTAATCCGGTCTTTGGGTCGGTATACATCAATCGGTCGCGTTCTGCTACTATTGCTACTACTGTTGCGGCGGCTCTCCGCTTACGCTCAGCAACAGTAATAAATTCACCATCAACATATTCATAAACAGAGTTATCTGAATCATTAGCCAAAGCAACCCGCACTAGATCGCCGCTCGCTTTTACGGTCACCTGTGGGCGCACCAACCCGCTGCTATATTCCTGTTTAAACTTTCGGGCTTCTTCTCGCGGCAGTGCAATTGTGCCGTTCATGGCGACTTTGACCGCTTGTGTACTGTTACTGATGGTAACGGGGAAATTCTGTTTATCGGCATTGTACTGCCCCAGTTCCAAAGTCAGACTTTCCGAGCCAATAGTAAACTCCTTATCACCTAGTTGTTTCAGACTTTGCCGCAGATCGGCGGTCTGAATTTGCTGCTCAAGAGCCAGACGGCGTTCAAGATCTGTTATTTCTGCCCGCTGTTTTTTATCCAGTTCTGCAATACGATCACTGTAGGATGCCTTTTGCTTAGCACACTTCGCCTTAAATTCAGCCTCCGTATCAAATTCATCCCGCACCAGCGGTTTCTGCTTCAGCTTGGAGACCTGACCAACAGTTGCAATTTCGGTGTCATAGCGGGCAGAGATGCGATCTTTCCCGGCTGACAACTCATTGCTAAAAGTTGCCTCTATTCCTTCAATCTCACCATTAAGCCGCTTGATCTCGGCGACAGCCGCTTCCAGCGACCCGGTTGAAGCTGCCGGAGCTGTTTTTTTCTTTTTGACAAGTTCCGCTTTTAGGACTGCCATACGCTGATCTTCAATCTTCTGGGCAGCGGATATCTGCTGCTCACGTTGTTTCTGTTCGGCGTCAAAACGGGTGCGTTCGGCAAGCATCTCCTGCTGCCGTTTCTCTTCTTCGACAAGTTGCTGCTGACGAAGCTGTTCTGCCTTTAATATGGATTCAGCAGCTTTGCGTTTCTGCTCGGCTTCCCGTTGTAGCTGTTCACCCTGGTACTTCACCGCCTCAGTTTCTTGTGCCTCCAGCCGTTTTAACTCTGCTTCCATCCTGGCAAGCTCAGCCTTGTTGTCCTGAACCTTCTGCTCGATATTAGGGATAAAGACAAAATCACCTGTGCCATAGAGCGCACCAAAACCTGGAGTCTGCTCGTGCCCTCTGGCTCTAGCATCCTGGTATACCTTTTCCTTGAGGATAGCCTGGATCTCATTGGCAGTTATGTAATCCCCTGTTGCCGCCAAAACCTCTATAAGCCTTCCAGTAAAAACTGAGTGCCCACCTGGCCCGCCATCAAGAGCTTCCTGACCTTTTGACCCGGCAGTGAGAACCTGGCGAACGCGTTCTTTAGTGATATTTTTCAGGTAGGCCAGATCGCGGGTGACCTTCTTGTCAACACTGCGACTGGTAAGCAGCCCACTGTAACAGGCATCAAAGGCATAGAAGACATGTTTGGCGGGGATGGCACGGGAGATGTCATCTTTCAACTGACTCATGGTGATGTTGCCATAGATTCCGTCGCTGCTGCCGTCGTAGGGAATCAGATAGCCAAGATCACCATCGTCGGTTTTTTCCTGGTTGCCGTGGCCAGCCCAGAAGATAAAGAGGGCATCTTCCTTGCCGATGGTTTTCGGAAGTTCTGAGGTAAGCAGTCGCATGATGTTGTCACGGGTTGCCTGCTCGTCATGAATGGCAAATATCTTGTCGAAGCGGTAATACTTTCGCAGCGTCTCCTCAATCCCTTTGGCGTCACTGACAGCATTCTTTAACTGCCGGTCAGCAGATAAGTTGCGGTAACGGTCAATACCGATAACCACTGCGTAGCTTTTGTTGTAGAGTTTTACTTCACCCGTCTGGTTGGTGGCTGAGTCTTTCGCAATGACGGAAAGACCGCGTGTTTCGGCGGCGTGTGCGGTTATTGTGAGTGCGATGAGAAAGGACAGTTGAAGGATGATTCTGATCATCATGGGGTAACCTCAATAGGCATATTGCATAAGTTTATTAGACGGGCAGTAAAGTGTTATTCCTCATTCAATGCATTTGTATTTGCAGGTTGCCATTCAAAGCGACCTACTTACTGGCAGGCAAATAACCAAATAACCTACTGTCCTGAACGGACTGGCCAAACATAGAGGCTGCGGTACTTATAGCAGCTACTCACGTAGCCATAGTCCATACCCACGAAACAGGCGCTATCTGTACTGCTGGCGAAGTTACTACCAGACCAATAGTAGGCGGACTGAACGGCATCAAAACCATTGGCGTTAAACCACTTTGAAGGTCTATTCCCACCCCGCTTTGAGAATGATTCAAGCTCCTCTTTTGTTGGCAAACGCCAGTCGTTATAACCGCCATAATTAAGATTTTTTGCCCAGCTCATTGCATCAGACCAATTCATCGTATCATCTGAAATATTGCCGTTTCTTGCCCACATCAATCCTGTAGACGAGTCTGCGTAGATCAATTCCGGTACTGATGCCATTTTTTTTAGAGTCACATTATCCTGAGTAGTTTTTGGCAAAGGCTGGGTTAAATTTGGTATTAGCTGCAGGTCAGTCATGCTGGAGGGCGAGGTGAAGTAGAAATCCCCTTCAAATGATGTGGAAAGCCAAGGAACCTGAGCATTTCCCGATTTTTCACGCACACTTTTCAATACACGCTTAAAGACATCTTCAACCTTTAGCCCTGGTGTCTCCAGAACACGTACAAGCTCAGCAGTGTACAGGCCGTTATCGCCCCCCTCACCATCACTGGCTGTTTTACCGGGGGCTGTGGCGTAGGCAATGATGGTGCCGTTAGGTGCCTCCATGTTTGCAAGTCCACGACTAGTGCTTCTGAAGGAACGAGTAAAGGGGTTGTCTCGGCAGGCATCCAGCACAACTATGTTGATGTCACTTTTCGCCATTTCCATCTTGGCAAGTATGAGACCAGCATCAATCGCCTTGTAGCGGACTTCATTTTCTGAGTTCATCTTGGTATCGACGGGAACAAGATAGTTATTGCCCTGAACCTGAAGACCATGTCCGGCATAATAGAATAGACCGACGCCGCCGGTCTTGAGTCGATTGCCGAAATTTTCTACCGCCTCATTGAACTGGAAGTAGTTCAGATCGGTCTTTTCATCCACGTCAAAACCGAGTTTGCGCAGTGTTCTGGCCATGGTTCGGGCATCGTTGGCGGGGTTTTTAAGGGGAGATGATTTGTAGCTACTGTTGCCGATGACAAGCGCAACGCGTTTGCTACTGTCGCGGTTTTTCTCTACCACGGCGAGACCACGATCATCATCAGTGGTTGTTGCAGCTTTCTTGGCCTTCTTGGCTTTTTTTATTGGAACAGCTTCAGCGGCATAGGTTACAGGCGCTACGAAGACAAACGCAGAGAGCAACAGCAGGGCTGCGATCAGAAGTCGGGAAATGGGAGGTTTTGAGAAATCAGACATAAGGACGATGCTCCTTGCACTGTAAAGGATGAAGCGAACGTAATTTCTCACCCTTTAACAAGCGAGCGAAGTGTTAAAGGAAATGCATGGCTAAAGTACCCCAGCAAACACATCCAGCAAGCGCCGCATTTCAAAGGTATTTTTGCCAACTCTACTTTTATCAAGCTTTACGAGAGTTTCTCTCGCAGAAGGAGAAAGGGTGGTGCCGAGCTCTTTAAGAAACTGTTGCGGCGGATTCCCGGCAAAGTACGGATCACTGCCGGTCTCCGTTGCCAACCGTGCTGCTGCCATCCAACTCCCAAGACGAATTATCTCTCCGTGAGACGATTTAAAAGTAGCTTCAAGTTGACGGGTAACATCATCAACTCGCCCCGTTTCGATAAGCCGGAACAGATCACCAGGTGTGGTATCGGCGGCTTTAACATCCCGAAGCAGTGGCAGCAACCGTTCTGCCGCTAAACCTGCCCGTTCTTTATCACCGACCGCCAGCCACAGCTCTACTTCAAATAACTCTTTACCGGCACGGAAAGCGGTTGCCTGCTGGCTACCACTACCGGCAAAACCATACGCAGCAGAGACCGGTGAACCAATTGCCACCGCAAGGTTGTCGGCAGAGGCGGCTTTAGCCAGTTGCACGGCGGCAGTTGCGGGGGAAAAGGCCATATCTTTTGTCGGCGCCTGAACAGATGCTATCGGCTGGTTTGGCGTGACAGGGGAAATGTTTGCACTTTGCTGCTGGACGGGAGCTTGAGCCATCTGCTGTACAGGCATGACCGGGTTCTGAATGGTGAGCTTGACCGCCAGTACCACCAACGCCACTGCGGCGAAAGATCCGCCGGCCAGATACCATCCCCGATAGTTCTGCTGTACCGGTTCCTCCACGTTCAAGTCATGGGTCAGAAGGTACACTTCCCGGCAACGATCACATTGAGACAAGTGCCCCAGGAGCGTTTCACGCACAGCTTCTGTAGCGGTACCATCCACTAAAACGGCTAACTGTTCAGACGTAGGGCAGACATCATTTGACGGACTATTGGCTATTGCCTGGCTGAGGGCACTGCCGATAATGCTATCGCGGTCGGCTGCTGCAGATTTTATGTTAGGATTTAATGTAGTTTTCATGGTTTCATTTGACGGACAGTCCCGCCTATTCCCCCACACAAATCAGATCATCCAGTGAAAGACCACGACTGAGCAGCGTTTCCCGGCAACGCATAAGAATCCGGCGCAGGCGGTTGTCCACTGACTTCTCGGTTTGACCGGTGAGAACAGCAATCTCCCGTATCGATTTTGTAGCTTCATTTTCAGTGGCAGGAAAGCGAAGACGCAGTATAAAGCGCTCTTCTCCTGAAAGCCCTTCCAGAAGCGCCCCCACAACCAGGCTACTTTTTTGCTCACGTTGGTTGTCAATTAACAGTTCATCAGCTCCTTTGGCCGGGTCAGGAACAATCACCTCAATTTCATTATCCACGAGTACCTCCCGACCCTGGTGTGGCCAGCTTGCAGTTGCAGCATGCGTGATACCGTCCCTACCCCGTATCTGGTGAAGCATATCCCGCAATTCGTCTTCGCTCTCACTAATGCCATGGGAAGCCACAAGGTAACCATGTGAATCAGCCAGTGTAAAGCCAAGACCATAAATTAGTTTATGGAGTTGTTCGACAACCGGACCAAGCTCTTTGGCACGTTCGCCAGCACGTGAGCGCCCTTTGCGAGTGCGGATAATATCAACAACGAGGTTGGATATGACGGAAGTGAGGTAAGTGGTAATCTTAGCGTCGCCACGAAAATCCCGCAGCACTTTGAAGTCGTCGGCTTTGAGGTGGTCAATGACTTCTGTAAGTAAATGGTCTGCCTCATTATCAACGTCAGCGTCGGATCGATAACTGCCAGGAGACTCCGCTGCCCGTCTGCACTGTTTTTCAATATAGGGAAGATGGTCAACAATCAGGCGTGCGTAATCGGTCGCTTCGTTTGGAGGCTGTGGAGGTTTTTTAAAGAAGAGGGTTTTCAGAGGAACAATCTGCATCTGGCACCGGATAACATGTATCACTGGAATGTAGACACAGTTGCGCCACTATAGTGGATTTAATGTGTTGAATCAATGTGTTTTAACTTTATTTATCCACGTCCTCAGCCTAGATACAAATTATCTGTGCCACAGTAGAAGTTTTGGATTTTATAAGTGTTCTGCGTGGTGCTAACTGGTGGTGTCGGTTGTTGCGTACGGGGTCCCGGTTATATCAATAATTTAATTTACAAACTGATTCATGCGCGGTAATTTATGCGCATATCATATAAACATAAGGAGCGCGTATGCCATCAACCACATTACAACTGCCTGCATTACTACAGAAAAAATCCACCAACCTGAGCATCAACAGTGATCTGTTACGGCGTGCCCGCGTCCATAAAATCAATCTTTCCCGGACACTTGAAGAACATCTTACGGAGATTTTGAAGCACAAGGAACGCGAAGCCTGGCTTACGGAAAATGCCACCGCTATTGAAGAATATAATGCCAGAATTGAGAAAAACGGCGTGTTCAGTGACGGCTTGAGGAGTTTCTGATGGCACAATTCGACGTGTACGAAAACCCGAACCTGGCATCACGAAAAACAACGCCGTATCTTCTTGATGTTCAGACCGATCTGCTTGACACCCTTGCCACCAGGGTAGTAGTCCCTCTGGTTGCTTCAGGGTCAATGGCAACACCGGGGCGGCATCTGAATCCAGCGTTCGACGTCGGAAAAAACAAGGTTATTATGTCCACTGCCGAAATTGCCGGGGTTTCAGTCAAAAATATTGGCAAACAGGTTTGTTCCCTAAAACAGTACCGCAATAAAATCGTCGCTGCCCTTGACTTTCTGTTTACCGGGATCTGAATTACTTCCTTATGTTAGTTTTACATTGACAGTACTATTTATTTCTGCGTGACTGGTTGAAAGAGCATCGCCCGGCGTGACCGTATACAAGTCAATTCAACAAATAGATCAACATCAAATACGGGAGAATATACTGTGAATCCTCGCTTACCTGCTGAATGGGAAATTCAAGATGGTGTACTGATGGCCTGGCCGCATGAAGGCACCGACTGGGCATACATGCTGGATGATGTCCGCCCGGTATTTTCTGAAATAATAAGACAGATCACCCGTTTCGAACGTCTCCTGCTAACGACTCCACATGCTGCTTCTACTATTGAGTATCTTGGCAACGCCGGCGTTGACGTTACGAAAGTCACGATCTGTGAAATCCCGAACAACGATACCTGGGCGCGTGATTTCGGGCCGATTACCGTCATCTATAATAACAAGCCGACACTGCTGGATTTTGGCTTTAACGGCTGGGGACTCAAGTTCACCGCCAACCTTGACAACCAGATTTCCCGGCAGCTTAAACAACAGGGACTCTTGCTCCCCAACCTGAATACGATCGGTTTAATCATGGAAGGCGGCAGTCTGGAGAGCGATGGTCTTGGGACGATCCTGACTACTTCGGAATGCCTGCTGTCACCGAATCGCAATCCACAGCTTGACCGAAGCGAAATTGAACAGGCGCTGGCCTCGCTTGTTGGTGCGAAGCGGGTCCTCTGGCTCAATAACGGGTATCTGGCCGGTGACGACACTGACTCTCATATTGACACCCTGGCCCGTATCTGCCCGAATAACACGATTATCTATCAGGCCTGCACTTTTCCGCTCGATGAGCATTATGAACCACTGAAACTTATGGAGCGTGAACTTGAAGCGTTCAGAGCGCCAGATGGCTCCGCCTATCGCCTGATTCCCCTCCCCTTGCCCAAGGCCCGTTTTGACGAGCAGGCGCACCGGCTTCCGGCGACGTACGCCAATTTCCTGATTATTAACGGTGCGGTTCTGGTTCCTACCTATCGTGATTCCGAAAATGATGCCGTTGCCCTTGACTCTGTTTCGCAAGCATTCCCGGGCCGGGAAATAGTCGGTATTGACTGTCTGGCGCTGATTGAACAGCATGGTTCCCTTCACTGCGTAACCATGCAGCTTCCGCAGGGGGTGTTGGCATGACGATGCTTAAAACTGCCCTGATTCAGCAGCGATGCACCAGCAATCGTGACGAAAACCTCGCCAATACTGCGCAGATGATTCGCCAGGCCGCTGCATCAGGGGCAGAGCTGATAGTGCTGCAGGAGTTGCATACCTCCACCTATTTCTGCCAGGTTGAGTCTCCTCCCCTGTTTGATCTGGCCGAACCGATACCTGGTCCTTCAACGGAAATAGTGGGAAAGCTGGCCGGTGAACTTGGAGTAGTAATTGTTGCATCTCTTTTTGAACGCCGCGCAGCCGGTCTGTATCATAATACAGCTGTCGTGCTGGAGAAAGATGGCTCCATTGCCGGAATGTACCGCAAAATGCACATTCCTGACGATCCCGGCTTCTACGAAAAGTTCTATTTCACCCCGGGTGACCTCGGTTTCAACCCGATTAAAACCTCTGTCGGGACTCTCGGTGTTCTTGTCTGCTGGGACCAATGGTACCCCGAAGCTGCCCGTATGATGGCACTGGCAGGGGCAGATCTGCTGATCTACCCGACAGCCATCGGCTGGGATCGGAACGATTCCGCTGAAGAGCAGCAGCGGCAATATGATGCCTGGGTCACGGTGCAACGCGGACATGCAATTGCCAACGGACTGCCGATTCTGGCGGTAAACCGGGTCGGATTCGAGTGTTCCCAGGATCATCCTGATGGTGGAATTGAGTTTTGGGGCGGCAGTTTTGCTGCCGGTCCACAAGGGGAAATGCTGGCGGAAGCGTCACATGAGAGTGAAGATATTATCGTGATAGATATTGATTGCGCGCGAAGTGAGCAGGTACGCCGAATCTGGCCGTTCCTGCGTGACCGGCGAATTGATGCATACGATGAAATTCTAAAACGGTACAGAGACTAAAAACTATGTGAACTTTTCATTAATAAACTCACGCCCAAATAGGTAAATAACATCACGAACAGCCCGGCAATGCCGAGCCAGGCAAAAACGGCGTCCCAGCGAGGCCCTTTTAGCTTGATATGCAGCAACAGTGCGTAAAAGAGCCAGAGAATAGAGGTCCACAACTCTTTCGGCGTCCAGAGCCAATAAGTCCCCCATGCGTAATACCCCCAGATGCCACCCGAGATCATTGAAACTGAAAAAAACGTCCACCCCACCAGCGCGGCTTTATATAAAAGATCGAGGTAGCCGCGTATGCCGGTACGCAGATACGCTACGCTCGCTATGGCCCCTATGGCAAAAAGGGCATAACCGAAAAAGGCTACCACGACGTGCAGTTCAAACCAGAGGGTATCAAGTATCTGTGGCAGCGGCATATTGAGCGGTTTGAACATGACCGCTGCCACAGTGACAGATCCGGCAAAAAAACCGACTACGATCGTGAACCAGCGTTTATCACGAACAACCGGATAATACGAACAGATAAAACCCATAAGCGTCGCAGACATACCGAAGAACAGCAGGGTATCGTGGGGGCCAAGCAGCGGAAGACGACCGAGAATAAGTCCTCGGTTTATAAGATAAAAAAGAAGGCAACCGAGGGCGGCCATCAAACCGGCACGCCAGAACGATCCAAAAAAAAGGCACCCCACTACAAGAAAAAGCAGGAGTGGAGTTGAAGAAGTAACACCCATAAAAGTCACCAATACCCTCAATTTTTTGCAACAATATACACCATAATAAAACAAATTGCGGTATAGTACCGGCTGCTTATACTTTTTACAGGGGGCTGCATGTCATTTAACGGTGACCTTGAACATTTTCCGCTGGTGGACGTTATCCAATTATTGCATATGTCCAGCAAGAGCGGCATCTTATATTTAAAAAGCTCGAAAGGAGAAAGTCAGCTTGTTTTTCGAGATGGATTTTTTGTCAGTGCAAATCATCTGAAGAACAGTTGTCGAATCGGCAAAGTTCTGATCGATATGAATGCCATTACCAAAGAGGCGCTCGATCAGGCATTGAGTGAGCAGGAACATGCCGGAAGAGATCGCAAACCTCTGGTGGCAACCTTGATTGAACAAGGGACTATTGACAAGGAGACCGCCTTCAAGGGACTTGAAACACTTATAGAAATGACCATTGTAGAGGTTTTGACCTGGGAGAACGGCACTTTTTCCCTTGATGTTTCCAAAGAATATGTATCAGATGAATATCGTTATTTTCCTGAAAAGCTTCATCAGGAAATTTTGCTGAATGCTCAGGGGATCCTGATGGATTCTCTGCGTATTTATGATGAAAAAATGCGCGACGGTACTCTGAGTGAAATTTTTTTTACTGAGGAAAACACCAGAGATACTGACGCTTCAGCAGATCGTTCCGGCACAGCCGAGATAACAGCCGACCTGTTAGGTCTTGATGCGCTTGACACAATTACACGTAAAATCCCGGATGTTTTTATCGGTCTGAAAGATCATGATCCGAACGACGAGCACCGTAAGGCTGTGACGCAGGCTCTTCCGGAAGCGACTAATGATCAGCAGGAACGGTTGGTGTCTTTTTTGACAGGCATATCCTCTCAGTCACATTCGCAATCAACCCCTCCAGTTACGGCAATTATCCTGCTTACACAAAATGAACTGCTTTCATATGCAGTCACGACAGTCTGTAAACACGAAAATCTGTTTATTTTTGCATCAGATGAAGAAATCGGATTGGACATAGTCATTGAACAGTCACTCGGCAGAGACCTCCATCCGGTACTGATTATTGATATAGATCACGAGAACGACGGAGCATATGCACTGAAACTTGTTCGCACCAAGGTTGCCGCCTATCCGGAGCTTTCAATTCTGATCACCGCATGCTGCCGAACCTGGCAAACCATCAGCATGGAGGCACTCGGCATCGGCACGCGTTCAATCATTCCCCGCCCCTGCCGTGGCTGTCACGAAGATTTATATATAGATCAGATGGTGGCGTTTCTTTCTGGAATCGGTTCATACCTGAAATCAATTTTGCCGGTGCCTCGGACCGATGTGGGGCGTCAGTTTATCGTGGCGTTACATCAACTGAAGTCGCTGTCAGAACCTCCTGAAATTGCACTTGCTGTGCTTCAGTTTGCGGCGCTGCAATTTGAACGGGCGGTGACTTTTGTTGTCGCCAAAACAGAATTGATAGCAGAAAAGTCGTTTGGTATATCTGCACCTAAATCTGACGGGCCGTCTGCTCCGCTTATGTTTCATCTCCCGCTTGAAGTAAATTCGGTACTTCAAGAGGTTGTTGAAAAAGGGAAGTTCTATTATGGACAACGAAGCGATGCGGTACTGACAAATCATCTTTATAAAGAAATCGGAGTGCCTCGAAGCCTAAAAGCTGTTGCGGTCCCATTAATGAGTCGTGGCAAGGTTATAGCGGTAACGTATGCAGATTTTGGCAGCAAGCCGGTTTCTCCTCCTCAGATCAATCTGCTTGAAGCTCTTGCGCAGCATGCCGGATCAACATTGGACAACGCCCTGTATCGAAAAAGTATCGAAAAACCTCTCTTGTAATTGCACAGCAGAGCATTTTCTAATAAATACTATTTATTGACAGTGGAGGAATATGATGGACGCAAATATTCTGCATCAAATCCTGGATATTGCATTTCAGAAGAAAGTATCTGATCTCCATTTTGAGGTGGATAACCCCCCTTTTTTCCGTGGACGGGGCCAGTTGGTGCGCGCAAAAATGCCGAACCTGACCCCCGCTGACACCAGGTTTATCGCCGAAACTGTTTTGGCTCATAACGGCCGCCAGATAACTGATGATCTCAAAGAGTGCGACGCCTCCTACTCTCTCCCCTCCGGAGGACGTTTCAGAGTCAGCATTTTTCGCCAAAAAGGTCATTTTGGCATCGTTATGCGCGTTATTCCTCCCGTTATCGGAACGTTTGAAGAGCTGCATCTTCCCACCGTTCTGGGTGAAATAGCACAGACCCCTAACGGACTGATTCTGGTGACTGGTCCGACCGGAAACGGGAAATCGACATCACTTGCCTCAATGCTCAGATACCTTAATGAAAACTTTAACTACAATATAATAACTATCGAAGATCCTATTGAATTTCTGTTTTCATCGCGCAAAAGCTGTATTATTCAACGGGAAATAGGCACAGATACAGACAGCTTCACCTCTGCCCTTAAAGCGGCACTCAGAATGGATCCTGATGTCATCATGGTCGGAGAAATGCGCGACAAGGAGACTATCGATTCCTGCATAAAAGCCGCAGAAACAGGTCACCTGGTGCTTTCGACCCTGCACACACAGGGAGCCGTTTCCACCATTAACAGGATAATCGGTCATTTCCCTCCTGAGGCCCAGGAGATTATGCGTCAACGACTGGCCGACATCCTCGTCGCAACAATTTCCATCAGGTTAATCAAGGATAAGTCGGGTGAAAGCATCATGCCGGTTGTCGAGATTATGCGCACAACCACAACCATACAGGCATGTATTCGTGAAGGGCGGCTTGATGAAATTGAAAAACATATTGAAAATGGCGCCTCTCAGTATCATATGCAGACACTCGACATGCACCTGTTACAGCTGTATCGCCAGGATCTGATTACCTTGCAGGATGCACAGCGGTTAACTCATTCCATGGATTTTGAGCGCAAACTGATGTTCGACAACTAATTCCAATTCATCTACGGGTTGTGAAACATATGGCAGAAAAGCACGACATAAAACCGGAACAGTCGCTTGAGCTGCTGAAAGAGCTGCATATCCTTACCCGTGACGGCAAACTGAACCAGGACAGCAGACGGAAACTCAAGCAGATCAACCATCTGTACCAGTTTATTGAGCCGCTTCTGAAAGAGATTCAAAGCGGGCAGACTGCAATTACGCTGGTTGATCACGGTGCGGGAAAATCGTACCTTGGCTTTATACTGTATGACCTGTTCTTTAAATTCCACGGTGACAGTTCGCAGGTATTCGGCATTGAAACACGAAATGAACTGGTCGAAAAATCACGCCTGCTTGCAAAGAAACTTGATTTTCCTCACATCTCTTTTTTAAACCTGTCTGTCGCCGACTCCATATATTCTGCTGCCCTGCCACCAACAGTAGATATTGTTACCGCACTGCACGCCTGTGATACCGCAACCGATGACGCCATTAATTTTGCCCTCAGAAAGAAGGCCCGCTTCATCGTGCTGGTGCCCTGTTGTCAGGCTGAAGTTGCTGCCGTACTTCGAAAAAACAAATCAGCCTCGTTTTCTGCACACAGCCTGACCGAAATTTGGCGACACCCGCTGCACACACGTGAATTCGGCAGTATGATCACGAATGTCCTGCGTTGTCTGCAGCTTGAAGCACATGGGTACCAGGTGAACGTAACCGAATTAGTCGGCTGGGAACATTCCATGAAGAATGAGCTGATTATCGCCAGCTACAAAGACCTGCCCCGCCGTCGCCCTTCAGAGCGCCTGAATGAACTTCTGAACACTCTGGGACTGACAGAAATGAGTCAACGTTTTTTCACTCCCTGACCAGAGTCATGTACTCATGTCCCCTTCCATAAAGTTTTAATATATCAATTAAATCCCGGAGAAGAGCAGCTGATGATCATCAACTGGAACAACATCGACACCGTACTTCTTGACATGGATGGCACTATTCTTGACCGCCATTTTGACGATCACTTCTGGTTGGAACATGTACCGAAACGGTGGAGTCAGAGTAACCATACCACCCTTGAACATGCCAAGGAACACCTGTACGGCCTGTTCCGCAGTCAGGAAAACACCCTCAACTGGACTGACCTTGATTATTGGTCCGATCGGCTTAAGCTGAACATTCCTGTTCTCAAGCGGGAAATTGAGCATCTGATCGCTGTTCATCCGTATGTTATCGATTTTCTGCTGTTTTTGAAACATTCCGGCAAAAAGGTCTGGCTGGTCACAAATGCCCACTCAAAAACTCTCGATCTTAAAATGAAAAACACCCGCATCGGACCATATTTTGACGGAGTTATTTCCGCACATCAGGTTGGGCTGCCAAAGGAAGATGAACGTTTCTGGGGGAAATTGCAGAGTTTTATCAGTTACGACCCGGAGCGGACGCTGTTGGGAGAAGACAGTGAAGCGAACCTGACAACGGCGGAGAGTTTTTCTATTCGCTATCTTGTGTATATCAGTCGCTATAGTTCAAAAATTGAACCAAAACAGTCGGAGCGATTTCTTACAATTGACTACTTCAACAAACTAATCCCGGAAACGGGGAGCAGCTGCGTAACCATCACATGAAAAATAAATCAAAAACAATAGAACGCGGATCACATCTGATCTAGGCGGATATACGCAGACATAACTTAAGAACGGACTGTCTATCTGCGTAAATCCGCTCAATCCGCGTCATCCGCGTTCTATTGCACTGTTCAATAGCAGTCAGATTTGCGTTTCTACCTCATCCTGCTCAGTATGGTCCTGAATTTTTCCAGCTTCGAGGCACCCTCTTCGATAAGGCGGATCAGATCTTTTCGTGCTCCCCCCGCAGCATCTTTGCCCTTTTCAAGCAGATCATCGGTTTTTTCGCCGATCGCCTCAACCAGGTTTGATACATTGGAAGCCAGATCATCTACGACCTCATCTGCTCTGTTACGGGCTCTTTTTGAGTAACGCAGGAGATCATTTCTTGTCCTGGTTCCCGACTGAGGAGCGAACAACAGGGCAAGACTAGCCCCCATGACGCCGCCTGCAAATATCAGCAATGCAGCGGCTGCGATTTTCTTTTCTCGATCTTCCATAAATAACCTCCAATAGTATTGATGTTTGCCTCAATAGTAGCGCATTTTCTATTTTTAGCAAGCAGCTTACCGCTTTATCTTGTATTAATATTATGCTATAAAAATTAAACAGTTACTTAATTTCTTAGAGCAAGGACGTTAACATGAAAAACAGTACGTATGATGTTCTGATAGTTGGTGGTGGTCCGGCTGGCCTATCAACGGCGTATCTGTGCCACAAACATGGTCTGTCCTACCTGGTCCTTGAATCGGGAAAGGCTATCTTTCAAGGGATTTCCAACACCTATCCCGAAGGCAAGCTGGTGTACGCCTCCAAACCAAAAGATGCTCCGATGCCGTTCATGGTCGATGAATTACGCCCTCCGGACAAGCCGGTAACCGTGGAAAGCTACCTGCAGTATGTTCAGCATTTTGTTCAGCATGAAAATCTTCTTGTCCAGACAGAAGTTGATTTTGAAGATATTAAAGACGAGAGGGACGGGTTGACCGTAATTACATCGAAAGGTAATTTTAAAGGGAGAAAAGTTGTCCTCTCCTTTGGCAGTAACATTCCCCGCGAGCTCACTGTTTATGGTGATGCCAAGATGGTCGCCAAAAACCTCGATGATGCCGGCAAATATGTCGGAATTAAAACGCTGGTGATTGGCGGCGGCAATACTGCCGCTGACGTGATCATAAATATTTTGAAGGCCAAACGCGAGGCAAATGACACTCATCCTGTCTTCTGGGCACATAAGGCTGAAACGTTTGACGTTAACAAAGAGACGGCCCAAAGACTCGGAGAAGAGATATTACTCGGCGGTAATATCAGGCTATTGCTTGGAGCAACGCCACGTATCGGAGAAGTCGATGATGAGGGTGTAGATCGCCTGGTCATACGGATCAACGAGTTTAAGCAAGCCGACGGAATCGATCTCTATCATGCCCTCAGTTTTCCGATGCAAAATGTTATCGCCTGTATCGGCTCACAAGGGCCGGTGCCGATTTTCGACAAACTGAATATTCAGAGCATTGCCTGCACTGCCGGCGTCTGCAAAATCGCTAAAGAGGGGGAACGTCTGATACTGCTCTCGGCAGAGTTTGAATCGACACGTAAAGGCGTGTACGTCATAGGCGGGGCGATTTCACCCTCATACATGAAGATCAGCGAAGGATCTATTGCAGAGGAACGCCACCCCAATCTCATCTACACCGCCATCAATGACGCGTATTATGTGGTTGAGGCTATTCGGGCGAAACTTGCCAGCTGATTTTGAAGATGCCGTTTGTAAGCCGGTTCTCCTGTCACCGGCGGGCCTCTGCTTTTATTATTATACGTACCTTGATTTTCGTGTTCCCTGCCACTATGTTCTTTGCACTATGTATTCAATTTGTTTTTCAACGCTAAATTCCACTTATCAATTAATACACAAGGAGTTGCACACAATGAAGAAGCAGGCTTTTAAAGTTTTCACCGTGCTGGCTGCCATGTTGTTCCTTTCAGTAACCGTAATGGAATTTGAAGCGCACGCCAGAGCCGGAGGAGGGAGTCGTTCGATGGGTAGTGCCGGTTCGCGCAGCTACTCGCGTCCAGCCAGCCCCACTCAACAATCGGCGCCTTCCCGCCCACAGCAGGCTGCACCATCCCCTGGATTTCAACAACCGGCCGCGGGTGGCTTCATGAGGAGCATGGCTGGCGGCATCGTTGGCGGCATGCTGGGCGGCATGTTGTTCAGAAGCCTTGGCTTCAGTGGTATGGGTGGCGGTGCGGGTGGCGGCGGAATAGGCTTGTTTGAAATACTGCTGCTTGCCGGCATTGGTTACCTGATCTACCGCTATATCAAGAAAAAAAGGGAAGAGAGTTCCTCAAATTCATTTACTCCGGAACCTTACTACGGAGGAAATGTAACGCCGATTGCACCGAACTACCAGAACTCGCTGCCGGAAGTTGATGATGTTGAGACAGGGTTGGCCCATATTCGCCAATTTGACCAATACTTTGACGAAAATCGCTATAACGATCTGGTCATGGATAACTTTTTCAAAATTCAGGGCGCCTGGATGAATCGTGACCTGACACCGGTTAATAACCTGCTGACGGATGAAATGCGCCGCATATTCCAGTCTGATCTTGATAAATTACTGCGGGATAAACAGATCAACCGGCTTGAAAACATTGCTGTACGAAAAGTTGACATCGTGGAAGCATGGCAGGAAGCTGGTCAGGATTATATCAACACCCTTATTTATGCCAACCTGCTTGATTATACGACTGATGAGTCCGGGACTCTCTTGTCAGGCAGCAAGAGTGATCCGATAAAATTTGAAGAGTATTGGACCTTCACCCGTCCGGTCGGCAATAACCCCTGGAAATTAACCAAGATTGATCAGAAATAGTCCTGATTCGTTATGAATAACCGAAAAAATCCGTTCACCCTTCGACAAGAATAGGGTGAACGGATTTTTTATGTATTCTTCCGGCGTATCATTCCGGCTTTTGCTGCTCTCTGTATTTTCTGACACTATCCTCAAAAGTACGTTGAATTTCACCCTTTGGGTGTTCGTGCGCGTAATGCCAAAAATAACTGGCCAGTGATAAAATAATTGTTAAAAACAATAATATTGCCAGGTTGCGGACAACAGACCGTCTGATTCGAGACTCGTTTGATGCACCACGCTGATCTTCTTCTCCCGGTGACCAGCGATACATATACATTTCGCGCAGCTGCCTGATCCTTTTGAGCTGAATTGTGGAGATGTAATTTACAATCGCATCGCGATCACTTTCATCGAGATACACAAACTGCACACCGGTATTGAAATATTCACTATCGCCGCCAACGGCATAATTACGGTTGGCAAAGACAACTCTCCCGACGACATCGATAATCCGCTCAGGTGAAGGTACTAAAATTTCCAGAATTATATATTCCCCAATTTCAAATCCCTGATGAGTAATGATGCGCAGGCCGCCACCACTGATATTTGCCGCAAGAGGGATAATGGTGTCCCATAACTCTTCAGACTCCTCCTCGGGCAGGCTCGGATTATGAGGCCGTTCATTACCGCCCCCCCCCACTGAATCAAGGAGACGTTCGTGGGGCAAACTTGTGCCTTCAGGCAGGTTTTTAACTTTCCAGCGCCGGTTCTTTTGGTCTGATATACGCTTCAGTCGACTTTCCCGTCGTTCTTGCCACTCTTTTCGAAGACGGTAACTGTTTTGTTCACGGCTGACGAAATATTTTATCGGCAGAAAGGCGTCTATTCGGTAAAACTCCCGCAGTTCATTTGAAACGATCTCACCGATCAAACGGAGCAGCAGTTTCTGCGCGTCTCCTTCAGAAACAACAATCGCCCTGCAGCCGTAACCGTTTTCCTTGCTTCCGTCACGCAACTCAAGAATCGATCCGTTTCTCAGCGAAACACCAGTCGGTAGAACGTCCCGGGAAAGCTGCAGCGTAACGAGATCTTCGTCGATTTCATGAACTATTGCCCAGTCTCTAAAGACATCGGCATTAGGCAGTGGAATTCCGACCCCAACTTTTTTCCCGACAGGAAAATAGCGTGAATAGAGTTCCATATTACTCATGAGTAAATTCTCCAGACAGAGGGAGACTACCGGTCATTTTTTAAGGGCGGAATTTAAAGAGGCAAGAAGTTGATCAATGGAGATTTTATGGACACCGGCTCCATGACCGAGTGTCTCAAGGTCGGCAATCTGGCACTCATAGCAATCGAGATTAAACTGCTTGAAAACCGGTAACGTTTCGGGGTGCTGGGCGATGATGTCGGCGATTATCATTTCTTGACTGATCATTTTTATGCACCTCATGCATGTTGGTATGGTAACGGGTTAACGTGGCTCTGATAAACCGTATTTTTGCCGTAACGCTTTTTTGATTTCTGGCGGTACAAATTTGTCGATTTCACCGTTAAGAGAGCAGACCTCCTTGACAATAGAAGAGGACAGGTAGCCGTATTGTAGAGACGTCATCATAAAAAGCGTTTCAATCTGGCGACCGATGGTGCTGTTCATTTGAGCAATCTGAAATTCATATTCAAAATCGGATATGGCACGGAGTCCACGGATGATGACGTGCGCCCCGCGGGACGACACATAATCTATCAGAAGTCCACTGAACGTGTCAACCGAGACCCTCCCCTCCTCTTTAACGACATCCTGAATGAGTTCGACCCGTTCCTCAGTAGTGAACAGTGCATTTTTTTGAGAGTTTTTGGCAACAGCAACAATAATTTCATCAAAGATCGTCAGACCACGCTTGATAATATCCAGATGGCCATAGGTAATTGGATCAAAGGAACCTGGATACACCGCAATTTTTTTCATTTTTCCCCCATTATAAACAGTTCAAGGGCCGTTTCTCCATACTCACGGCGGTCAAAGCTCTTCAGCATCCCATACGATTCCTCCAGCGGATTGCGTACAGAACATTCAACAACAAAGATGGCACCTGGTTCTAAAAGATCTGTAGACGCAAGAGCATCCGGCACCGTTTGATACAAATCAGACGAATATGGTGGATCGAAAAATACGAGATCAAAATGTTTCCCGCGCACTGCACAACGGTGCAGTGCTGCAACTGCATCCATATACAAAACTTCTGATTTACTATTACTGCCGGTAACCGTCAGATTTTTGTCAAGTATTGATAATACCGATCGATTGTTTTCAATGAAGCAACAAGAACCTGCACCACGACTGATTGACTCGATACCAAGACTGCCGGTACCGGCACAGATATCGAGGACATGAATGTCACAGAAATCAATCCTGCTTGTCAGGATACTGAACAGAGACTCTTTAACGCGATCAGAAGTTGGTCGTGTTACAACGCCCGGTGGCGTTAATAATTTTTTCCCCCGGCATGTTCCTGCAATCACCCTCATATGTGCAACCTGTAAACTCAGAATCTGGCGAAGCTAGCGTAAATAAGGGCATAGGTCAAGCGCGAAGAATTTTAAATAATTCGCACCTGTATAAAAGAGCTGGTAATACAAAAAGCAGTGAATACATAATTTGCTCATTTTGTTTTATATTTTGTTTTTGGTAGTCATATTTTAATTTAATGGTAAGATATTCCCGTGAAAACTCCAACGAACGACATACCATTGCACAAAGTCGAAACCAAGGCACTTGCATCCCTGATCACCGAGCTTAACATTGCCCGGCGGAACTGCAACGCATACCCTAAAGGGCATCCGGTCATTGCTGCCTCTTTGGCCAAAGTTCTTCTGGTCTACGACAATCTATTGCAGGAACATGATGAAATCATTCTCGGCGTCACCAGTGATTCCCTGATGATTGATGGCGTTATCCTTGAAAAGTCAAGTCTCGTATATAAAGATTTCTCTCGAGTGCTTTTTGAACGGGGCATCGGAGCACTGCTGTTCCACAAAGGCATGACCATTGGGGAATTGAGTAATTTTACTACGATATTAGGTCTTAAACGAGAGCAGATCCACAAACACGGCGGAATTGAACAGATATGGGAAAAAGCAGGAATTACTGCAATGACTATCCGGCCAATTCGCTATGACCTTTTCAAGGCGACTGATCCGGATTCCATTACCGCCGACAAGGGTGGTATTCAGGCAGATCGGTTATGGGATAGATTTGCGCGTGAACTTACGCTTGGCAGTCTGGCGACCGGGGAAGGCGGCGAGACTCGTTTTGATCCGGAAATTCTTGCTAAAATACTGAATCAGAAATATATCGAAGGCAGCATTGGTGAATCAGAAGTGAGTGCCGCTATCACAGCTTTTTTTGAAAATGAATCTGTCAACACGTTACCTGAAGCTCCCTCTACGGATCGTTATGAGAAGCTGGCCGTTTTTATCAGTAATTTATCCCCCGAAATGCGTCGGCAATTTCTTGACAGCTCTTTGGGTGTCAATACTAAAGAGCGGCAGACGGCGGCAGAACATATACTTAAAGGCCTTTCCGACAGCACCATCATTGAGACACTTGAAGATATCAGTCACGAGCGACTCAGTGTATCTCCGGTCGTATTCGGCCTGCTGAAGCGTCTTGGGACTAAAGCCAGACAACCTCAAAACAGATATAAAGAGATATCCGGCGAATACGAAGTATCTCAAAAAATCAAGACGATCTTCCGGGAACTTGATTCCGAAGAATTCGCTTCTGATGATTATCAAAGAAAACTCTACCGGATTATTGCATCCGACCAGGTTCCCCGCCTTGGCATGGAAGAGGTCTCTGACCTGATGACAACGCTGGAAACCCGAGCCATTGAGGGGAGTATCGGGCAGATCCTGATGAATCTGGTCCGTGAAGGTATTGATTCTCCGGAAGAACGCGACCTGTTGTTGCAAAATTTGGCTGACATGTTCGGCTTTTTCCTCATGACTGGCGACTACGGCCAGTTACTCGCCATGATCAACCAGCTTTCTGACAGTACATTTCCGCTTGAAATTCAGTACCGGCTACGCGAAGTATACGGACGGCGTGAGTTTTTGGAGGAGATCCTCGATGGCCTCACAATCTGGGGCAAACGGCACTATGGTGATATCCGATCACTGATCATAAAAATTGGTGACCAGTTTATAGAGACGCTGCTGGATCGTTTGTCTGAAGAGAAAAATATGTCGATACGGCGATTTTATATAGACCGCCTCATTGAAATGGGCCCGATGACACAGGTGCCGATCATCAACCGGCTGCGTGACACACGCTGGTTTTTTCTGCGCAACCTCCTGATTATTCTTGCTTCCCAAAAAGATCCTTCCATCGTTGCCCACATACGTCCATTGCTGCGGAACGAAGATCATCGCCTCCGTCATGAAGCCTTGAAAACGCTCGTGTATTTACGTGACCCGCAAGCAGAAAAACTTGTAATGGTTGATTTAAACAGTCAGAATCAGGAGCTGCTCGTATCGGCAATTCAGCTTGCTGAAAGTTGTGCGTCTCCGGCAATTGCGGCAAAACTGGCTAATATGCTGACGCAGGGCGGTTACTCGCAGAGTGAATGTGATAAAAAATGCTCCATAGTGCACGCGCTTGGAGAGATCGGCCGTGCCGAGGTTTTACCGGAACTTGACAGGATCCTCAGTTCGAAAAGTCTGTTTCACTCCCGGCAACTGATGAAACTAAAAGCAGATATTATCGCTTCTCTGCCTAAATACCCCGCGGCAGACTCCCGACCGCTGCTTAAACGTTTTGCCGGCGGTTTCGGCGATAGTGCCCACCTGGCGGAAGAGGCGCTACGCATAATTTCAGGGAAAAAGCATGAGTAACGACAGTCACAATACGATTCACGACTTTATACGTCACCTGCTGTCAGCCACCGCTAATGCTTCTTTGTACGGCGTAACGCACCCTCAGGTCGCACGCCTTTCATTGCAGGCTTTTGCCAGTATCGAAGTCATGTTGCAATCCCGACCGGAAATTACCCTGATGGTGGTGGACAACGAGCTGGTCATTGATGAGCAACCTCAGGAGCTGAGCCTGTTCCTCAACCGCTTTACGCAGATTCTGAAAGCACGGGGTATCGGTACGCTCAAACTACTGGAGGGTATCACAAAATCGGAAGTTGACAGTTTAATCAGTGCCCTTGCCAAGCAGTTGGAAGATGCTGCTCAGTCAATGACATCATCCGACCACATCCGCCTCGGCACTGTCGACATCAACATTTCAGGAATCTCGGAAGATGGCAGCTCTGACGACTCGCATCTAGTGAAGCTCACGTTGCAGGATATGCCGCGTGAAGAGTTGTCTAAATTCCTGGAGATATACAACGCCCTTAAAAACAAGCGCAAACTACAAATCAACGGAGTCGTTGAGGTAGTCTCCGGTTTTATCAACCTCTTCCGTAAGGAGGGGAAACCCCTGCTTGCCATGGCTGCACTGCGGGATGCTGATGAATATTCCTTTACCCATTCAACCAATGTGTGTGTACTTAATCTTGCTCAGTCAATGGCACTCGGAATCAACGGTCAGCTTTTGAATGACATCGGTGTGGCGTCAATGCTTCACGATATCGGTAAACTGCTCCTTCCGGAAGAAATTCTTACAAAAGCGGAAATACTCACTGATGATGATTTTGCCATCATGAAACAGCACCCGGTACTAGGCGCCCGCCATTTACTGGAAACACCGGCAGTACCAAGGCTTGCCTCGATTGTTGCGTATGAACATCATATGAAATATAATTTTAGCGGCTATCCGGTGGTTGAAGACGGTTGGCAACAGAACCTCTGCAGCCATATGACAACGATTTCAGATTTTTTTGACGCGATGCGCACCAGACGTTCCTATCGCGAGCCGGTACCTCTGCCTGATATTGCAGCTATGATGCAAAGCATGATAGGAACCGAACTCCACCCAGCCCTTACCCGGAACTTTCTGCGGATAATGGCAGAATTAGACGAATCCGCCCCGTAATTTTCTCTGCCTCTACTCCATCACACTCCACAATCAGCGATGCTATTTCCGTTCCGGGTTGCTTGACTTCTGGCCACTCTATGCTTAACTCTTTAATGTATGAGACAAATACATGTAATTAGGGGTTGGACATGGATTTCAACAAACTGACACAGAAATCTCAGGAAGCTTTTACTGAAGCGCAAAACAAGGCCGTTTCATACGGCCATGTTGAGGTTGATGGCGAGCATCTCCTCTGGGCTCTGCTGGAACAGCCGGACGGTCTGGTTCCTCGCCTTCTGCAGCGCATGGATATCCGCCCGGAGCTTGTCAAAAATGAGGTTGTAAAGGTACTTGATCATATTGCGCGTGTCTCAGGTCCTGGTGCGGAGGCCGGTAAAATTTATGTTTCCCAGCGGTTGTCACGAATTCTGGTTGCTGCTGAAAATGAAGCAAAGAGGCTGAAAGACGAATATGTGTCGGTTGAGCATCTGTTTATGGCTTTATTGGCAGAGGGTGAAAAGGTTCCATCCGGAAAAATTTTAAAACTGGCCGGCGTTAATCACGAACGGTTTCTAAAAACGTTGACAGAAGTGCGCGGCAGCCAACGTGTGCAGAGTGCCAACCCGGAGGCGACCTACGAGGCGCTGGAAAAATATGGCCGCGACCTGGTAAAAATGGCCCGTACCGATAAACTTGATCCGGTCATCGGACGGGATAATGAAGTACGTCGCGTGATTCGGGTCTTATCACGCAAAACAAAGAACAATCCGGTGTTGATAGGTGAACCGGGGGTGGGTAAAACCGCCATCGTTGAGGGTTTGGCCCAGCGTATTGTCCGTGGGGACGTGCCGGAAGGATTGAAGGATAAGAATATCTTTGCTCTTGATATGGGAGCTCTGATAGCTGGAGCAAAGTATCGCGGCGAGTTTGAAGAGCGCCTGAAAGCGGTGTTGAATGAAGTAAAAGAGGCTAATGGTCAAATAATTCTCTTTATTGATGAACTGCATACCATCGTCGGCGCCGGCAAGGCCGAAGGTTCAATGGATGCCGGTAACATGCTGAAGCCGATGCTGGCACGTGGCGAATTGCACTGTATCGGCGCAACCACGCTTGATGAATACCGCCAGAACATAGAAAAAGACGCCGCCCTGGAACGCCGCTTTCAGCCGGTTCTGGTTGAACAGCCGACCGTGGAGGACACCGTGTCGATCCTGCGTGGTCTCAGAGAGCGCTTTGAAGTACATCATGGCGTCCGCATCCAGGATAACGCCCTGGTCGCGGCTGCAACCCTCTCCAACCGCTATATTACCGAACGCTTCCTGCCGGACAAGGCAATTGACCTGGTGGATGAGGCATGTGCGATGATCAGGACTGAAATAGATTCTCTCCCCTCGGAGCTTGATACTATTTCCCGCCGGGTTATGCAGCTGGAGATTGAAGAGGTTGCCCTTAAAAAAGAGAAGGATAAGGCGAGTAAAGAGCGTTTGGAAATACTGCATAAGGATTTGGCGGACGATCGCGAAAAAGCCAATACCATGCGGGCACGCTATGATTCTGAAAAAATAGCAATTCAGCGGGTACAGGGGTTGCGAGAGCAGCTTGAAAAAACCAGGCGTGAAATTGAGCAGGCCGAGAGAGCCGGTAATCTTGAACAGGCTTCGCGCCTGAAATATTCCGAACTCCCCGGACTTGAAACTGCCCTGAAAAATGAGGAAGCGGCTCTGGGCCAGAAACAGGGCGGCCAGAAACTGCTGCGCGAAGAGGTAACAGAGGACGAAATAGCAGAAATCGTAGCGCATTGGACCGGAATTCCGGTGTTGAGACTTGTCGAAGGTGAGCGGGAAAAACTGCTGCGACTGGAGGATATTCTGCATCAGCGGGTTATCGGTCAGGATGAAGCGGTGCAACTGGTATCAGATGCCGTACTCCGTGCCCGCTCCGGCATCAAGGACCCGCGCCGCCCGATCGGCTCCTTCATCTTCCTCGGCCCGACCGGTGTCGGTAAAACTGAATTGGCGCGCACCCTCGCCGAAGCGCTCTTTGATTCCGAAGAAAACATGGTGCGGATCGATATGTCCGAGTACATGGAAAAGTTTGCCGTGTCCCGTTTGATCGGAGCTCCGCCGGGGTACGTCGGCTACGAGGAGGGGGGGCAGTTAACCGAGGCGGTGCGGCGTAAACCTTACAGCGTCCTGCTGTTTGATGAAATCGAAAAGGCTCACCCCGATGTGTTCAATATCCTTCTGCAGATTCTCGACGATGGCCGGGTCACCGACAGCCATGGCCGCACGGTCAGCTTCAAAAATACGGTCATCATCATGACCTCCAATATCGGTTCAGCGTATCTGCTGGAGGGAATCACAGCGAACGGTGATATCCGCGAAGATGCCCGGAAGAACGTCATGAATGAGCTGAAATCGGGCTTCCGTCCCGAGTTTTTGAATCGTGTCGATGATATTGTGCTTTTCAAGCCGCTCCATATTGAAGAGGTAAAAAAGATCGCCGATCTTTTGGCTGTACAGTTAAAGCAACGCTTGAAAGAACAACGGATAACACTCGAAATAACTGAAGAAGCTCTGAGCTTTATAGCAAAAGCCGGATATGACCCGGTATATGGCGCAAGGCCACTCAAACGCTATCTGCAACGCGAACTGGAAACCCGGATTGCACGGGCGATTATCGGCGGGACAGTAATTGAAGGGGGAACGTTGACGGTGGCATTAGAGAATGGAGCGCTCTGCGTTACATCCTGACGCTAATTCTGCTTAATACAATTTAATCGGGTAGGAGGCGGGATTACTCCCGCCGTCCTCCCACACCACCGTGCGTACGGTTCCGTACACGGCGGTTCATGAAGTGTGTTGAAGTCGGTGGTGCTGGTCCATGAATGAGACCAACCCCAGTTTGTCGAAATAGGA
>CAJAFV010000043.1 GCA_903939115.1 uncultured Geobacteraceae bacterium
GGTGAAGAGCCAGATATGGATTGCGCTCTGCATTTACCTGCTTGTAGCAATCACCAAGAAGCGGCTAAAGATAGAATGTTCGCTCTACACTTTTCTACAGATTCTTGAGGTCAATTTGTTTGAGAAAAAGACCATTACATCACTGGTTGCGGAGGCTCTCAAGCGAAATCCAGAGCAACCCAAATATAAACAGCTGAAATTATTCAGTTATTAACCGGACAGTAGTGAGAAGGTACAAGGAACCATTGCCCTGTTATCTTCGTTGGAAGATAGAGAACTCGGCCTGGATCCCCAACGATGCGGGGGATGCATTACGGCCGAGAGATTGCGTAATCGGCCAGCGAGCAATTGAGGCTCTTTTTCCGCGTCCACCGAAGCCCTCATCCGAGGCTATGGGTAATTTCGGCGTTTCGGATGCCGACTTGCTGGATGGCTGGCGCAGATCGGGCGTTCTGACCAGTTTCGCGGAGCTTGAACTTGATGACATTTATGCGCGTCTTATTGAAATGCCAAAGCGTGATCCCGAGGGGCGTCAGGCCAAAGCTTTGTATCGCTGGCTATTGGAAGCCTCCGATTCGGCGATGGGGCACGGGCAATCTGCAAGAGAGGAGTTCATAAAAAACGGCAAAATGTGGGGACATTTCGGAGACGCTGCAGACTATTACCCGGTTTCTGAGTTGAGACATGCCGACTCCGAGGGCTTGCCGACCAGCCTGCTGAATAATCTTAAAATAGTAGACCTCCCATTCAGAGTCGGTTCAGATAAAGTTGATCGCATTTTCGGAGTTAAGGCGATCGATCGTATGGGCATTGAGCAACGCGTGAAAAGTTTTCAGCTGGCAGAAAATCGAGATGAGGATTTCCAAAAGGCGAAACCGTTCTTATACCGCCTGCGCACGTCTCAGACCAGCCAAACCCAGTATCTTAACGCCTTGAAACTTCTATCTCTCAAAGTCTGTTCCGAACTGATCGCAGTAATCCGCTATGAAGACCGGGAGTTCGATTTTATGCCCCCGGTATGGGGCTGGCTGATCGAGAATAATGTGATTTATGTACGAGCTGACCCGGCGGAGCCTCTTGATATAGCCCCTGATCTTCTTGCCGACTCCGTAGGGGCGGCTATCGCGTCAATCTTTCGCATCGGTGATGGTGGCGAATTTGCCAGGATGTTTCTCTGCAAGGAAAAAGACAGAAAAAGCCTTCTGAGAAAAATGAGGGGCGAAGAAGCAGATGAAAATATGGAACTGATCATCGAAGAATTCGGAGGTGCCGATACAGCAGCACGTGTTGCCGCCATGCCGACGAATCTGCCGATTCATGAACCCGAATCGAAACCTGAAGAGCAACCATCAGTTCCTATAAGTGATGCAAAGCCCGAAGTTCCGCCTGAGAAGGAAACTTTCCCGACCGATCAGCCCAATGGTGACGGCCCGTTACAGGTCGAACAGGCAACGCATGTCCCTTCAGGAGCTCCGAAGCGTCAGGATCTGAAAATCAATAAGACGACGGGAACTCCGAGGAAACATACGGCAGCCCATCGTGTAACTGACGGCGCGTTCTGCGAGAAGAAAGCCATGGAGTTCGAAGAAGCGAGCGAACCTGCCCGCTACCCGCTTCAGGTAGGTCAACTGACTGGAATTTCCGCGTTCGGCTGTGACATCATAAGTTTCGCCAGCATCGAGGAGCGGGAGGCATTCAAATCTGGAGCGAGTAGACGCCTAGACAAGGTACTTCGATTCATCGAAGTGAAGGGGCGTAAGCATGAAAGCGGATCGATTGAATTGAAGGGCAACGAACGAACGGCGGCAATTGAAAACAGGAATAAATATTTCATTTACAGGCTGTACAATTCAGGAGTCAACGAATACCAGTTGAGCATCTTGCAGGACCCACTCGGGCAAAAAGAAGCCCTTGAGCCCGCTGTTTATGTCGATTTGAATCGTGCGAATGAGACTCAGAAATATTCATTAATAGGCGGCATTCAAGAAGCCGGCACAGGTGGAACCGTATAATTTTGACTCAAATATCTTAGAAGCATCAACGTAATGGTAGATTGCTGTATCAATACGAAGTTGTTCCAATTTCCAGTGAATGTTGACGCTACTAGTAAAGGGGCCGTAAAGGGGTCAAACGGGCCAGAGTCATATGGGTCTAATAGAGGTCGAGTCTCAACTCGATACAAATTGTATGACAGCCAGAAAGAAACGATGACTGATCTCACAACCTCCATAAAACGCTTCGCCTCTCTCAACCGCGCCCCCGGCGCGACGTGGAACGAAGCAACCACGCGCAAGGCACCGCACAAGGGATGAGCTGTGCATAAAACCTCCATGGTGCTGTTAGAATTAACGGACCCATCCGGACTCACTCGGATCACACCGTTCACTATAATAATCTATACGGGGGGGAAGGTCCGCGGTGCTCCGCAAGCCTATTTCTTTGCGATTTATTGCGTAACACGCCGAAATTACAGGAATAAAAAAATAATAAAAAAAGGCCACTACCCCGATGGAGGTAATGGCCTTTGCATGTAGTGCATATGGAGACTCTGTTCAGTTACAGTAATGCTGTTTGCTGGCGAGTCTCATGCCGTGACCGTGGCCCGCTTGTGTCGGACCGGAATAATCAATTTGAGATCGTATAATACTCCTTCGGACAATAGCGTCAAGAGATAATTTAACTGAATACTTATATTAAACAGTATGTTACGCTTTGAATCGGATAGCGACGACCAGAAACATGTCAGCCAACAGACCGCTCAGGCAGGTGGATGACTTTTGCAACAGTCTTCAGGTTACCGAGATAGTCAGCCCATGTCTGCATCATCTTTTTTCGCTCGTCGAGATGGGATGTGCGGTTGTACGCAGTTCCCAGTGCATCCCGGACAGAGTGGCTCAATTGGTGCTCGATAAAATCAGGCCTGACTTTAAGAACTTCATCAAGAATTGTCCTGGCAGAGGCCCTGAATCCGTGGGCGGTCGCTTCTTCTTTTGTGAACCCGAGCCGTCGGAGTCCGGCATTCAGGGCATTGTTCGACATGCAGCGCAGCGGGGAACGATGACAGGGGAAAAGGTATCTGCCATAACCGGTAAGTGGTTGCAACTCTTTCAGGATGGCAATAGCCTGCCGCGATAGTGGCACGATATGCGGCTGCTTCATTTTCATCCGTTCAGCTGGTATTTCCCAGATGCAGTCGTCAAAATTTATCTCTGACCATTCGGCCGCCCGTAGTTCACCAGGACGGCAAAACACCAGCGGTAATAACTGTAACGCTGATTTGACAATAAACGAGCCGTTGAAATCATCGATTGACCGAAGAATCGGTGCAAGATCTTTGGGAGTGGTTGCCGCAGCATGATGACCGCCCTTGACTGGTGGCAGGGCTCCTCTGAGATCGGCGGCAATATCGCGTTCTGCATACTCATGCACAATTGCGTAACGGAAGATCATGCCACAGTGATGCCGGAGGCGGTGCGCCGAATCAAGTGCCCCACGACTGGCAATGCGTTCAAGAACAGTCAACAGCTCTTTTGGTTTGATTTCGGAGATTGGGCGAGATCCGAGTGGCGGAAAGATATCTTTCTCAAGGCGGTGCATAATGTCGGCAGCATGGGTTGGTGACCACTTGCCGGCAGCGGAAAATTTCAGGTGCCATTGTCGTGCGATTACTTCAAACGTGTTGGCAGCCAACTCCTTGCCGGTCGACTTGAGCGTTTTTTTCATCGCTCCCGGGTCGATACCATTCGCCAGAAGTTTTTTTGCATCTTCGCGGCGTTGCCTGGCCTCAGCAAGGGTGACCGAAGGATAAGCGCCAAGAGCCAACATTTTGCGTTTGTTGTCAAACCTGTAATCGAAACGCCACAGCTTACCATTTGTCGGCGTAATCAGAAGAAAAAGGCCGAAACCATCCATAAGCTTGTAATCTTTTTCCTGCGGTTTTGCATTTTTTATCTGGGCATCAGATAGAGGCGCAATCCTTTTTGGCATGGGCATTTCTCCTTTTTGGAGGTATCCGGTATGCATGGAGGTATGTATCTCTCAATAGATACCTCCAAAACTCTTGGATTTTGCCATACCACAAAAGACGAATTCGGACAATAGATAAAGAAAAAGCCCCGATTTCTCGGGGCTTTTAAGACCATGTTGGTCATGGTCGGACATTCTAGTGGTGCCCAGGGACGGAATCGAACCGCCGACACGAGGATTTTCAATCCTCTGCTCTACCGACTGAGCTACCTGGGCAAAAGGATCTCTCTTATAACTTTATCGTTGCGAAGTGTCAATAGGAAAGTTTAAAACTATTCTGATTTTTCTCGCTGCATTTTAATTGGGACATAATTGCAAAAGGGTTCTTCTTCCATGTAATCCCCGTGAACGGCATCGGCGCGGGCACGACATCCTCCGCAGACGTTAAGATATTCGCATTGGCCGCATTTTCCTTTGTAGGACTTAAAGTCGCGAAGATCGTTAAATAGTTCCGAACTTTCCCAGATCTCGCGGAAAGGAATCTCTTTGACATTGCCGGCGGTACGATGGAAATAGGAGCAGGGTTTTACGTTGCCATAGCAGTCAATCAGGCAGATAGACTGCGCGGCGATGCAGCCTTTGCCGCCTCCGGTCGAGAAGGTAAGTGAACGTCGCTCGAATTTGGTCCCCTCGGCTTTCGCTTTCTGCGGGACGATTCGATAATAGTGAGGAGCGCAGGTCGGACGCATCAAGATGTCATCTTCCATCTTTTCCTGCTGGTAGTGCCAGTCAAGAATTTCTTCGTAGTCCTCTTTTGAGATCAGTTCACTCATGATCTCTTCGCCGCGACCGGTTGGGACGATCATAAACATGTACCAGGCCGTAGCTCCCAAGCCCTTTGCCGTCTTGAAGGTTGCTGCAATATCGGTTTGATTGCGTTTGGTAAACGAGGAGTTGATCAAAAACTTCTGGCCATTTCGTATGAATATTTCAGCTGCCCGTACAACGCCATCAAATGAGCCGGGAGATTGGCGAAAATTATCGTGTACGGCGGCATTCGAGCCATCAAGAGACAACGAGACCATTTTAATGTCAGCCTTCTTCATTTTCTGGCAGATTTCGTCCGTAACCAGTGAGCCATTTGTGGCCATGCACATACGGAGGCCGAGCGAGGTGCCGTACTCAGCCAGTTCAAAGATGTCGGGACGTAACAGTGGCTCTCCTCCGGAAAGAACGACAACCGGTTTTGAAAAGTCGGCAATGTCAGAGAGGAGTTTTTTCCCCTCTTCCGTTGTAAAGTCACCTTCTGACGAAGTGAGGTCAGAAGAACAACGACAGTGTACGCAATGCAGATTACATTTTTGCGTGGTTTCCCAGGCAATCCATTTTGGTATAAATTCAGAGTTCATACTGCTCCCATAACATATTTCGGTGATAGGTTGAATCAGGTTACTTAATCGGGAAGCGTACCTGAATGACCGCGTAAACTCAAGAATTTATTCAGCGATGAGTCACTGCCATATTTAGAATTCGTATAAACAAGCTCTTGCAATCACGTTGTACGTATAGTAGTATGTCGCTCCCGCCGCCTTTTGCGGCGTTTTACGTATATTACCTCTCTTAAGGAGCATCAATTTATGCTGAGTATCATGCGCAAACAAAAAGAATCAATTGTCATCAAGATCGTCTTTGTTATTATTGTTCTTTCCTTTGTCGGTACCATCTTTTTGGTGTGGGGAATGGGTAGTGAGCGGAATGGTGGGGGGAAGGGCGGTTATGCTGCTAAAGTAAACGGTACACGTATTACTCTTGAAGAGTATCAGAATGCCTATCAGCGCATCAGAAATATGTATCAGCAGATTTATGGCCAGTCCATTCCTCCTGAAATGGAGAAGATGCTGGGATTGAAAAAAGTTGCTCTCGATAGCCTGATTGACAGTCTGCTTGCGATGAAAGAGGCAAAGTCTCTTGGAATAAAAGTTTCAAAGGATGATATCTCTGCCGCAATTGAAGCTATGCCGATGTTCCAGAAGGACGGGAAATTCAGTTTTGACCAGTATCAGCAGTTACTAAAGTCAAATCGTATGACTGCCAAGGATTATGAGGAAGGGCAGGAGATGGAAGTTACTCTCAAAAAAGTCCGACAATCCATCAAGGATAAAGCGGTTGTGACTGACGCAGAGACCTTGGCGCAGTTTAAAAAAGAAAATGATAAGTTGGAACTGGAGTATGTTGCGTATGCTCCGGCTGACGTGGTTTCAGAGGTAAAGCTTACTGAAGCGGATCTGAACGATTATCTGCAAAAGAATCAAAATGATTTTAAAACTGCTGAAAAGGTGGCTGTCTCCTATATTCTGCTTGATCCGGCGGCATTGAGCGCAAAAACAACGGTGTCCGAAGAGGAAATTCAGACTTTTTATCAGAAGAATGTTGACCGTTGGCAGGGAAAAGATGGCATTCAGCCTCTGAGCGAAGTCAAGGATAAGGTTAAGGCGGAAGCGATTAAACAGAAAACGGCCAAGCAGGTGTTTGAGCTCGCTGCCGACACGTTATACAAAAACATCAAATCCGGAGACTTGAACCAGATTGCAACTGCATTGAAGCAAAATGTGCTGGAAACGGCTCTGTTTACTGCGAATACGCCTGCTCCTGCTCTGATTGGTGAAGCGGCAGTGATTAAAAAGGCTCTTGAGTTGAAACAGGGCGAGCTTGGCGGGCCGGTCGAAACAGCAAAGGGAATTTACATTCTGAAAGCAAAGGAGCGTAAGGCCGCTGCAGTTCCTGCGCTTGCTGAAATTAAAGGAGCCGTTGAGGAAAAAGCAAAAGCGGCAAAAGCGATCGAGCTGGCTAAGAAAAAAGCGGAAGAGGCTGCAAAGCAGCTGTCGACTAACGCCGCTATGAAAACCCAAACTACCGGAAGTTTTGGTTACTCCGCAAAAGGCGAAATTCCAACAATCGGCACGTCTCCAGAAATAGCTGAAGCCGTATTCAAACTCTCCGCGAAACAAGCGCCTGCCACCCCGTTTAAAGTCGGTAACCGGTGGTGTGCTGTTCGTGTCGCGAGTCGTACGGAAGCGTCAAAAGAGCAGTACAATGCGGCAAAGGAAGAGCTGAAAAAGAAAATGCTCCCCAAAAAACAGGAAGATGCATTGACTGAATGGGCTAAGGGATTACGGGAAAAAGCGAAGATCGAAATTAATCCGGCGCTTATCGCCGAGAAATAGGAGACATTTATGTCAAAACTTGTTATGCAGACCGATTTTTCCGGCTTGAAGCTGATGGCCCGCGGTAAAGTGCGTGATATTTATGACCTTGGTGAGACGCTGCTGCTGGTAACGTCAGACAGGATCTCTGCTTTTGACGTGATTATGAATGAGCCGATCCCCGATAAAGGGTTTGTCTTGACTCAGATATCGGCATTCTGGTTCCGTCAGATGGAAGATATCGTCCCTAACCATATTATCTCGATTGATGTTGCTGATTATCCCGCAGAATGCCAGCCGTATGCTGAAATTCTCGAAGGGCGTTCGATGCTGGTAAAAAAAGCGACACCGCTGCCGGTCGAATGTATTGTGCGCGGTTATGTTTCCGGCTCAGGTTGGAAGGATTACAAGGCCACCGGAGAAATCAGCGGCATTAAACTGCCGGTTGGTCTCAAGGAGTCTGATCGCCTTCCCGAACCGATTTTTACACCTTCAACAAAAGCAGATCTCGGCGAACACGATGAAACAATTTCGTTTGAAAAGATGGTGGCTATCTGTGGCTCCGATTTAGCCGAAAAGGCCCGCGATTATACCCTTAAAATTTATACCCGTGCACGTGATCTTGCCGCTGAAAAGGGCATTATTATTGCCGATACAAAATTTGAATTTGGTGTATATAACGGTGAGTTGATCATCATTGATGAATGTATGACACCAGATTCAAGCCGCTTCTGGCTCAAGGAAGCGTATCAGCCGGGGGGGGCTCAGCCGAGCTTTGACAAGCAGTTTCTACGTGATTATCTTGAGACGCTTGATTGGGGAAAATGCGCTCCGGCACCCGTATTACCGCAGGAAATTCTGGACAAAACCGCCGACAAATATCGTGAGGCGCTGCAGAGAATAGCCGGTATAACAGTTTAGGATAGGCTGAACATATAAGCGAGAGGCGGATCAATGACGCTCCGCCTCTTTTTTTGTGCACGCTCTTGACTGTACAGTATAGTACGATAAAATGGCTTTGAACTGTTGCTCCCACTACTATTGTCGAATTACAAACAGAGGAGAATTGGAAATGAAACTGGAAGACATTAAAGAAGTTGCAAAGAAGTATGACATTAAAGTTGGTAAGCTTAAAAAAGCTGAACTGGTACGAACCGTACAGGTTGCTGAGCTGAACGACCCGTGCTTTGAAACCGGGAAAGCTGCTGAATGTGGCCAGGCAGAGTGCCTCTGGCGCGAAGACTGTAAATAAGTATGGAGAGGCAGGGGGGCACTGATCACGCCCCCCTGTTTTTTTCGTAGATGGACTTTTACAACTGCTGTCGTATTACACTTTTTTCGTAACCGGCTTTTTCTTAGTTTTCGGCTTCTGCTTTTGCTCGTTCATTTTGTCGGCCATTGTCTGCAGACGGGTGTCCACCCGTTGGTAAATTGACCCTTTGGGGAATGCGCCGTTTTTACCGCGTTGCCCCGCCTTGATGCCGGTGAGGATTTCGATTCCCTGCTCTATCGTTTCGACACTCCACACATGAAATTGCCCGGCGTTGACCGCCTGAATAACATCATCGTGCAGCATCAGATGGCGCTCGTTTGATTTTGGTATCATGACCCCCTGCTGTCCGGTCAGTCCCTGTGACCGGCACACTTCAAAGAACCCCTCTATCTTGTGATTTACGCCGCCAATCGCCTGGATTTTACCGCGTTGATTTACGCTTCCTGTCACGGCAATCCCCTGCTTGATAGCAACACCGGACAATGCTGACAGAAGTGCATAGAGTTCAGTAGAAGAGGCGCTGTCACCTTCGATGCCATTGTAGGACTGCTCGAAGCAGATCGACGCTGATAATGACAGGGACCGGTCGGATGCAAAGGTTCCTCCCAGATACCCTGTCAAAATCAATACACCCTTGTCATGGATCGGGCCGGAAAGCTTGACCTCGCGTTCGATGTTAACCATTCCGTCCTGCCCGGTATAGACCGATGCGGTAATGCGAGTCGGGCGACCGAAGGTATGATCTCCGAGACCGATGACTGACAGGCCGTTAATCTGTCCGACAACTGCACCGGAAGTATCAACCATGATAATGCCGTCATCGTACATCTCCTGCATCCGCTCTTCTATTCGGTTTACGCGGTAGAGGCTTTCTTCTGCCGCCGCTCGGACATCATCGCCATTGATTATGGTCCGGTCCGCTTTCGAGGCCCAGAAGCTGATTTCACGGATGAAATCCGCTATTTCCATAAACTGTGACGACAGCTTGGATTGGTCGTCAGCCATGCGAGCAGTATGTTCCAGTAAGGCTGCAACGCCACTTTTGTGAAATGGCAGCAATCCTTCAGAGCGGCAATGGCTGGCAACAAAGAGAGAGTAATCGTGCATTATTTCAGGGGTCCGGGCTACGCGGCTGTCAAATTCAGCTTTTACTTTGAAGAACTTGCGATAATCCGGATCAAGGTGAAAAAGCAGGTAATAAATCCACGGAGTACCGATCAGGACAATTTTAGCCCGCATTTGAACAGGTTCCGGCTTGAGTGAAACCATCGTCATGAACCGATACTGTTCCAAAACATCTTCTATTCTAATTTCATGGTTGCGAATACACCGCTTCAGAGAATCCCATACAAAAGGATTTATCAGTACTTCACGTGCGTCGATAATCAGGTAGCCGCCGTTAGCGCGATGCAGTGCTCCGGCACGAATCATGGTGAAATCGGTAACAGCTACCCCGCCGTACTGCATGACATGCTCAATCCGCCCGAAGAGGTTGTTGTACGTGGGGTTGGACTCAAATACGACCGGTGCCCCGTCACTGTTCTTATTGTCCACCAGGATATTTACCTGATAGCGGTCAAAGGTTGGTTCCTGGCGCGGCAGCTTGATGCCGGGAATCTGGGGTTGCGTCGACTGCGGCTTGAAATCTTCAAGTGTGTTGAGAATGTCCTCCTGAACAGAATCCAGATAATTAAGAACTTTCAAAAGGGCAGAGTATTTTTCTCTCAGCGGATCAAGGCGGTGTCCCAGGCACGACATGCCGAGGTCACGATCGGCCTGTGCCAGGGAGTCTTTAGTAATCTTCTCCTGTTCACGTACCTGACGGAGAACGTCGTTCAGCTGTTCAGTCAGTTCCTTGCCCTGTTTCTCGAGCTTCAGGCGCTTTTTTTCGTTGAGGGCGTCATACTCCTCCTGGCTATAGTTATGTCCCGCTTTCTGGGGTACGATCACCAGTCCCGAGACGGTCCGCTGTAATGAAAATCCCAGCTTTTCTGACGCTTTTTCCAGCTCCTGGAAAAGCTCGTTTGAAGCAGCCTGGTAGTTCTCAAGCAGTTCGGTCCGTCTGCTTTCATACTCACTGCTTTCAAGCGCTTTTGGGATGTCCTTGCGAAATGCTTCGATCAGTTCCTTCATGTCAGCCGACAGTTCACTCCCCATTCCGACCGGAAGATCAAGCGAGATAGCTGAATCAGAATCTTTGAAATTGTTGACGTAGACCCAGTCGTGTGGCTGTGGCTCACTTTTAGCTCTCTTGTGAAGTATGCTGGCAATTGTCGATGTCTTACCTGTCCCGGTCTCGCCGGAAATATAGAGGTTGAAGCCGGGACCATCAACCCCCAGGCCGAACTCAATTGAACGGAGTGCCCGCTTCTGGCCGATGGCATCATTAAAATCGGGGAGCTCTGCGGTGGTTTCAAAGCCGAGGAGTTCCGGATTACAGTTCCAGCGAAGTTTCTCAGCAGGTATGAGGCAGCGGTCAGACATGTAAATCTCCTTTTACCAAATTCAGTGCGGCATTGTGTGAAGTGGATGCGTATATGTCAAGCTGAAAGCGAGTCAAGCGCCTTGGATACCGCTTCACGGATATCAGACCGCTCCGGCAGGGTGGCTGCCAGTGCCGGGATATATCCGCTTTCAAGCAGCATTTTGCGGGCGGTGGCGCTGGTAAGATCGTAGATCCACGAAATCTGTAGCAGCTTAAAATCATTAAAACAGGTGACAGTGTCAAGAGGTACGATAGCGCCGGACTCCAGCGCAACGATGCACTTTTCGGAAACTGTGCCGGGAAGGTCGGGAAGCCCGAGGGTTGCTGCGGTGGGCCGTTCCTCCGGGGGCTGGGCGAGCAGTTCAACGAAGACCCGCCAGATATCTAACTTGTCGGCATCACGAATCAGGTTGATAAACAGTCTGGTCGGAGATTTGACCGCGGCAGGAGGCTCCAGCACATTGTGAAACCGGACAGCCTCCTCGACCTGCAGCTGTTCCTCAGGGGGGATTCCCGCCAGCACTTTTTCCTCCCGTATGACATCTATGGCCATACGGGCATGATTGTCTGATTCACTGTCACGGAAGGTCCGCCAGCGTCGATACTGCGGGAAACGCCCGACATCGTGCAGCAGTGCAACAGCCGAGGCGATATGTGCATCGTTCTCCGACAGCTTTTCACCGGAGGAGAGCTGTCCCATAGCCTTGCATACTTTTCGGGTATGCTCGATTTTGAGCCGGATATTTTTGGCTCCTTCTTCATCAGTTACCAGAAACGGCTCGACATAGCGGTCGAACCAGGAACTGATACAGCTTAATTGCGATTTATTCATACTGCCTGTGTGACCCCGTAGAAGTTGAATTTGTCAGCATAATACTGTACCCTGCCGCGAAGTCAACCAATCCCGTGAGGAAGCCGATGCAGCTGTCACTTCTTGATACTGTCGAACAACATCCGAATGCTGCAAACAGGGTTAAAGAGCTCCGTCTCCAGCTCGAACACCACAATCGGCAGTACTATCAACGTGATGCTCCGGAGATAAGCGATTCTGAGTATGATGAGCTTTTTCGTGAGTTGACGGCACTGGAGGATCAATGTCCGGAGCTCATAACTCAGGATTCTCCGACGCAGAGGGTGGGGGGGGCACCGGTCGCCCGTTTCAGGGCTGTGGCGCATGGAGTGCCGATGCTCTCGCTGGAAAATGCGTTTAATGAAGAAGAGATCAGAGCAAAGCTGGATGCCCGGATTAAAAAAGAGCTTGGCCTGGCTGACAGTCCCCTGCTGACATACATGTGCGAACCAAAGATGGACGGCCTGGCGGTTGAATTGGTTTACGAACAGGGGCTGTTAACCGTTGCGTCAACTCGTGGTGATGGTGTCACCGGCGAAGATGTTACACAGAATATCAGGACGATACGTGGGCTGCCGCTGCGTTTGACCGGTGAAGGAGTGCCTGGACTTCTGGAAATTCGCGGAGAAGTATACCTTTCGCTGGATGCCTTTCAAAAAATCAATCAAGGGAGAGAAGAAAACGGCGAGCCTTCCTTTGCAAATCCACGCAATGCCGCTGCCGGTTCGTTGCGGCAGCTGGACCCGCGTATCACCGCGAGTCGTCCACTTTCAATCTACTGTTACGCGCCTGGTCGGGTCGAGGGTGCAACTTTTTCGTCTCAGTATGAATTTTTGAACGTCGCATCCCGGTGGGGGCTTCCTGTGAATCCGATGGTTCGACGTGTTGACTGCGTCGAGGGAGCGGTAGCGTACTACCATGAAATGAACGGCATGCGGGAATCACTCCCGTATGAAATTGATGGCACAGTCATTAAGGTCGATTCGTTCCAACTGCAGCGGGAGCTTGGCGAGAAGAGTCGCGCTCCGTTGTGGGCGATTGCCTGTAAATTTCCTCCTCGCCAGGCTGAAACGCAGCTTGAGAATATTCTGCTGTCGGTCGGGCGTACCGGTGTCATCACCCCGGTTGCCCAACTGAAGCCGGTCGAGATCTCCGGGGTGACGGTTTCCCGGGCCACATTACACAATTGGGACGAAATGGCGGCCAAAGATATCCGGATCGGCGATACTGTTGTCGTTGAACGGGCTGGAGACGTAATCCCTGCTGTTGTCAGAGTTGTCACAGAGCGTAGGAACGGGTCTGAACGAGCGGTGCCTCCGCCGCAGAGCTGCCCTGAATGCGGTTCTGCCGTTGTTCGGATTGCCGGTGAAGTGGCGGTCCGCTGCATGGGAATTTCCTGTCCTTCGCAGATTCGTGAATCGATCAAGCACTTTGCCTCGCGGGGCGCCATGGATATTGAAGGGTTGGGAGATAAAGTTATTGAACAGCTGCTTTCACTTGGGTTGGTTCGCACGGTTGCAGATCTCTATCGTCTTACTAAAGATGATTTCATGTGTTTTGAACGAATGGGCGACAAGTTGGCAGCAAACCTGCTCGCCGCACTGAATGCCAGTAAAAGCTGCGATTTGGGCCGGTACATTTTCGCCCTCGGAATCCGCCATGTCGGCGAGCGCACCGCAAAATCTCTGGCTCAAGCGTATGGCAGCCTCGCTAATCTTGAAAAAACCACGGTTGAAGAGCTTACTTCCGTTCGCGATATCGGCGCAACCGTTGCCCAGAGCATAGTCACTTTTTTCAACAATCAGAATAATCAGGCAGTTATAAACCAGTTGCGTGAGTATGGGGTGGATCCTACAGTCGTTGTCAAAACCGTAGGCGGCCGCCTGAGCGGAAGAAATTTTGTTTTTACCGGGACATTAACCCGCTTCACCCGCGATTTTGCAAGAAAACAGGTGGAGGATCTGGGGGGAAATGTGGTAGGATCCGTTTCCCGTAAAACGGATTATGTCGTGGCCGGAGAAGAGGCGGGCAGCAAGCTGCTTAAGGCCCGGGAACTCGGTATTACCATTCTCGGCGAAGATGAATTCCTGAATCTGCTGGAACAGCAGTGACGAGAGGAACCAACTGTGGAAAAAGTAATAATGATGATAAAAGCCCGCAGGCTTTTTAAGGATACCAACGATCTGCCGACCCTTCCTGCGATTGTATCCAAAGTGGTTACTATGCTTGATGACCAAGACGCCAGCTCAGATGATATCACCGACCTGATACTGTCTGATCAAGTCCTGGCCGCCAAGGTTATCAGGGTTGTCAACTCGCCGCTGTACCGTTCCAGCAATTCAATCGAATCGGTTAAGCGTGCATTGATCTACCTCGGTTTTAAAAGCGTACGTGAGATGATTCTGACCAGCTATTTTGTGGACGGTTTCAAGAATAAGGAACAACCATTCGACATGAAAATATTTTGGATTCACTCTTTCAGTGTCGGTGCTATCTCCCGGCACATCGCCCGTCAGGTTAACTATCCTGATATGGAAAAAGCCTATCTTGTCGGCATTCTTCACGACATAGGCAAGGTCTTCCTCGGGCACTACTGCAAGGATGAATACGGCCAGATGCTGGCCACTATTAGTAACACAAGCCGCACAACGTACGAGGCTGAATTTGAATGCTTCGGCACGACTCACTGCGAAATAGGTCTCTGTCTGGCACAGCGCTGGAATTTTCCGTCAGTTTACAGTGACGTCATCTCCTATCATCACTCTCCAGAAATGGCCACAGAGGACCCGTTGCTGACCGCCATTGTTGCACTGGCAGATTTTTACTGCTCGTCGCATGTAACTTCAGACAGTGTTGCCCAGGCGAGTATTCCTGGACCTTCAGAAGAAAGCGCCTGGCACCTTTTTACACAACATGCACCGGACCAGTCTGCATCTGGTCTGGAACATTTTCTGTCCAATCTGGACGAAGAGTATGAAGCTATCGGTCAGGAAGTCGATGTGTTGTTTAATACCATGACCACCTAGGGAGAGCGCTGATGTCAGAACCGATTGCAGTCACTTGTGCAAAGTGCAGTTCTGTTTGGCAGAACCATGGCACCACACATTGCTGGAGTGGTGATCCGGCTCTGGCACCACCACAACCGGGCAACTGCCCGTCTGATGCCTATGGTGATGTTGTGCAGGAATCGTTTGATGAATATCGCGGTGACAGCGAGGACGCGAAGATCGCCTTTGTTGCCGCACGGGTCGAAGGGCTCTGCTACCAGCCGGTGCCGGGAAGTGACGCCGTCAACGCCCGGTGGACCCGGGTAGAGGATACGATCGCGTTTGCAAGGCTGATGGGGTACAAAAAAATCGGCATGGCTACCTGTATCGGGCTGTTGGACGAGTCGGAGCGCCTGGCTAAAATTCTTACGGCACAAGGGTTTGAGCCGGTCAGCGTCTGCTGTAAGGCCGGCAGTATCGACAAGCTGGAGCTCGGATTGGCTGAAACTGACAAGGTCAGGCCGGGCACGTTCGAGCCGGCCTGTAATCCGATTGCCCAGGCCGAAATCTGCAACCGGATGGGAACAGACATGAATATCATCGTCGGACTCTGTGTCGGTCACGATATGCTTTTTAACAAACACTCTACGGCGCCGGTGACAACCCTGATCGTCAAGGACCGCGTAACCGGTCACAACCCGATCGCCGTATTGTATGGGCAAAATTTTTACTATAAACGGCTGCAAAAGCAGATGGTGCTGCCGGTTAACGAATAGCAGCGGTTATCGGGTTGCTCGGCACGCGGCAACAAACATCACGGCAATATGCGGATTGCTGCCGAAATGCAGATGGATGTACGATGCAAGGCAGTTGCGAATGCGGAACCCTTCTCTCCCTAACACAACTCCCCGCCGGGAAACCTCGTAACAACGGCGAAGCTCTTCCGTCATGGTGCCGATCTCTGAATAGTGAAATTCATGCCCCCGGACGACCGCACCCTGTTCCCCAATTATGACATTTTCTGTCAGTTCTGCCTGGCGGTAGCCGAGAGCCTTACGGCGTGACAACATACGGCAGCGCACCGGAAACACCCCCGCAAAATCGGCTGACGGCTGATTGTCAGAACCATCAATCCCCTCAGTGAGATAGACAAAACCACCACATTCGGCATACACCGGCATATCTGCCGCTATTGCAGCACGGATGCCTTCTTTCATGCCGACGTTATCATGCAGTGCCTCAGCATACAGTTCCGGGTAGCCGCCAGGCAGATAGATGCCATGAATACCGGCGGGAAGGGTGGCGTCATTCAGCGGAGAAAAAAAGGTGAGCTGTGCGCCGGCTTGCTTCAGCAGGCGCAGATTATCCTCATACATGAAACAGAACGCGGGGTCACGAGCCACGGCGATACGGATTGCCGCCTCACCCCGGCCCTCTCCCTCAGGGAGAGGGGGGAATGCGTTGTCCTCCTCCTTTTTGGTAAAAGGCTGAGCTGGGTTGAAGCCAAGTCCACTCAGTCCTTCCAGATCCAGACAGCGTTCCGCTATATCCGCCAGCTTTGCGATGAACTCAACTGTGAGCGGGTTGTCCTCCGCCGTTACCAGGCCGAGGTGGCGCGAAGGGATTCCCAGTGATTCATCGCGGGGAATACAACCAAAACAGAGAACTTCAGGGCAATGGGTGGCAACTGCTTCTCTCAGAAGCTCGCCGTGCTGTTCGCTCCCGACATTATTAAAGATAACGCCTGCCATCCTGATCTGCGGATCAAAACCGGCAAAGCCTTTAACCAGAGCTGCCGCGCTAGCCGCCATGCCGCGGGCATTGACAACCAGAACTACCGGCGCACCGGTCAGAGCGGCAATCTGGGCGCTGCTTCCCTCCCGACTGGAGGCGCCCAAGCCGTCAAAAAGGCCCATGGCCCCCTCAATAACGGCGACAGCCTGGTCGTCAGTGTGGACCAAGAACGTATTCCGGACAAACTCTTCGCCACACATCCAGCCGTCAAGGTTAATCGAAGATCGCCCGGTCACCGCCCGATGATAGCCGGGATCTATAAAATCCGGTCCGCACTTGAACGGCGCTACGGTAGCCCCGCGCCTCGCCAGTGCCGCCATGATCGCAAGGCTGACCGTGGTTTTGCCGCTGCCACTCTGCGGAGCGGCGATAAGGAATCCATTCATGCTTTTCACCTCAGTGCCCTTCTTGCGCCGCCGTACTGAAAAAAAGCAATCAGATGAAACTCATCCTTATCATACCCTTTGGGAAAGCCGCCCACCGGGCCTATCGCCCGCAAGGTCCGCAGTACCTCCTCATCCAATATTCTTGCCCCTGAACTCTCCAATTGCTGGATATTGGTGATTTCTCCGCGTCGATTGAATGTTATCCTGACCGGAGTGATCCCTTCGATTCCTCTCAAAGCTGCTTCCTGAGGGTAACGCCAGACACCGTAGACCGCTCCTTCAAAGCGGCGGAGAAACGAGCCGAAGACAATGTCGTCGCTGTTCAGGAAGCGGGTGTCCCCTTCGGCAACATCCTTCTCAAATTTGCGTCGATAACTCTCTTCAAGTTTTGCCAATCCACTCGCTCCGGGGAACAGTTGTGCAACGGTTGGTGCTTGCCGTACCGTCTGTTCTTTTGGCTTCAGCAGGCTGGCTACTGAAGAGCCGGGAGCCATCTGCGGCTGCCGGGGAGCAGTTTGTGACGGCTGTGATGACTGCCTGGCTGCTGGCGACGGACGTCGTTCATTTGCTGGTGCTGTCTGTGGTTGATGCGTCTGGCGGTCCTGAGGTGCATCACCACGCGGGGCCGTTTCTTTGGGTACCCTGACCTGCTGCTCAGACCGCCTCCTGGTCTCCTGCTGGCGTGGTTGACGAGGTTGCTTTAGCTCAGGCGCCTGCTGCAGATCAATAAAAACAGGCTCTTTCGGAGGCTCATGGTGCGACGGAGGAAAGTAATATAACCACGCAAACAGCCCGGCATGCAGAATGAGCGAGATGCAGAGAAGGTAGAGAAATGATTTTTCAATAAATCGATTAGACATAAAGCACGGTTAATGGTGGTTTCATATAGTTTGCGACGCCTGTATCGTTTCCTGCATGTACAAACGCGGGGAATCATCCTGAGGGCTGGTTTCCGCGCGCAGGAAAGAGACTATTTCTTTCAGACTTTCCAAAATATTGTGTTCTCCTTTGGGGAATTCATTCGGATCGAGTTCAAGTGTGACCGTGCTTTGATATTCAGTATTGCGTAAATGGTTAAGAAAGCGGGTCAGTGGCAGAATCCCATGCCCCGGAAGCAGATGTTCGCGCCCATGCCCGTAATCGGAAAAATGGATGTTCCTAATGCGTCCCGAGTCGTAACAGAGAAAAAAGTCAGTAATGAAATTTGTTTTTCCTGATCCCATGTGGGTGCAGTCAAAAGTCATGTACAGATTGTGTTCACCAATGAAGTCAACCATCCGCTGTGTATTGGAGAGAATATTCGGATTGATCTTCCATTTCCCGGTCCACGGCATGTTTTCCAGAGTAATGGTTACGTTACCATCCATCCCGATTTCTTTCTGGAAGTCACGTATGCTGTAAAGCCAGCGCCAGAAACCGATTTCAAGACCCATCCAGGAAGGTGGATGGAAATTGACCACCGGAATACCGCATTCGGCCGCCAGTTTTACGGAAAGTTTGAGCGAATCAATCTTCCCCCCCCAACCATCTAATTCCATAAATGGTGAGTGAATGGAGTGGATTGTCGTTATCTCTTGCAGCGAACGAACCAGCGTAACAGCATCAGTACGCTGAAAATGCTGGTTAATTATCAGTTCAACCCCGTCAAATCCAGCTTCGGCAGACAATTCGAATATCCTGTGAAACGGCAGGGTAAACAGGCATCCGGTGGAAAGCGAGAGAATCATTACACCGTATTCCTCAATGGTGGTAGCTGAAAGTTCATCAGTTTTCGTGATAATCATGCACTTCACGGCTTATAAACAGCCGGATGGCAGCAGAAGGGGGCGCAGTCAGCAATGAGGCACAGACCATGACTGTTATGACCAGCGGCACACCAATGAACGCGGATGACGTGAACGGGAATAATTGTGAGATGAAAGGGAGCCTGTCCCCAATGAAAAGAGGCGCGAAACTGATGAACAAGCCGGCCAGCATGCCGCTGATGACGCCTGTGGCGTTGGCCCTGGGCCACCAGATACCAAGCAGAAAAGCCGGAAAAATGGTGTTGCCGGCGAGAGCAAAGGCAAAGGCGGCAATCTCGGCGATCATTCCCCACGGTTGGAAGGTCAGTGTCATAACAACAGCTGCCAGAATCAGAAACCCCCCTTTTGCAGCAAAAACCTTGTCACGTTCGGAAGCGTCCGGGCGGATCAACCGAGGATAAATATCATATGAAAAAGAGGCAGAACCGGTCATCAGCAGTCCTGCTGACGCTGAAAAAGCTGCGCTCATGCCTCCGGCTGCGAGGATGCCGATAGCCCAGAGCGGCAGTCCGCCAAGTCCGGCTGCCGAGAGCACAATCATATCGGCTGTATCGGCCCCGGTCGCATTGAGAGTGAGGCCGTTCCGTGCCTCAAAAAGGCGGGCTAATACACCGTAGGCGGGTGCGGACCAGTATATCAGAGCAATAAAAAAGAGCCCCCAGACGACACCCCACCGCGCATCGCGTATGCCGGGAACCATGTAAAAACGGGAAAGCACGTGGGGAAGTCCGGCAGTGCCGAACATCAGGGTGAAGCAGAGTGCGAGCCACTCGAAGAGTGTGGTGGTGCCGAAGGGTTCCGACCAGTTAAAGCCGAACTGCTGTTGGAGTTCGCCGATTGCGGCCCCGTAGCCGAACTGGGGCAGTATCCAGAAATAGCCCAGCTTGCGGGTAAGGAGCATCAGAGGCAGGATAAAGGTGATGATAAGTACAAAGTAGTGCAGCTTCTGATTGCGAACCACTCCCATTGCACCGGATACGACAACGTGTGAAACAAGCAGTAACGTCCCGACAATAACAGCGGGGATGTAGGCGATGCCAAACAGCCAGGAAACGAGCAGGGCGATGCCACGGAATTGGGCGATGCAATAAATGATCGAGATGATGATTGAAATCAGTGCCGCCAGAGTTCGGGCCGTGTCCGACTCATACCGGAAGCCGACAAAATCGGGCGTAGAAAATTTACCAAAGCGCCTGATCTGGGTGGCCATCAGTACCAGCAGCAGGACATACCCTCCGGTCCACCCCACTACATAGGCCATGGCAAAATAACCCTTCAGATAAAACACGCCTGCCAGGCCCAGAAAGCTGGCTGCGCTCATCCAGTTGCTGGCTATGCCCGCTCCAATGCCGATCCGTCCGGTGTAGCTGCCGCTTAAACCGTAATCAACACTCTGGCTGCTCCTGCTGCGCAGTCCGGAAAAGATGAAGAGTGCAAACATCGCAGCTACAATGATTATCGGCACCAGCTGAATCATACCGTATGCCATTTATTCATCCTCCCCTCTTACCGCTTTAATGCGAAAGCGGAGCGAGCCTTCCCGGGATTGCACCGAGTGGCGATCCATCCATATATTGAACAGTACACAGAGGATAATAAACCAGAGCGGCAGAAGTTGGCCGCTTAGCCAGAATTGAATCGGCAGGTTGAAAAAGGTCAAATCTTCAAGAAGCAGTTCGGAATAATTTACTTCCAGTATGTAGGCAAAGAGCTGGAACCCGACAATAGCAATCAGCCAGCCGCTCAGAATAAACTTGATGACGCGAACCTCGCCCTGCATGGTTGCACCACGTGGTTTGAAAAAGCCTGGATCAGTACCTGAGGATGTGTCGCTCATGAGGCCCCTATACTTTCCGGTAATGAACGTAATAAATCGGCTGGCCCATATCCAGAAAACGTCGCATATATTTTGAAATTGGATAGCCTTCCAGATTGTGACGGAAAGTGTCCGGAGCAAGCTGATTGTCAAATCCTTGCTGAACTGCCATGAACTCGGCGACATCCAGGCCGTAGTCCACAAAATCGGTTGCGAAATACAAGTCGGCGTCCTGTTTCATAAAGCGTGACAGATAGGCCACAAAATCCGTGTTGACGAGCCGTCTCTTTCGATGTCGCAATTTAGGCCAGGGATCCGGACAGTTTATGACGGTCATCTGCAGCGTCCCCGCCGGGATACACGCCTCGATAAAGCTGCGCGCTTCGGCACGGAGCACAAGTACATTGGTCAGTTCTGCCTTGTCAATCCGTTTGCAGGTTTTGATGCACCCCTTGTTATAAAAATCAAGTGCAATAAAATTAACGTCGGGGTGCAAAACGGCCATCTGCACGATAAAGTCCCCCACGCCGCAGCCGATTTCGAGTGCCAAGGGGTTGTCATTGCCGAATATTTCGCTCCAGACCGGAGCGGGGTCGTTGTCTTCCCAGGGAAGGAAGGTTGGGGATGTATTAGGGATCAGCATGGATGGTCCTTTGCGAAATTTCGTAAGCTATAGCATATGTTGCGGGTTGGCGGGAGGGATTTTTGCGCTGGGCAGTGGCGCATTGTAACAATGGCATCCCGTCAGGTGGTCATTTACCATGCCGGTCGCCTGCATAAAGGCATAGCAGATTGTCGAACCGACAAAGCGAAATCCACACCGTTTCAGATCTTTACTCATGGCGTCAGAAAGCGGTGTCCTGGCAGGAATTTCTGCCATTGTCTGCCAATGATTCCGTATTGGGACTCCATTAACAAAACTCCAGAGATAGCTGTCAAGACTCCCATGACGTGCTTGGATATCGATTACGGCGCGTGCGTTCGTGATGGTGGATGCAACCTTGAGACGATTGCGGACAATGCCGGAATCGGCCAGGAGCCTCGCTGTATCAGCATCGTTGAACTCCGCGACTTTTTGAATATCGAATCCAGCAAACGCCTGGCGATACCCGTCACGTTTCCGCAGAATAGTCAGCCAGGAGAGGCCCGCCTGCGCCCCCTCCAGTGTCAGCATCTCGAACAGGGGGACGTCTCCGTGAAGCGGCACCCCCCACTGCCGGTCGTGGTAGGCCACGTAGAGCGGGTCAGTGCCACACCATGGGCAACGGGATATTGTTTCAGTTATCATCAGCTCTCCGCTGCAAAAAGTTTTTTTCCCAAATGCTATTGAATAATAAATATGTGTGTTATACAAAACACTTGATACTCTGACAAGACCGATTACAATATGAGTTCATTATCACAAGTGCGGGAGGATTTATTTTGAGCATCACAACATATCTTATCGTGTTTGGGTCCGGTCTGGTTGCCGGGATGTTGATTCTCTTTATTACCAATAAAGTCGGCTCAGGTGTGAACTTTGATCTGTTTGGCGGGATTGCCCGGCTGTTCTCGACGTTGTTCGGTGCCGATCGCAGCAAATCTGAGGCAGATAATAATCAGGGAGTGAACAAGTCAGATCTGCTGCTTCCAGTCGATCCCCGTGAGCAGAAACTCTATGATTCCTCTCAGGCGATCCGGGATATGCTGCTGGTTCTGGCAGCTAATATTCAGCGTACCGACAAAGCCGCCAGTGACTCCTCAATTGTACTTGGGGACGTGAAAAGTGCTATCAACACGATGGACTTGCCGGCAGATCTGAGTCAGGCTCATTCTCTTCTTATGAAAGAGGTTGACCGCGTCATTTTAAGCAATTCCGCGCTGAAAGTCGAACTCGCCCGAGCTCAAACAGTGCTATCAGAACGGCAGGATCAGATTGAGGATCTGCGTACTGCAGTGAGAATAGATGGGCTAACCCAGATTGCCAATAGAGCCTATTTTGATGAAAAGCTGCTTGAGATGATTTCGTTACATAAGCGCTATGGGGACCCGTTTACGTTGCTGATGATTGATGTTGATCATTTTAAAACGGCTAACGATACGTACGGGCACCAGGCAGGCGACCGGATTTTGAAAGGGGTGTCATTGAAGCTCAAGGCTTCTCTCCGGGGAAGTGATTTCCTTGCCCGTTTCGGCGGCGATGAATTCGTCATTATTTTGTTTAAATCGAATCTTGTTACGGCGACAGAGGTCGCTTGGAAGTTGACTAAAGAGGTGCGGACAAGCCGCTTTATCCTCGACGATGCATCGCTTTCCATAACTCTTTCAATCGGGGTTGCCGAAGTGCACGGTGATGATACCAGTGAATCAATACTGAAACGTGCCGACGCGGCTCTGTATCGTACTAAAATAGGCGGACGGAACGGTGTTTCTGCTGACAGTGCGTAGGAGGAATGGACCAAAGTCCGGCAGGAAAATTAAAGAAGGAGAGCTTCAATTACATCCGCAGCCTCTGCTACAAATTTCAGCTTATTTTTTGACTTCCACCCCTCCCTGTGCTATAAATGCCCACTTTTTCTCAGTCTGTTTCCCACGATAATTCATACCATAAAGGAGCAAAAATGAATCATTTCCAGTACAAAGGTACCGCGCTGTACGCCGAGGACGTTGCACTTAATGACATCGCCGCAACGGTTGGCACCCCTTTCTACGCATACTCATATGCCACCCTGACCCGTCACTTCAAGGCTTTCGACGAATCTTTTGCCGCTGTACCTCATACGATATGCTATTCGGTCAAAGCCAACTCCACTCAATCGGTTTTGAAAACATTCATAAACTTGGGTGGCGGAGTGGATATCGTCTCCGGCGGCGAGCTCTATCGCGCTCTTAAGGCGGGTGTAGACCCGAAAAAAGTGGTTTATTCCGGTGTCGGCAAAAAGGACGATGAGATTGAATTTGCCCTTACCACCGGTATTTTGATGTTCAATGTTGAGTCAGAGCAGGAGCTGACCCGCATTTCAGAAATAGCCAGTCGCATGGGAAAGAAAGCGGGTATCGCGATCCGTGTAAATCCGGATGTTGATCCGGGCACCCACCCCTATATTACTACCGGTCTGAAAAATGCCAAGTTCGGTATCACAATTGACCGTGCCATGCAAGAGTACACCCGCGCTGCAACGCTCCCCGGCATTGATGTCATCGGCATTGATATGCATATTGGCAGCCAGTTGACAAAAGTTAACCCTTTTGTCGATTCCATCGAAAAGCTCAAGATCATGATCGGTAATCTGCAGAGCCAGGGGATTGATCTGAAATACTTTGATTGCGGTGGCGGTCTTGGCATTCAGTACAACGATGAAGAGCCGCCTCTGCCGGCTGATTACGGCAAGCAGATAGCCGCCGCGACCAAAGATCTCGGTCTGCACCTGATCTTCGAACCGGGGCGCAATCTCGTCGGAAATGCCGGTATCCTGGTCTCAAAATGCCTTTACACGAAGGCTCGCGACGAGAAAAATTTTATCATGATTGACGCCGGTATGAACGATCTGGCGCGTCCTGCGCTATACGGCTCTTTTCATGGCGTGTTACCGGTGGAAAAAAAACAGGATGGTATGATCGTTGCCGATATAGTCGGCCCGATCTGTGAATCGGGGGACTTCCTCGTAAAAGAGCGTGAAGTCCCGATGTTCAAGCAGGATGACCTGATGGCCTTCACGTCTGCCGGTGCATACGGCTTCGCCATGAGCAGTTCTTACAACAGCCGCCCGCGTGTTGCCGAAGTAATGGTAAAAGGCGATAAATTTGAGGTTATCCGTGAACGGGAAACAATCGAAGATTTGATAAAGGGTGAAAAAATAGCATCTTTTCTGTAAACGTGGCGAGGTGTATGTATGCTTAAAAGCAGCAATCCGATCATTAAACAGGCGACCGGACTTCCACCGCTTGACCGGCTTGAGCTTGTAGATCGCATTCTCGAATCACTCGATATTCCAGATGAAACACTTCAAAAGTTTTGGGTGGACGAGGCTGTGCATCGTTGGAATAGTTATAAAGCTGGTGAAATTAAATCAGTTTCTGCGGCTGAAGTGTTCGAGAAATACAAACCGTGACGATACGCTTTCTTGAGCCTGCCCAGATCGAGCTTGATGATGCGTTTACATGGTACGAAACCGAACAGAAAGGGCTTGGCAGGTTTTTTGTCAAAGAAGTTCAGCATGCCTTGAGACGCATAAGCGTTTTTCCGGAGAGCTGTCAATGTATCGTACCGGGGTTGCGCCGCTGCTTGACTCGGCGCTTCCCATACATGGTGATATATGGCATGGAAGTGGATGCAATTATTGTTGTAGCAATAGCCCATATGCACCGGGAACCGCTTTATTGGCAAAACAGAATTAGTATAGCAACGTAAATATACGGAGGTACGAGGTTATGTTCAAAGGAAGCATAGTAGCAATTGTAACGCCATTCAGCAACGGAGCGGTTGACGAGAAGAAACTGCGGGAGTTGGTTGATTTTCAAATCGAGAACGGCACCGATGCCATAGTTGCCTGCGGCACCACCGGTGAGTCCTCTACTCTGGATAATGAAGAGCACCTGGACGTAATCAGGATAGTCTTTGAACAGGTCAACAAACGCGTTCCGGTCATTGCCGGAACCGGCTCTAACTCTACCGCCGAGGCCATTGAAATGTCCCAGAAGGCGAAAGATCTGGGCGTTGCCGGTGTGCTGCTGGTGACCCCTTATTACAACAAGCCGACCCAGGAAGGGCTCTACCGTCACTACACCGCTATTGCTGATGCCGTTGACATTCCACAGATCCTCTATAACGTGCCGGGTCGCACCGGTGTCAACCTGCTCCCGGAGACCGTAGCGCGTCTGGCGCCTCATAAAAACATCGTGGCAATCAAGGAGGCTACCGGTTCCCTGCAGCAGGCTTCTGAAGTAATAGCGCTGTGCGGCGACCAGATTGACGTCTTTTGCGGCGACGACTTCATCACCTTCCCGATGATGGCCTGCGGCGCCAAAGGGGTCATCTCGGTGCTGGCCAATATTATGCCCAAGGCAGTGGGTGACCTTACCGACGCTTATTTTGCCGGCGATCTGGCCAAAGCGCGTCAGTTGCACCTGGATACCTTGAAAATCGGGAACGCCATGTTCATAGAAAGCAATCCGATCCCGGTCAAGACGGCCCTCGGCCTGATGGGTAAATGTTCGGATGAGGTGCGCCTGCCGCTCTGCGAGATGGGCGAAGCAAACAAAGCGAAGCTGGCGGCAATTTTGAAAGAGTACAAGCTGATATAAATTTAATATTCAAGGATTTAATTATGATAAAGATCGCAGTGTGCGGTGCAGCAGGACGGATGGGGCAGCGTATTATCGCCTCCATTATTGAAGCCGAAGGGGTTGAACTCTCCGGTGCGCTCGAGCGTCCGGGTCATCCCCAGACCGGGCAGGATGTCGGACTGGTTGCCGGTTGCGGCGCGCTGGGGGTGAACATCTCCGACGACCTGAATGCAGTTGTTGCCGGTTGTGACGTGCTGATCGATTTCACCTCACCCAAGGTGTCGCTGAAGAATCTGGAGGTCTGCGCCCTCAAACGAAAATCGATCGTGATCGGCTCCACCGGTTTCACCCCTGAGGAGCGGGTCTTTGCCGCTGAACTGACGAAAGATATTCCGGCTGTTCTTGCGCCAAATATGTCGGTGGGCGTTAACGTCTGTTTAAAGGTTCTCAAGGATGTCGCCAAGACACTCGGTGATGATTTTGATGTCGAGATCGTTGAACTCCACCACAACAAGAAAAAAGATGCACCGTCCGGTACCGCCGTGCGTATGGGCGAAGTCGTTGCCGAAGCGCTCGGGCGCGACTACGACAAAGTGGCCAACTATCACCGCGAAGGGCTCTGCGGGGAGCGTACGAAAGAAGAGATCGGCATGCAGACGGTGCGCGGTGGTGATATCATCGGTGAACACACCGTTTATTTCATCGGCATGGGGGAGCGCATAGAGATCTCCCATCGCGCAATGACCCGCGACATGTTCGCGCGTGGTTCTGTTCGCGCCGCGAAGTGGGTGGTGGGCAAAGTGCCGGGACTGTATGATATGCAGGATGTGCTGGGCTTGAAATAAATTATTTTTGGAGGAATATTTCGTAATGGCAAAGATAAACGAAAACTACCTGAAATTGAAAGCCGGCTACCTGTTCCCTGAGATCGGTCGCCGTGTACGTGCCTTTGCTGAAGCCAATCCGACGGCAAAGGTCATCCGTCTCGGTATTGGCGATGTAACCCGTCCGCTGGCCCCGGCAGTTCTGAAAGCGTTTCATGACGCGGTCGATGATCTTGCTACGACAGAACAGTTCGCCGGCTACGGCCCGGAGCAGGGGTATGACTGGCTGATCAACGCGATCATCGAAAAATCGTACAAACCGCTCGGCGTTTCGCTCAAAACGGAGGAGATGTTTATCTCCGACGGTTCCAAGTGCGATTGCGCCAACATCCTCGATATCTTTTCCCTGGACAACATAGTTGCCATCGGTGATCCGGTCTATCCGGTCTACAACGATACCAACGTCATGATCGGTCGCACCGGAGAAGCTGACGCGAAGGGCTACTACGAGAACATCGTCTACCTCCCCTGCAACGAAGCTAACGGCTTTATTCCGGCACTGCCGACCACAAAAGTGGACATTATCTATCTCTGCTTCCCCAACAATCCTACCGGCACCGTGGCCAGTAAAGCCGAGCTGAAGAGATGGGTCGATTATGCCAACGCCAACGACGCGATCATCTTCTTTGACGCCGCGTATGAGGCCTTCATTACCAATCCGGATATTCCGCACTCTATCTACGAAATTGAAGGGGCCAAAAAGTGTGCCATAGAATTCCGCTCCTTCTCCAAAACTGCCGGTTTTACCGGCGTGCGCTGCGGTCTGGTTGTCGTGCCTGAAGAGGTTATGGGCACCACCAGCACGGGCGAGCGCTACAGCTTCAACAAACTCTGGCTGCGTCGTACCACTACCAAGTTCAACGGTGCTTCCTATCCGGTCCAGCGTGCCGCCGCTGCGGTATACTCCGACGAGGGGTGGAAACAGACGAAGGAGAGTATCGACTACTACATGGAAAATGCCCGCATCATCCGCGAAGGACTTACGGAAGTTGGCGTAACGATCTTCGGCGGGGTGGACGCCCCCTACATCTGGCTCAAGACTCCGGGCGGCATGACCAGCTGGGACTTCTTCGACAAGCTCCTGACCGAATGCAACGTGGTCGGGACGCCGGGAAGCGGTTTCGGACCGAGCGGGGAAGGATATTTCCGGTTGTCGGCCTTTGGGAATCGAGACAATGTAATTGAGGCGGTTGAGAGGATAAAGAAAAACTTGAAATAAGATGGAGCACGAAAGGCGGCCGATGAGGTCGCCTTTTTGCGAAATATTCTAGAAAAAGCATTTAAACACAGAGGCCACAGAGAACACAGAGTAAAATCGGAGAGTTATAAACTAAAAAAGGTTTTATGACTCACCCAAAAGGATTACAGTTTTTTTTGTTTTAAGCCCTTGATTTCTCTGTGTTCTCCGTGTCTCTGTGTTATTGTACTGCCGTTTTTGGTTATTAAGGCATGTCAGTCTGCGTGGTTGTTTTCGTCTTCTCCAGCATCGCTTGCAGTTTCTGACGATACGCCGATACGCTGATCTGGGCAGTAGTGTATTGTAATAATGCCTCCAGATAGCGAAGCGATGGAGTTGCGGCCGGTTTTGATCCGAAATCGGCGTAGATTAAAGCTACGACTGTGTTCGCACGTATGAGAGGAAAAAGGAGCACTTCCGGTTCCTCCATTCTGCCGATCAGCCGGTAAAGCTGGTGCGGCCACGTCGAATCGCTATGAAACCCAAAGTACATCTGCCCCGTTTTAATCACATCCTCAAAAATCTGCTGATCGTCAAGCGGGATTGTCAGATTGGCAAGGAGCTCCACTCCTTCGCCTTTTTCCCCCTTGATCCCGAAAGATTTTTCCGCGACAAGTTCTGATTCCGTCACCGAAAAAACAATGGCCCGCTCGAACAGTTCTATCAGGTATGCAAGGATAGCGTCGGCTATCTCCGTACGTGTCTTGCAGTCGCGCAATCGGTCTATGCAGGTGAAAAAGCGCTGGTCATCGCTGCTGCGGTATTCCAGCGATAATGACCGAAGAAAGGCTCCCAGGCCTGAGCAGAAAGCAAGCGCCTGTAGTGCCGCTGATTCTTCTGCACATTCTTTGCAGGGTCTTGGAATAATGGAACGTATTCCGGAACTGAGTGTCTGCAGACCCAGAGATGTCCAGAAACGCGAACAGGCAATCAGCACAAAGGAAGCCTGTGGGTATTTCTGCAGCTCTGTGCAGATTTGTATCGTGTCATCTGTGGCCTCGTCATGCGGGACGTCAAGAAAAATGACCAGCTGTACCGTTTGACAGAGCAACAACCTGATATTGATGGCAAGTGAGGTTATGTTCTCCGCAGAAACCGAATAGACTCTTTCCTGAAAACAGGTCGACCGTACCATTGTCGACAGCATCGGTGACTTCGTAATCACTATCACCGCTATGTCCGGAGGAGGAATAGTTGTGTCACCTATCGGTGCTGAGCCTGTCAGTAACGTCACCAGTTGCCGCTGCTGCTCTTTTGCTGCAAAGGGAAACTCCTCAATAACGAGCTTCTTGACCGCATTCACTTCGCGATAGCCTTGATCGCTGCTCCGTTGAATCATCTCCCGTTGCGCTGTCAGGAGGTGCTGGAGTCCCGGCAGGGCATCACCCGGGTCACGTCCGTTTGATGTGATTGCAGGGGTATTGTTTCCCGGTTGTTCCGCATCCAGATCCAGATTGGTGACGCCGGCAATACTCAGGATCTCATCCATGGTGCCATTACGCACCTTTTCGTCAAAGATACGTAATGATTCCATCAGGATCCTCTGAGCGTTCAACAGGATTCTTTGCGGGAACTTTGTCCTGGAAAAATGGTAGCCATCGGCATAATCGCTTTTGGCAATTTCCAGGGAGAATTCCCCTGTTTTCCAGGTCAGAACCTCAACAATGGTCATCTCGATTAATGATTCTATGCCGTTATAGGCAGCAGTTTCTTCAACCATGTTATGGTCGAGCAGTGTAATGACAAGTGGCTTGCGATCGTCCCCGGCATTTTTCTGAATATCCAGCACTTGATCCAACTGTTGTTCCGTTATTGCCCCGGCGCTGACCAGGACCTGCCCGATCCGCACCCGGTTATTGAGGTAGTTGGCACTGACAAGATCTCCATCATGGAACACCAGTTGACTCTCCCCCTTTTCACTGGAGAGTCTCAATACACCTGATTTTCTGGTGCCATTCAGCAGCTGGATGATATCGATTATCGGGAAGCTGCCGAGATCGCCTTTTAGTGACATTTTTCTGAATCTCCGGAAGGAATGCGCGAGTTTGAGGGTGACCTCTTTTACCATAGTTGATCTGTTGTCGTGAAGTGATAAAATTTTCATAGCCTGCTCTCGTAACACCTGTTATTATGCGCGCCATTACTGTTTCGTGGAGGGTCTGCATGGTCAACCGGTTCTGGTTAATTTTATTTGCAATGCTGCTGCTATCCGGCTGCGGTTGGGACGGCACTCCGACCCGCCCCAATGATTTCACCCCGCTGACGTCAATTACGATCAGTGCGGTTTCTTCGACGATTGCCAATGGAACATCCACCAAACTTACTGCAACCGGCCACTATTCCGGTCAGTTCAGCCGTGATGTTACCGAACAGGCGGTCTGGTCGAGCGCTTCACCTGCCGTGGCTGATTTCAAACATACGACTGCACCGAATATAAACCGGGTGACTGCCGTTGCTCCGGGGACTGCAGTTGTGACTGCAACGGTAGAGGGGGTATCAGCTCCCTACACGGTGACGGTGTCGAGCGCCACTATACAAAACATGACAATCACGCCTGCCACTGTATCAGTGGCTAACGGTTTGACCACTCAGTTTGAGGCAAAGGGTGTTTTTTCGGACACATCAATCCAGAACCTGACTTTTGATGCGACTTGGACTGTTACTAAAATTTCGGATCCGATCGCTGCGAGCATCAGTAACGACCCAGCCAGCAAGGGCCTTGCCAAAGGTCTTGCTGAAGGGAGTGCGACTATTTCTGCTGCCTTTGGTGGTATCGCAACTTCTCCGACAGCCACACTTACTGTTACACCAGCGATACTGCAGTCGATTACGGTCACGCCGGCGAACTCTTCAATCGTAGGGTTCTCAAAAACAGTGACTTTCGTAGCTAAGGGTACTTATTCCGACGGAACAATTTCTGACATCACCACTGCTAGCTGGAGTTCATCTGCACCCGGCGTTGCTAGTATTATTGCCAGCAGCGGTGTCGCTACCACCGTTGCAGAGGGTACGACAATAATCACTGCCACTCTAAACGGTATCAACGGAAGAACAAACCTTACGGTTACGGCTCCAGTTCTGAGTGCAAATGGATTACAGATCACTCCGGCCAACCCAGTTCTGCCTGTCGGCACTTCTCTACAACTGGCGCTAAACGCAACATTTAATGATGGCTCAGCAAAGGATGTGGCAGCTAACGGCACCACTTGGACATCCAACAGCATAACTGCAACTGTCAACGCTACTGGATTGGTTTCTGGGGGGAATATTGCCGGATCTGCCATTATTACAGCTCAGTATGGCGGACAATTCGCAACAACCATAGTAAGAGTACAGTAGCTTAAACTATTTCCGCACTCAGGAAGGAACCATATGAAACGAATCTGCCGAATGATAATCACCCTCTGCCTGCCGCTGCTGCTCTGCAGCCCGGTTATGGCACAGCACTCGGGCCCCTACATCGGGATTTCCGCCGGGGGAAACGCGATGCTGGATGCGAAGAGCGATGACAGCCAGGGAGAATTCAAATTCACCTTTAAACCGGCTCTGCAGGGGAGCGCCGTACTCGGTTGGGATTTCGCGCCGGGCAATCCTGTCGGCGAGGGGCGGATTGAACTTGAATACACCCATCGCAGTAACCAGCTCGATGAGGTAACGTTTGCCGAAGGAACCTTCAAGGGGGCCGGCGACGTAAAGGCGGACAGCCTGCTGATTAACTTTTTCGGCGTTTACCCTGACAAAAAAAACTGGGTGCCTTATTTTGGAATCGGACTCGGGGTTGCCCGTATAGAGGCTTCTGATTTGAAGGTGACCGGTCAACCGTTGGCCACCGGTTCAGACACCGTCTTTGCGTACCAGTTGGGAACCGGGGTTGATTTCCCGGTGACTAAAAATCTGAATTTCGATCTTGGCTACCGCTTTTTCGGCAGCCTCCGCCCTGAATTAACCGAAGCAACCGGGCAGAAATTCAAGATGGATTATTTCTGTCACTCTGTTGTTCTCGGCTTGCGAGTAGGATTCTGAAGGCACTATTCCCCTTTGCAGCAGCTCTTTTCCTGTTCTTGACGCTCGCCTCCCCGGTTTGGGCCCAAGACAGTATTGCCACGTATCCACCCCTGCCGCTCGGTTATACATCAATAAAGATTTTCGATAATAAGGGTCAGTTCGCCGGTAGAATTCTGCCGGATAAACGGTACTGGGTTACTATTGACCGAATCCCTGTTTTTCTGCAAAAGGCTGTCGTGGCTGTTGAAGATGCGCGTTTTTATGAGCATGGAGGCATCGATGTGCGCGGCATCGCGCGGGCTCTGGTGAAGGATGTCGTCAAGCGGCGTTTCGCCGAGGGGGGCTCGACCATCACCCAGCAGTTGATCAAAAACAGATATTTATCCAGTGAAAAGACTATCGAACGAAAATACGAAGAAGCCAAAATGGCTCTCGAATACGAGCAAAAGTACACCAAGAAGCAGATTCTGGAGATGTATTTCAATGAAATTTATTACGGCAATGGGGCCTGGGGTGTTGCCCAGGCGGCCCGGCTCTATTTTGATAAAAGTCCGGAGGAGCTGAACGAAGCCGAGTGTGCCCTGCTGGCAGGTGTGCAGAAAAACCCGGCCCGCTACAATCCGCTCGGTAAATCTGCCCAGGTCACCGGGCGGCGGGATGCCGTACTCACGCGGATGGTGACTCTGGAGATGATCACCCCCGCTCAGCGGGAGAAGCTGAGAAACCAGCGCGTTACCTTCACTCAGCCGAGTCAGGCGCCGCACTATATTGCTCATATCCGCAGTAAATTGATAGAACGATATGGAATGGGTGTTCTCGAGCAGGGTGGTCTTGAAGTTACCACTGCCATGGATCTGGCTTTGCAGAAGAGTGCAGAAGTGGCGTTAGAGGAAGGGGTAAAGAAATTATCGCCAGGGCTGCAGGGGGCTTTGGTCAGCCTTGATCCGGTTACCGGCGATGTTCTTGCCGCAGTGGGTGGGGTAGACGGTATTCGCAACTCCTATAACCGCGCATTTTTCGCCAAACGTCAACCTGGCTCCGCAATAAAGCCGCTGATTTATGCCGCTGCCCTGGAAAAAGGATTTACGGCCGCCAGCTTGTGGGATGACTCTCCGGTTTCATATCCGAGTGGTGCCAATGAAACCTGGAAACCACAGAACTACGGTAAGGAGGTCTACGGAGAGCTGAGCCTCAGTCAGGCCCTGGCATATTCCAATAACGTCATAGCGGTTAAGCTGCTGGATGCCGTCGGTATCCCTTCTTTTGTCGAATTTGCCGGAAAAATGGGGTTGTCGATACGCGCGGAGAATGGTCTTTCGCTTGCGCTGGGGACAGACGAAGTGACCTTAAGTGAGCTTCTGTTGGCGTATGCCCCACTCGCCAACGGTGGTGTGCGTCCTGAGGCGAGAACCATTATCAAAATATATGACCGCAAACGCAATGTCTGGGTCGACATCCCTCCCGCAACCCTCCCGGTTCTTTCTCCCGCTGTGGCTTTTGTTACCACGCAGATGCTCAAAGGCGTCATGACGTATGGCACCGCAAAAAGTCTTAAAAAATTCAGCCTGGCTCATCCCTCCGCCGGAAAGACCGGAACGACTGATGACTATCGCGATGCCTGGTTTGTCGGCTATACCCCGCAGATTATAACCGGGGTCTGGGTCGGCTACGACAAACCGAAGCCCGGAGGGAAAGGTTTTACCGGCGGGGCGGTTGCTGCTCCGATTTGGGAAAAATTCATGCGTAAAGCGGTGGCAACCAGACCGGCGGCTGATTTTTCGCGCCCGGATACGGTGGTCTCTGTTGGCATTGACCCTGAAACAGGATATCTGGCGACTCCTGACTGCCCGAAAAAACGGGATGAGTATTATCTCCCGGGGACGGAACCTACAGAGTACTGTCCCAGACATGGAAGAAATGACACACCAATACCAACTGTGCCGGATGAATGAAATATAACTTATAAGGAGAACGCACTCGTGACACCACCTAAAAATGATTTTCTGCACTCCCTCTGGGATTTCTTCTGTTCATTGAAGCTGACCATGTTCCTGCTGATCTCTCTGGCGGTCATCTCGATTATCGGGACGGTTATTCCTCAGGGGATTCCCGCCGAGGAATATCTCGCCCAGATCAGCCCCGCAAAAATAAAGCTGTACAAGGCCGTCGGCTTTTTTGATATGTACCATTCCTGGTGGTTCATTCTGCTGCTGTATCTGCTGACGGTTAACCTGGTCGCCTGCTCTTTCAAGCGTTTGCCGCATATCTGGAAGATGATTTCCCATCCGGTAACGACGCTGAGTGTCGGCCTGGAGAAGTCTCTTGCCAATGTGGCAACAATAAAAACTTCGTCTGAACCGTCTGCAGTCAAAGAGCGGCTTGTTGCCTTTCTCGGCGCGGAATTTTCCACTCCGGTCGTCTCCGAGGTTGATGGCGCCTGGCACCTCTTTGCCCAGAAAACCCCCTGGTGCCGACTCTCGGTCTATTTCGTCCATCTGAGCATCATTATTATCTTTATCGGTTCCATAGTCGGCTCGCTCTTCGGCTTCAAAGGCTATGTGAATATTCTCGAAGGTGAAAGTGTCGCCAAAGTCATGACCCGCTCGGAAAAAGAGATCGACCTTGGCTACTCCGTACGCCTCGAAAAATTCAGTATGGCCAAATACCCGAGCGGAGCCCCGAAAGAGTTCAAAAGCATCCTGACGGTACTGGAAAATGGCAAACCGGTCCCCGACTACACGAACGTACGTGTCATCGTCAACGATCCTCTTAGTTACAAAGGGATTACCTTCTATCAATCGAGCTATGGCAATGCCGGTAACTATTTCCTGACTGTCACGGACCTTGACGGCAAAAATCCTGTTAATCTGACTGTTTCCGGTCAAGCTTCCGTGAGCCTGCCCGACGGCAGCAGCCTGCACATCATGGAAGCGACAAAGGATATTGCACCATTTGTTGCGGGGCTGACCGGGGCTGCTGCTCAGGTAGAACTGCACACGGCAAGCGGAAAAACGGAGAAGTTTGTGATCTACGCCAACCATCCTGAATTGAATATCAAGCACGCACAGGAACATGGTACCGGGCCGGTAATCCATTACAAGGGAGCTGAGGAACGGATGTACACCGGCTTGCAGGTGGCCAGAGATCCCGGAGTTGAGATCGTCTGGCTGGGATGCTTTCTGATGGTTATCGGCATCTATATCGCCTTTTTTATGTCCCACCGTCGCATCTGGATCCGCATTCAGGATGGTGCGGTAACGGTCGGCGGCAATGCCAGCAAAAATCCGGGTTCCTTTCAGCAAACGTTCGAACTGCTAGTCGAGCGGCTTAAATCAGATCTCGGTAAAGATTAAAGATAGCGGGATCTCGCCGTGGCGGAAAATAAATGCTGCTTGACAAACCCGGTGCAGATCAATTAGAGTCCAATCACCTATAAAGGGGAGTAGCTATCAGCCGGAGACATGGCTGATCCCGTGTTCGTCAGCACAGTCGCAAGACTCGGACCGGGAACGATAACCATCGCAAGCAAGACCTTTATCCAATGCGTATAATCACGCGGTGGATAAAGGTCTTTTTTATTGTATGCAATGTAAGCAAAAGAGGAAAAGGAGACAACAACCATGGCATGGGTAATGGATCCGCAGGTCTGGATGGCGCTGGTGACGCTGAGTGCACTGGAGATTGTACTCGGCATTGACAACATTATTTTTATCTCCATCCAGGCGAGCAAATTACCGGCATATCAGCAGGAGAAAGCCCGGCTGGTCGGTCTTGGGCTGGCAATGTTCATCCGTATCGCGCTGCTTTTTTCGCTTACCTGGCTAATGGGGTTGACTGCTCCGTTGTTTGCGGTGCTGGGCAACGAAATTTCCGGACGGGACCTGATTCTTATTTCCGGCGGTCTGTTCCTGCTCTGGAAAAGCACCATGGAGATTCACGAGAAGCTTGAGGGTGAGGAGAAAATCTCATCCGCCCGTGTCGGGTCTACGTTTGGTGCGGTGCTTGTCCAAATACTCCTGCTGGACATAGTCTTCTCGCTTGATTCGATCATCACCGCACTGGGGATGGCCAGTCAGCTTGCTATAATGATCGCCGCAGTTGTCATTGCTGTTGGATTTATGATGCTTTTCTCCGGTAAAATCAGTGCCTTCGTAGAAAAACATCCGACCATTAAGATGCTTGCGCTCAGTTTCCTGATTTTGATCGGGGTCGCATTGATCGGAGATGGCTTTGATATGCATATCCCCAAAGGATACATTTATTTTGCCATGGCTTTCTCGGTGCTGGTTGAGATGCTCAATCTGCGGCTCCGGAACGGTACGCCGGTCAAACTTCATCAGCCACATCTGGAACATTCTGTTGGAAAGTAATAATATGCTGGTATCAGTCGCGGTAGCACAATAATTTCGCACCAAGAGCAGAAAGGGTAATGCCATGTTTTCGATCTACGGTATAACAGGACAGGTGTTCAGCGGCTCCCTTGAAGCAATGAACCGGGTACATGCGCTTTCAAAGGCACGGGCTTCACGTCCTGTAACTCAAGATGGTGAGGAGCCTGAGGTTATGACCCACCCGGTCGGCCGGCCTCATGAAGATGCCGTCCGCGCGTACCTTGCCATGCTGCCGCAAGAGATCGATCGAGGGCCGCTCTATCATGCCGAACAGATCATGCAGCATAGAGTTATCACCGTTTTGGATGGCAACGATGTGGCGCAGGCCTGGCGGACTCTGCGTGATCACCACATTCATCAGGCACCGGTGCTTAATGACAACGCACAACTTGTCGGCATCGTCAGCGAGCGCGATCTGCTGACCGCCATCAACATTGATGGCGAACAGATTGTTGAAAGCCTCAGTCGTCGGGTTCGCGATGTCATGACTACTCCTGTTGTCGCAGCTTCACCGGTGACCGATATTCGGCGTATTGCCTCCGTCATGCTCGACAATGGTGTGGACGGAGCTCCTATCACGAACGACAGCGGACTTCTGGTAGGCTTCATCTCTCGCAGTGATATTCTGCGTGCGGTCGTCACTGATCCGCCGCTGAGCCTCTGGCGCTGATACCAGGTCGTAATCAAACGATTACGTTGTTGTTGGCTCCATCGGTGGCACGAATGGTTCTGGTCACAGAAATTGTATGATAAGAGGAGTATTACATGTTTAAAAACAAATTTATTCTGGTTCTGATTCTCGTTACGGTAGTACTGCCCTTTGTATCTTCCCTGCTCAATTACTACACGGATTGGCTCTTTTTTGTTGAAACCGGTTTTGCTTCGGTTTTTACGACGACTCTGTATGCAAAAACCGGGGTAGGGCTCCTTTTCGGCGTGTTCCTGTGCGCCTTTATCATGGTCAATCTAATGTATGCGAACAGGGCGCAATTCCCTTACAGCGGCATTTCCATCGTAGGCGGCGGCAACTTCCGTGTGAACAGGGATGATGCGATCCGCTTTGTTAAGCCGTTAGCCATCCTCGCCACTGTCATCTTGTCTCTCCTTGCTGCAAACTGGGGTGCGCTGCGCTGGGAAGAGGCGCTGCTCTTCACGAACAGGGTGGATGTCGGAACCGTCGACCCGGTCATCGGTAAGGATATCGGTTTCTATCTGTTCAGTCTGCCATTCTGGGAAATACTCAATGGCTTTGCCGGTTTCGTGCTGCTGGCGGCCACAGCTTTGGCAGCAGCGGTCTATTATGTCCGGGGCGGCATCATTCTGTCAGAGCGGGGCGCAGTAATTGATGTGAAGGTTCGGCGGCATCTTGCGATTCTGGTAGGGATTTTCTCCTGCGTCATTGCCGCCGGTTTCTCTCTGGACGGTTTCCAGCTGCTGTTTTCCAACAACGGTTCCTTTTATGGCGCCGGATATGTGGATGTGAACTCCCGCCTGCTCACCTATAAAATCCTGACATTCCTGACGCCACTGGCGGGGATACTGCTGGCAGCCGGGATCTGGAAAGGCGCCTGGCGGGTGGCGCTGCTGCCGCCGCTGGTCGTTGTCGTGCTCTACGTCATCGGTATCCGCATCTATCCGGGTCTGCTGCAGAAATTCAAGGTTGCCCCCAACGAGCTGGCACTTGAAACACCATATATCGAGAACAATCTCAAATTTACCCGTTTCGGCTTCGATCTGGAAAAGATCGAAACCGTCCCCTTCGATGTCGATACGAAACTGACCGCTGCCGATATCGCCAACAATGATGCCACCATCAAAAATATCCGCCTCTGGGATCACGCCCCGCTGCTGAAGACCTACAGTCAGCTGCAGCAGATCAGAACCTACTACAAATTTTTCGATGTGGATAATGACCGGTACAAGGTGAACGGTCAGTACACGCAAGTCATGCTGTCACCGCGTGAACTCTCCTACGCTGATCTCCCGAGTAAAAACTGGATTAACGAACGCCTGATCTTTACTCACGGCAACGGCATTACGTTTGGCCCGGTCAGTCGCATCAGCAAAGAGGGGCTGCCGGAGTTTTTCGTCAAGGATATTCCCCCGATCAGTCTGGCGGATATCAAAGTAACCAGACCGGAAATCTATTTTGGTGAGTTGTCAAACGACTATGTCGTCGTCAAGACAAAGGTCCCCGAATTCAGCTATCCGACAGCCACCGGAAATATCAATACAACCTACGCCGGCAAGGGTGGGGTGCCGATCGACTCGCTCCTCAAAAAAGCGCTGTTCGCTGCTACGTTCAAAACGGAAAAAATCCTGCTTTCGTCAGATATCACCGCCGAAAGCCGTATTATCTACAACCGCAACATCAACGAGCGCGTCAGAGCGATAGCACCGTTCCTTCGTTTTGACGGTGATCCCTACATGGTGGTCGATGCAACGGGACGGCTGAAATGGATAATCGATGCCTATACGTATTCGGATCGACTCCCCTATTCAAAGCCGATCCAGGGGGGGATCAACTACATGAGGAATTCGGTCAAGGCGACTATTGATGCCTATGACGGTACACTCAATTTCTATATCAGCGATCCGAATGATGTCCTGGCAAAAGTGTACGCCCGGATGTTTCCGGCGCTCTTCAAACCGCTGGCCGACATGCCGGCAGATATGCGCAGCCATGTGCGCTATCCGCATCAATTTCTCCAGCTGCAGGCGGCCATGTTCGCCGCGTATCATATGACCGACCCGAAGGTCTTCTACAACAAAGAGAATCTCTGGCAGGTTCCAGCTCTGGGTGAAAAACCGATGGAGCCTTATTACACCATTATGAAACTGCCGGGAGAGAAGGTGGAGGAGTACATTCTGCTGCTGCCGTTTACACCGTCAAAACGTGACAATCTCGCTGCCTGGTTGACCGCCCGCTGTGATGGGGAGAATTACGGAAAAATCCGCGCCTACACATTCCCGCGCGACCGGCTGATCTACGGTCCGAAACAGATCGACGCCCGCATCAATCAGGACTCCTTCATCTCCCAGCAGTTGACCCTCTGGAATCAGCGCGGTTCCGAGGTTATCCGGGGGAGCCTGCTGGTCATCCCGATCGAGAAATCACTGCTCTATGTGCAGCCGCTGTTCCTTGCTGCGGATAAAGCCGGTCTGCCGGAATTAAAGCGGGTTATTGTCGCCTTCGGTGATCAGGTGGTTATGGAGGAGAATCTGGAGCTGGCACTGCAGCGGCTCTTTGGTGGTAAAAAAGCTGTTGTCGCATCAGCTGCAATGGTAACATCAGGCGCAAAAGCATCTCCCGCCGCTTTGGCAAAAGAAGCAATGAGCATTTATGAGAAGGCGACCACCCTGCAGCGCCAGGGGAACTGGTCGGGGTATGGCGAGGAGTTGCGCAAGCTGGAGCAGATTCTGAAGCAGATGGCACAGTAGCCCATTTCGCTCTCTGATGTAACGAGGTTCATAGAAGAATGAATCATCTTATGCTTAGGACTCTAACGCAGGCCAGGCGCCTGATAGTGGTTGTGGTCGGCTTCACGATCCTGTTTGCCGGGGTAGCCATGATCGTGTTGCCGGGACCGGCATTCATAGTTATCCCGATCGGGTTGGCGATACTGGCCACGGAATTCATCTGGGCCAGAAGGCTTCTGGACCGGGTAAAAGAGCGCATTGAACGTATGAAAAAAAGCGTGAAGTAATTGAACTGACAGATCAGACAAGCAGGAGGTACTCACAATGAACAACATCTTTAAAACCACTTTTCTCCTTTCCCTGCTGACCATTTTGCTGGTCGTCATGGGCGGAGCTGTCGGGGGGCAGGGGGGCATGGTCTTCGCCTTCCTGATGGCTGTCGTTATGAACTTCGGCTCCTACTGGTTTTCCGACAAGATCGTGCTCAGGATGTACAACGCTCAGGAAATTACCCGCGAGGTTCATCCGGCATTCTATGGCATGATCGAGCGGTTGGCCGTTCGGGCAAAACTTCCCATGCCGAAGGTCTACATCATTCCGGATGACTCACCTAATGCTTTTGCCACCGGACGTAATCCCGGCCATGCCGCCGTCGCTGCAACGGAGGGGATTCTGCGCGTTCTTACGCCGGATGAGCTGGAAGGGGTCATGGCCCATGAGCTGGCCCATGTAAAGAACCGAGATATCCTGATCTCAACTATCGCCGCAACCTTTGCCGGTGCCATCGCGATGATCGGCAACATGCTGCAGTGGGGCGCCATGTTTGGAGCCGGTCGCAGCGACGATAATGAAGGGGGCGGCATAGGCGGTATGGTCGGTTCACTGGCCATGGCGATTGTTGCCCCGATTGCAGCCATGCTGATCCAGATGGCGGTGTCACGTTCCCGTGAGTACCAGGCGGATGCGTCCGGTGCGGAGATCTGCGGCAGGCCGCTGGCGCTTGCAGGTGCCCTGCGCAAGCTGCATACAGCATCCCAGGCTATTCCTATGCTGGATGCACGGCCCGCCACCGCCCATATGTTTATTGTCAACCCGCTGACCGGGGGCGGCATGATGGCGCTCTTTTCTACCCACCCGCCAATGGAGGAACGTATCGCACGGCTTGAAGCGCTGGCCAGATAGCTGGTATGGGATACGACCTTTGATACCACGCATCGTTTGCCTTGTTGTTTTTTTATCCGGCTTCGCTTCCCTGGGATACGAACTCTGCTGGATTCGCAAAGGGGCGCTTCTTGTCGGCGCCACCCCTCAGTCGCTCAGCATTGTTGTCGCTGTCTTCTTTGGTGGTTTAGCCGCAGGTGCATACCTTTTTGGACAACTTTCCACTCGTAGCGGTAACCCCCTCCTGTTATACGGGATTCTCGAATGTGCCATCGGACTGATGGCGGCTGCTACGCCGACACTGTTCACTTTTGCCGGAGAACTCTCAGCGTATGTATACCAATGGGCAGGAATTAATCAGGCCCTCCATCTCCTGGTGCGGTCGGCGCTGGTCGCAGCTGTCATCCTGCCGACATGCCTGCTGGTGGGGGGAACCCTCCCGTTGCTCTGCCAATTTTCAATTTATAACAGGCAGGCGGATATCCGTTTTGCCGCAGGAATACTCTATGCGGTAAATACTCTCGGCGCTTTCCTCGGCTGCATGCTCTGCGGACTCTGGTTCATCCCCCTCCTCGGTATGAACGCTGCAATTTGGCTCAACGCTTCAATCAGCTTTGCCGTCGGTGCAGGAATTGTCCTTATCTCAAGAACATGCTCAGCTCCGTCTCTTTCCTGCAGCGCTGCACCGGTGTTACGGTCCTCCGAAGAAAACAGCGGGACTCTGGTTGATTCAAAACTCACCGGTTTTATTCTGTATGCTCTTTTTTTCTGGGCAGGATTCGTTGCGTTAGGATACGAGTTGCTCTGGGTACGGTTCCTGTCACTCATTATTCACAATACTGTGTACACCTGCATATTTTCACTTGGCGCAATTCTCCTCGGCATCGCTGCTGGTGGATTGGCCGTTCTCGTAGTAAAGGAGCGTCCCGGTCAGGATGCCCTCCTGTTTGGTATCGCCAATATTTTCATAGCATTCTCTGTCCTGTTGATCCTCCTTCAGCCGGTTGCCGCCTGGGACTGGATCCGGAATACCGGTTCCGTGCCGATGCAGGCTCTTCTCACTATTGTCATCATCCTGATACCCTCTCTTGCCTCCGGAATATCGTTCCCTCTGGCATACCGGCTGATAGCGACACGATCGATTAATTCTGGCAGGGATTTCGGGGCTCTTACGGCGGTCAGTACCCTCGGCGGAATTGCTGGTTCACTGCTGGTCGGATTTTATCTCCTCCCCGAAGCGGGCATGTTTGCGACGCTTATCATCCTTACCTGCATCAGTCTGACAGTCGGAACCTACACGATTTTTGTTTTTTCCGAACGGATGACCCTGCTGCGGAGGGGATTGATCGCAGGCGGAGTTACCATAGCGTGGTCTGTCGTACCGTTTTGCAGCACGGTCGACCTCCCGGGTGAATTTCTTGCCGGGAACCGGACGATGATTGAATATGCGGAGGGAATTTCTTCCTTTGTTGCGGTGGTTGAACAGGGCGGGATTAAAACGCTGGAAATTGACCGCATGTGGCAGGGGCAATACCAGAAGGGGCATCAGATCCTTACCGCCCACATCCCGATGATCCTGCATCAGGACCCGAAACGGGTTTTGGTGATCGGCATGGGGACCGGTCAGACGGCGAGCCGGTTTCTGATGTATGGCATCGAGCGGCTCGATTGTGTTGATATTGAAAAAAACTTGCCCGGAATTTTGCAGCGCCATTTTGATGCCGACTGGCTCAGCGACGCACGGACGCACGTCATTCCCGATGATGGCCGCAACTTCGCTTCCTCCACGAAAGCCACCTACGATATAGTTTCAGTTGAAGTCGGCCAATCTTTTCGACCCCAGATTGCTTCCTTTTACACGGTTGATTTTTATCGTGATGTCAAAAAGCGGCTGAACAGTAACGGTCTGGCATGTCAGTTCGTACCGGTCGGGTTTTTTACGGAAGAGCAGTTTCGCGCGGTTGTGCGTAGTTTTCTTGAGGTGTTCCCGCAGAGTACGCTCTGGTACAACAAATACGCGGAGCTGATGTTAATCGGGAACGCGACGCAGTCGCCACGGTTATCTGCCGCGCGTTTGGGACTGCTGCGTAACGATGCAAAACTGAATACCGATCTTGAATACGCATTTAACGGCAAGTCGTTGCGTGTGATGAACAGGAAAGAGGTCTTTGCCGCAAACTTTCTGATGGGGCCGGATACGCTTGCAAAACTTGCTGCCGGCGCTCCTCTCTATAACGATGACCGTCCGACTCTTGAGTATCAAACTGCCCGAAACATCTATCTGCCGAGCCGTTTTCACCGGTTGATCGAGAAAAATCTTGAGAGCCCGGCGGCGATTTTCTCTCAGAAAATATCCCTGACGACGGAGGCCGCAATCAAAAAAAACCGGGAGGAAACGGTGCATGAAATGCTGGCGGAAAAATAGGGAGATATCCCCACTGGAGCTCCTATTCACTCTATTTTAATCCCGTTCCTGTCTGCCAGACGCAGGGTTGTCGCTCTTCGGCTGAACGGGTGGTAGATAGCTCATTAGAACGCGCACGGTATGTTCCATTTCGATAGCAAAAGAGGCGAGAGCGGCTTCGATTTGTTCGTGCGGTTCACCCCGGTCGATGGTGGTTTCGAGCTGCAGTGCCAGAGCCGTCAACGCCACTGCACCGATGCTTCCGGCGCTGCTCTTGATGGTATGGGCGTGGCGCATTGCCGACAGGGTATCCCCCCCGCTTAACGCTTCTTCTATCTCCTGCACTGCATTCGACTTGTTATCGACAAACGAACGAAGCAGCCAGGTATAAAGATTCTCATTGCCTTCGAGACGTTCCAGAGCGGCGGCGGTGTCAAGCCCGGCAATGTCAGGAATTGCCGCGACAGCAGTACCACTTTCATGTCTGTCCGGAGCAGGCCCGTCTGATGCCTGCACGCCCAGAAATGACGCAATTGTCCGGAGCATGGTCCGGGCATCAACCGGTTTTGGGATGAGCGCGTTCATGCCGGTTTCGATGATTTTCGCCTGCTCCTCCTGCAGGGCATACGCCGTCATAGCGATGATCGGCAGGGTGGCAAAACGACGGTCCGCCCGTATCAGTCTGGTCGCCTCATAGCCGTCCATGACCGGCATTTGAACATCCATCAACAGCAGATCGTACCTTCTGCTGCCGGTTGTAACAAGCGTCACCGCTTCAGAGCCATCGGCAGCCACATCCACACCAGCACCGCTCTCTTTGAGCAGCTCAATAGCCAATTGCTGGTTGGTCTCATTGTCTTCCACCAGCAGAATGTGGAAAGCGGTAAAATCGTATGCCGGTCGCACCCCTTCCGTACCGCCGTAGAAGTTCATCTGGGACTGCTCCAGAAGGTCGCTTTCCCGGCCGATGCCGAACCAGGCGGTGAAGCTGAAAACAGTGCCCAAGCCGGGTCTGCTCTCGCAGGATATTTCGCCCTCCATCAGTTCCAGTAACAGTTTGCAGATGGACAGTCCCAGCCCGGTTCCGCCAAAGCGCCGAGTAGTGCTTTCGTCCGCCTGGGTAAAGGGTTTAAAGAGTTTTTTGATCTGCTCACCCGAAAGGCCGATGCCGGTGTCGCGTATGGAAACTTTGATCTGTTGCCGCCCATTATCCTGCTTCAGCACTGTTAAGGTGAGTTCAACTTCCCCCTGCTCCGTGAATTTGACGGCATTACTGAGCAGGTTGGTCATGATCTGGATAAGCCGGTGCGGGTCGCCAATCAGATACGGTGCAATCTCCGGTGATGTGTCGACCAGAAGTTGCAACCCTTTCTCAAAAGCTTTTTGCTGCACCATACTGATGACATTGTCAATTATGATGGCGGGCCGGAAGGTAATCTGTTCAATCTGCAGCTGCCGGGCCTCTACTTTGGAAAAATCCAAAATGTCATTAACAATGTTAAGCAGCAACTCCCCTGCGGAATGTATTTTTCCGATATAGTCATGCTGCCGGGGGGGGAGAGTGGTATTCAAAAGTAGTGACGAAAAGCCGATGATTGCGTTCAGCGGCGTGCGGATTTCATGGCTCATATTCGATAAAAACTGGCTCTTGGCAGCGTTTGCCTGCTCAGTTGCAATCAGGGCCTCGTTCAGTTCGCTGTTCTTTTCTTTCAACAGCCGGGAAAAGGACAGGAGCTCTTCTTCTACCTGCTTTGCCTTGGTGATATCCCAGTTCGTGCCGAGCATGCTCACCGGTTGACCGGCAGCATCGCGTTGCACTTTACCGGCGGCGGAGATGGTGTGAATCGAATAATCAGGCCACACCACACGGAAATCAAGTTCATACTCTTTTTCACCGCTTAGCGCCTTCCTGACGTCCTCGTTAACACGCAGAATATCATCCGGGTGCAGCACCGCCGTCCACGCCTGATATACGTTTTCGAAGGTATCAGGCCGGACTCCGTAGAGGAGATACATCTGGTCGTCCCAATACAGTTTGTTGTTAATTACGTCATATTCCCAAAAGGCCACACCACCGGCTTTTGCAGACAGTGACAGTTTTTCTTTGGCCGCTTCGGCAGTTGCTTTGGCCAGGCGTAACTCTTCTTCTGCCCGTTTACGTTCGGTGATATCCCGACCGATACCGATAAATGCCAGCGCACCAGTGACCGGATCTGTTACCGGAGACGCATTCGCCTTGTACCAGACATATCTGCCATCCTTGCAGAGTACCCGATATTCCACCCCGCTCTGTTTTTTGCCTGACATTAACGTCAGGCGTATGAATTCGACACAGCCGGCAACATCATCAGGATGGACAAAGAGGCCGAACGGCTGACCGATTGTTTCGTTCGGCTCATAGCCAAATGCGTCCTGCCATAGGGGAGAGACATAACTGAAGTACCCTTCGGGTGTCAGAGAAAACAGGACATCGTTGGCATTCTCAACAAAGGAGCGGAAGCGCAGCTCGCTGGCATGGAGGGTTTCAGACAGATTACTTTTATCAATAGCGATACTGGCCAGATTTGCGGCTTGTTCAATAGTGGTGATTTCGAGTTCGCCAGGTGTGCGTGCTTCATGGTGATAAATGGCAAAGGTACCAAGCACATGGCCGGATGACGAAAGAATTGGTTGCGACCAGCAGGCGCCCAGGCCGGCACTGGCTGCCAGCTCTTTGAAGGGGGCCCAATAGGGGTGGGTTGCAATGTCGTCCACGATGATGCGTTCACCGGTAAAAGCGGCCGTTCCACACGAACCGACGCCCAGGCCGATCTCGATTCCCTCAATTGCGGCGTTATAGAAATCAGGTAGACTGAACGCGACTCCGTTACCAAGATGTCTTCCTTCGCTATCCAGCAGCAATATGCTGCAGAGCATCGCCGGATTGAGCTGTTCCACCCCCCGTACGATGGCGGCAAGAATGACGGTGAGCGGCACATCCTGTGCGAGCAGTTCCAGCGTATGGCTTCGAAACTGTTCGAACTTTTCAGCCTGTTTGATTGCAGTTATGTCACGGGCAATATGGACACTGCCTACCAGTTCCCCGTCATCAAAAAGCGGGGCTACTGAAATATGAAAATAGCGGTTTAACAGCGGATCCAGAATTTCTTCTTCATGTTTATTGCCATCGAAGAGAAGCGATATATGCGGGCAGTTCTCCAGCGGCTCATCCAGACCATGCTCAACATTGTGACAGTAACAGGTGAGATTGGTATCCGATATCCTGCACGGAAGAGGTTCAGTCGCCTGGTTTGCATGAATAATCCGGTATTTGGTGTCCAGAATCATGATCTTGTCAGGAATGGCGTTGAACGTCCGTACCCACTCATCACGCGACTTCCGCAGCTCCCGCGTTCGTTCCTCGACACGACGCTCCAGTAATTTGTGGACCCGCTGGCTCTTGATAAACCACCAGGTAAGACCGCACGCTGTCAGGGAAAGGAAGAGTACGCTCAGTAGCAGACGTTTTTTTACCGAGTAAATTGGGGCAAAGGCTTCTGCCGTTGGGAGCAGGGCTGCCACATACCAGCCTGCTGTCGGGATCCTATTGGTTGAGACCAACACTTGCATGCCCTGTTGCGTTGTAGTAACCCCTGAATCCTCAAAACCTTGAATAGCGCGGTCGATAAACGGGTTTACGCCGGGAGCGGGAAGGATTTCCATGATGCGTTTTTTGTCGGTGGCCGAGACAATCAGCCGTTGTTGGGGTGCGACAACCAGATAGCCGCCGCTCTTGCCGTAGTGTTGATCCGCAATCCTGTCCAGAAAATTTGGTTTGCCAAGATTGGTCACTCCAACAATGGCGCCAATTACCTTGCCTTCGGCATTGCGAATAGGTGCGGCTGCAGAGAATACCGGAGACTTCAGGCTCTTGCCCAGTACCGGTCGGCCAATTGACGATCTCCCCTCTTTGAGGGCAGCGATCATGTAATCTCTGTCCATTACATTGCGGCCGAGTCGATCCGCCGAGACTGGAATATCCGCAATAGGGGTGCCATCAAGACCGGTAACGAAAACACCGGCGTTAAACATTCCTTGAAGATGAAGATGTCCGTCGAGGTATGTCTGTGTGGATGCGGCGTTGCCCAGCTTGGCCGAAGTAATTGCTGAAGCTTCATTTTCCAGCGTTTTTATACGGAGCTCGAAATCGGAATTTATATCTGCCGCAACAATCGCAGTCGTTGAGGCCTGCTGATCAGTCAGCAGGTGTTGCATATCTTCCTGCAATACATGGTTGACATAGCCTGTCAGCGACCAGACGCTGATCAGGAAAATGAGCAGAGTGAGGATGCATACCCGCGTATTGAGCGACAGCTTAAATATGCTAACGTTCATGCCTTCGTCCTCTATGGTGAGGTAAGCTCTTTAAGCTACTTCAACTCGCCAGTACTTCGTTTACTACGGCTTTCAGTATTTTTAAATCGAGCGGCTTGGCGACAACTCTATCCGCGCGCATTAAATTGGCAGTCGACAGCAGGAGGTCCTTGTCAATTTTAGCCGTCCCGCCGGTCATCGCTATGATCTGTATGTCCGGGAATTTTCGTTTAATAGCGGTGATAACCTCCAAACCGTCCATTTCCGGCATGATTACGTCGGTAATCACCAGGTCATAGTGATTAAGCTCCACCATACGCAGCCCGGTCTTGCCGTTTCCGGCGGTATCAACCTGGTGTCCTTCGTGTGTGAAAAACTCTTTCAAAATAAAGTGGATATCCGCTTCGTCGTCAATTATCAGTATATGCGCCATAGCGGTGTTCTCCTTTAGGTGCGAAGCAGCTGATGTCTGTGGTGGAAGTCCGGTTTTTAAGTGAAAGTAAGCGTATATAGATTTTTAGTGAAATACAACGGTAAACCGCAAAAAATGTTAGATCAGTCGCTTCCTTACCGACAACAGTTTGGGGCAACCACTACAAACGATGATGAGGGTATAAACTGTTTTTTACGGCATGGCATCCCCCGAAATCACGATAGCAGGCAACAGAGTCGGGAATACTTTATAATCGGATAGTCAAAATATTAGAACTTTTGCAGGATGTATATTCATGGAAATGATTAGAGGCGCATTTTTTTTGGCCTGTTTTTGAAGGATGTAGGAGTATCAAATAGCGATCTAACTCTTGTCAGCTGCCAGGATATTGGACAATTGCACAGTCAACCGCGCGATATCGGTACTGCCAAGGCAAGAGTCGCAAGGGTGCGCAAAACATGCCAGTGGCTGCAGCAGGCACGTATCAGAAGTATGCCCGCAACTGCTTTCATGCCGCAGCTATTCCAGCGGTTTTGCGGCGACAGCATAATATTCTGATTCGCCAAAACAGTTGGTGGGAACGCCTTTATGCTGTTCATAGGAGAGCGCCAGTTTCTTCCCCATGGATGCATTTATTTTGCTGATCAAGCTTTTATCACGTACAGAGAAAAGGAATTTTTCCGGCATCGCTCCCGGAACCGGCAGCATCTGCAGCTCCCCTTCCCAGGTTTTGCAGAGCCACCCTTTTTCAGAAAACTTTTGGACGTAGCCTACTCGCTCACCCTTTGAATAGCTCACGTTAAGCACAATCATTACATACCCGGCAAACAGGCCACCCGCTGTCACGACCAGCAGCAGAGCTATTATGGCTGCTTTTTTACCTATGTTCTCAAGCGTCATCTCTCCTCCAATTGGTTTGGCATGCCGGTCACCTTATCATAAAATGTCCCGGGGAGTCGGTTTTTTTGCAGTGACATCGTTATAGTCTGGACGATCCCGTCCCGTTCTGCTAGATTTCCTGCCCCGTTACGGATGTGATTTTAGCATTAACCCCAAAAACAGTTTTTTCCGGTAAAGCTCTCATTTTACAAGTAGAGGCAAGGTGGCTGAAGGTATGAAAATTACCCTGTTGACCCATTTTAAAGAGTTCGACAAACGATCAAATACCGGTCGTCTGGTCGTTGACGTTTTAGGGAGCGCTGCTGAACAGATTCGGTGGGACCGGATGAATCCCCCGGCGCAGCTGGTTGAAGAAATCGAGGCGGGCGGCGTGGCCTTGATTTACCCCGGCGCTGTACATGAAAACGACAGTGATCTCAGTGGTATCACTCGCTGCATACTTATCGATGGCACGTGGCATGAGGCCCGAAAAATTCACCAGCGCAGTCCCTATCTTCAGACAATTCGACGGATCTGTCTGAAAACAGATGAAAAATCGGTATACAATCTCAGGAAAAATCAAAAGGATTTTGGGTTGTGTACGGCTGAATGTGTCATCAGGGTGCTGAGGCTTTCGGGGCATAACGCAGAGGCGGAACAGTTGCAGGAACAGTTTTTGGCGTTTATCAGGCCGGTCGGAGCGATGCGGGGAGAGGTGCCGGGGCATTAATACCAAGTCGCAATCAAACGATTACGTTGTTGGCTTCGTCGATAGCTCCTCAACGTACTGAAGTACGCCTCGGTCGCTATCCTCCTCGCCGCCTCGTACTCATTTTGATTGCACCTTGCTATCAACCTGGTTTTTTTTCAGGCTTTAAACCTGCTCTCCGTACCCGATAGCAGGCGTCTGATATTCTCGTGGTGACGCGCTATGACGATAAGAGCGATGATGAATGTTACCATGGTGATCGTTCGGCTCCCCCCCAGCAGATAGACCGCCAGCGGCATGGCTGCTGCCGCAGAGATTGAGCCGAGAGAAACATAGCGCCAGATGAACATCAAAACTGCAAACAACGCTATCGCAATGGCAACCGCAAGCGGAGCGAGTGCCAGAAATACTCCCAATGCAGTTGCAACACCCTTTCCACCTTTAAATTTGAGGAACAGAGAAAAAACATGACCGCAAAAAGCGGCCAGCCCTACCCATGCGGCTAGCTCAGGCGGAAACGTGCTTAACTTTACTATCAGTACCGGTAACAGTCCCTTCAGGCAGTCGCCAAGCAGCGTGATAATACCGACTTTGCGCCCGACAGTCCGGTACAGGTTGGTCGCGCCGATGTTGCCGCTCCCCTCTTTACGGACATCTATCCCGTATGCTTTGCCGAGCAGAAGCCCGGTGGGAATCGAGCCGATCAGATAGGCTGCGGCAATGACAATAAGCTGGGCTGCTATCGAAGGTATGTCGCCAGTCATGGTTTGTTCAAAGAATTCAAAGCCTTGTTGGCATCAGCAAAGTGTGTGCTTTTCGGAAATTCACGCGTAAGCTGCCCAAACACCTCCTGAGCTTTTGTTTTCTGACCATCCTCAAGATATGCTTTGCCGAGGTAATACAGCACCTCGTCGCGTCGCGTCGTTTCGGGGAACATTTTGAGTGATGTTTCAAGACGGGCGATTGCCGCTTTGTAGGCGTCAGTCTTCAAATAGAAACGCCCCACGTACAATTCGTACTGAAGTTGTTTGTCGCGGCAGTCACTGTTTTTTTCCTGCACCTCTGCGAGGTGTTCCCCGGCAGGATAGAGTGTCAGGTATGAGGCGAGGGTCGTCTGAGCATTTTTCACCGGAGTCTGGTCGGTATCAATGCTGTGAATCTGGTTGAAATGGCTTAATCCCTGGCGATACAGGGCAAAATCGCCCTGCGGATGTTTGGGGTGCAGTTTGCGGAAATCTTCATAGCCTGCCGCCGCTTCAATAAAATCATCATTCATGAAGTAGGCATTTGCGATGCCTAACTCCGCCTTTGTCGTAAGTTCGGGCGACTGATACGTCTCCTTAACTTTTTTCCATTGGGCGATGGCGTCTACGTATTTCTTGTCCTGATAGAATTGCTCACCCTCTTTATAGAGCAGGTCAGCAGACTTGTTCACCTGGGGGGTAGAACAGCCCAGAAAAGAGATGGAAGTGAGAATCATGAACGCGATCAATGTTACTGTTTTCATACTAATCCCTTTTGATTCGATAGCATTTATACGATTGCCGCCCCGCGATCATCTGCAAGCAGGCGGCTGATTATGTCGTGATTGAGCCACAAAGTTGATGACAGCGGGTTCCAGGAGCTGTGCAGCATCAATCTGCCGGTGGCGAGGAACACAATTCTTGATAATTCCGCGCAGACGAGCTGTTTCTGATCGGAATGCATCGCCATAAGCTCTGACGATGCCGTCAGCATCAGTTCTGCCTGTTCACGGGTATTGTGCTGCGGCCAGGTTGGAAAGTCCACAATCTGAGCCAAAAGCGGCGAAGAAAGATAGTCGTCAGCCCGTTTCAGAAGGCCGGCTACGGTTTCACCCTCCTTCAGCATCGCCTGACAACGGGCCTCAACAGCGGCCGCAACATGCTCTCCCGATTCACGACGAATAGCGCTCAAGAGCGGGTAGAGTGATATCTCGACCCCCAGAAAAAGGGCACTGGAATTGGTCTGGATTTCCGGACAATTGTACACGGTTGCCGGTATTCCCTGGGTAGTAGCCTCGGCGGCGATATCCTCAAGCCGTATCTTTGCAAAACCCTGGACATACGGTGTGTAGGACTGCCAGCGATACTCTCCGCCAACCAGCACTCCGGTGCCGTGGTAGCCGTACGCCGTGTAGCAGACGCGTGCTCCTGCACCGCTATTCCTGCCGCGCAGGGTGGCGGTGCCTTCGATCAGGTACCGGAATGTATCAGCAGTTACTTCGTTGAAGCTGGCACTGCAGAGATTACCAAGCGGGCTGTTCCAGAAAGCTTCAGAAGCAAGATATTTTTCGCCGGTCCCTTTGAAAATCCGGTTCAGGAGCGGCATGAAAACCCGGGCCCGGGGGATTCCGCCCGCCATTGAATGAGCAAGGAGGATATTGGCATCTGCCGGTATGAGCTTGATCAGCTCTGTTTCAAGTTGCGCCAAATGTGAACGGATACGTGCTGTGCCGGCGGCACACGCTTTTTCAACACTCCCGTCGACAAAAGAGATCGTGGCAAAATCATCCGGACGCGCTTTTTTTAGCTGTTCAGCCACGGAGGGAATTCCGTCGACGCTCTCCATGTCAAAACCGGCTTCCAGCGGAATGTTTATGACCCGACCCCCAAGAAGTGCCTCTGCATCAATCAGCTCTTCAGGCGTAAGCGGTCGAAGGGTCCCATCGCTCTCTCTGCGTCCCACCGTCGTGCCGATCACGGTCATGCCGATACGTTTCGCTTCATCCACAAGACCGTTCGCATAGCCGCGGCCAAACAATTCCCCAACCAGTACCAGCACGTCGCCGGCTTTGTATCCAGCTGGTTCAGGCAGCTGTTGCAGTGGTCTGTATTCAGTCATTCAATCCCCCATGTCACGTAAAATAAGCAACCTGTTTACCATGAATTGCGCTCCCATGTGAACATAAAAAGCGGCCGTGACATGATCCCGCTCTGTTACAGATGCGGAATGGTGCCTTTGTGCCGGATGGCGCCACCGGTAAAGACAAGGGATCCATATTTACCGTAATGAGTGATTTTAGCCGCATACTGTTCCGCTGCCGTCTCCGAGAGCGGTAGAAAAAGAGCCGCGATACGCACCGATGGGGCGGGAAACGGCAGTACCAGAAAAAGCAGGCCGTCCGGGGCAGGCACTACATCTTCGTTTATGGTAAAACCGGTACTCCGCAGGGAAATCCCGGAGGGGAGTGGAGGGAGCAGCGACCGCTGCTTCGGGATCCCGCAGAATATCAGGTCGTGTGTGCGCAGGCGTTCTTCGTCAAGTTTATCCTCTCTGATCACTGTTGTCCCACTTTTCCCCAGAGACTCCAGAAAACGCTTGAATGTTGCGTCACCGGCCCGACAATCTTCGGTGATAACGGCGAGGAGCTGTTTCGAACCTTTAATGCTGTTTACGGTTACCGGTATCTCGCCCGGAGCGAGCACGCGGAACAGTTCCGCATCGGGATCAAGGAGCAGTTGTTGTGGTTCTGTGGGAGTGGAAAAAGTAAACGGGGTCTCTGCCCCGGTGAGCGGAAGAATCTTCCGGATCGCCGCCCCGTCACTCTCCAGCCGAAGCGGCACCTGCAGTTCATAGAACGGGGGAGACTGAACAACAGAGCCGGAAACCGTCCACCCCCGCCCATCTCTTTGGCCTTCACCTTGACCTTCACCTTCGTGGCGGTGCGTCACGTTCGAGAGAACGACACGCGGACCGCCGGGACGAGTAAGCCATTGCTGCATGAAGGCGGAGAGGTCTCGGCCGGAGCTACGGGAGAAAGCGCGGGTGAAATCGCCCCATGTTGCAGCACGGTAGCGGCGCTCCCGGTAGATTTCCCGCAGAGCACCAAAGAAGGCGCGGTCACCGATCTCGGTGCGGACCATATGGAAAACCATGGCGCTCTTGCCGTAGCCGATTGAGCGCGAGGCCGGATCAACACGACTGCTGAAAGCAACGAGCGGAAAATCGGCAGCCGCTGTCACAAGCGTAGCGAAATCGGAGAGCAACTGCACCCGGTATTCCCGCCCCTCGGCAGTTGATCGCCGCTCCTTCAGCAGGTAGTCGGCAAGATAGGTTGCCAGCCCCTCCGCCCAGTTTCCTTCACTCTGATCGACCTCGATGGCGTTACCCCACCAGGAATGGGCGATCTCGTGAGGGAAGCTGGTGTCGATGATGAACGGGAGCCGGATGATTGCGCTGCCAAGGAGGGTGAATGAGGAAAATCCGTAGCCGGTCGGGAAAAAATTCTCCACTACGGCGAACTTCTCGAAAGGGTAGGGACCGAACAGGTCGCTGTAGAAACGGAGATACCTGGCGGCCGCATCCAGGTAGCGGGACGACAGGGAGGCGTTGTCCGGGTAAAAATAACTGTACAGATCAACCCCGGCCTCTCGCCGTTCCTCAATTCGATATGGCCCCGCGCAGAGAGTGAGGGTGCCGACCGGATGCTCCTCCTCCCAGAGAGATGAGGTGACGGAACCTTTCGTACTCCTCTTTACCCTTCTTCCGGCCGTGAGCGCCTCGGTGCCGGCTGGTGCAAAAACCTGGACGGAGCGCTTCAGCGGCACTGTCGGCGGGACCGGATACCATCCGGCCGCACCACCAAGGAACGTGCCCTGGGTGGTTATGGCTCCGTTCACTCCGTAGGTCGGGTCTTCGCTGCTGCCGGAGTGCTGCGGCAGCGGGTCGTTAAAGAGTGCGCGGTAGGTGACGGTAATCGGGACCGCCTCCTGGCCTGATGCTTTGGGAATATTCAGGGAAAGTGTGCCATCGGAAAACGAGAAGGGGAGCTTTGTCCCGGGAGCAGTGACGGACTCAATGTGTGCTGTCGGAGAGAGTTTCAGGAAGGCTCTCTGCGTGCCCGCAGCAAAGGTGACAGTACTCACGCCAAGCAAAAGATGCTCCGCCGGTTTCAGGGTAACCTCGATCTCCTGGCGCTGGAGTGCCGGTTCCTGCCGATCAGGTGAGTCAGCGTAAACGGGACATGAAAGAGAGAGGAAAATCATCGTCAGCAAAAGCAGGCGCATCACACACATCATACAACACCTCACAAGACGGCTCAATTGGGTTCCGTACCATACCAATTTTAGCATGAGGTGACTCGAATAATTTTACTACAGGATGTTTTTTTGCTATGGTTCCCCTGTTTCCCAGAATATTCCGCTTCAAAGAAGAGGTTCCACATGATCAAAACAGTAACATGTATTCTGATCCTCATCTGCTGCATCGCCGTGCCGGCCAGTGCCGATGCCGACGGGGCGATCATGCGCATCAGTGACAGGCAGGCGGTCAGTTTTCAACAGATGATGTCTGATGCGCAGAGCTCGGATGTAACCATGGTCGCAGAAACCCACGACAGCAAAAAACATCACGTACTGCAGCTTGATATCATCCGCTCGTTCCAGGCTAAAAAGGTTCCGGTGGCAATCGGACTGGAAATGTTTCAAACAGACTACCAGAAGCAGCTTGATGACTGGATAGAGGGAAGGATTCCGGAGCAGAACTTCAAAGAAATCTACGCCAAAAACTGGTCGTATGACTGGTCCCTCTACCGGGAGCTGTTCATTTTTGCCCGGGACAATCGTATCCCGATGGTTGCTCTCAACGTTCCGAAGGGAATTGTCTTCAAAATAGCAAAAAACGGCTTTGAGTCACTGGCACCCGAAGAGCGAAAGAATCTCCCCTTGGGGGTCACCTGCGATATCAACAAACCTCAAACCGAGTTCCTTAAGAAGACATTCGAAGGGGTCTTCGGGCATGAGGCAAAAGGACAGCTGTTTACCTATTTCTGTGAGGCGCAGGCGGTGCGCAACAGCGGCATGGCGATGATCATAGCGAACAACCAGAAGAGGTATCCGGGGAGAAAGCTCGTGGCAATCGCCGGCACCTGGCATGCGGTCAAGCACGGTATACCCGAGCGTTTTCCGAACAGTAACAACGTGAGCTTCAGAGTCATACTTCCGGAAATCAGCGAACTGGGCGTAAGAAATACCACGTCTGACATCGCTGATTACCTGATTGAATGGTAATTCCCGGGAAAAGCAGAAGAACCTTTTCTTACAGGAAAACTGCAAAAGCTGCCGTGACATAAAGCCGCTTTCGTGCTATCTGTAACGCTAAATTCTGGAGACCCATATACGTGAATAATGACCTCATTCTTCTAGGCCATGGCAGTGGCGGCCGTCTTTCGCACCAGTTACTTGATGAACTGATCATACCGATTGTCAGCGGGGTGTCGAGCTCGGGGCAAAATGACGCCGCTCTGCTGGAGAACTTTCCCGGTCGGATCGCGTACACGACCGATTCATTTGTTGTTGATCCGATTTTTTTCCCGGGGGGAACCATCGGCAGTCTGGCAGTACATGGTACTGTCAACGATCTGGCCATGATGGGGGCACGACCGCTCTGGCTGAGTGTCGGGTTAATCATCGAAGAGGGCTTCAGCAAGGCGGATTTGAAAATAATTCTGGAGGACATGCGCTCGGCAGCAGATGCTGCCGGCGTTTCAATCGTTACCGGAGATACCAAAGTTGTGCCGCGCGGCAAGGCCGACAAAATCTTCATCACAACATCCGGTGTCGGTGCGGTTGAACACGCGCTGCACATTCATGGCGCCAACGCACAACATGGTGATGTTATTATTATTAACGGCACGATCGGTGACCACGGCATTGCCGTTATGGCGGGACGCGAAGGACTTGAGGTCAGTACCGAAATTACGAGCGATTCAGCCGCATTGAACGGTCTCGTTGCCGCGCTTATTGCTGATGTGGGTGATGCTGTCCATGTCTTGCGCGATCCGACCCGGGGCGGTGTGGCGACTACCATCAAGGAAATCGCCCAGCAGTCAGGCGTCTCGATAACCCTGCACGAAACGGCGTTGCCGGTTAAGCCGGCGGTCAGGGGGGTCTGCTCGATTCTTGGACTCGACCCGCTCTTTGTCGCGAATGAAGGCAAACTGTTGGCATTCGTCTCCGCCGCTGCCGCTGATACCGCTTTGGCCTCCATTAGGAAGCATTCTCTCGGCGCCGGCGCTGCTGTCATCGGCACGGTCGAGGCCGGTCCCGCCGGGCGGGTGCAGATGGAGACAGTCATCGGCGGTATGAGGTCTGTCGATATGCTTTCCGGGGAACAGTTGCCGAGGATCTGTTGATATGGCGAAGGAAAAAACACCGGTAACCGCTGCCGTTCGTCAGCTTCGCACGGAGCAGGTTACGTTTAGCGACCACCTCTACGTTTACGAGGAAAAAGGGGGCACAGCGGCCTCTTCGCGTGAATTGGGACTTGATGAGCACGCTGTTATTAAGACTCTGGTTATGGAGGACGAACGCTCCAGGCCGTTGATCGTGCTTATGCATGGGGATCTGCAGGTCTCGACCAAAGAGCTGGCACGGGTGATCGGGGTGAAGCAGGTCTCACCATGTTCCGCGGAGGTCGCCCAGAAGCAGAGTGGCTACCTGTTCGGCGGGACATCTCCCTTCGGGACCCGGCAGTTGCTGCCGGTCTATATGGAAGAAAGTATCGCCGGTCTGCCAAGGATTTACATCAACGGCGGCAAGCGTGGCTACCTGGTCGGGATGGTGCCGTCAGAGCTGGTCAGGGTCTTGAAGCCGCAGATGGTAACTGTCGGCATCCGTTAGAAAAGGGGAATTGTATGATCAGAAAAGCACAGATTGCCGATGTAAAAAATATCCAGAAGTTGCTGATGACATTTGCCAATCGGGGCGACATGCTTTCCCGCTCGCTGTCGGAGCTGTACGAATCGTTACGAGATTTTTACGTGGCTGAAGAGGATGGCGTGATTCTGGGCGCAGCTGCACTGCATATCGTGTGGGAAGATCTTGCCGAAGTGCGCTCTGTGGCTGTGCTGGAGGATTCCGGTCGTAAGGGAATCGGCAGTCGTCTGGTGCAGGCGTGCATTTCTGAAGCGCACGACCTGGGTTTGAGGCGGATCTTCTGCCTGACCTATAAACCGGATTTTTTCGGTAAGCATGGTTTCCGTTTGGTGGATAAATCTGAATTGCCGCACAAAGTGTGGGGTGACTGTATAAAATGCCCGAAATTCCCGGATTGTGATGAAAACGCGATGATCCTGGATATGTAATGCCGATTCAGGATTGGTGTCGTGCGCACGGTTTGAATCGTATCCCGAAAGGAGATCCATCTTGACCATCCATGCAGTGGTAAAAGCAGGCGCTGTTTCAAAGAGTAATGAACTGATCCAGTTGGTCAGCTTTAAGCTGGCTGCTGAAGAGTATGGAGTTGAAGTATTAAAGGTCCGCGAGATAATCCGTGTGCCGATCATTACCAAGATGCCCAATGCCCCACAGCATGTCGAAGGAGTCATTAACCTGCGCGGCAAGGTCATTCCGATCATTTCCATGCGCCGGCGCTTCAATCTAAAGGAGATTGAAAACAGCAGTCATACCCGAATTATCATCATGGACGTCCGCGGCACGCTGACCGGCTTCATTGTCGATGCTGTCTCGGAAGTCATCCGCTTCGCCAGCAGCGAGATCCAACCACCGCCGTCAATGGTTCTCTCCGGCGGCATCGGCCAGGAGCTCATCACCGGTGTCTTTAATCATACCGCACATTTGCTGATCATTCTGGATGTTGACCGGATGTTTTCGGATGATGAAGTGGAGCGTTTAGGTGAGAATAAGTAACAGTATGGAGAACATCCATGGATAAACGCTATAGAATTTTAGCTGTGGACGATGAATATGTTAATACTCAGCTGATCAAATCCGTTCTTCATGAGGAATATGACATCCTCACGGCACTGGATGGTCATGAGGCCATTGCCCTGATTAAGCAGTACAAGCCCGACCTGATTCTTCTTGACGTGATGATGCCGGATCTGAGCGGCTTTGAAGTGTGTGAAATAATTAGGTCAGATGCCGAATATGACACTATTCCGATTATCTTCCTGACGGCACTGGATAGTCAGGAGGGGCAACTACAGGGACTTGAGCTCGGCGGCATTGATTATCTGACCAAGCCGGTGAATCTGGCTCTGCTCAAGTTGCGGGTGCACAACCATCTGGCAATGAAGGAGCAGCGGGATCAACTGGTCAGCCAGAAGATAGAACTGGAAGCGGCGCTTGCAGAAATGGAAGTACAGAATGAGCGGCAGCGTGTGGCCGACGATACGTTGCGTAAGAGCAAAGAACAGCTGAAAGTGATCTTTGAAGCTTCGGAAGCGGGGATAATTCTTGTCTCTCCGGCGGGTATCATAGATTTTGCAAACAGAGGGATGGCTGAAATGTTCGGAATGGAGCTGCCGGAATTGATCGGCACATCCTATTCTGAGCATCTGCACGATTCGGAAAAACTGGTCGGCAATGAGCGTATGAATCAGCTTATCAAGGGAGATATTCAGTCAGTGTGGCTGGACAGACGGTACATCCGCAAGGATGGCACGGAGTTCTGGGGGCATTTATCTGGCAGGCGCCTCGAAAACGCGGATGGCAGTCTGCGTGGTTTAGTCGGGGTTATTTCCGATGTCACCGAGCGCAGACGGGTGGAAGAGGCTTTAAAAGAAAGTGAATATCGCTGGAAATTCGCATTGGAAGGAGCCGGAGATGGTGTGTGGGATTGGAATATCCATACCGGTGAAGCGTTCTACTCGCATCGTTACAAAGAGATGCTCGGGTTTGAAGAGGTTGAAATCGGTAGCTCATCCGATGAATGGTTGAAGCGCATCCACCCTGAGGATACCTCCGGGGTACTGGTTGCACTGCAACCGTATCTTGAAGGCAAAACAGGGACCGCTGCGGTAGAGTTTCGCATGTTGTGCAAGGATGGCAGCTGGAAACCGATACTTGGCCGTGGCATGGTAGTGAGCCGCGACAGCGCGGGGAAACCGCTGCGAATGATAGGCACAAACACCGATCTCACCGAATTGAAAACTGCCGAGGAAGAGCGCCGCAGCATGGAGCTGCAGATGCAGCAGGTTCAGAAGCTGGAGAGCCTCGGTGTTCTTGCCGGCGGTATCGCCCACGACTTCAACAACATCCTCACCGTCATTGTCGGCAACGCTGACCTCGCTTTGATGCGGATCAACAAAGAATCACCTGCGGTTGACAACCTGCATCGCATTGAACAGGCAGCAGCGCGGGCCGCCGATCTCGCCAAGCAGATGCTGGCCTATTCCGGTAAAGGCAGATTCGTCATTGAAAACATCAACCTGAACACCCTGCTGGAAGAGATGCTGCGCATGCTGGAAGTATCAATCTCCAAGAAGGTGCTCCTTCGGCTCAACCCGTATCAACACCTTCCCACGGTTGAGGCGGATGCCACGCAAATGCGCCAGGTCATCATGAATCTGGTCATCAACGCCTCCGAAGCGATAGGCGAAAAGAGCGGCGTCATTGCGATCTCCACCGGTTGCATGGACTGTGACCGGAGCTACCTGAAGGATGTCTGGCTCGATGAAAACATCAGCGAGGGGCTCTACGTCTACCTGGAAATTGCCGATAGCGGCTGTGGCATGGATAAACAAACCATGGCCAAGCTGTTTGACCCCTTCTTCACCACTAAATTTACCGGTCGGGGATTGGGCATGGCTGCGGTGCTCGGTATTGTCCGGGGGCACAAAGGGGCCATCAAAGTCTACAGCGAACTGAACAGAGGGACCACCTTCAAAATCCTCCTCCCCGCCAGCAGCAAACCGGTTGAAATTTTTAACGGCACCAGCCTCCATGACGACTGGCAGGGGAGTGGCACCGTTCTGCTGGTAGACGACGAAGAAACCGTACGCGGCATCGGCGCAGAAATGCTCAGGGAGCTCGGTTTTACGGTTATTACCGCTGATGACGGTCGTGAGGGGGTGGAACAATTAAAAAACAACCCCGATATCAGCATTGTCATCCTCGACCTGACCATGCCGCACATGGACGGAGAACAGTGCTTCCGTGAACTTAAACAGCTGAGATCTGACATCAAAGTCATCATGTCCAGCGGCTTCAACGAGCAGGAGGTTACCGAGAAGTTCCTCGGCAAAGGGCTGGCCGGCTTTATTCAGAAGCCGTATAAGCTCTCTGTTTTAAAAGAGGCCATTCGGAAGATTCAGATGTAGTACATAACGCGGGGATCGACTTCGTTTTTGATGCCCATGTCATGGGCCCGCTGACAGAGCGTTTGTAAGGTCATGCCGCCAAATAGAGAGTCAAGCAGGGTGTTCGCTTCTTCCCAGACACTCTGGGTAACACATTTCCCTTCAAAAGGACATGCTGATTTCCGGCGGAGTTTTTTTGGCGTGGCCCCTGCGCAGTCGACCAGCAGCACATCCTGCTCGGTAGCATTCAATATTTCCAGGACAGTGATTTCGTCCGGCTTGCGCGACAGTGCATATCCGCCCTGTGGCCCACGCTTGCTTTTCAGGAGGCCGGCACGCTTCAAATTCTGAAAAATCTGTTCCAGATACCGGGGAGAGATCTGTTGCCGCCGGGAGATGTCTTGAATCTGGGCAGGAGCAGGTCCGCAGTTGTAGGCGATGTCAAACATGGCTCGCAGGCCGTATCTGCTTTTTGTAGAGAGGCGCATTCTGTCACTCCATTGTGTGTATTAACGTGCAGAATATTTACGGAAGCAGACCGTGATTGTCAAGAAAATAAACGGGAAATACGGTATGCCTGATTATCTTGCCGTGCGGGCGATTGTTACCGCGATTACGGCTGATGCCCCCGCCTTTTTCAGCTCTTTGGCGCACTCGTCCATCGTGCTGCCGGTTGTCATCACATCATCAAGTAACAGAATCGATTTACCTGCAATACGCTCAGGTTCCTTCACTGCAAAAGCTCCCCTGACATTTACCCTGCGCTCTGCTGCCGAAAGCTCAATCTGAGGTTCCGTCGCACGTGTTCTGACGAGAGCTGCCGGCGCCATCGGCAGAGCGAGATGGCGAGACAGTACCCGCCCAAGAAGTACCGCCTGGTTAAAACCGCGCTGACGTAGACGTGATCTATGGAGCGGTACAGGCACAATGATGTTCGGATCGTGGTCTGCGATGACTCCGCTTATGCCTTCAAGGACAAGAAGTGCAAGCGGGTAGCGGAGGTGTGTCTTCCGATTGTATTTGAAGGCGTGGATCAGGTCGCGTATCGGGCCTTCATAGAGAAAGTGCGCCCGGGCGGAATCAAAATGAGGAGGCTGGAGAGTACATGCACCGCAGCGGTGGTCGTTGCCGGTTCCGCTGAAAGGAATTCCGCAGAGGGTGCACAGCGGCGATGAAACAAGCGGTAAACGATCGTGGCATGTTTGGCAGATATGGAGGGTGCCGGCGTTAGGGATAAAGGAGTGGCAGATGTGGCAGATCGGCGGAAGAATAACGTCAAGCAGCGCATGAAAGAGCTGCTTGACGTTATTCATCTTCCTATTTCACGACTTTTACAGATTTGATGGTGACAGGTTCAATAGGGACATTCTGGAATACGGAGTTTTTCCTGCTCTGCGGTGTTGATACGATCTTATCAACGACATCCATGCCATCAATCACCTTGCCGAAGACTGCGTAGCCGAAGCCGTCAGGATTCGGGCGGTTGAGTGAGGCGTTGTTGGCAACATTAATGAAAAATTGTGATGTGGCGCTGTTCGGGTCGCCGGAACGGGCCATTGAAAGTGTGCCGCGATCGTTCTTCAGGCCGTTGTCCGCCTCATTTTTGATAGCGGGCAGATTACCCGGTTTTGGTGTCAGGTTCGCGGTCAATCCGCCCCCCTGAGCCATGAAGCCGGGGATGACGCGATGAAACGTAGTGCCGCTGTAGTAGCCGCTTTTTGTATAGTCGAGAAAATTCTTGACGCTGATAGGGGCTTCCTTCTCGAACAGTTCAATCTTGACGTTGCCAAGCGACGTTTCCATGATGACAACCGGGTTCTTCTTTCCTTCCGCACAGGCAATTCCAACCATAAAGCAGATGACTGCTACAATACTTAGCATCTTTTTAAACATGGTACCCTCCGGTGATATGTATCTTAATTTCTGCGCTACTATACGTCAGGCAGGCCTGAAAATCAACCTCAGGCGACAGCGCCCCGCACCAGTTCCGCCAGGCACTGAATAAACAGAGGGGAGCTGTTGAGTGACTCCATGCGGCGGAACGTGGTAATGCCGAGGTGCTCTGCAACTTCCCGATATTCGATGTCGATTTCGTGCAGTGTCTCAATATGGTCCGAAACAAATGAGAGCGGCACCATCAAAATGTCGGTATGCCCGGCTGCGGCCAGTTCCTTCAACTTGTCGCCGGTGGATGGTTCCAGCCACTTGACCGGACCGGCCCGTGACTGAAAAGCGAGGTGATGCGAAACATCGCCGATTTGAGCCATGACGAGTCGTACCGTTGCCTGAATATGATCAAGATAGGGATCGCCATCGGCGATAAATGACTGTGGCAGAGAGTGGGCCGAGAAAAAAAGCTGCACCTTTGAGCGATCGGTAAAAGTCGCTAATGACTGTTTAATTTTTTCAACCAGGGCCTTGATATAGAGTGGCTGATTGAAAAACTGGCGTACGGAGTGCACCTTAAACGCGGTTGAACAGCTTTTTAACGAGCGTTCCAGGTCATTAAAGCTTGATCCGGAGGTGGCGCGGGAATAATGCGGGTAGAGCGAGACGGCTACAATCTTTTTGATACCCTGTTTTTCGATGGCCGCCAGAGCCTCCGGTGCGAACGGATGCCAGTAGCGCATGGCAACGAAGCAGCGGTATGACTCTCCCAATTCACTTTCAAGTGCCGCTGCCTGCTGTTCCGTCAATTCACGAAGCGGTGATTTGCCGCCGATTTGACGATAGTTGTCGGCACTTTTAGGCGCCCGTTTTTTCACGATTTTTTTGGCGATGAACGGCTGCAGAAAAGCCGGACCGATCTTGATGATATCGCGGTCGGAAAACAGGTTGTAGAGAAACGGTTCCACCGACTCCAACGAATCGGGGCCCCCCATCTGAAGCAGAATTACGGCAGTTTTTTCAGACATACTCTACGACCGAATCATGACAAGCAGCATTTTGAATGGCTTGATCGCTTTCAGTTCATGGGGAATAGTGGCCGGCATGATTATTATCTGCCCTGCTGTTACGGTGTGTTTCTCGCCATTAATGGTCACTTCCGCTTCACCGTCAACGATCTGAACAAACGCATCATACGGTACGGTATGCTCGCTTAAGCCCTGTCCAGCGCCGAAAGAAAACATTGTCACCGTGCCGACTTTCTTGTCGATCAGCGTCTTACTGACAACCGACCCCTCGTTGTAGGCAACAAGCTCACTTAGTGTCAGTGCATTTCCGATTAGTTCCATACTATCTCCCTAAAAAAAATTAATTTCCCGTTTGTTTGGGAATATACTTCACTCCAGGGATGTTAATAAAATCAACATCCTGAGTCCAAAGTTCAGCATTATACTGGATCGCGGTTGCCAAAATCATACTATCAGCCATCGGTGTCTTGTATTTCAGACTCAGTTTGGCTGATTCAAGAGCAATAGTTTCATTGATGTCAATGACGGTTCCTTGCCTCATCAGGGCTATAGCCTGCAAAGCGTCATGCTCGGATCGTTGTCGCATGACAACTTTGAATACCTCATATATGGTGATTACAGGGACAAACAGTTGCATCGGATCCACTAACGGCACTGCAAAAACAGCGGCATTCGGACCGTCAGTAAAGAATTCAAGCCAACCGGATGAATCGACGATCCGTTTCATACCCGGTCATTCTCCCGTTCCACGCCGGTGTCGATTCCTTTTAAAAATCCACGCATATCTGAGATGGAAAGTTCGGGAATTATCTCCACACGATTGTCGTAAGCCAGGATCTGAACTTTTTGACCTGGCAGCAGTTTGAGGAGGCTGCGTACCGATTTTGGTATGACAACTTGAAACTTTGGTGAGATGAGAACGGCTTCCATGCTGTTCCTCCTATCGATCTCTATCTTGTACAACAGTACCATGATGGATTAAAAAAACAAGGTTTTTAACCATTCTTGAGTGCAGGTATTCAGCCAGTTCGTCGATCACCTGTCGCTCATCCGTAAAAGCCTTGATGCGGACAGCATTACCTATCAGTCACTACGCAAACAAGGCAGAGAACCGAAGTCCCCTGCCTTGTTATTTATAATACATCAGACGATAGAGCCGTTCGGCTAGTACATTCCGCCGCCGCCCATGCCGCCCATGCCGCCCATACCACCAGGCATGCCGCCGCCTGCTCCGCCGCCATCTTCTTTCGGCTTCTCTGCGATCAGCGCTTCGGTTGTCAGCATCAAGCCGGCGATGGAAGCAGCATTCTGAAGCGCACTGCGGGAAACTTTAGTCGGGTCGATAATGCCGGCTGCGATCATATCGACATATTCGTCATTAGCGGCATCGTATCCAAAGGCATCTTTGCCGTTCTTGACCTTGTCAACTACGATCGAAGCATCGATCCCTGCATTTTCTGCGATCTGACGGATCGGTGATTCAAGGGCAGCCTTGATCACGGTCACGCCGAACTGCTGCTCGTTAACCAGTGTGAGGCCTGTAAGAGCGCTCATGGCACGGATGTATGCAACGCCGCCTCCAGGAACAATGCCCTCGTCTACTGCTGCGCGGGTTGCATGCAGTGCGTCTTCAACGCGTGCTTTTTTCTCTTTCATTTCAACTTCAGTTGCAGCGCCTACTTTGATAACGGCTACGCCGCCAACCAGTTTAGCCAGACGCTCCTGCAGTTTTTCTTTATCGTAATCGCTGGTTGATTCTTCAGCCTGAGCGCGAAGCATCTTGACGCGGCCCTGGATATTCTCTTCCTTGCCATTGCCATCTATGATGGTTGTGTTGTCTTTGTCGATGGTGATACGCTTGGCCTGGCCGAGCATGTCGATGGTGGTCTGGTCGAGTTTGAAGCCGACTTCCTCGGAAATTACCTGGCCACCGGTCAGGATGGCGATGTCTTCAAGCATCGCTTTACGGCGATCGCCGAAGCCGGGAGCTTTAACGGCACAGACGTTCAGCACGCCGCGCAGTTTGTTGACAACCAGAGTAGCCAGTGCTTCGCCATCAATGTCTTCAGCGATGATCAACAGCGGACGGCCTGATTTTGCGCTTGTCTCCAGAACCGGAAGGAGGTCCTTCATGTTGGAGATCTTTTTGTCGTGGATCAGGATCATGGCGTTTTCGATCGAGCATTCCATACGCTCCGGATCGGTCACAAAGTAAGGGGAGAGGTAGCCACGGTCGAACTGCATACCCTCAACAGTTTCAAGGGTAGTTTCCATAGCCTTTGCTTCTTCAACAGTAATAACGCCCTCTTTACCGACTTTTTCCATAGCTTCTGCAATGATGTCGCCAATGGTTTTGTCGTTGTTGGCGGAGATAGTGCCGACCTGGGCGATTTCTTTGTGGTCTTTGATCGGTTTGGAGATTTTCTTCAGTTCAGCAACAACCGCATCAACAGCCTTGTCGATGCCGCGTTTGATTTCCATAGGGTTGTGACCTGCTGCAACCAGTTTGGAGCCCTGCTTGTAAATGGCCTGAGCCAGAACAGTTGCAGTTGTGGTGCCGTCACCGGCTACGTCGGAAGTTTTCGAAGCTACTTCCTTAACCAGCTGTGCGCCCATGTTTTCAAACTTGTCTTCAAGCTCGATCTCTTTAGCAACGGTTACGCCGTCTTTTGTGATCAGCGGTGAACCGTAGGATTTGTCGATAACAACGTTGCGGCCTTTCGGTCCGAGGGTTACTTTAACGGTGTCGGCGAGGATGTTAACGCCTTTCAGGATTGCGTTGCGGCCATCCTGGTCGAATTTGATAATCTTTGCAGCCATGTGGTATTCCTCCGTGAATTAATGTGTATTGTAGGGATGAATTGCGTTCACCCGGTTTTGTTTTATTTATTCAACTACAGCCAGAATGTCGTCTTCACGCATCATGAGGTAATCTTCGCCGTCTACTTTTACTTCTGTGCCGGCATATTTGCCAAACAGTACGATATCGCCGATTTTAACATCCAGTGGCAGAACTTTACCGTCTTCAGTTTTCTTGCCGTTGCCTGCAGCTACGATTTCGCCGCGCTGCGGCTTCTCTTTAGCGGTCTCAGGGATGAAAAGCCCCCCTGCAGTTTTTGTCTCTTCTTCTACTCTCTTTACAATGATGCGGTCCTGAAGTGGTCGTAAATTCATCTGTACTTCTCCTTTCTATCCTTGTGGGGTGTGGTGGTAAAGTTAAAATTAGCACTCGCAGCTGTCGAGTGCTAACAGTCGGAATATAAACAGCGCCATTTCAAAAATCAAGGGGTATATGAAATATTTTATTCAGATCTCGTCAGCGACCTTGGACGCCTTGAAATTCCGGAACAGGATAAGGTCGTAGACGATTTTCAAGCCGCCTGCGATTATGAAGGGGCTGCCGACTGACACCGAAAGCAAGGCTCCGGCTATGGAGGGGGCAAGAGAAGCGCCGATTGAGCGGGCGATGCCGGTTATGCCCGCCGCAGCTGAGCGCTCATCCGGGGCGACGACGGCCATGGTGTAGGCCTGGCGCGTCGGTACGTCCATCTGGGAAATGCTGAAACGTAACAGCAGCATACTGATGGCAAGTGTGAAAGTCGGCATCAGCGGGACAAGAATCAGCAGCATATTCGACGGCAGATGAGTGAACACCATGGTGCGGATAAGTCCGATCTTTTTAGCCAGCGGTACGGCAAGGAGTGCAGAAACCCCGGCGAGCAGATTGGCGCCGAAGAATATGCTCCCCAGCATAGCTTCGTCGGCATTGAAGCGAACGTGGAACCAGTACGCCATAAAACTTTGCAGGACGAATCCTCCGGCAAAAGCATCCAGAGAGAAAAGGAGTGACAGTTTTGTCACCACTCCACGCGATTTGTGCAGCCCAAAACGATGTGGCGAGGAAGCTGCCGGCGATGACGGAAACGCTTCGCATTCCGTGGTCAAACACGCGAAAACAGCTGCCAACAGGCCGCCAATACCAGCATAGCCACACAAAATGATCCGATAGGAATCGAGCGGGCTGACTCCGCTCCGTTGCAGCTGCGTGGCAAGAAAGCCTCCGATAAGCGCCCCCACGGCGGTTGCCAGAGATCCGCTCAGATTGTACCAGGCAAACAAACCGGTACGTCGCTCGTTAGTTACAAGTTGCGACAGCATCGCCTGTTCCACGGGAAGAAAGGGGCCGATTTCGTTGCCGCTCGGGCTGATGACCCCGACAATTGCGGCAAGGATGAGAAGCAGCGGATTACTGGTCAGAACGAAGACCGCTCCGGCAGCCATCATCAGCAGCGCGCCGATGATTAACGTTTTTTTGCGACCGAAGCGATCAGCGGTCGTCGTCAGGAGAAGCGATATGCCGGCATCTCCGAAAAGCGTCAGCGAGAACAGCACCCCCATGAGAATATCGCTGAAACCTGATTCGGAAAGGTAGAGGGCAAGTACGACGGAGAGAAATCCATAGCCGAAGAGCCTGAGGGTGCGGGTCGCGAAAAGCAGTACGATGTTTTGGTTCATTTCACCGGCCAGCCGCTCTCAAAGCCGGGAGGAAAGAAGTTTTCTTTCGTACGGTTATAATAACCAAACTGGAGGCGCGGGAACTCTTTCTTGAGCCGCTGCAGCAGCCGGTACATGCCGATGCCCTTCCCCTGCACTCCCATTTCGCGGTTGTAATAGTCAGGATCGATAGACAGGTTGCGCATCTGGATCATATCGATATTCGTCTCGGCAACAAATTTCAGCAGTGTCTCGACCTCCTCCGGGGCGTCAGAAACACCGGGGGAGACCAGGTAGTTAATCGACGTGAAGCGCCCCGCCTGCTGTGCGATATGTACCGAACGGAGTACGTCACTAAACAGGTATCCTTTGGGGCGGTAATAGCGGTTATAGGTGTCCTCGCGGACCGAATTCATCGAAAAGCGGAACGAATCCATCCCGGCATCGCAGAGCAGCTGCACCCTCTCGGGAATCGAGCCGTTCGAATTGAAATTGACCGTACCGCGTGAACTCCCCTTTTTCATGCGCAGGGTCGCTTCGGCAATCGTATTGGCCTGCAGGATCGGATCGCCTTCACATCCCTGGCCGTAGGAAACTATCGCCTCTTCGGCCTGCTCCAGATGGGGGAGGGCGAGCTCGCACAGCTCTTCGGGTGTCGGGACAAAACTGATCCGATCGTGGTTGGAGGGGCAGCATTCCGACGCCTGCAGACTGATGCACCCCAGGCAGGCCGAGTTGCAGACAGGTGAGGTCGGCAGCGGCGCTTCCCAGCGGCGATAAAAGAGGTTCTTGGCGGCAAAGCAGTGATAGTCGACGGCGCAGCGTGACAGCTGCTCCAGCAGGCGGTTGTCAGGCATCTGCTTCAGCATCTCCCGAACAAGCGGGTCAAGGGTGCGATCGTCATAGTTCACCGGGTTCCAGTTGCTGTTGTTGTCCACTTTGGTTGCGGCAACAACAAAACAGTCCCGATCCTCGTCCCATCCGACGGCGGTATATGACCAGAGCGGGAGAAGTTCGGTTTTCTTAGAGTAATCGCACGCAGGAAGCAGGGTCCGCAGATAACCGGGGGCCATAAAGGCTGATACGGCCTGGATCCGCTGACTCCGTTTGCCCTCTCGCAAGGTATCAACGGTAATAAAGGCTTTTTTGCGGGCGTCCCACGCGATGGGGGGCATGGAAGGCATGGTAAAGAGTTTGCTGTCTTCAGGAAGCGGTATCAGTTCGACATTTTCAGGCAGAGTCGGCACATTTCCGTTCATTCCGGCCATGCAGAGTTCCGGGTGGTCGAAGATATTTCCTTTATGGTCGGCGTACAGCATCTTTGGAAGGCGTCGTGACACGGTGGTGCTCCTGGTGCAGTTGGGTTAGTGTGGAGAGGTGACAGACTACCGCGATAATTTTTCATGTCAAGCGGGAAGTTTTGTGGTTGCATCCGTTCCCCGGATGCGGAAGAATGCGGATGTATTACAATCAGCACGCACCGATAAGGAAATAATCCATGAACAGAGTCTCAATAGCGCTTCTTGCCCTTACCATTACTGCTGCTTCACCTGTTTTCGCCGTTTCGCCGCCGCCATCAATGGAAAGCCTGAAACAGCAGACAGCATCCCGCTATGCCGGTCTGACGCCAACCACATGGGGAGAAAATGTTCCGGGGGTGCGGACGCGCCTGGATACAGACCGGAAGGTTATCGCGCTGACGCTTGATGCCTGTGGTAGCGCCAAAGGAAAAGGGGTCGATTCCCGGTTGATGGAGTTTCTGATTCGCGAACAGATTCCCGCGACTCTCTTTATCAACGGCCGCTGGATTGATGCCAACCCCGACCTGTTCAGGCAGTTGGCCGCAAATCCGCTCTTTGAAATTGCCAACCACGGCATCCGGCACAAGCCTGCATCAGTCAGCGGTCGGTCGGTGTATGGTATCGACGGCACGAAGAATATCGCTGAGGTCGTTGAGGAGATCGAGCTGAATGCCCGCAAGATTGAAACCGTCAGCGGGGTGCGCCCGAAGCTGTTTCGTTCCGGCACCGCCTTCTATGACGAGATTGCAGTGCAGATATCCCGGGATCTGGGGCACGAGGTCGCCGGTTATTCCCTGCTTGGGGATGCCGGGGCAACCTGGAGTGCCGCTCAGGTCAAAACGGCGCTATTAAAGGCTGTTCCGGGCGATATTGCCTTGTTGCATATGAATCACCCCGAAGCGGGAACAGGCGAGGGGATCATGGCGGCGGTGCCGGAACTAAAAAAACGCGGTTTCAAGTTTGTCAGAATGTCGGATTATCCATTGAAGTAGAAACAGCCCCACTCCTTTCGGAACGGGGCTGTTTCTAGCAACAATACTTAAACTGCATTACTTCTTCGCTTCACCCTTTGTAACTACTGCCATGGCATCATTCAGGATCTTTACACCGGCTTTAGAGGCGGCGATCGATCCGGTAAGGCTCTCGCGGGCCAGACCGGGATTGTGGAAACCGTCAGAGTTCTCGGCGGTCCAGTATTCCCAGAGGACATGCGCTTCTTCATGCTTTTCGCGAGCCTGGGTCAGAACACTCTCGGTCACGCCCATACGCTGTGCAGCAGCATACGAATCGATCAGCTGACCAAGCCAGTACTCGGACTTGCGCATTTTGCCCTTGGTGTAGTTGATGATCGACTCCATTTCGTACTGTTTCTTCTCAACGGTGCTGTCCGGATGGCATCCGAGGCAGGCCGCCTTAATGTTCTGCTTCGGTTTGACCACACCGTGGGTCGAGAACATTTTGCCGTCTTTCCCCTTCATCTTCGGCATATGGCACTGATGGCACTGTACTCCGGCTTTGTCATGTACGCTGCCGGCATAGGTTTCAGCCTCTGGATGCTGGAACTTGACCAGGCGGGCGCCGGTAACGGCGTGCTTGAAGTCGAAGAAGTCGAGATCCTTGTAATGTTTCAGCAGCTGCAGCGAGTTCTTGAGCGGAAAGTGGTTGGTGCGCTGGTCGTCGTACTTGATAGCTTTACCGTCACTCCACTGGGTCCCTGCACCGCACGCATATTCGACGTGGCACTGGGCGCACATCATGCGGGAGTCCGTTTTCGACATAACGCCGATCTTGCGGAAGCCGTCACGGAAGCTGATTACCTTCAGGTCGGTTTTGCCGTCCTTGGCAAAGATGTTGCCCTTGGTGTCCCGCTCGATAGCCTGAATCAGGCCGTCACGCACTACGCGTGGCTGAGTGCCGTGCGGATCATGGCAGTGAATGCAGCCGACCGCATTGTTGGTATCCTTGGCAACGTCAACAATGTTAGAGGTGCGGTCCCACTTGGCCTTCGGATCCTTGTCTCCCATAAACTTCATCTTCAGGATATGGTCTGAAGTCTTGCACTGGATACAGGTCGGATTACCGGCCATGGCGGTCTCTTTCATTTTAAAGTCTGCACCCTTGTCAACCAGCACATCCCACGTTTTGCCAACTTTGTCGACCCCTTTCCAGCCGTCTTTAAACTGGAAACGGCCACCCTGAAAGCGATCCACGACAAACTGGTCAATCACCATGAAAGCATGGCCGCGCGGTTCGTTGTGCTCAATCGTAAAGCCATACGGTGCCAGCAGTTTGTCCTGCATCGGCGAACGACCGGTTGGAGTACCCTTCTCTTTACGGGCACCGCCATCACGATTTACGGTAAAGAAACTTTCATACTGGCTTTTGTGGCACTTGCCACAGAGCGCCTGATCGATGGTGGTAACCGGTTTATTCTTCTCGGGGTCACCCATGTGGGCATCCAGTTTGTCATGGCAGACCGTACAGGCCAGCTTGGCATGTTTGGAGCCTTCTTTGAGCGCCTTGACCTCATCGTGACACTCGTAGCATTTGGCGCGTCCATCATTGGCCAGTTTTGTGGCCGGTTTGTTGACTGCGGTGGTCATGGCCGGAAGGGTTAACAATAGCCCCGCGACCCCTGCAATTGCGGCGACAACTGCCAGTTTCTTTTTCAGCATGGTTATTCTCCTCTCTGTTGTGATTCTGCGTGATAGGCAGATGGTGTTTGTGTGGCGGTACGTACCTGCATCCTGACCGCCTTTGGGGTTACCGGACAGACATATTGGCAGATCCCGCATCCGGTGCAGATCTGCTGGTTAATTCTGATACCTGTTCCCTGAATGAGTTCGATCGCTTCCGGCTCGCACCGCTCAACGCATGAAAAACAGCCGCTGCTCCGTGCCAGGCAGGTGTCATTATAGGCAACGGCGACCTCGTTTTCCCGGGGTGATGCTTCAAAATCAGCCATATCCTGAATTTCCTCGGGTAACGCTGCCGGGCCTTTCAGCGCATCAGAGACCGTGCAGACCGCCTCTCCAAGAGACATCAGGCTTTTCCTGAAGAAATCTTTACGGCTGATGCTCATTTTTTCTTTTTGTCCTTTTTTACCGCCTTGAGCTCTCCCAGCACATGGCACCCTGTGCAGGTCAGTCGCTCGGGATGCGGCGTCTCGGGGGCCCCTGCCAGTCCGGTCCCATGGCACTCAAGGCAATACGTGCCATCTGCGGTGTCCTTAATCGCATGTGATATTCTTGGTGGGGTGTTCTCGGCGTTCTGAGCATCTTTCTCGTAATTTTCCGGTTCATCCGCACAGACAACAACCGGGAGAGCAAGGAGCGCTAAGAGCAACGCAACAGCAGAGCAACGACACAGTAATCTCATGGGAAACCTCCGTAAATTTAACAGATTTTATGTATACCAAACGTTTACCGCTAGTGCTTTGGTAGGACAGATGTCGATACAGTCACCACATCGGGTACAATCACCGCCGGTAATCTGCAGGCTGTTGGCGGTCAGTGATGGGGCCAGTACCTCTTCAACCGGGCATACTTGCGTACATTTGTCACAATGAGTGCAGAGATGAGGAGAAAATCCAACTCTAACCGGGCTGTACCGCCCCAGTAACGAGTAAAATCCTCCTACCGGACAGAGGGAGCGACACCAGACACGCCGGGCAACGGCTACCTCTACTACAAGTAGTGCCAGCACCAGCAGCAGGGGGAGCCACGCTTGAAACATAACAGCGCGTGTGGTGATGCCGATTGGTGACAGAATTTCAAAGAGCGGGATGCCGGCCACCAGTGAAATGATAACTGATGCCGCAAACGACCAGCGAATTCCGTTTAAGGAAATAGTCCGCGTACCTGTTCCAAGGCGGCTGCGGAGTTTTTCGCTGATCTCTGTCACCAGATACACCGGACAGACCCACCCGCAGAAGGTACGACCGCCCGCCACGAAGTAAAAACCGGCAACAAGCGCCGCCGAACCAAGAAACGATGCCACGAATACGTGCGAAGCAACTGTTGCCTGCAGAAACGCCAGCGGATCTACCAGGTTGATGCCGAACAACTCTCCGGCTGCCAGATTGCCGTGAAAGACGCTGATGCCAAACAGCGGAGAGGCTATTACCGCTATGGTTCCTATCTGAACTACACGGCGTATGGTGCGCCACCTAAAATTCATAGTAGTCCTTCTGTGCCGGTGGCGACTTCATGACTACAATCACCGGTTTGTCGCGCACGCAGGCATTTTCACAGATGCCGCACCCCACACATTTGTCACGGTGGATGACCGGTTCCATGATCGAATGGACGCCGGTACGCTGGTTGTGGCGAGGTTCTATGGTGATCGCCTTGTCGATCAGGGGGCACTGACGATAACAGACTTCGCAGCGCAGGCCGCGCAGGGAAAGGCAGTTTTCACGGTCAACAATGACTGCCGTCCCCATGGTGATTTTTTCGATATCCTCGAGTTTATTGTTTAAAGCACCGGATGGACATGCCTTGGCGCAGGGCAGGTCCGGACAGAGGTAGCACGGCATTTCACGGGCTATGATGTGCGGCGTGCCGATGCCGACACCCGCTTCGCCGCCTGCCATAGTAATGGAATGATACGGGCACGCCTGCGCACACTTTCCGCATTTGATGCAGGCAGAGAGGAAACGCGGCTCTTCCAGCGCTCCCGGAGGTCGCAGGTAGAAACCGTGGGCGTCGGCCCGTCGCAGGAAGAGCGTTGCAATGCTCCCTCCGGCAACGACCAGAGCCAGCGGCACCAGCACTCCGTCTTTCAAAAAACGGCGCCTGGTGATACCGGTTTGTGATGGTACCTTGTTCATGCTCTACCGCCCGGGTTATGCCTTTTCCACTTTTACCGCACATTTTTTGTAATCCGGTTCGCCGGAAATCGGGCAGTAGGCGTCGATGCACAGTTCGTTTATCAGCTTGGTCTCGTCAAAAAATGCGACAAAAATATTGCCTTTTTCTGCCTTACCTCGCCCGTTCAGATCCACCGGCAGGATTATCGTGCCGCGACGGGAGCTTATTTTTACCTTCTGCAGATTTTTGATCCCGAGTTTTTTTGCATCATCAGGGTGCATCTCGCAGACCGCTGCGGGGTACGCCCGCTTTAGCTCAGGTACCCGTCCGGTCATGGTGCCGGTGTGCCAATGCTCCAGAACGCGTCCGGTGCAGAGCCAGAACGGATAACTTTTATCGGGCGCTTCCGCAGCCGGTTCGTAGGGGCGTGCCCAGATAACCGCCCGTCCGTCATCCTTCTTGTTTTTGTAGAACTTGATGCCTTCACCGGCCTTGACGTACGGATCATACCCTTCGGCATAGCGGTAGAGGGTTTCTTTGCCGTTGACCACCGGCCAGCGGAGACCACGTGCTTTCGTATAGGCTTCGTATGGTGCCAAATCTTTGCCGCCGACGGTAAACTGGCGGTACTCTTCCCAGATTTCTTTCTCGACGTACTTGTAGGGAAACAGATTGCCGTGACCGAGGCGCCTGGCCAGATCGATCGTCTGAGTCAGGTCATTTCTGGCCTCACCTGGTGGTTCCACCATTTTGTACCATTGCTGGGTACGGCGTTCCGCGTTACCAAAAACACCCTCCTTTTCGACCCAGGAAGCGGAGGGGAGAATAACATCAGCAACCTCGGTGCTCTTGGTCGGATACATGTCGGAAACTATCACAAAACGCCCGTCCCCTTTGCGGGCGCCTTTGCGGAAGCGGTTGAGGTTAGGGAGCGATTGGAACGGGTTGGTGACTTGAGTCCAGACAACTTTAATGTCGCCGCGGTCCAGGGCACGAAACATTTCTATAGCATTATAGGTTGGTTTCTCTGGAATCTTCTTGACGTCTATGCCCCATATTTTTGCGGCTATGGCGCGATGTTCAGGGTTGGTTACCACCATATCTGCAGGGAGTCGATGAGTGAACGTGCCAACTTCCCGGGCCGTGCCGCAGGCGGACGGCTGACCGGTCAGAGACATGGGGTTTTCGCCCGGCCGGCAGATCTTGCCGGTTAACAGATGGACGTTGTAGACGAGATTATTGACCCAGGTGCCACGGGTGTGCTGGTTGAAGCCCATGGTCCAGAGCGAGTTGACCTTGCGCTTTTTATCTGCATACAGACGAGCCATTTCGACAATTTTTTCTGCAGGAACACCGGAAAGCCTGGATGCATATTCAGGGGTATACTCTTTAAGAAAATCTTTGTATTCATCGAAGGTCATTGGTTTGGGATCGTCGGCAAATTTGAACTTGTCTTCGAGGCCGTTACCGATGTTTGTTTTTCCTTTTTTAAAGACGACATGCTTTTTGATGAAGTTTTCGTCGTAGAGTTTCTCTTTGACGATGACATGTGCGATCGCGTTCAGGAGTGCTAAATCGGTTTGGGGAGCAAATTTGATGTATTGGTCGGCCATCTGTGACGTACGGGTTCTACGGGTGCCGAAATCGATGATTTTGACATTCGGGTTTTTCAAACGGTTGTCGATCATGCGCGAGAAGAGGACCGGGTGGCACTCAGCCATGTTCGCTCCCCACAGAAAATACGTGTCGCCGATGTCGAGATCATCATAGACACCCATCGGTTCGTCAGATGCAAACGTCGTCATAAATCCGGTGACAGCCGATGCCATGCAGAGACGGGCGTTCGGTTCGACATTGTTGGTGCCGATGCCCCCCTTAAAGAGTTTGCTGGCGGCATATCCTTCGAAGACGGTCCACTGGCCGGAGCCGTAGATCGCAACCGAATCGGGACCATGTTTTTCGATGGCCTCCTTAAATTTACCAGCTATCAGGGTCATTGCCTCTTCCCACGAAGCCTCGACCATTTTGTCACCTTTGCGGATCAACGGCTTGGTCAGACGATCTTTGCCGTAAAGGATCTTGGAAAGAAAATAGCCTTTAATGCAGTTAAGTCCTCTGTTGACCGGTGCTGCCGGGTCACCTTTTGTTGCCACTATCCTGCCGTCCTTTACTCCTACAAGAACACCGCAGCCGGTTCCGCAAAAACGACAGGGGGCCTTGCCCCATTTGATGCCGCTGTCAGCCGCCTCGACCAACTTCGGTTTCAGTACGGCTGCTCCGGTAGCGGCAAATGCGGCGGCAGCTGCAGAGGCCTTCAGAAAATCCCGTCTGGTAAGTCCCATTTTTTCCTCCTTAGAGTGTGGTCCTGCTGAGAAAAAACAGCTTCAGTACTGTTCAACGTCAGACATCTTCAAAATTGTGATAGGCCAGTCGCACGGTGATTACGTCTTCAACATCGTGGAGCTGTGAAACAATGTCAACTTCACCCTGGACCGTATCGGCCTCAACAACGGCAACTATCTGACCATCCGGCATTACGCCATGTACTTCAACGCCGTCAAAAGCGGCCAGCCGCAACGCAACATCATCAACCTTTGCCGCTAAACATGTCAGCACAATCCCTGAAATAGGCATAGAATCCCCTTACTTCGCTTAATAGACAACTGACTGCTTGAACATAAGAAGTCGGGTATTATCTTGGTACCAATACCACCGCTTTTGGCTCAACCGGGCAGACATATTCACAGGATCCGCAGCCATCACAGAACTGCGGGTTGATTCTGATCCCGACTCCAGGGTTGAGTTTGATCGCCTTTGGCTTACAGCTCTCTACACAGGCAGAACAGCTGTTGCTGCGGGCGAGACAACGGTCATTGAATGCCTCTGCAACCAGATCGGGGCGCGGTTCTGATGGCGTGGATGCCCCCTCTGGTCCCATGGTCGCCATGGTTGGAATGGCGGGAAGGTGCCCCTTGAGCGTGTCGGCAATATCAAACGCCGCTTTCCCGAGAGAGGAGAGGCCCTGTCTGAAAAAATCCTTGCGGGAAATGCTCATGCCTGTTTCTCTTCCAAGACCTTGAGACGCTCCTTCAGCGTTTTTTCCTTCTGAAAGCGGGCCGTGATGTCCCTGATAATTGCTCCGGTACCAAGAACAGCGCCATCATCACCGCGAACGATCACCATGCTGAATTCCAGGGAAAGCCGGGAGCCGTCCTTGCGTATGCCGGGTGCCGAGAGGAGTTCTGTCCCATATCGGGTAACGCCGCTTGCCATGACTTTGTGATACCCATCCCAATGCCTGCTGCGCAGGTTTTCCGGGATGATCAGATCAAGGCTTTGGCCTTCGGCTTCGGCGGCGGAAAATCCGAACATTGCCTCGGCCCCTTTGTTCCAAAGACGTATGGCTCCCTCATGGTCGGCAAACATGATCGCGTCACTGTTTTCTCGTACGATCTGTTCGGCTAACCAGGGAAATGACACGGTATTCATGTGGGTTCTCCTTGTGCCATGGAAATAAGATTCTGTTTTCAGGGCGATTAGCCCCTGTTAGAGCTTACCAGACAATCTCACTTCTACAAGCGTGAGTCGGAATTACATATAAATGCGCACAATGTGTTGTAACAACCATTACTCCTACCTGCAGCTAAATCTTTGACCAAAGTCAAAAACCAGTTCTATATGATTTATTGAATGTATTTGGGAGGTTGGAAATATTTTTTTGCAGGGGGGTGGTAAGGAGCTCTTCTTCGAACCAAAAGCGAAACTGAATACGGCCGAATACCATGTGAAATGGTAAACGGCCGTAACTATCTTCAGTCCAACACAAACGTTCAATAACAGTTACCTCATCATTCCACCGGGTGTGCCTGTCATCATGCCGCCGCGGAATGCGGTTGACATGTTGCGGAAGGGTTGTCCCGGCATGATGTTGGTAAGGTCTATCATCATGCTGCCTCGCAGGTTAGACATCGCTGTCTCGACGCCGGGACCTGAACCCTTATGGGGTTTCAGATAGCTTCTGCTTCATCTCTGCGGAATTGGTACGTCAAATCAATATGAATTGTGACGGATGGATGATAAATTATAGTGAGGTGACACTGATATTAGCGTTGATGTAGTGTGGATTTTAGTGTATTTTCAGTGTTAAAATAACTATGCGGGAGGTAGGAAAGATGGTGCAACTGAAACGAAAACAACAGACCAGTATCAGTCTTACTCCTGAAGATTTTGAGTTTGTCAGGCAAAACAGAATAGACCTGAGCCGGGTTGCGACAGCATATGTTGCAGCCGAAAGACGCAAACAGGATGTTATCGAAGCGTTTAATAGCGTCGAACATGTCATGACCCACCTGATGTCCGACAAGGAGGGTATTGCCCACTATGTAAAAAGCAAGAGGGTTTGGTAATGCAATATTCGGTGTACCGAAATAGTGATGAAGTATCGTTGGCGAAATACCTGATGGTGATTTCAAATGACGAACTTCTGAAATTCGGTTTGGCAACCGTAGTGCCAATCTTTCTGCGGGGTAAACTGTCAATAATCGGCGCTGGAACGATTTTCTGTCCTGTCGTGTCGATTCAGGGTGAGGACTGTTTTGTAAACCTGCTTATGCCCGGCACCGTCATGGCTGATGAGTTACGCTCACTGGTAACTTCGCTGCCTCATCTGCATGAGACGATCATCAAGGCAATAGATTATCTCGTTTCCGGTTACTGATTCCCTCGCACAAATCCCGCATAGTAAAGAGAACAAAGCCGCTTCCGTTAATTTAGAGCGGCTTTGTTTACCTATATATGCGGCAGGTATAGCTATTCCTGCTCATATTTTTCAACCAGTTTGCGGTACTGCTCGCTCAAGTCAGAGCCTGTTCTCTCCTCGGCTCGCCGATACTCTGCAATGATCTCCCCGCGCATTGCTTCGGGGATTACGCGTTCAGCCAGCGGATAGAGAATGTCATCCTCCTTGCCGATGTGCTCCCGGAGAAGCGCGGCATAGGCCAAGGCGTTTTCGGCAATGGCGCTCTCATGCCCCGGAAGGCCGTCCAACGTTTTTTGTACAGCCGCCTCCATGCCCACTACATAGGCGCGCCCCTGGTCGTGCTCCATCAGCATAGCGGCAACGGGGCTGTTCTCGCGTGGCATACCGTTCCTGACCAAAGCCGAGAAGAGTACGTCCTCTTCTTTGGCATGGTGAAAACGGTCGGCGTAATTGCGGATAAAGTCAACTCCATTCAGATAAAACTGCCAATCGGTAAAGTCGCCGGCGGCAGTAAGAGCAGCATTCCTCTTGCAGTGTGATCATACGGAGAATCAGGCGGTGCTCAGCCACCAGCGCCTGAGTAATATCGGTTTTCATCATTACCTCCTGCTGCCGTCGATGCCTACAATCACTGTTTCCAGCGGGATGTCCCTGCCGCTTTTCTTTATTGCTTCTTTAACCATGATGTCCAGCCCTTTGCAGCACGGGACTTCCATAATTGCAACAGTGACGCGCGGCGTTTCGTTGGTCGAAAAGATTGTAGCCAGCTTGTCCACGTAGCTGGAAGTGTCATCCAGTTTCGGGCAGGCAATCGCTAGCGCTTTGTCTTTCAACAGTTCCTGGTGCATGCTCCCCATTGCAAAGGCCACACAGTCTGCACAGACTAAAATATCCGCATTCTTGAAGTACGGTGCGGTCGGCGGAACGAGGTGCAGTTGCACCGGCCACTGCCTCAGTTCGGAAACAGCCGTTGTGCTGCATCCACCATTA
>CAJAFV010000044.1 GCA_903939115.1 uncultured Geobacteraceae bacterium
AAAGAGGATCCGGGGGTGAATAAAATCATCCCCGGATGGAAGTTTGTTCAAACAGAGTAGAAATTCCGCATAATGTTCAAATAATCAGACGATTGAATGCCGTGGACACCGAAAATCAACACCAGCCAGTAACGGTCGATAATGGACCGGCTACGAAATTGTTTCAATTTCCCTGATTGAACCGCCAATACTGTTTTACCGTTGATTGTATCTGAAACATAGGTATATTAAGGCGGTCAAGTTTCTGGGCTATGCGAATTATATTTTTTGGTAACGTGTATTATGCGGGTGTGGTATTTATAACTGCTGACAATTCAAGTAAAGGAAATATCTAATGGAAATTGTAATTATTATTTTTGCTCTCGTAGCCGGCTCTATAGGCTTTTCTGCCTGGAAAAACTCTAAGTCACCTAACCTTCCCCAAACTATTGACACACATGAAGACCAGGAAAAGAGCAATTGTGTTCGTAAATGTCTCGCTTGCGGGCAGGAGGGGGAAATGAAAACATGGATTGCTAACTATGTTGCCCCTAAAATTATAATCTTTGTAGGCTTCGTACTTGGCTACCTCCCCGGAGTGATATTCCTTCTGTTTTACTGGGGTAAATATAAATGTCAGAATTGTGGTGCCGTTGGTAAGAACACACAAATTTAGAAGTTCAGACTGTAATCAGATTGTAAACTTATCGACTACCAGCAGGGGGGAGGTACTACATGGATTCAAAGCACTTGGTATTCGTATACGGAACACTTCGTTCAGGGCACAGCAATCATCACCTGCTGAAAGGTGCTAACAGCTATGGTGTCGGGAATACTGTTGAAAACTATTCCATGTATCTTATAAGTGGATATCCCTACGTCACCAGTTTTGAGCCAAGATATCCGATTATCGGGGAACTATACGGGGTAGATGACGCTACTCTGTCAGTATTGGATAAAATGGAAGGACATCCAAGACATTATGAGCGTAGAGAGATATCAGTAATTGTAGGAGGGAATCAATATACCGCCTGGATGTACTTCAAAGATCCTCCAGGTGTACTTGTTCCGAATGGTGATTTTTCAACAACAGCGTATGGAGGAAGTCGCTAGTTTTTCTACAAAGTACGTTACAGTCCCGCATCACAAGACATTTTTCTCCCTCAGCCGGATAGGTAATAATCATTTCTATGTTCATCATGGTGCCATCCATATCCATCTCCCGCTGCATGCAGATGCTTTCGCAGGTTACCTGCCTGGTTGCCTGCCTGATAGCGCACCTTATTTCCGTTACCCCTGCCGTCGCCGCTTCTCAAGATCCATCGCGCATTACGTCCGTTACGGTAGGTGGTGATCGCGATTATCCACCCTATGAGTTTCTTGACAAGGACGGTCAACCGTCCGGCTACAATGTCGAGTTGACCCGCGCCATAGCCAATGTCATGGGGATGAAGGTCACATTTCACCTGGGCGGCTGGTCGGAGATGCGCGAAGCGCTCCAATCCGGAAAAATAGATGTACTTCAGGGCATGTCCTATTCGGAAGAACGGGCGGCAGAAGTGGATTTTTCTCTGCCGCACGCGGTCGTTAACCACGCCGTATTTGCCCGCCGCGATTCACCGAATATTAATTCCATGACTGAATTGGCCGGGAAGAGCGTGGCTGTACACCGAAGCGGGATCATGCACGATTATCTGGTTAAGAGCGGATTTGACGGCCGCCTGATCCTGACCGACACCCCGGCCGATGCCATGCGCCAGCTTGCCGCCGGCACAACGGATTATGCGGTTGTGGCTATTGTGCCGGGCATGTACCTCATCCGTGAACTGAAGCTGACCAACCTGATCCCTGTTGTGCGCAACGTCGCCACTCATCGCTATTGCTATGCCGTAGACAAGGGCAATACGGAACTGATCTCACGTTTTAACGAAGGATTGGCCATCCTCAAGAAAACCGGCCAGTACGGAGAGATCTACAATAAATGGCTGGGAGTACTTGAACCACAGCATGTCGACCTGCGTACCATTGCAAAATACGCGGCGGTGGTTGTGGTTCCGCTGTTCCTGCTGCTGAGCGGATTTGCACTCTGGTCACGGACGCTGCACGGCCAGGTGGCTCTGCGCACCGCCGACCTGACCCGGGAGATCGCCGAACGTAAAAATGCCGAAGAGGAGTTACGCCTCAACCAGCAGCAGCTGGTCCAGGCTGATAAACTGGCAGCCCTGGGAGTACTGGTGTCCGGGGTTGCCCATGAGATCAATAACCCAACCGGACTGATTCTGCTCGACCTTCCGATCCTGAAGCGGGCTCATGCCGACACAGCTCGTATTCTTCAGCAGCATTTCGAGGCAGAGGGGGACTTCACCATCGGTGGGCTGCCCTATAGCGAGATGCGTGAGGAGATCCCGAGGATTCTGGGCGAGATGCAGGAAGGAGCCCAGCGCATCAAGCGCATTGTCAATGACCTCAAAGATTTTGCCCGGCGTGATGATTTAGCCGGTAAGACCGGTCTCGACCTGAACTCTGTAGTACGAACGGCATTGCGCCTGGTGGATCCAACCATTCGCGAGGCAACCAACCATCTGCGGGTTGATTATGCCGTGGGTCTGCCCCCCGTGCGGGGCAATGACCAGCGCATCGAACAGGTGGTGGTGAATCTGATCCTGAATGCCTGCCAGGCATTGCCGGATAAAGAACGGGGGATTTCAATCACCAGTCGCTTTAATCAGAGTACGTCGAGCGTACTGCTGATCGTGCGGGATGAGGGTGTCGGTATAGCCGCCGAGCATATCTCCCGGCTGACGGATCCCTTTTTCACCACCAAGCGCGAGAGCGGCGGCACCGGACTCGGACTGTCGGTCTCCGACGGTATCGTCAGGGACCATGGCGGCCAACTTAACTTCGATTCAAGCCCCGGTGCCGGCACAACTGTCACCCTGTCGCTGCCCGCGGCCCATAAGGAGCAGACAACGTGAACCAGCAAACCTACCCCGCGTTCGGGATTCTCCTGGTCGATGACGAACCGGCCTGGCTGAAATCCCTGTCACTGACCCTGAGGAGCTGTGCCGGACTCTCCAATATCAGCACCTGCCAGGACAGCCGCCAGGTCATGGGCCTGCTCGATCAGGGGGGTATCGGCCTCGTCCTTCTTGATTTAACTATGCCATTTCTCTCCGGAGAAGAGCTCCTCAAGCAGATCGGGGAGCTGCATCCGGAGGTTACCGCCATTGTCGTCAGCGGTCTTAATCAACTAGAGACAGCGGTGCGCTGCATGAAGCTGGGCGCCTTCGACTATGTCATCAAAACAGATGAAGAGGAACGTATCGTGGGTGGCGTTTTGCGCGCCGTTCGAGTGCTGGAGATGCAGCGCGACTATCATGAGATGTCTACCCGCCTGGCTTCAGGTGAACTGCTGCATCCCGAGGCCTTCTCGGCCATCGTCACCGCTGACCGGGGTATGTTGACGGCCTTTTCCTATGTGGAAGCGGTGGCCAAAAGCCCCCAACCTCTTTTGGTCACCGGCGAGAGCGGGACCGGCAAAGAGCTGATTGCCCAGGCGGTCCACCGGCTCAGCGGTTGTCGTGGCAAGTTGGTAACGGTCAACGTGGCCGGTTTGGACGACACGGTCTTTGCCGATACGCTTTTCGGTCATATCCGGGGAGCCTTTACCGGTGCCGAGCAGGTTCGGCGCGGAATGGTGGAGGAAGCGGCCGACGGCACACTTTTTCTCGATGAGATCGGGGACCTCAGCATTGCCTCACAGGTCAAGCTGCTGAGACTGCTTCAGGAGGGGGAATTTTTTCCGATGGGAAGCGACCTGCCCAAGCGACTCAAGGCCCGGGTTGTTGTTGCCACTCACCAGAACCTGCCGGAAAAAGAGCGGGCCGGAGCGTTCCGTCGCGATCTCTATTACCGGCTGCGCACCCATCAGGTGCACCTGCCCTCCCTACGGGAGCGAAAGCGGGATATCCCCCTGCTGCTGGATTATTTTCTGGAAGAGGCGTCCCGGGTTCTGGGCAAAAAGAAACCAACGCCCCCCCGGGGACTGGCCCAATATCTGACGACCTATTGTTTTCCCGGCAATGTCCGCGAACTGAAGGCGATGATCTACGATGCTGTCAGTGTACACCGCGACCGGATGCTCACCATGGACACCTTTATCAGAGCCATAGAGCGTTTACAGGCTGAATGCAGTGTGACAGGGGCAGACACGCCGCACCAGAATCCTTTTTCAGGCTTCGAGGAACTGCCCACCTTCAGCGACGCTGCGACCTTTCTGGTGCAGGAGGCCATGGAACGTGCGGGCGGCAACCAGACTCTGGCTGCGCGGTTACTTGGCATCTCCCAGCCTGCGCTCTCCAAGCGTTTGAAAATGCAGAAGGAATGAGTTATTTAGACGACCAGACGACAATTCCAGTGTGCCCTGCCCTACTCCCATAACCGGAGGTTATAATTATAACCTCCGGTTATAATTATATCTATCATACTGATATCATGAAGCTTTAGGTTAACGATCACTCTCTCCCATAACCTCCGGTTATGGGAGGTTCCACCATCTCCCCGCCAGTTAATCGAATTAGTTGTTCAATTCAAGCATGTTACAAAGATATTCACTCTTGGCACTCTCTATGCTCCTGTACAGATAGAAACAACGCGATGCCGTAATGGCTTCGTAAAAATCTATTCTCACATGGAGGCTTATCATGGCAATGTTCTGGATCCAATTTGCACTTGTACTGGGTGCCGTTCTTATCGGTATCCGCAGAGGCGGTGTAGCTCTTGGCCTGATCGGCGGTCTGGGCGTTTCACTGCTGGTCCTCGGCTTCCGCTCTCCGCCATCTGAGCCACCGATCGCCGTCATGCTGATCATCCTGGCGGTGGTAACGGCTTCAGCAACCCTCCAGGTGGCCGGCGGCCTTGATTACCTGGTGCAGCTGACTGAAAAAATGCTGCGCGCCCACCCCAAGTACGTGACTATTCTGGCTCCGCTCTCGACATTCTTCCTGACAGTCTGCTGTGGCACCGGTCACGCCGTCTATGCGCTATTGCCGGTCATCTCGGATGTGGCTCTCAAAACCGGTATCCGTCCGGAGCGACCCATGGCTATTTCCAGCGTTGCCTCGCAAATGGGGATTACCGCCAGTCCGGTAGCTGCCGCAGTGACGTTCTTCCTCGGCTTTGCCGCTAAAGCCGGCTATCCGGTCACACTGATCGATATCATCTGCGTAACCATGCCGGCCGGCATCATCGGTGTGCTCGCTGCAGCCGCCTGGAGCTTTAATCGCGGCAAGGACCTGGATAAGGACCCCGAATTTCAGGCCCGCCTGCAGGATCCTGATTTCAGGAAAGCCCTCGATGCAGATGTCACCACCCTGGACAAAAAAATTTCCACCAGCGCCAAGATTTCAGTCGTACTGTTCTTCGCCGGTGTCGGTTCGATCATTCTGCTGGCCAGTTGCCCTGAACTGCTGCCGTTGACTGCCGACAAGAAACCGGTGGCCATGACGACAGTCGTCCAGTTTGTCATGCTGGCTTTCGGCTCGTTTATCATGTTCTCCGCTAATGTCAAAGCCAAGGATATCGCCCACTCCAGCGTTTTCATCGCCGGTATGATCGCAGTTGTGTCTATTTTCGGTATCGCCTGGATGAGTGATACCTTTATCTCCGCCAACAAGAAGTTTCTGGTGGACAACATCGGCATCATGGTCAAGCTGGCTCCTTGGACCTTCGGCATCGCCACCTTCTGCATCTCGGCCTTTGTCAAGAGCCAGGCCGCTACCCTGGCCATCACTCTACCGCTCGGCCTGGCGCTCGGCCTTCCGGTTCCACTCCTGCTGGGCCTGATGCCTGCCAGCTACGCTTACTTTTTCTTCGCTTTCTATCCGAGCGACCTGGCCGCCATCAACATGGATCGTACCGGCACCACTCGCATCGGCAAGTATCTACTCAACCACAGCTTTATGATCCCCGGTTTTATTGGTGTGGGTGTTTCTACGATTGTCGCCTACGCAATTTCGAGAGTATTGTTTTAGCAGGTAGATAAAATCATCATTGAAAACTTCATGAATTGAAGGTATGTCTGAAACTTGTCGGGAAACTGAAACCATCTCATCCATGAACAGGAGGGCCTTAAACAGGCCCCCCTGTTTCGTTAATTGTACCGCTCACCCAGGAACAATTTTAAGTCTGACAGTAACTGCAGATGTTTTTTGGGAGTGCAGTGGACACAAACTCTCCATTGACATTTTTCATCTCTGGTGGTGGAATGCACTCTGAGCCGAGGAGGGCTTGGATATGAAAATAAGTAGTATAGTTCTTCTGCTTCTCGTTTCCACGCCGGCGTATGCCGTATATACAGACAGCAGTCCGCCAAAAGCAATAGGTGAACCAGAAGTTTTGCTTACAGACTCTGCTATAGCAGCTACTCCACCAGAAGTGCCGAAAGAGAAGAAAACAACGAAGCGGGTAAGCAAGGCTAGGAAGGTATATTTTCAGGATAGCATGAAAAATTCAATTAATATGAGCAGAGAAGAGCACGAAATAATGCAGGCAAGAAATAAAATGGATGGCTATGCTTTTTCTAAACGAAAATCAAACGAACGGCATTGACTTTTTTCCTCCTCCTCTAAAACCAGAATCAAAGGTATAAGATCAGGCACCAGACTCCGCGTACAGACCCACAATCACTGCTTGCTTCACCATACCAACATCCACATGATATCTCCTTTTAGTAATACCTTCTGTTGCTTGAACAATCAGTGCTGATGCGAGCACGAACGCCGTTCAGCATGGCTCAACTCCTTTATCAGCGGACCGCCGCTGCAGCTGGAACAGTCAAACTGGATAGTTGTATGGGTAATATGAAACTCGTGCGCCAGTTCATGTTCAATCCGGTGGAGCAATCCCTCCCGCTCGCCTTCATTCTCCGACTGAATCTCCACATGAGCGGAAAGAGCAAAAATATGTGAACAGACCGACCAGATATTAAGATGGTGGACATCGGAAACACCTTCGATCCCACGAATGCACTCCGCAACTTGATCCACGGACATTCCTCGTGGCACCCCTTCCATCAGGATATGGGTTGCTTCGCGCAAAACCCGCCCGGCACCGACCAGAATCAGCAGGCCAATCGCTATTGAAATGATCGGGTCGGCCTGATACCAGCCGGTGTAGCGCATCAGCAGAGCTCCGGCTATGACACCTACTGACGCAGCAGCGTCACCGAGTACATGCAGAAAAGCGCTTTTTACGTTCAGGTCGTCGTGGGCATGACCATGGAGCCCTTTGGCCGCCAGCAGGTTGGCAATTAAGCCGAGTACCGCAATTACCAGCATCGGAGTCGTCTGCACCGCTTCCGGTGCAAGCAGTCTCTTACTCCCTTCATAGAGAATACCGATCGCCATAAGAAAAACCGTCAGGCCATTAATCAGTGATGCCAGCACTTCGGCCCGATGCCAGCCGTATGAATGAATATCATTGGGTGGTTGAGCCGCAAGCTTGATCGCTGCCAGTGAGAGCGCCAAGGCAAACAGATCGAGAAAGACATGCCCCGCGTCCGACAGCAGCGCCAGGGAGTTGGACCAGAGACCGCCGATGACTTCCGCCACAAGAGTAAAGGCAGTCAAGGTAATGGCGAAGATCAGACGGCGGGATATGGTAGTGTCAAGTGATGTCATGATGTTTCAGTCCTGTTGGAGCTGCAGGCGCAACTGCATGAGCAACTCATCCCTTTCGCTTTACCGAAAGACTCTCTCCCTTCCTTGAATGTCAGCCAGGAGATCAACATGGCTCCACAAGCATCCAGGCTGGCGATACCAGTTAATTCATAGCCGACACTTGAAATCATGAGTACTACTGACAGGTAGACGCAGGCTTTTGAACAAGCTGCATCGGCAAGAATAGCGGGAGAGTTAAGAGCGGTACCGACTCTCATTTTCTGGTGGATCAGATACCACATGAAGGAAATCGAAAGAAGCGAGATGACGATACCCCACAGAGTCGTCTCAGGCTTGTGGGCCGAGTACAGGTTCATGCCGGCAGTCAGCAGCAGGCCGATTGAGAGGAGATAGAACGCTGAACCGGTAATTTTGAGTGCCCGCTGTTCGAATTCATCCCGCGTTTCACCGCTGTTTGCCGCAATTCTGCGCAGCATGTGCCAGACGCCTATGGCCGAAATTACTTCGATAAAGGAATCTACACCGAAGCCGAACAAGGCCAGAGTTTCATCTGATGTCCCCAGCCAGACGGAGGCAACCCCTTCAACGAGATTGTAGAAGATCGTGAAAAGTGCCAGACCATTAGCCTTTGCGTAGAGTTTTGCATTCATTCCGGGATATGCCTTTATAGAATTGCGTTAAACAGATAGCCGACACAGATAATCGCCGCCGCCACTATGCCAAAGAATACCGCCAAAAGCCGATTCTTCAAGACGTTCTTCAGAATAATCGCCTCCGGCAGTGACAGTGCCGTGACCGCCATCATAAAGGCCAGCACTGTGCCGATGGCCATACCCTTCTCCATCAAGGCATGAACGATCGGTATAACGCCGGCAGCGTTACTGTAGAGCGGCACTCCGAGAGCCACAGCAACCGGTACGGCAAAGGGATTGTCCGGTCCTGCCCATTGTGCCAGAAAGTCTGCCGGTACATACCCATGGATAAAGGCACCCAGACCGACACCGACAACTACGTATGGCCATATTTTTTTAAGAAGTTCCAGCGCGTACTCACGGGCGTAGTCGAGTTTTTGCCTGAATGTCTGTTCCTCAATTTCGGCGTTACCAACCTGCATCTCCCAGACATAGTCCTGGACGTACTTCTCCATCTTCAACTTACCGATAATGATGCCGGCGAAAATAGCAACTAACAGGCCAGAACCGATATAGATAAGCGCAATCTTCCAACCGAACAGGCCCCAGAGCATTATCAGCGCGACTTCATTGACCATCGGTGACGATATAAGGAACGAAAAAGTAACGCCCAGAGGCACGCCCGACTCGACAAAACCGATGAAGAGCGGCACTGCCGAACAGGAGCAGAAGGGTGTGACAATGCCGAGCAGTGCGGCGAGGACGTTTCCGACGTATTCCCGTTTATGGGAGAGCAGCCGCTTGGTTTTTTCCGGCGGGAACGACGTGCGGATTATAGCCACCACATAGATGATCGTCGTCAACAGCAGGAATATCTTCAGCGTGTCATAAATGAAGAAATCAAGCGCTTCGCCCGAACGGGAGCCGGGTATAAGACCTAAAATGGTAAAGACAACGTAATCGGCGAAACTTTTCAGCATGGCAAACTCCATGAGTGACGGATTGATCACTCACATATTTGAACAAAAAAAATCAGGTGTCGCAGCGGTCCATTACGTTACGCTGCCTTCAATAGAGTGTGCCGTCCATAAATATCCTGCTTAACAATAACGGTGACAAGATCGATGACTTCCAGGATTTCAGGGTGCTTGATGGCATAATAAATTTTGAGCCCATCTTTGCGACGGGAAAGCACCCCGGCAGACTGCATCATGTTGAGGTGTCGAGATGTATTGGACTGCTCTTCTCCGATGGCAGGGAATATTTCGCATACACATCGTTCACCGTCACGTAGGAAAAAAATTATCTTCAGTCGGGTTGGCTGTGCAAGAGCCTTTAATACGTCAGCACGGAACTCAATAAGATCTTTCATGGGGACCTTTCTAGTACATGATTGTATAATCATATAGTATTTATAATGGCAGGTTGTCAAATATATTCTTTTAAAATCTTTCGCAGTTCACATTTTTTTCAGACGCAATCATCTCGCCATGCACATTGCCACTGACCGCATCTCCCGGAACTGTTGCTGTCAAAACAGAGCTGATTACCCTCGGAAAGCTGTATCGCCCGCACCAGATCAGCCTTCTTCGCCTTACATGTCTTGTAGTAATGCTGCATGGCTATTTCCTTTATTTCACTTGATTTCATCTGCAACCTCCTCTTCAAAGTGGTGTGAGGGCACTCATTTCAGTGAAAACTGTTTATTGTACTATGCGTGGAGCTGATCTTAAGCCCGGATTTCATAAAAACCGAGCGAAGTTTGCCCGGCAGACTCACCAGCTCTGAACCCACACCACGAAGTCGGGGAATGTACATCAGGCCATCAAGAATCATCAGTCCGATAGAGTCAATTGCAGTTACCTGTCGGCAATCAATGAGTATCGTTTTTGCTCCTTCGGATTTGATCTGCTGGAGGGCTCCGGCCAATGAATCAATTGTGACTTGTGTCAAACCGCTAAGCGTCCATTCTCCCTGCAAATGTGCAGTCGTGCCGGAAACGGTAATTTTCATAGCTGATCCTCTTTGAAGTGACTTGATAAAAAATTGAAAACAGTGCGGAGGTACACTCTCACTCTGAATCAGATAAACAGGGAGGTTTGCGGTGTACGGCCGATGTGTCTTTAAGTGGCCAGGAGCAGTAATAGTTACCGCCGAACGGGATCCTTCCATGCATGCAATTATCGTTACCGGTAAGGCATTCAAAAAGATTCCCGTAGACCCATTGTGAATTGCGGGCTGAACTCTTCAGCTGACCAGCATCATCGCGTTCACGGCTAACCCGGCGCTTGTTCTTCACCGGCAGACGGAGCGGGTCATTAATATAGTCTTCTTCAAAAGCAGAATAGGTTTGCTTATGCATAACAATCCTCCTCAATACGGTTCACGGCCAAATCAGCCTGTGACAAATATATTATGGATGCATCATCAAAATCTATGGGGCATTTTGAAGTGACTATTACAAAAATCCCCGATTTAGCGGACAATGAGGGGAAGGAGTTGGGGTGGTCAGCGAATGGAATTTATTTTTTGAGGGGTGACAATCCGTTCCGGACGGCATATTTGGTGAGTTCGGCAATGGTGAAAAGGTTAAGTTTCTGCATGATGGCTTGACGGTGATTATCAACAGTTTTAGAGGAGATATCCAGGATGTGGGCAATTTCTTTAATGCTATTACCATCAGCGATCAGCTGAAGCATATTCCGTTCACGGGGAGTGAGTTTCTGATAGACGACGGACATCTCTTCAGGGATGCATTGCAGAAATTCCTGTACCAGCAACGCCGATATTTTTTCGGGCAGGTATGTCTGACCGCTCGCAACGGTTGTGATCGCATCAGCCAGTTCGGCAAAAGCGGTATCCTTCAGCAGGTATCCGGTGGCACCGGCTTTTAAAACTTCCACAACAAAAAAACGATCACTTTCCATTGACAGGGCTAAAATTTTCGTACCAGGACAACGTTTCACTATCTCACGAGTAGCATCAATCCCGTTCATGATCGGCATGGTCAGATCCATTATCACCAGTTCAGGCTTCAACACACCCGCGAGACGTACCGCCTCGGCGCCATCACCGGCTTCGCCGATCACCCGTGCCGTATCGCCGCTGTTAATCAGCGACCGTAATCCCTCACGAAAGATCTGATGATCGTCTACCAGCAAAACTGATATGCTCATGTCTGTTCCTTTCCGGTCTCTGCAGATTCGCCAACGGCAGCGTCAGCGTCACCGAAACTCCCTTTCCGGGAGCTGATGCAACGGCAAAAACGCCTCCCATCTGCTCGATCCTCTGTCGGACATTGTAAAGGCCATAGCCGCTCAAATTATCTACGGTCAGGCTCATCGCTATCTTGTCGGAGCCGACGCCATTATCTTTGACCTGTATAATAATATTCTCATCGTCAGTTTTTATCGAAAGTTCCGCGAATGCGGTTCCGGAATGTTTCGCCGCATTCAACAGCAGTTCACGCACCGCTTGGTACAATGAATATCGCATATCGGCAGTCAATGGCAAAGAGTGACCATCAGTAGTAAAATCAACTACGAGTCCATAATCGCTGTTCATCGATGAACAGAGCCACTCAAGGGCAACTTGAATACCGGAACTGTCCAGAATGGGAGGACGCATCCGAAAAGTTAGTGACCGAATATCTTTAATCGATGTCTTCAGAAGAGACACTGCATCAACAGCTAAAATACGCAGCTCTGCAGCAGGGATCTTCACGGCAAGCGCATCAAGTTTCATCTTTACCAGCAATAAAGACTGCCCTACCCGGTCGTGAAGTTCACCGGCGATCCTCTCCCGTTCGCGCTCTTCTGCCCAGAGCAGGTCAAACGATATTTTTTTCATCTGCTCATGGGTACGAACAAGTTCAGACGTTCTCTCGGCGACTTTCAATTCCAGCTCATTATGCGCTTGAGTGAGGTCGTTTTCGGCCTGTTTGAGGGCAACAAAATCCCAGGCGAGACCGGTTAGTTTCTGGATTGTTTTAATATCAAAAACCGTGTAATCAGAACGTTTGTTGCCAACCCCCAACACCGCAACAATCTGATTATTACGAACAATCGGCACGACCAGCTCCCTCTGTATCGGAGCGTGACCCGGCGGCAGACCCTTGCGGCCGGGGAGTGACGCAAAATCATTATGTATCAGAGGTTTCTTCTCACGAATACAATCTGCCCAAACCCCGGCACTCTCAAGCGGTTGATGCTGGCCTTTTGGCTCACTGGTGCAGAACGCTGACAGAGTATTGCTGGACCAGGTGTGCAGCGTCACCATTAATCCGTCTGCAGCGACAAAGTGAACAAAGCCGACGAGGCTGTCGGTCAGGCCCTCAGCCTCATCAACCAGTTTGGTCAACAGCTCATCAAGTGAATGGTCAAAGGCATATTCACTAATTCTGAGGCTGGACATCAGAATCCGCTCTATCTTCTTGCGCTCACTGATATCGAACACAACCCATAACTCGCCTTCTTCTGCAGGAGTCACCAGCAGATGCAGCCAGATCGGACACCCGTCTGGAAGCAACATGCGCATCTCCCAGGTCTGCACTCCCTTTCCTGAATATATCTTGTTTCGGTGCAGGCGGTAGATCTCCCGATCTTCTTCGTAGATGAGTCGAGATATCGGTTTATTAAGCAGATCATTTCTCTCTAAACCAAACATGGTAGTAACTGCGACGTTAGCCTCAACAACCAGGCCTCGTTTGCTGACGGTCAGATAGCCGACTGGCGCCAGTTCATAAAGATCGAGGTACCGTGCCTTTGAGGTCGCTAACTCATGCTGCGTAGCGGTCAGTTCCTCATTCTGCATCTCCAGTTCAATCTGGTGCACCTGCAGTTCATGGAGAAGTTTTTCCGTTTGTTCGGGAGATCGACGACGTTCCTGAGGAGCAGACGTTTCAGCCCGAAACTTCTCCTCGGCCCTCTGGCGGAGTTCTCGAGCGGATTCGGTCAGCTTTTTAGTCATGGCCATGGTCGCGATCCTCCGTTATTCTAAAAAAATACCCATGTGAAAAAATTTTTGTTCTGTAGGTTATAGCGCATTTTTGCGCATGACAATAACGTTAAACTTCACCTTTTACCCACAAAAATTAAATCAGGGGGCGGAGACGGTAATAACCTGGCTCCCCTCCCCTCCCAAATTGACGATCTGAAGCTTGAAATCCTTATTGACCGGAGAAAAAGGGTGCCGTTGGTAAATCATTTTTGAGCAGTCAACGTATATAAGTTTTTCCCGCTCTGACGCGTCCTGGCCGCCACGTCCGCCGATCTGTATGCCGTCGACATAAATAGATGAGTTTTGGCTGAAGTTCCTGCCGGTAATAATAAGTTCATAGAAATTTACGTACTCGCTGCCAACAGTTACCTGGCCAATTTCCGGTCTGGTTTCAATTACCAGTGCCAGCGATGCCGAACTGTTTTCGGGAGAGTTTTTGACTAACACCTGATGAAGCCCGCCCGGTACAGGTGGTACAGTGAACGAGATGGACTCTGATGAGACAAGCGAGCTGTTAAGCGCCGCCCCATCAAAAAAAGTCATTGTAGATTCGCCGAAATTAGTGCCGCTAATCATCACCTCCCGCTCCTTACCTGAAGCACAAAAACTGATCTGAGAAGGGCTCAGCGATTTAAGCACCGGCCGTAACGGGAGAACCGTAAAATTATACGATCTCCCGATTGTGCCGTCAGAACGCTTCAGGTAGAGGGCATAGATACCCGCCTCCAAATGTGGCGGGATAGTAAATTCCACCAGCTTGGCATCACTTATTCGCACAGCTATTTCTATGCTCCCCAGAAATACCGTGGCATTCTCTCCGAAACCGGTGCCGGACAGTATGACCCTGGCACCAGGCTCAGCCTGCGCCGGGATGATACTAAGGATAGTAACCGGAGTTGCCGCAGGTATGGCTACCGGAGCAATGTCACTCTTCGACCGCTTCAGACGTTCAGCTGCGGCGGCGCTGGATACCAGAAAAAAGCAGGATAAAACGGTGAGTATCTGTACTGTAGTAACAAACATATGTACCTCCTCTATGGATCAATTACCGTCACCCTTTAACCGACATCGACATCCAGATGCCTCCCAGCATAAAAATCACATTAGCACCCCATGCTGCTACAACAGGCATCAAAACGCCACTCCGACCATACGAAAGGAGCACCGCATTTACCACAAAATAAGCGAAACTGATTGCGATGCTTGCTCCGATCCCCATCGTAATACCACCAGAGCGGCTGCTTCGCAGAGCAAACGGAATACCGAGTAATACCATAATCAGCGCTGCAAACGGAGTCGCTATTTTGGTATGCATCAGTGTGTAGTACCGATACGCCTGGTAGCCGCCACGCTTTAGATTTTCGGCATACTCCTTCAGGACCAGAATACTCATGTTGTCGGCATCACGATCCAATACCTGCAAATCTTCTATTTTAAGCTTGAGATCCACTGCCGTCATCGCTACAGACTTCGTTTCAAACCCTACCGGTGTCAGAAAGTTTTTTTGCAGTGCGGAATTTAAAATCCATTGCCCTTCCTTATACAGGGCCTTATCAGCGTCAATTCGGCTGACAGGATTCATTTCTGCATCAACATTCCAGATAACAACGCCGCTTAATGTGCGGGTTGCAGGCTCAAACAGGCGTGCCTGAAGAATCAGAGATTCAGAGCGGAACCAGATATTGTTACGTTTGAAGGTGAGATTATCACCTTTTTTCTTGATCTTGACCCTATCAATCCGTTCTGTCTGTACATACGTGTAGGGAAGAAGCAGTTCAGCGTTAAGCATCAGCAAAATACTGGCAACAAAGCCAAGCATCAGCATCGGTAATGAAATTTTCAGCAGACTGATACCGCAACTACGCATCGCAATAATTTCACTGTCACGGGAAAGAACACCAAGCGTCAGAAGCGTGGCCATCAGTATTGAGAACGTGGCCGTACGACTTAGAATTTCCGGAAGTTTCCAGCAAAAATACTGCAAGATATCGACCGCATCCGCACCTGCACGCAAAAAACGGGGGATTTTTTCAATCATGTCAATAACGAGATAAAGCCCGATAAATCCGCACAAGCAAAGAATAAGAAGGCGTAGCCAGGTTTTGGTAATATATCTGTCAAGTATTGTCATATCAGGGTGACCTTCGAAAAAGATCAAGAACCATTTTCAGCTGCATCCGGGGGAGACTCTTTTCCAGAGAGGCCAGCCGTAGAAAATATAAGCCAATGCCGAAGAAGACCAGGTTGGGAATCCAAAGGGCGATTGAGCTTGGCAAAAGACCCTTCTCGGGAAGAGTTTTGACAACAGACATCATAATATAATAGGAAAGTATGATTACAATACTAAGGGCAAAGCCCCCGGATTTACCGGCGCGGCGATTCTGTATCCCGAGCGGAACAGCCAGGATCGCGAAAACAAATGAAGCACAGGGAAAGGTAAAACGACTATGGAACTCAATTCGATGCCTGAGACGGACGTTAGCAGGAATAGCAGGATCATCCATAAATTTTATTAGATCCGGTAGCCACAGATCAGACTCGTTTCGGGATAGTGGTGCACTACTCTCCTTGTCACCTACCGTCATACTGTATTCGCCAAAATGAACCAACCGGTAGAGATCAGCTTCACCTGCCATATGAATAGAACCATCCTGCAAAGACAACTGCATCGCATTACTTCCAGATGTTCCTGAAATAACACCATTCCGCGCAAAGATTGTCATCGGACGTGACTGATTACGTCCATCATGTATGACAACGCCTTTCATCTGCTTGCTCTTCTCATCATAATGATCCGTATACATGACAACACCCGGAATATCATCCCAAAAGATCTTTTCCCGGATTGTAGCGGAGATGTTCTTTGTCAATACCTGCAGGCTGAAGTCCCTGAATGCGCTGTTTCCCCATGGTACTCCGATCGTACTGACGCCAAACGCAAGAAAGACAGCAACAAGAGCAGAGATAATAACCGGCGGCATCATCTGAAAAAGACTTATGCCGCTGGCCTTGATAACAACAATCTCGTTATCAGCGGAAAGTCTTCCAAAGGCTAGGAGTACCGCCAGTAAAAAAGCCATAGGAATCGTGTAAATAAGAAATGACGGGATAAGGTACATGATCATTTTGCAGACATCTGTAAACGGAACACCATGAGTAACGACAAGTTCCGTTAAATTGATAAGGCGACCCATGAGAAGAACCATGGTAAAGAGTACGATACCCAGCAGGAAGAGCGTGGAAATTTCGCGAATTATGTAGAAGGATAGAATGCGTTTCACAGCCGGATAATACATGAGCAGGGGATTAGTGTAAAGCGCTCAACAGACAAAAAGCGGGAATCCGTCTCCAGATTCCCGCTTCAAGCAATTCTGTAGCAGAAATCAGCTTTGGGCTGACCACTGGCCATGGAGATTGCAGAGTTCGCGAGCAGTGACCGTTGTTGCCGTGACACAGAATACAGCTTCGGCAACTTCACCCGGTTTCAGGAATTGACGATACGCTTTGCCATCTGCGATCAACTCAACCCACTCGATAAAATGTTTTTCCTCCATCGGATGTGCCACACTGCCAACTGTTACTTTATAGCCGCCATCAACTTTTGTGATAACAGGTACATGTTTTTCCTTGGCTGCGTCAACGGCGTTTTCTGTCAGCAATGTCATCTCCACATCACAGCAGGTAAGTGCACCGCCACCGGCATGGATGGTTTCGACGATATTGCCGCACAGGTTACATTTGTACACTTCAAGTAAATTTGCCATTAATATTTTCTCCTTTTTTGTATGAGTACCCCTGCAAAGGGACTCAGTGATTTACCAATTCTCACCAAGCAGTTCAAAATGGGCTTTGGGATGTAAACAGGCTATACATACTTCCGGTGCCTCCTTACCGGTGTGGAGATATCCACAGTTGCGGCAGCGCCAGACAACATCGCCGTCCCGTGTAAATACACGTCCGGCATCAATATTTGCCAACAGATCACGATACCGTTTTTCATGCTGCTTCTCGGCTACAGCAATTGCAGTCCATGCAGCGGCTATTGCCGGGAAACCCTCTTCCTTTGCAGTTGCTGCAAAAGCGGGGTACAGGAGCGTATGCTCTTCATGTTCACCATTTGCTGCTGCCAGAAGGTTTTCTGCCGTTGTAGCGATTTTTCCCGCAGGGAAACAGGCAGTTATTTCCAGATCGCCACCCTCCAGAAACTTGAAAAACCGTTTGGCGTGCTCTTTTTCCTGATTCGCCGTTTCCTCAAAAATGTCGGCAATCTGGACAAACCCCTCGTTTTTAGCGGCACCGGCAAAGTATGTGTAGCGATTACGCGCCTGACTTTCACCGGCAAACGATTTGAGCAGATTTTGCTCCGTTTTGGTTCCCTTGATTGAAGCGGCCATAGTACCTCCATTTAATGTATTTGTAATACGACAGATACAGTCCTTTATACCTCACTTTTTTTTTTTTGCAAGCAAGAAAATCAGCAAGAAAATCGTTTAGTGCGTTGAGATACCGCCATGCGTATCAGCAGCTCAAATTATCTGTTATAGGAAAGGGTTCATCACGGTTTTTGGCTTAGTAACTAAGATATGCTCCGGCAAGTCTATTTGTTCCATCGCTGCTACCGTCAGATCAAGTATTGCCTTTAGCTCTTTTGCTGCTTTAAGCCCCTTACTATCAAGGGTAAGGTCTATGCTCCCGAATAGAGAAACTCTGTCAACACGGTTTTCAATGGTCAGATCATCGCCTATCTGAACGCAATCCGCTTCATTCTTGAATGGCCTAAAGTCGGTCTTCTTCATATTTTTCTGCCTCCTCTACGCTTTCGTTCCTTTGGTTCGGGCAGTCTCATTCCATTGTCCTTAACCTTGCTGCTGATAGAAGGAAAGACACTAATACCGCTTACCTTCTCCAATTCAGCTATTGTTATAGTCTGCGCCTGTGCACCCTCTGCATTCCCAACAAGATACGCCCCGGCTTCATTTCTCTTGGGGTCGTAGATTGCCTTATAGACCTGTGTCGAGACCATAACAGCTCCGCCTATCTGCTGCACATTACCGCCGGAATAAATGGGGCCGGTGACTACAAACAGTTCGCCTCGGTCATTTGTCAGCTTTCGTGTTGCTGACTCAATACCCTCCCAGATACCCCTGTTCACTGACGGCTCCTGAGGGATCATGTTCGCCAGTGAGAAACACTCCTGCTGGGACTGTTGATCAAACATATCACCACTTGGCGCAACATGGCCACGATCATATCCTGACCGTGCATAGTGACGCAACTCTGCCCGTTCTGACGCAGGTATGTTGGGGTCAGGATAAAACTTGCTGGTGCGCTTCATGCCCTTTGCCATAGCCAGTCTATCACGGGTCAGGTGCTCTGCTGAATAGATCGGTGTCCTTGTGATTCCAGAATGTTTCAGTGCAAAACCAGTATAGCAAACGTCCTTCGTCTTGGCTGATAATTTCTGGTTGATTAGATTAGGGGCTTGGCCGTTGGCAAAATGTTCTGGGCAACTTGTCCGGGCGGCAAAGACCGTCGTCATTGAAAATAAGCCAAATAGCAAAGTAGTAACAAATGTTCTTTTCATCATTTAAATATCTCCTGTGCTGTCAATCATAGTTGTTGCCACGTTATGGATTTCCTCGTCATCATGTCCCGCGTCTTTTATCGACCAGCATTAACTCCACCAAACAGGCTTGCCCCGCCTTCAATGACAGTTTCAATCATCACTCTCCGAGAAGGGAGAGCGCTACACTTTCAGGAAGTTGCAATGTTATGAGTCATAACAATTCCGTATTTTCTGACTTTTGGAGATGGTGGGAGTGTATAGGTGGCAATTATTGTCTGAGGGATTACATTGCAAAATACCTTTATGTAGACACATTTAATTTTATTAGTTCATAGCTTTAAATGAACGTAACGTCAAAGAATTAGTCGTACGTTAGAAGATATATTTAAAGTTTTTCTTTAATGTAGCTTCTTTGGGTTTCTTTTTAGCCGCGGGGGCTGGGGGTCCTTTGGGTGGGCAGTTTGAAAAACAGCCACTCTGCAGGTTGCGGAGTGGCCGTTCGTATTACCAGATTCAGCGATTAGATCCTAATCCATATGAAGAAACAAATGGGCATCTCCCTCATACCGGCAGGGGGGCATAAACGTTCAGGTTTATACCAATAGCGGTTATTCCCGTTCCCAAATTTCAGAAAATTCTGTATGGCCTTTCCTTGTTATTCCCGTTTTAATGATTCCCACATTGACTCTCTGCCATGTTCTGAAAGGATAGGCTCATAACAAATCCTGCTGGCTGATGACAGACGGCAAGCGCTTGGGGGCTTTGATCCGTAGCTGTTTATTGATATTCATGCGTCCGAACACAACCTGAATGTCTTTAACCGATACCCCAAATTCTTCGGCCAAAAAACGAACCATATGGTCGGTCGCTCTCCCAGCTTTGGGGACAGCCGTTACACTGACACAGAGTTGATGTCCTTTTACCTGACCGATGGCATCCCGCTTGGCATTGGGAGTACCGAGGATATGGAGTACCAATGTGTCACCTTCCCACGAAAACGCTTTCTTCACCATTTATCCGATATTCCGTTGTTCAATTGCGCTCCGTTTGTTTCCGGCTACCCGTGTATTCACTTCAGTACTTAAAGAGCTTGTAGGGCAGATTTGAAGTGGTGAAAATAGTTCTGCTGGTTTGCTCGGAAAGATATAGTGGTATAGCCTGTTTCACACAAGAAAAGCCCACTAGCTGCGTATTCCGGTGAATCCGACCAAAGGAACTGACGTGATGACGACCGGCATTCCGCTGTAAATCCGACCAGCGTTCCGGCGAAAGCGACCAAGGTCTGTTTTGTCGCAAGGCAGGTTGACGGGGTAAGTTCTGACCCGTCGGATTTTATGTCAGGGTTAGCACCTTGGTTATGGTTTATAGTTTGAGACTTCAATTAAGTTCATATCTGGGTCTCTGAAATAAAATGAGTTTATTGGTCCGGTAGCCCCAGTTCTCGCAACAGGTCCTTCTATTATTTCAATCCCTTTACTTCGCACATGGTTCATTGCTTCATCCAAAGGGGCTTCAGTAATAAAGCATAAATCAGCAGAACCCGAAGTTGGCTTGTCTGCCTTCGGCTCAAACTCTTTGCCTACTTGATGTAGATTTATTTTCTGGTTGCCGTATTTAAGAGCCAATCTTCCTGCACCGAATTCTTCCTTTTCCATGCCAAGAACCGAAACATAGAATTTAACTGTGGTTTCGATGTCCTTTACCGTAAGTACCAAGTGGTCGAGCCTGTTTATGTTCATATCACCTCTCCTTTTTACACGCAACTCAAGTCTGATAAATCGCTACGTTATGGGCTTATTTGTGATGATGCAATTAATCTGTCACAGATGCGTTTTTCTGGTCAAGCATTATTCGTTTCTTCCGCATCGATTCGCCTTTCAGCTCGACCTTGTAGGCATTGTGTACCAGTCTGTCCAAAATAGCGTCAGCCAGCGTCGGGTCTTGCATGGCATCATGCCAAGCTTTGATAGGTAACTGGCTGGTGACGATAGTCGCTTTCCGGTCATAGCGTTCCTCGACGATTTCCAAGAGTTCCCGCTGGTCATCCTGCGAGAGCGGTGAGATGAGCAGGTCATCAAGCACCAGCACCTCGCATTTGCTTACTTGAGCCATGAGCTTCCGATAGCGACCATCGTGACGGGCGATGGAGATGTCCTGAAGCAATCGTGGCAGTCGCTGGTAAAGAGTCGTGTGACCATCCCGACACGCCTTCTGTGCCAAGGCACAGGCAAGATAACTCTTTCCTGCCCCGGTTGGACCGGTGACGAGAATGTTCTGGTGACTTCGCACCCACTGATTCTGTGCAAGCGACATTACCTGTGACCGGCTCATACCTCGTGCATCTCTGAAGTCCAAGTCTTCGATTGATGCCGAGAGGCGCAGTTTAGCTGTTCTCAGCCGGTTTTGCATCCGCCGGTTCTCCAGTTCGGTCATCTGGTGGTCTACGAGCAGACCGAAACGTTCCTCGAAAGTGAGGGATGCCATGTCGGGGCGTTGCATCTGCTCAGTGAATGCCTGAGCCATAGCGGTGAGCTTCATGACTTTGAGTTTCTCGATGGTCGGTTGTGTCAGCATGGGGTTCCTTTGTTCATCCGTAATAATCCGTACCACGAATATTGTCGTGGGTAACGGTCAGCAGTTCCTGTTGTTTGGGTAGCGGTTTCTGGTCAAGATTGTTGTTCAGAATCGACTTAATGCTGGCGTAACTAACCCCTTTGATAAACAGGGCACGTTCACAGGCTGCTTCCAGACGTTCCTTGCCGAACTTTTTACCAAGGGAGATGATTCCCATACAGGAACGAAAGCCATGTTCCGCATAGGCTCTTCTGGAGAGAATTGATTCAACAACCGCTGCCGTTGCCTTGCCGGTCTGGGATGCCCAGGTGACGAGACGCTCCGGTGTCCACTCGGCATACTCTCGGTGGGATGTTGGCATATGCTCAGGGTCAGTGGTGTGTTTCCCTTTTACAAACGAGCGAGGGTGTGAGGCGATACGGTTGCCGTTATGGAAACACTCAACCGTAGCCGATGTATAGCGAACATCGACCTGTTCACGCACCAGTCTGTACGGCACGCTGTAGAAATGCCCTTCCACATCGACATGGTAATCAATGTGCACTCTGGCTATCTTCCATTGGGCATACTGGTAAGGGAGTTCCGGCAGTGGCAGCATTGCCGGATGGTCAAGTTCCTCGAACCGGCTCTTGCGGGTACCGGGGAGTTTCCTGAAGGGTCGGTTGTTCAAAAGTTCCAGCCGTCCTTTGATGGCGGCATTCGCTTCTGCCAGACTGAAGAAGGCGTGATGTCGTAAACCGGCAAGAATGAACCGCTGCACTAACTGGACACCGGCTTCAACCTTGGGCTTGTCTCGTGGTTTGCGGACACGGGCGGGAATAACAGCGGTGCCGTAATGAGTTGCCATTTCCTGATAGGTGGCATTGATGCTGGTTTCATATCGGCAGGTCTTCGTGACTCCAGACAGTAAATTATCTGGAACGACGCAATGAGGGACGACACCGAAGTAGGAGAACGTTCTTACATGAGAACCAGTCCAATCAGCAAGAGACTGGCTCCATGTGGTTTCGGCATAGGTATAGTTGCTGGCTCCCATGACAGCTACAAACACCTGAGCGTCACGTATCTCTCCGGTGGTCGAGTCAACAATCGGAATAGTCTGACCACAATAGTCCACGAACATCTTCTCGCCAGCACGATGTTCCTGACGCATGGACAGGTCGAGCTTGCCCCGCCAGAACCGGAACAGGTCACAGAACTGACTGTACTGGTAACCGGAGGGTTCCCGTTCCTTATACTCCTGCCATAGAAGCATCAGCGTCAGGTTCTTGTGGGAGAGGAGTTCGTTATGCAGGGATGACCAGTCGGGAGGTGTACGTCTGCTGGTTATGGCACGAGGATGTTGAGGATAGAGAAGACGTTCAAGCCGTTCATCGTCAAGGTCGGCAGGTAAGGGATAGGACAGACCGGCAGCAGAAGCCCGGTATAGAGTATCGGTGACGGTTGTCTTGCCGATACTGCAACTGTCGGAAATGGATTGTCTGGTCTGATTACAAGACCAGGCAAGACGAAGTATCTCTCGGATTTTACGCATAGTAACTCGATTCTGCGGCATTGATGTCCTCCTCAAATAAATGAGGGGTACAATACGCTGTTGAGTTACCTTGCGACTACAAACTGTTGGTCGGATTCATTCCGGAACGCTGGTCGGATTGCCAGCGGAATGTTGGTCGGTTTCAAATCGGAATAGCGGTCGGTTTCACGCCGGAACGGTGGTCGGATTCATCCGGAATATGCACCCCACCAATAAAAATACGTTCAATAAGTTGAATCGCATTTTTTACCCCATTCTCCTGAGCCATTTTTTTGCCAATTATATTTGCTTTTTCAGGCATGGCCGAATTATTTAGAACAAGCGATATCTGTTTGGCAAGTTTCTGAGCAGATAGTGATTTACGTTGCAGCGTATCTCCTGCGACACCAAGCCGTTTAAGTTCAGTTCCCCAGAATGTTTGGTCTGCCATGTGAGCTACGACTACTGACGGTTTGCCCGCCAACAGACATGATTGAGTAGTTCCTGCTCCTCCGTGATGAACAATTGCAGCGCAGCGTGGAAATACATATGAATACGGAGAACGGTTTACCATAAATACACTCTTATTTGTTCTGAATACTGATAAATCATCCCAAGGCACCTGCAATATTGCTCTGCACCCCAGTATATTTAACGAGTCCTGCCATATAGAAAGCGTTTTATTTATCAGGGTCAGGTCGGATTGCATCATACTGCCAAAGGTAAAGTAGACTGGAGAATCACCTGATGCGATAAACTCTTCAAGCCCTGCAGGCAATTCCTCCTTCCTGTCTTCATGTGGCGGATTAAGAAAGCCGCACACTTGATGCCTAACGTCCCAATCATCAGGCCGGTCACAGATAAATCGGCTGACGGCAATAAGATTGAGCTTTTCTGCTGCCCACGTCTGGTTCATGACATCAGTATTTGGAATAAGACCTTCTCGGGAGCGAAGTTTATTGACACGTGGAAGAAAGATGCGGTTAATCATAGTGCTAACCAGCTTCCATCCCAGTGGATAAAACAATTTACCGAAGTCAGGCAATCCTGGTGGACATATTAATCGTGATGGCAAACAGTTGTGTACAATATTGATCGTTACCATTGGGACTTTTGCCTTTTCCGCAGCAACACGAAGAGGGAACACGAAGAAGTGTCCGACTACGAGGTCGTTTTCTGTGCAAAGCTCTTTTGCCGCCAAATACATGTTTTCCATCACGGGGTCAAAGCCATAGGTCATAATCATTTCAGCCTGCTTGATTGGGTTTCCAACGTCAATTATTGACTGCCAGATTTTTGCCGATTCAACTTGGTTCGGGATATTTGGGCTGGGGAGTGATTTCAACTTATAGCCGTATCGTTGAGCCAAACCAGAATAATCTCTACCAGCATTATCAGTAACGACGAGTGTGACATCATGCCCAACGGCTGTTAATCCTGCGGCAAGAGCTATAAACGGTCTGATGTCTCCTTCACTACCCCATGCCTGAAGTCCAATTTTCATAGGAATCACTCCAATAATACTAGTACTCGCATCTTGCACCGAACCATTTAGTCCAAGTAGTCACCATACTTAATTATTCGATGCCAATTAGCACAGTTTTAGCACAATATTTTCACGGCAATTAGCACATTGTATAGCACATTATTAGCATATACTAAAACAAGGGGTTACGCATATAAGCGTAACCCCTTGTTTTCATTGGTGCCGAAGCCGGAAACAAACAGAACTTACAACATGCTGTTTTTAAACAATTATCTATTTCGCACAAACAACACATACCGTCATATATACCGCCAAATGTTATTGTGTACGTGGTGTTTTGCAATAATTTCTTGCGTAGAATAATACATGCATCATCCTTTTAGCCAGATCGGGTAGGAGGCGGGATTACTCCCGCCGTCCTCCCACACCACCGTGCGTACGGTTCCGTACACGGCGGTTCATGAAGTGTGTTGAAGTCGGTGGTGCTGGTCCATGAATGAGACCAACCCCAGTTTGTCGAAATAGGA
>CAJAFV010000045.1 GCA_903939115.1 uncultured Geobacteraceae bacterium
ATGGGCATTAATCCTGGTTATTCCGCCCAATCCGGCCGTTTCCGCAGCCATCCCGACACCACTGCCTATGCTGCTTGTCACATACCCGTTGGCCACGCTCTTGGCTGAATCGACAAGTATTTCCGCCAAAAGAGATCCATTCTGTTCCTCACCTTTTATCCTTCGCCACGCTTTTTTTACTCCGCTCCTGCCGAGAGTTTCAAGCGCCTGAAACGTCACGCCTTCATACGTATCCATTACTTTCATATCGCAAGTACCTGCATGAGATGTTCGGATTCTTCAACTATCTGCTCAGATGCCGACGTGATTATGCCGTTATCGTCAAGTAGCGGTGTTTCCATGACGTTTTTGGTTGTCTTTGCCAGCATGGCAGCCATCATGACAACTTTTTTATCCTTGTCATCATAGGAGGTATAATCATTCGAGGCGACAACAAGCTCCTGTACTTCCGTCAGTAATGAGGCGAAGCGTTCTTCAAGCCTGCAGAGAACGGAAATGATTGTATACGTACGATAAAAGGCCGCTTTAGGTGCAACCTGCAGACTCTTCATCTGTTCAACGGCGGCATTTACCCTTTCGATGTTCGTCGCTGCGTCCGCTTTGGCTTTTTTTGCTTTTGATGCCAGCACCATTCCGCCAACAGCCAGAAATGGACCGGCGATCATCCCGCCGAGGCTTGCCATACCGGCAACTGTCCCACCGGTGACTCCCCCGGTAACGGCGCCAACCGTCCCGCCGGCCACTCCCCCGGTAACGGCGCTGACTACACCGCCGCCACCGACGCCTCCAGCCGTTCCCCCGGCGCCCGCCAACGCTCCGCTTCCTCCACACATCCCCATGCCACCGGCGCCACCCGCCATTGCTCCGGCTCCGCCACCCATTCCCATGCCACCGGCAGCACCAGCCATTGCTCCAGCGCCAGCACCGGCTCCGGCACCCATGCCCATGCCACCGGCAGTACCTGCCATTGCTCCGGCGCCAGCACCGGCACCGGCTCCGGCCCCCATGCCCATGCCCATGCCCATGCCTCCAGCCATACCACCGGCAACGCCTGCCATGCCGCCTGCTGCGCCTGCCATGCAGCCAGCACCGGCCATAGTGCCACCCCCAACCATGGCACCACCCCCGGCACACGCACCGGCAGCGGCCATACCTCCTCCTCCACCTATGCACGCTATTGCAGAGTTGGTTGCCGCTGCACCTGATGCAGAACTGAAAACTGATCCGGCAGAGACACCCCCAAGCAGGCCATTCACGCCAGAAGCAGCCAGCACCGTCAAGCCGCCACCTCCCAGACACCCGACTCCGGTCGTCATGATGTCCTTCATTTTCAAACTCACATCCAGGAGCGTCAGCATATCGGCCTGAGTAACGGAGAGAGATGTCTCCTCGAAGATCCTGCCATCATTGAAATCGACATTTTTAATCATTGAAAAGGCTTCTACAAAAGGAATAAGGCTGTTCTTGTACATTTCAATTTTCTTATTTCCGAGGACATCAAACGCTATCTGAGTGGTATTTATAGTTTCTGCCAACTCTTTTGAAGCGGATTCATAACGGTTTTGCGCCTGCAGAGTTGCCGTTTTTGAACTTTTGAAAACAGATTTAGCATCGATACCGTTTTTAACACCAAAAGCTCCTGCCAGCGTAGCCGCTCCTAACAGGATAAATGGTATAGCCATAATTCCCCCTCATTCAAAACTTTGGCTGTACTATAATCTTAAAATCTACTTTTACCACGAATTTACTCGAATGCAGTCCTGACCTTGTCAAAAAACAGGGGTAAAGCGCCCTGATTTGAAGGTAACAGTCTGGTTTATTTGTGAAAATTAGTGGTCAACTGTTTTTCAAGGTAACTTCATAACCCGCTTCATCTCATCTACCAGCTCCTTCGTCAGCATCGGTTTTGGCAGATACCCGTCAAATCCTTCACTGAGAAAGCGGTCCTTTTCACCCCGTAACGCCCGGGCGGTGAGTGCAATGACCCGCTGGCGGGCAGAGGTCCCCTGCTCTTTCGCGCGGATGGCACGGAGCGCATCCTCGCCATTCATAACCGGCATCTGTATATCCATCAGAACGAGATCGAATTCACCCTGTTCAAGCGCTTCCAGACACTCTTTGCCATTTTCAGCCGTCACGACTTCGTGGCCATGTTTGCCGAGCAGCACTGTGCCGAATTTCATATTGACAGGGTTGTCTTCCACCAGCAGAATCCGCAAGGAAGGGCCGTCCCAGACCGGTATCGTTACAGGAGCTTCGATTTCAGCAGTGTGAAGTAGCGTTGGCAGTGAGAACGGAACTCTTAGCATGAAACTGCTGCCGATACCCTGCGTGCTTTCCACCGATATATCGCCACCCATGAGTTCCGCCAGGCGGCGACTGATAGTGAGACCGAGTCCGGTGCCGCCAAACCGGCGGGTCGTTGAACCATCCTCCTGAACAAACGGGTTGAAGATTTTTTCAAGCGCTCCGGCAGAAATACCGATTCCGGTATCGGCAACCGAAATTTGAATGACAAGGCTGCCATAATGCCGTTCAAGCACCTCTGCTGCGATGGTGATACCCCCGCTCTTTGTGAACTTCGCAGCATTGGCAAGCAGATTGAGGAGTATCTGCTTAAACCGTAGCTGATCTCCTATGATCACGTCGGGAATATCTTCAGCAACAGCGATATCAAATGAAAGCTTCTTCCCGAAGATGACCGATTTCTGCATCATATAGACATCATTGATTGCTTGACGCAGGCCGAATTCCACCGGCTCTATCGTGATTTTTCCCGCTTCAACCTTCGACAGATCAAGGATATCGTTGACCAGTGACACAAGGTTGTTACCGGACAGTTTGAGTGCGGACACATACTCCTGCTGCTCGTACGTCAGGTCAGTCATCTCCAGAAGCTGGGTCATGCCGAGCAGGCCGTTCATAGGGGAGCGAATCTCGTGACTCATGTTGGCAAGGAACTCAGATTTGGCACGATTGGCGGATTCGGCGTCACTTTTGGCTTGCTGCAATGCCGCTTCCATCTGCTTCCGCTCGGTAATGTCCTCGATTTGCGAAATGAAATAGAGTGGCGCGCCACCACTGTCCCTGACCAGTGAGACTGACAATTGAATCCAGACGATATGTCCCAGTTTATGGAAGTACCGCTTTTCCATACTGTACGTTTCGATCTCCCCAGCCAGCATCTGACGCACAAAGTTCAAGTCTGCCTCAAGATCGTCCGGGTGGGTTATGTCCTGAAATGTCTTTGCCAGCAACTCTGCTTCTAAATAGCCGAGCATTTTACAGAGACTGGCGTTTGCCCTAAGGAACCTCCCTTCCGGCGACACCATCGCCATACCAATGGCCGAGTGATTGAACGCCCCCTTGAAACGGGACTCGCTTTCCTGAAGTAACTCTTCTGCCTGCCTTCTCATCGAGTGTAATGCCGCAGTGAAAAGAGCAACGGCGCTGATGACTGAACAGAATAATTGCAAAGAGATGACTTGAATGATCGGATTGGAATACGCGACGGCAGGATCATGATAACCAAGAACCCCCATCCAGGAAGCAATAACGGCCATCAACAGGTTGGCAATAGCTACTCCGCGCATCTCGTATAAAACGGCTATTAAAAGCACAACCGGAATCAACATATATTTGAGCGGAAATTGTTCCAACAACGTGTGGTTGAAAACAACCATAGTGGTGAAAGACAATAGAGTCATCAATGCCGCTGCCTTGGCGATACTGCTTGAAAATTTCCAGGTAGTCGGCCAGTTGTCTTTTTGCAGCCAAACAAGTACAAACGGCGCTACCAACAGCACCCCTATAGCGTCGCTGCTCCACCACGTAATCCAGACCTGCCAATACGGTTTCCCGCCAAACAGGGCGGTAACGGCAGCAGCACCGAAAGTGGCGCCCACGACAGGGGCTGCGACTACTGCTAAAACAATCAAACCTACCACGCCACGAACATCGGAAAGCGTCAGACTTTGCTTCGAAAAACGCATTACCAGCCAAGCCCCGATCATCGATTCAAGGCTGTTGTTGGCAGAAAACAGCACGCCGACCGGTAACGTTTTGCCGTTCATAAGGTCGAAACTGATGTTTGCGGCAACGGAAGCAATGACCAGCAGAGGCCAATGACGACGTTTATTAAGGAGCAACGTCGCAACAAAAAGACCGTTAGGCAGCCAGAAAGTAACAAACGGTGCAGCTTTGAGTGAAAGCAGGTTGCCGATGGTAGCGCAGAAAAAATAGCCTATACCGAACAAAACCGCTTTGATAAAAATCGATTCCAGAAGAGGCACATTGCCGTATTCGTTTGGAATGGAACTGTCTGTTGACGGGGAGGTTGCCATTGTTTACTCCTAAATAGAGCAACAAAAAGGTGCGCGGAAAAATCCGCAGCGCCGGAGTGTCTGTTCATGACTTGGGAGGGGAAACTGTCCGAATGTATATGCGTTTAGAAGAGTCGCTACCGGAGGTTCCACCTGAATACTAAAAGTATTCTTTCATGGGTATACCATCATAATGATAAAACGCAATCAAGAAACGTGAAGCTTATATAATTAGCTGCGGCAAACTAACGTGGAACAACAGCGTTGTTTCGTCGTGTATCACCTCCATGATAGTGGAACCTATTGTTGCTACGAAAATCATCTGTGCAACTCATTTTGTTTCAGCTCAATTCGTCAACATATTTAGCCCGGGCAGTGAGAGCGATGACCCACTGACGGAAAGATGTTCTTGCGGATGGGGGCGGAGCGCATCCTTGCCAGCAAAATCCAGCGGACTGACAAATATATATTTGACTTTAGCAGAGACATTCTGTACCGTACAGTACAGTATATAACAAAACGAAATGAGATAACTTCACATGCGACGTACATCTACTCCCCCAGCAATAACAGCCCGAACAAAAGTAGCTGCAGTTGTTTTGGTCGTAACGTTTAGTCTTGGCGGCTGCGCCATGCTTCCCTCGCCTGACCAACTCGCCAGCGTCAAGCCGGTCTCTGATTTTCAGACGGTAGTGTCTTTTTCTGCGCCACTCTGCGATTGGCCATCCGAACGCTGGTGGCAGGCTTATGGTGATCCACAGCTCAATTTGCTGGTTGACGAGGCCCTGCGTGATTCACCGGATATAGCCGCAGCTTCTGCCCGCCTGCGACGTGCCACAGCATTCAGTACAATTTCCTACGCTGCACTTATGCCGCACGTGAGCGCCAATGCATCGGTTATGGAGCAAAAGCTCAGTTATAACCATCTGCTTCCGCGAAACGCGACTCCTGATGGTTGGCAGGATTACGGACAGGCTACTCTTAACTTTAATTGGGAACTCGATTTTTGGGGTAAGAACCGCGCGGGCTTTGCAGCGGCAACCTCTCAATTAGAGGCGAATCGCGCAGAATTTGCTCAGGTGCGCTTAAATCTTGCTGCTGCCATTACCATGAATTATGCAGAATTGGCACGTCTCTTCTCAGCCCGCGATATCGTAGTGCATTCGGTGGAAATCCGCAGTAAGACCTCCGACCTGTTCTTTGAAAGGTTCTCTAATGGAATGGAAAACAAGGGGAGTTTGAGTGAGGCCAAAGCCCGCTTTGCTGGAACTCAAGGAGAACTGCTGTTGATTGACGAGCAAATCGCCGTGCAACGGAATCGCCTGGCCGCACTGCTAGGCGCCGGACCTGACCGTGCTCTTGCCATTAAGCGGCCGGTTATCAACCTGAATAGCCGTTTCGGGTTTCCTGCAGAACTGGCGACCAACTTGCTGGGCCGACGCCCTGACGTTATCGCGGCGCGTCTTCTGACCGAAGCGCAATTGAGCCGCATCGACCAGAAGAAAGCTGAGTTCTATCCCAATGTCAATCTCGGTGCCTTCATTGGTGTGCAGTCGCTTGGCTTAAACATGTTGAGCAAGAGCGGCTCAGACATTGGCGGCATTGGACCGGCCATCTCGCTCCCTCTGTTCACAGCCGGACGCCTGCAAGGCGAGTTGCGGGGGACAGTAGAGACGTACAACGAGGCGGTTGCAAACTATAACGGCACGGTAACTCACGCCTTGGAAGACGTTGCCAATGCGGGTCTCAGCATAAAGTCATTAGCAACCCAGTTGGACAAAAGCAAAGAAGCCGTCGAGGCAGCGTCTGAAGCGCATCGTGTCGCTCGTAATCGCTATGAAGGAGGTCTCGCCAACTATCTCGAAGTGCTCTACTCGGAAGATACCCTGCTGCTCAGCCAACGTATCCTTACCACTCTCCAGTCAAGGGCCTTTACACTGGATGTCACACTTCAGCGCGCACTTGGCGGCGGATATCAACACAATTAACAGGTGCAACCTGGCGTGCCGGTCAACAGCTGTTTAGTCGTCACATCACACAATTCAAACAACAAAAGGATCTCAACATGTCAGAAACCACTTCATTAATTCCTACCGTCGCAAACAAAGAAAATCGCCGCAAAAAGCTGCTTATCGGGCTCGCAGGTGTCGTCGTTCTTTCTGCAGCAGGCGCTGCATCTTATTGGATTCTCTACAGCTCGAATTTCATCTCAACCGATAATGCTTATGCTGCAGTCGAGATTGCCCAGGTGACACCATCGGTTGGCGGCACTATCAGCGAAGTGCTGGTAAAAGATACTCAGGCAGTTAAAAAAGGTGACATTCTCGTCAGAATTGACCAGACCGATGCCAAGCTCGCGCTTGCTCAGGCAGAAGCTGACCTTGGCCGGGCTACCCGTCGCGTCAAAGGTTTTGTGGCTAATGACGGCAGCCTGAAAGCGCAAATTTCAGCCCGTGACGCCGATGAAAAGCGTGCAGCTGCCCAGTTCAGTTCGGCGGAAGCTGATTTTGAGCGGGCAAAAATAGATCTCAAGCGTCGCGAAGCACTATCGGCGTCAGGATCTGTTTCTGGTGATGAACTGACACATGCTCAAAACGCTTTTGCTGCAACCAAAGCCAACCTGGAAGCGGCCCGTGCCGCCGCTGCACAAGCCAAGGCAAACCGCAGCACCGCTCTCAGTACGCGAGAAGCCAACGCCGTGCTCATTGCAGGGACTACTGAAGCTACGAACCCGGAAGTTACCTTCGCCCGCGCCCGCCGTGACCAAACGGCCGTCGACCTGGAGCGCACCGTCGTAAGGGCTCCGGTCGATGGCATAGTTGCCAAACGCCAGGTGCAGCTCGGTCAGCGAGTTCAGGCCGGCATGCCGTTACTGACGGTGGTACCGATCCATGAAATGCATGTCGATGCCAATTTCAAGGAAGTACAGTTAAAGAAGGTGCAAATCGGCCAAACGGTCAAACTCCATGCTGATATTTACGGCAGTTCGGTAACCTACCATGGCACTGTCGATGGCTTTTCCGGTGGCTCCGGATCTGCTTTCTCGGCCATTCCCGCGCAGAATGCCACCGGCAACTGGATAAAGGTGGTGCAGCGTCTGCCTGTGCGCATAAAACTCGATCCTGCAGAACTGCAAAGTAAACCTCTCAAGGTAGGTCTCTCAATGAGCGCCGAAATTGATACTCGTGGCAAGATCTAAGAAGGACACAAATTATGAGCGAAGCAACATCCGCAACAAAGCGTGCCAATGGTGATGAGCAGCTTTCCGGTGGCATGCTCTGGCTTGCTGCCATCGTCCTTGCCGCGGCAAATTTCATAGCTGTCCTTAACTTGACGATTGCCAATGTTTCGGTACCTAATATAGCCGGAAGTCTGGGTGCGACAACCAGCCAGGGCACGTGGGTAATAACCTCGTACGCCGTGGGCGAGGCGATTACCGTACCACTCACCGGTTGGCTGGCAGCGCGATTCGGTGCGGTTCGGGTCTTTGTCTGGTCCATGGCCATGTTCGGCGTTTTCTCCGTTGTGGGCGGGCTATCCAACTCTCTCGGCCTGCTCGTTGTCGCACGCATCTTCCAGGGTTTTTCTGGTGGTCCGCTGATGCCACTGTCACAAACCCTGCTGATGCGCATCTTTCCTAAAGAAAAGGCTGCGGCTGCCATTGGTCTCTGGTCAATGACAACGCTTATTGCCCCGGTGGTCGGCCCTATTCTTGGCGGTTATCTCTGTGATGAATACAGCTGGTCATGGGTTTTTTATATCAACCTGCCGATTGCCGTCGCCTGCGCCTTTTTTTCCTGGCAGCTGCTCAAGCGGTATACCGAGCCATTGTCACGGAACCCCATCGACCTTGTCGGCCTCGGTCTGCTCGTTATATGGGTGGCTTCCCTGCAACTGATGCTGGATGAAGGGAAGGATCTCGACTGGTTTTCCTCGAACAAGATCATAGCATTAGCCATTATTGCTGCTGTCGGGTTTATCGCTTTCATTATCTGGGAGCTGTATGAAGAGCACCCGGCGGTAGATCTCAAGGTTTTCAGACACCGTGGCTTTACCGCCTGCGTCCTCACCATCAGCTTTGCCTTTGCAGCATTTTTCGGCGTCAACGTCCTGACACCACTCTGGCTCCAAAGCTTCATGGGATACACGGCAACTCAAGCGGGTCTTGCTACAGCCTGGTCGGGAGCATCGGCAATCTTCCTGGCACCACTTGTGGCACAGGCATCAAGCAAGTTTGACCCCAGAAAACTGGTGTTTGGCGGGGTGATTTTGATGGGCATTGTCACACTGTGGCGTTCAGTAGCTACCACCGATATGAGTTTCTGGGATGTCTCTATCCCGTTGATGGTTTTCGGTTTAGCGATACCGTTCTTCTTTATCCCAACGACCGGATTGGCATTAGCCAGTGTAGAAGAAAGTGAAATGGACTCAGCTGCCGGCCTGATGAACTTTTTGCGTACCCTGTCGGGAGCTTTCGCCATATCGCTTGTGACCACCATCTGGTCCAATAAGATAACAGCCAACCATGCAGAGCTTGTCGGTCTTGCTGACAGTGACCAGAGCATCCGGACAATGCTCGGAAGTTCAGGCGCGGAACCGGATGCGGTAAATCAGGTTATTGACTACCTGATAACAAGCCAGAGTGTTATGCTGGCCACCAATCAAATGATGTGGGGCATTGGTATCGCTTTCATTTTTGCGGCCACGGTAATCTGGCTTGCACCGAAACCAACCCGGGTTGTCGATCCCTCAGCCGGTGGTGGGCACTAACGCATAATTATTAATTCCATTACAGAGGAGCCCCCATGTTCAAACACATTCTTGTTCCAACCGATGGTTCGCAGCTCTCCGTTGAAGCCGTTACTCGTGCAGTCTCTTTTGCCAGGGAGGCAGGTGCCCGGATCACGTTTTTTTGTGCCATTCAACCGACGCCCAAGATGTACTACGGCATGGGATCACTCTTTGATGCGCATATGCCGGTCGCGTTCCGCGAAACAATACAAAATGCAACCCATAGTATTCTTGATGCCGCCCAAGATCTTGCTTCGGATGCCGGAGTCGAATGCAGCAAGGTGATGCTTGTCAGTGAAGAACCATATGAAGCCATTATCGAAGCGGCCAAACTGAATGGATGTGACCTCATTTTCATGGCGTCTCATGGACGCCGAGGAATTACGGGACTATTGCTCGGCAGCGAGACTCAAAAGGTACTTACCCATTCGGCGATTCCAGTGCTTGTACATCGTTCGAATTGATGTTAATTGATGTTTACTAAAAGCATGCCGGTTGTCGGTAGTGTTACATTAAGGATTTCAGGGTCCAGTTTTCAGGGGAAATAGAATGGCTGTGAAAACTGAAGAAAAAAGACAGGCCATTATTAAGATGGCCACACAAGCGTTTCAAGAATTAGGATTCGAGCGGACATCGATGTCAGAAATCTGCTCCCGAGTGGGCGGTTCCAAAGCGACACTTTACAATTATTTTTCTTCAAAAGAGGAGTTGTTTGTTGAAATCCTGTTCCTCTCGAACGAAGCTGAGTTTGAGGCGATTTATCACTCAATTGACCCGTCAACAGAAGATATGACCGAATCACTGCGCAATTTTGGGGAAAGTTTACTGACTTTTCTCTACTCACCGCAGGTTCAATCACAGCGGCATCTTGCTATATCAGAGTCAGGGCGTTCCGAACTGAGTCGTCTCGTATATGAGCGCGGCGTGTTACGCAGCCAGAATCTGGTTGCGGAATTTTTGCAGGCAGCCATGAAACTCGGTAAGCTTCAACAGGCTGATCCGATTGTTGCAACACGGCATCTGCACAGTTTACTGGAATCCGAACTGCTGGAACGTTTCCTGTTCCAACTATTGGGTGAAGTCAGCATTGAGGAGATCAAGGCTGTTACCGCTCGCGCTATCGATGTATTTATGGGTGCTTACGGACCGAGGCGGGGTTAAGGTGTAGACTACAAACACTCACACGCCATTTTGTGGAACAGAAAAACAGGCAATTAGCGATTTTCAGGCAATTTCATAACCTGCTTCATCTCGGCTGCCAGGTCCCGCGTCAGCATCGGTTTTGGCAGATACCCGAAAAATCCTGCTGTAAGAAAGCGATCCATTTCACCCGGTAACGCCCGAGCCGTGAGAAACATGTCCCTCCAAAGCCCTCTTCAGCACCTCCCGCAACTGATCGGCGCCATACGGCTTACTAATAAGACGAGCAGTAGAATCTGTTCCGATCCGGGCAGTGACTTCGGCATCTCCATAGCCGCTTGAGATAATAACAGGCAGTCCGGGGTTGAGTTTTTTCAGCTCAGAGAACAGCTCATAGCCATCCATAACCGGCATACCAATATCGGTCATAACCAAGGCAATATCGGTGGCGTTCCTTTGGTACAATTCCAACGCCTCCTTGCCATTCACCGCTTCAAGAACAGTAAAACCGATATGTTCCAGCAGTGCTTTGGCAATAAGCCGCACCTGGGTTTCATCCTCTACCAGAAGGATAGTTCCGCTTCCCCGCCATGGAGCTGAAGGAACTGACACACTTATTTTTTCATCTCCGGTAGAGACATTTTTTTGAACAGGCAGATAGACTTTAATGGTTGTACCTTGACCCGGTTGACTCCGGAGCTGCAACGCTCCTTCATGAGAGTTGATAATTCCGAGTACCGCAGACATCCCAAGTCCCCGCCCCGGAAATTTGGTTGTATAGAACGGTTCAAAAATCCGCCATTTTGTTTCCTCATCCATACCACAACCGTTATCGGTGACCTCCAGACAGACATACTCGCCTAGCGGGATTGATTTGCCGTTGTAATCCCTGTCTGATTGTCCAGCTATGACTGTCGCAGTTGCAAGCGATACCCCGATTTTGCCCTGTTCTTTACCAAGCGATTCAGAAGCATTGATGATCAGATTCATAATGATCTGCCTGATCTGACCGGCATCACCGTTGACGAAGGGAATTTCAATGGCTAAATCGGTGTTTATTTCCGCATTCTGTGGCAGGGTCGCTTTCAACATCGTGACCATTTCATCTACCAACACCCGCATATTGACCTGAAAAATGGCAAGCTCGGCTTTGCCTGCGTAGGCGAGCATTTGGCGGCACAAAGCGGCGGCCCGTTCAACGGCCTTCTCTATATGAGGCATATTTTTCTCAGCCGTAGCGCAGTCCATCTTTGTCAGGCCGCAATAGCCCATGATAATTGCCAGGATATTGTTAAAGTCATGGGCAATGCCGCCTGCCAAGACCCCCAGGCTCTCCAGTTTCTGGGTCTGTTGCATCTGCCGTTCAAGAACCTTTTTCTCCTCCTCAATCCTTTTGTGCTCGACAACTCTCCGCAACTGTTTAGCGATAGCGTTGATAAGGCTTCTTTCTTCCTTCAAAAACGGCCCTTCATCCATGTGAGGCCGTTCTTCCAGATAACAGAGTTCAACCATTCCGGCAGGTTTGTTAAACAGGATGATCTCGGCAGTCAGCCTCAGCTTGGTTTCCTGGAAATTAGCCGTTTTAAATTCCTGCTCATCCAGAATAATTCTTGCGCAGGCGACCTCATCATGAAACCAGGTGCCCGGCATAAGCTCAACGGTTCCCTGGCATATCGTATCCAGTGACTCTTCCTTTTCAATCAGGCTGGCAATGGCATAGAGGCAGTTCAGTTCTTTAATGCGCTCCCGTAACACCTCCTCAGCCTTTTTGCGTTCGGTAATGTTGCGAGCAAAAGCACAGACACGTTCTTCAGAGCCAAACTGAATATGATTTGCTACAATTTCTACGGGAAACTGAATGCCGTCTTTTGTGGTGTGTACTGTTTCAAATGTCTGGGAGCCACGTTGTCGAAGATCTTCAAGATGCTGTAGCCAAACATCAGCATTGTAAAACAGGTCAATGTCAGGAACGGATAATTGCAGCAACTCCTCTTCGGAATACCCAAGCGAGCGACATGCTGCCTCATTAATATCGACAATACGAGCATCCGGGGTCACCCAGAAAAATCCATCTGATGAGCAATCTATGGAAAATCTTGTCAAGCGCAATGATTCCTCGGCCTTTTTGCGTTCTGTGATGTCCTGAAGAGATCCAAAGAGGCGTACGATCCTTCCTTCAGAATCTCTCTCAGCAAAACCTCTGGCCAAACAGTTACGTGTCTCACCGTCCCGCCGAATGGCGCGCAGTTCCAGTTCATATGGTGTTCCCTTATCCGAAGCTAAATCTACAACCCGTTTTAGCTCCGCCATATCTTCAGGATGATATAACTTTGCTTGTTCCGCTAGGGAGGGGGTACCATCAGCAGATTTCAGTTGATGAATTCGGAACAGTTCCTCAGACCATGTCACGGTGTCAGTTGCAATCTCCCACTCCCAGCTTCCAATATGCGTAATATATTCTGTGCGTGCCAACATGTTCTTAGTACGTTGGAGTGTTTTTTCTGTCTTATGACGCTCAGACATATCAATGATGAACCATTCAAACCCGACAACCGCACCTACATGCACGACAGGATGAGCAGAGAACATATGATGACCAATCGAGCCATCTTTGCGGCGGCTGGAGAATTCACCAGACGGGATAGGCACACCTCTCTGCAGTTCCGCTAAATGCATGATTGCTGAATCCGAGCCACTGTCTACCTGCAGAATACTGAAGTGTTTGCCGACAACCTCGTCAGCGGAATCATACCCGTGCATACGGAGCCAGGCATTATTGACTTCCAGGAAACGCCCTTCAAAGTCAATACGGAAATAACCTGCCGGTGTCATCTTGATGATGCTTTCGAGGTGAGCCTTGTGTTCACTTACTACCGCCAACGCCCGATGCAGTTCACCGTTCTGCATCTCCAGCTCAATCTGGTGTACCTGCAGTTCATGGAGAAGTTTTTTTGTTTCTACGGTTGAGAGGGTCTGAAAAGTTCTCCCTTCATCCATCCGATATTTTTCTTCGGCACGCTTCCGGAGGTTCTGTGCTGACTCGTTTGGTGTGGTTGTCATGATAGGCTCCTAGGGTGACAAAAAAACCGGCGCACGAAAAAATCCGTAGCGCCGGCTGTAGGAATCAGTCTGTTTTACTGATAAAAGAAAGGTTTGTCAGGGGGGAGATCTGTCTGCGCAAAATAATCGCCATTTCAATACTCCATCGACAGATTTGAGCGCTGTTACTGTATAAGCTGTTATTTGAAAATTGCAACAATAAATCAGACACTATAAATCAGACGTCCGACTCAGTAGTTCTACGTTCAGGATAGCGCCGTATCACACGCCGCTACCACCCGATTACGTCCCCCATGCTTGGCTTGATACAGGGCATCGTCAACCCACCTCATCAGGGCATCCTCGCCCTCCCCCTCCTGCAGTCGGGCAACGCCGAAGCGGAATGGTGAAGCTAAAAACACTCCCTTTGCCAAACTCACTCTCCGCCCAGATTTTTCCACCATGCTCTTTTACGAATTGCCCGGCCAGCACCAGACCAAGTCCAATCCCCGTGTATACCTTGGAATAGGCCGGTTCCATTTGCGTAAGTATTTGAAAAAGATTCGGGATATCATCTTGTTTAATCCCGATGCCGGTATCTGCCACAGCAATAACAATGGAGGAGTCATTTCTCAAGGCGGTTACCCGCACGCTTGCTCCCGCCGGGGAAAACTTGAGCGCATTTGAGAGTAAATTAGTAAGTATTTGCATCAGTTTTCTCTTATCCGCGGTAATGTCCCCATCACTCTCTGCACAAAGATCAAGATGAAGGTCTATCCCCTTTTCCAAAGCATTTTCCCGGTACATCAACAATGAGTCATCGAGTAATTCCCGTAATGGAAAAGTGCTCAGCTCAAGTTCCACAGTGTCAGATTTTGTCCTGGTGAACTCAATAATTCCGGTAATCAGCTCTTGCAGGCGATTGCCGCCGGAAATGATGTGACTGACACATTCACGCTGTTTTTCATTGATCAGGCCATAGCTCTCCATATGAAGTACCGTGGAAAAACCGATCACCGCATTAAGCGGTGTAAACAGCTCATGACTCATGTTTGCCAGGAAATCGGACTTGATCCGTGACACCTTCGCCATCCGCAGGCTCCGATCAGCAGATTCACGGGCAGCATTGAGTTGGTCATTCAGCGATTTAACTTCAAGAAGCATCTTGATCCGTGCCAACACTTCGAAGCGCTCAAAAGGCTTGGAGATAAAATCTTCGGCACCAGCCTCTATCCCCAGTGTGCGGTGTATGGAACCTGTGTAGGAGGTAATCATCACGACTGGGATGGTTCGATACCGGTCATCTGATTTGATCCTGCGACACACTTCAAAACCATCAATACCGGGCATCATTACATCCAGCAGGCAGAGGTCGATCTGTTCAGTTTTGATCTTTTCCAGAGCTTCCTGGCCGTTAGATGCAAACACAATGTCATATCCCCGGGGCAACAACATCGCCTCCAGCAGTTTGAGGTTTTTAGGCTCATCATCTACGCAAAGAACTCTCGGCATGGCGCAGCTCATACGGTGACCTCACCTTTCAGCCACTGTTTTATAAGGAGAGGCAATTCACGGGTGTTGACCGGCTTGGAGAGGTAGCCGTCGAATCCTGCCGCAATAAATTTTTCCTCGTCACCCTGCATGGCAAAGGATGTAAAAGCGATAATCTTGATCCTGCTGGTTTCCGGAGCTCCCTTCAGGAGGCAGCAGGCGGCCGTGCCGTCCATTCCAGGCATCTGTATGTCCATCAGGATCAGATCAGGCATCAGCTCTCTCGCCTGAGCAACCGCCTCGTGCCCGTCAGAGGCTACCGACACCTCAAAACCGTGAATAATCAATATATCCTGGAAAAGTGTACGGTTCTTATCGTTGTCATCAGCTATCAATATCTTATGCGGCATCGTGATTACCCCCCTGTTGCTTGCGTTAACGGGATAGAAAAGCCGAAGCGGCTTCCAACACCGAAAAGACTCTCGACCCACACCCTGCCGCCATGGAGTTCCACAAGTTGTTTGTTCAGTGCCAGTCCGAGACCGGTCCCTTCATATGCTTTGGTATACACCGATTCCAGTTGCGTGAACGGCTTGAAAAGTTTGGGGATATCTTCCTCCCTGATTCCCACGCCGGTGTCCACTACGGTTATGTTTATAAAATCCCCTTCCCGCTCTCCGAGCACGGTAACAGCTCCGCCCGTCATAGTGAACTTGACTGCATTTGAAATCAGGTTAAACAGGATCTGCTTCAGTTTCCTACGATCTGCCTTAATCTGTACATCTGCCTGTGGTTTCAGATCCATGTTGATACTAATCCCGCCTTTTTGAGCCCTATCCATGAGCATCATCAGCGAGGCATCCACTATTTCCCGGACAGAAAAAGTGCTTAACTCAAGCTCCATCTTTCCTGACTCCACTTTGGAGAGGTCAAGAATGTCGTTAATAAGGGAGAGCAGATGTTTACCGCTGGTAAGAATGTTATCGACATAATCGGACTGTTTTTTGTTTATTGCGCCAAAGAACTGATCTTGCAGTACTTCTGAAAAGCCGATTATGGAGTTGAGCGGAGTGCGGAGTTCGTGACTCATGTTTGCCAGGAATTCAGATTTAGTGAGATTGGTTTTTTCCGCCGCCAACTTGGCGCTCTCCAGTTCGTCATTCTTTTCCCGTAATATTTGATCAAGGCGTTTGCGCTCTGTAACATCACGCGCAGCAGCAAACACGCCCTGCAGCTTCCTGTTACGATCATAGAAGGTGGTCGCATTATAGGAAACCATGGTTTCCTTGCCATCCCTGGCACACGCAGTGAGCTCGTAATTGGTGAGTGTTTTTTTGCTCAGCACCAGATTGATGCTCGCCTCGGCCAGGACATGATCTGTGAAATATTCTCTAAATGGAGAGCCAATCAATTCGTCACGCGTACAAGCGGTGAGCAGTTCCATCTGTTTGTTGACATCGGTTATAATGCCGTCCGGATCGGTAGTCATGATAGCGTCTATGTTACATTCAAACAGGGTACGTGTGTAGAATTGATGGTCGCGCAACCGCTGTGCGAGCTGCTGCCGGTCTGACTCGATCTGCTTGCGGGCGGTGTTGTCGGTGCCGATCAGCAGATAACCGATAATGGCGTCCTGGTCATCACGAAGCGCCGTGACGGACACAACCGCCGGGAAGCGGCTGCCATCCTTGCGGATGTAGGTCAGTTCGTAAATATCCTCAATACCGCGGGAAGCCTTAAAGACCAACGCCTCGAAGCCGGGTAAAATCGGGGTTTCCAGTTCGATGGTCAATGCCTCGGCACGGGCGATAACTTCCTGCGGATCGGAGATATCAGCCGGCGTGATCTTGTTCATCACCTCGGCGGCCGTGTACCCGAGCATCTGTTCGGCGCCGACGTTGAAAA
>CAJAFV010000046.1 GCA_903939115.1 uncultured Geobacteraceae bacterium
AAATAACATGGCTGATTAATTGGAAGGATTATTTTGGCGTATGGGAAAAATCCACATTTGCTCCACATTTGCTCCATATTGCTGGTCTATAGTGCAACCATGACGGGTTCACCCTATCAAAGAGCCAAGTTGTAGGGAGTAATGATGAATAAGCATAGACATGCTGAACGATTGTCTTGGGTTTCAAGCGGGGTCATGGAAGTGAATAATTCCTGTTATGGGTGTTTTCTCGACAATATTTCTAACACAGGTGCGTTGATACGCTTTAGCGAGACGGACGCACCTACGTTAAAACCTGGTGCGGTTTGTAAGCTCAAAGTAATACTGCTGAACGTTATTGAATATCCATGCAAGATCGTTCGAATTAATTATCCCAAGGTTGGAATCCTTTTCTTGTGAAACAGATATGCTCGTATGGCGAAAATGTACTAATGATTACGACGAAAATAGGAGAAATATCATGAACACGATAATACGTATTTTGACAATGCTCGCTTTTGTAATACTGCTTTCCCCATTGGCAGGCTATGCAGACGGGCCATATGGTGGCGGCTATCGTCATGGAGGTGGCGGCTACTATCGTGGGGGTGGTTACTATCACGGAGGAGGAGGCGGTATATGGATTACCCCCGGCTGGGGTCCTTGGTATGGGGGATATTACCCCTACTACTATGCAGCGCCTCCAGTCATAGTTGAACGCCCAAGTATTGAATATTACTACCAGCAGACACCACAACTGGCTCCGCAGCAGGAAGAAGAGCCTGTTTACTGGTATTACTGTAAAAACCCCGAGGGGTACTACCCGTATGTTCAGCACTGTCCGGATGGGTGGATGAAAGTTGTGCCAAAACCGCCTACGCCCAACAAGGAGAAATAGTCATGCGAAAGTTTATCGTACGTTTTTGTACAGTACTTTCTTTCTCTACTGTTTCTGCATGTGCCACAATTCCGCCCGGTCCAAGTGTCACGATCGTGCCTGCACGAGGCAAGCCGTTTGAACTGTTCCAGCAGGATGATGCTTTATGCAGAAGATGGGCGGAGCAGCAGATTGGCATCTCCCCTCAGGAAGTGGCAAATAAAGATACTGCCACGGGTGCAATAGTTGGTACGGGAGTCGGTGCAGGGCTTGGAGCGTTAACCGGCGCTGCATCCGGTCAGGCGGGAGAGGGCGCACTCATTGGCGGCGCCGTAGGGATGCTTGCAGGTGCAGCTTCCGGCTCTGATTCGGGACGGATGTCCGGCCAGGAGGTGCAACGACGGTACGACAATGCCTATATTCAGTGCATGTACGCTAAAGACAATCATATTCTCGGGCAGAGCAGATGGGATAGACGGTACTATTACAGGAGTAATGTCGTCTTACCTCCGCCTCCGCCGACAGCCCGGTCACGATCAAATGAATCTATTCCTCCTCCGCCTCCTGGTGCCAGGCCTCAGACTCCGCCAGAACTGATGGATAAATAGGGAGCATACAGAGATCCTGATGACTCCGTTCGAAAACCCAAACAAGACAAATAACATCTTATTATTCCCTTGTAATATTGTTTGATATCTGTTCTTCTGGCATAAGCAATATAATCAGGCAAACCTCTGGAGGAAATAAGATGAACTGTTCAAAAAATGCCCTTGTAGGTTTCTGTGTACTAGTCGTTTCAGTACTTCAATTTGGTTGCGGCGTTGAAGGTGGAACAAACGCCCCGGCAACAAAACTGACTGCATCAGTCGTTTCATCTGACGCTGATGTCACTGCTCACGTTCACACAGTGACTGTTCCCTTCACCGATGTTTCGGCTGCACCGACTTCCGACGCCTATCAGTTCAGAAGTGAGGCCACCAACGGCCATTCTCACGTGGTTGCTATTTCAAAGCAGCAGATGATCGATTTAAACAACGGCATGAGGCTCACTCTTACATCATCTACGCCGAATTCAGGAACCAGCAGTCATACACACTCCTGGAGTATCCAGGGCGGCAGTCTGCTTTATGAGAAGAATTGCTATAACTGCCATAGCAATGACAAACGAAATCATAGTCCGATGAATGTTTCTTTTAACTCCAGTCAGGCTATGGCTGTAATAAATCCTGGCAGCGCACCGCTTTCAGCTTCAACTGCAGCAACACCGGATCCAAATTATTCAACATCAACCGTTGTATCACTTGATGGAGCCTCTCTCTATGCAGCGAATTGTGCCGGATGTCACGGGACATTGGCAACTTCATCCAAGAAGAACAGAACATCTGCTCAAATTAAAACTGCCATCACCAGTAATACCAATGGAATGGCCTCATTGGGAGCTTTGTCCGATGCCCAGTTACAGGCTATTGCAACAGCACTGCTATTAAACTAAATCTCAAGGAGAAATTATGTACCGACTACTTATAATCATGCTTGTGTGCCTTCTCGCTACCCCGCTATTTGCTGCCGAACCGGTCAGAACTGATGAACAGAAAACGTTCTATGCAATCGGCCTGATTGTAGCCCGACAGCTTTCCGTATTCAACCTGACTCCTCCAGAAATAGAGTTGGTAAAACAGGGTCTGAGTGACTCGATGGCTAAAGGTTCTCCAGTAGTGGAATTGGAGTCATATGAGGAAAAAATCCAAGAATTGGCACTAAAGCGTCGTGGTGAACAGAGTGAAAGAATGGCTGCTGTCGACAAGAAGTTTCTTGAAAAGGCTGCTCAGGAAAAAGGGGCCGTCAAATCTGAATCCGGTCTTATCTATTTCTCTTTGAAAGAAGGATCTGGTGCATCTCCGAAAGTGACAGATACGGTCATGGTCAACTATCGCGGCGCGCTCACTGATGGCAAGGAGTTCGATAGCTCCTATAAGCGTAACGAGCCACTTGAAATCAAAGTGGACAGCGTAATTCCATGCTGGGCCGAAGGAGTGCAAAAGATGAAGGTTGGCGGCAAAACAAAACTGCTTTGCCCTTCGCAGCTCGCCTATGGCGAGGAAGGCGCCGGAGATATACCGCCGGGCGCGGCATTAGTTTTCGAGGTGGAGTTGCTCAGCATCAAGAACTGATATCTGTTCGCTATACATGACTTAATTCATAATCTCACAAATTCTTTATAAGGCACATGAATGAAAATCAAACTATTTGCTCTATCCATTCTTTCCATACAGCTTTCCGCCTGTGTTTCAACCACTCCGCAACTCTATCGTGGCGATATGGAACTGGTAAATGTTTCCGGCGATTCATGTGCAGAGTTTGAAAAGGATAATACCCACATCCAGCTTGAATTAATTTTAAAGCAGTTCAAATCAAATAAAGGCCAACAAATAACAGGGTATCTAAGCGGTCCAGACATTCAAACCGGCAAACTTTCCGGCAGTGATGTCACCCAACTTCAGGTGGCATATCCAGACGAGACAGACTCAATTGCGCAAGGGCACTCCCTGCTTCTGGCACCCACTCCTGATGGCGGTATAAACGGTGAGCTTCATGAAAAGCCGGTAAGTTCATCAGGATGCTATTTTGTAAACGCTGCCATCAGGCTGAAGCATGCCGCCAATGAAAGTGAGGCTACGGTTGCGTTTGATCGTCAGCAGAAACTGTTTGTAGCTGATACCCTTTTTCACAAAGGGCAGGTCCAGTTGAAAGCCAACAGCCCGGAGGAGGCCTTGCGTAATTTTAGCGAAAGCCAAAGGCTGCGCAACGAAGAGTATCCTTTGGAATCAGGCAGTCCCTATCGGGCATTTGCCATTGCAACTGCCCATATGATGGCCGGTCGGTCCGGTGATGCAGTGAAAACCCTCCGTAATCTGCTCAATGAAAAACAGATCGCAGAAGATGTAACTCGTCAAAGGCACTTCGGGGTAATCCGAAGTCTTTGTGCGTATACATTTGAAGCAAAAGATGATGTACGAAAAATAGCTGCAGAGCAACTCTTGGACGGCTTGGCACATGATTCAAATGGACCGGGTGAAGACGGGGCCGTTTTTGCTGAATGCTATCTGGAATTGGGGCAGAATCGGATAGATCAAGAGGAGCCAGATGAAGCGATAGAATGTTTTCAGAAGGCTCTCGCTCTGAATCCAAATGATGCAGATAGCATCGGCGGGATTGTGATGAGTAACGTAGTAAAGGGAAACCTGACAGAAGGGCGCACATTTTTACAGGAACATTCACAGGTGATGATTGACAAAACCGGCAGCGAAAACTACAACGCCGGTCTGCTGCGTCTATACGCCACAGAGGCAAAGCAGGCGGAGAGAGAGCATGATTATATGCGAGCGGAGCCACTCTTACGCGAAGCGCTCAAAATATCCCCAAACGAGCGAGCCCTCATAATAGACCTGGCCACTGTTCTGGAAAAAATTGACAAGAGGGACGAAGCGCAAAAATTATTAGAAACAGCCAGCTCAAATTGCAGTGATGAACCCTGTCGACGTGATTATGCGAGAGCACTGGCACGCCAAAAACAAATTGAGAAAATTGTGGATCGCCTGGGGACGGAGTAAGTAAACGCAGAACACATACAGGCATCGCAAACAATATGAAATCGCGGGGCAAGAATCCATGGGATTTTGAAGTGACACAGAGTTCAAAAGAAAAGGAAGAATCCATTCAGGAAATATACAACCCCCACCAGACCGACACTGACCCCAAGAAGCCAGACCAGTTTCTTCTTTATCAACGCCGCTATTGAAGAGAGAAGAATTGCTATCTGTAAATATATGACGGCAATACCGAATATTTGGGAGTGTTGCTGAGCATCATTCCGTACTTGTTCAAATCGCTTGGCCTCAGCTTGTATTTCATTCTTTTCAGCATCATATTTTTTGGACTTTTTCTCATACTCCTCAATTTTTTTTGCATACTCAGCAGTTGCCTGAGGTGACATTTTGCCTGCAGTTTTTAACTCAAGTTCTATTTTGTCTTTTTGCATATCATAGATGTAGCTTTTAATGCTTTTGGCCTGGAAATATGCCCACTGATCAGATGCCTGCGTCTGACTCATAACCGACCTTGTTGAATATCCACCACCTTTGAATGTTGCAAGAGTTGCACAAACAGCAAGAATAACTGTAGTTAATGCCAGGTAGTTAAGCCACGTATCTTTTTTCTCTTCTGCCATTATGAAAATCCTCCTGTTGCTGAATTTATAATCAATAATTCGTAACTCATAAAATCAATTCAGCTTGCCACCCGTTCTGGTCAATTTTGCAATGGAAGCCTCAAATCGATCAAAGCGCCGGCTTAGGGCTTTTAGCTCTATAGCCTTTTCTTCCTCCTGTAAGAAGGAATAGCGGATGCTATTATAGACGACCTCCTTCAGTTCATTGTATGTTGGCTTGTAACGACTGACAAAGAGCGCATATTCACTGCTTAAGTTATTCCGCGATACGCCGGGGTCATCGGTTGAGATTACAAGCGGAACATGATAGCGGCGATACAGGTTAACCGGATGAGCCTCATTTTTTATACCGAGAATGAACTCGTTGCTCGTAAGGTTCACTTCCACGGCTATTTTCTGCGTTTTCATTACTTCAAGCAATTCTAAAGCGTTAGACTCGTGACCGATATCCACACCATGCCCGATGCGTTTCGCCCCTGCGACCTCAACGGCGTCATGGATATGGAATGTCAGTCCCTCTGGCGGGACCATTCCTAAAGCCAATTCTCCCGCGTGTAGAGACAGCTTGGTGCTGGGAAATAGCTGCTTCAAAAATTTAAACATATGCATATGCAGTTTGTAGTCTCGCATGGCCACATAGCCATTTTCCGGGCCAACGATATTCACCCCGACGAGCAACTTGCTTTTTTGCGTGCATGCAAAAGCCGAGTACAATCCAGAAAATACTTGAGCGGGCGGGTTATTGCGAGAGACGTAACTCAGGAAGCGAATTTTGAACTCGCTGTCATCTACCCCTGCTGCAGCTTCTTCAATACTTTTTGCGTAGTTTGTAATTTTTTGCTGGGTGTCAGGATCGCTGGCCATTAAGTCTGCATATGCAGACAATACCTGATATATATCTTTTTCAGAAGCATTCTGGGGGAGATCATTTATCTGTTTGGCTAAATTGGGATTGTTGATATCTGGAGCACTTTTAAACATTGTTTCAAGGTACTGGAGATTTTCGGCCTTTGCTCTCACTTTCAGGATGTTTAGCCCCTCTCTGGCTGAATAGTTGGACGCCGCCGAGAAGTAGCCAAAAGTATCAAAAAACTGTTGATCTGGTGCATTCTGTTCGTGGTAATGGTTGTTGTAGTCCTTGTTAGACCAGCGTTTGAGCACTTCCCGATAAAAGGCTTTGTCGTTGCGAACGGCATCGGCTGTAAGGCATTTCTTCCGGCCTGCCTCTGATATTAGCGGTTTTGTCTCAATACGAAATTTTTCCACCTGGAGGACTGCGTCATTTTCGTTGTAAATACAGTATTTAAGCTTCTCCAGCCAATCTATGTATGTTTCCGCATAGAGAGAGCCGGAATAGTGATTGTGAAGGTCGGCACCTTTGGGAAGCATCGTCATAATGAGATTTAGTTCAGCACCATTATTGATTGTGCCTGAAATGAGCTGCGCATAGTACTGCTCCGTCGCTTTTAAATTTCGTTGTCTGACCTGATTGCTGATGGAGGACTCTTCTGCAAACGCTATAACTGCCTGAAGCATTATTATCATAAGCAGCAAAACTCTTCTCATAATACCCTCTTTTAAAAAAGGTTCGTCACAGAAAAAGTGACATACGATTGATGCCAAAACGAACATTCATAATGCAATCCACTTGATTTCCCCAAAGCCACCCCCCGGAAAACGTCAACCAGTGAACATAATCGTCACCGTTCCGTGCGCTACTAATTTGTTATTGGCGTTATGTACGTCAACTCGTACTGTATATTACGGACTCAATCTGTTGAGTCGGGAATCTGTGGTTGTTCAGATGCAGACCCCATCCCTTCCGCAACTTCCTTGATAATGCCCATATCGATATAGATGGGCCGGATTTTCTCTCTGATACGTGGAAGATTCTTTGCGAATACGGCGGTACCGACAAGGCAACATATGGCTCCGATTAAAAGTGTTGGCCGTGGCCCGATAATGCCAGCCATTGTTCCGGCTCCAATACTGCCGAACGGAACCATTCCCATAAAAGCGACCGTGAACAGACTCATTACCCTGCCACGTTTATCTTCTTCAAGAATTGTCTGGAGGATTGTGTTACTGGAGGCAATCATTGTTATTCCTCCAAATCCGGCAATCACTAAAGATAGAAACGAAATATTGATGTTGCTTGAAAGGGCAAATGACGATATTCCAGCAACAAACAATAATCCCGCCGTTACGATTAATTTGCCTAGACCTAGAACGCTGGTACGTGAAGCAAGATTGACGGTTCCGATTAAAGCTCCGCATCCCCCCGCTGTCATAAGAAAACCGTATGTATGAGCACCTCCGTGAAGAATCTCCTTGGCAAAAACGGGCACGAGAACGGCATATGGCATTCCGGTCAAACTTACCAGTGCTACCATCAATAATATACTTCGTATAGGTCCGAAGCCAAAGGCATATCTAAAACCTTCACGAAGTTCATGGAGAATATTACGATGTGGTTTCCCTCGATGGGGGCTGGGAGTGATTCTCATGGCAATAAGCGCCACCAAAACTGCCAGGTAGCTGAGACTGTTTAATATAAAGCAAATACCCTCCCCAATTGAAGCGACAAGAAGCCCCGCAATAGCCGGTCCGATAAGTCGAGCTGCCTGCACCATGGAAGAATTCAGGGCGATAGCATTACTCAGGTCCTCACGTCGCGAAACCAATTCAACAACAAATGATTGCCTGACAGGGATCTCAACTGAATTGGAGATTCCAAGTACCAGACTCAAGGCAATAAGGTGCCATACCTGTACGGTTCCGGCGAGTACATCGACTGCCAGAACTGTTGATTGAGCCATAGCGAGTATCTGGGTGGCAATCAGCAGGCTTCTGCGATTCCACCGGTCGGCAAGCACTCCTGCAAACGGTGCAAATATAAGCGTCGGAATTTGACTGGTGAAACCGATAACTCCAAGCAGAAAGGCCGAACCGGTCAGACGATAGACAAGCCAGCTCATTGCAACCTGTTGCATCCACGTTCCTATCAAGGAAACACTCTGGCCTGCGACAAAAAAACGATAGTTTCTGGACTGTAGTGATCGCAGTAAGGTTTTTAAACCAGATAATTTCATAATAGAAATTCTTGTAACCCCAGACAGGTAATTATGCAATATCCCTGTTCAATGCATATTAACTTCGTCAGGCACTTGTAGAATAGTCGTAACGCATTGTAATGCCTATCGGTCGTCATCACAATAACGTGTGGTGATGGTGCTTCGGTTTACTTCCCTTTTAATGTACGGGTAGATTTCCGGATCTGAACAAAAGAAGACCGGCACAAGCTATCTATATCCATCTCCCAGTATTCTGAAGAGAGGGATGAAACAGTCGGGTTTTATAGCTGGGAATAAAGTGGCGGCATTTTGGGTAGGAAAAATTTCCGACAACTGCCGCAGCGGTTTCAGGATGCGATCTTGAGTAATTGTTTGCACAGCATTAAGTCGGGCAAGTATACCTTCCTCAGCTTTTGCATCAATGATCGTGGAAAACGATTCTCCGGCATTTGTTTCCGTACCAGATTGTTAAACTGCCTTGCTTGGAACCAAGTGGATCTCGAGCTTGCATCCAACCGCCTGAGCATATTTTTTCAACGTAGCGATGGTTGGTGAATGCCGGTTCCCGGAAAGTGCTGTTTCCAAACGTGTTACCGCAGGTGGTTTTGTTCCCATTTTTTCGGCAACTTCAGCCTGTGTAAGTCCTGTTCTCTGGCGAGCCGATAGAAACTCACGCAGTAAAGTGAATTCTGTATCCAGCTCCTCGTATGCCGTGTTGAATTCCGGATCCTGCTTCCATGAATCAACCATTTGTTTATGGGTTTTGGTAGGTGCCATTCTTTTCATGATTCGGTTATCTCCTTTTGCCGACGACGTGCAAGATCAAGCTCCCGTTTTGGGGTTTCATCCGTTTTCTTTATAAACGAATGAAGCACGACAATTTTCTTCCCAACCTTCGTACAGTAGAACACTCTTGCTATGCCTTCACGCCCCTTAGGCCGCAATTCAAACAAGCCACCTCCCATTGCACGCGAATGTGGCATGCGGAGGTCAAGGCCAAACTCTTCCAGCAGATTGGTAAGGCGAGCATACGAAGCTCGAATCCCAACCGGCAAGTAATCAATTTCCAAACGTACCTCTTCACTGTAGTAGTCTATTATCCAGTGCATTCATGCCTCATAACATATTTGTTATGTTTGTTCAATGATCAATTTGAACAAAAAGTTTGACAGAGTCGATAGTTTTCCTATAAAAGGTGTATTCGCTTCTTGGGTGATTTTTCTTTACGGGGATCATCTGAAATTCGAAATGGTAATCAAAAAAGTTTTGCTGAGTGTTCCGTTTGGGGAGCCAGTTTAAACAAGTCTGATTACGCTATAACAGCTGGTCAGGCTTGTTTTTTATCATGTATGCGGGAATAACTCAGTGGTAGAGTGCAACCTTCCCAAGGTTGAGGTCGCGAGTTCGAATCTCGTTTCCCGCTCCAAATAACACACGGGCCAGGTCAAGTACCTGGCCCTTATTTTATGTGGCTTTACAGCAATTATACCTTCCGCTTTTTTCTTCGGTAATAACCTATTCCACACCATATTAGTCAATTCTGTGCCTTAGCCGTGCCTTTGATGTCCCATTGTTTAAAACTGCCCCTCTAATATTTTTCTCAACTGATCGTCAAGCCTGTATTCAGCCAGCATGAAGTCTTCCAGTTCGTGAGTTGCGGTGTTATAGCAAATAAACTTCGGTGAATCTATTCCGACGTGCTTCTTTTTATTCTTTCCCTTCCCCTCAAAAAGGACAAATGGCTCAGAACGTGGGGTATGACCAACTACTTGGTTGAAGCGGTTGTCCATCTTTTCATAACCAATCGAACACCAAAATATTCCGGAAACATCTTGATGGCCGCCTCGAATAGACCCTATATCAAAAATAGATGAGAGAGATTCCGGTGCTATTGGTTGTGCAAGATACCAGGCAAACTCAGCATTAATCCAGGCACTCGCGTCTTCTATGGTCTTGAACGGTTTCCCGTGTTTTCTCGACAGGCCTCCGTGGACGAGAAGGTAATTATCGCGGACCAGAGAACCATGCAGAAGATCCTTATACAGATTTACTACATGGAATAGCTCTGGGCTGTACCTGTTTCCTGAACATCTGAAATAGGCATGAGCATTGCTTAAATACGGCAGTTCGTGGTTACCGCATAACAGAACACAATTGCTATCAACCGCGAGCTTGAAGGTAACAATGATATCCGCATCGGAGGCAGGGTATGAATCCATAAAGTCGCCGAGGATGATATGCTCTTCTTCCGGCTTGTAATCAATGAACGCTTTGCATTTTGCGTAATTGCCGTGGAGGTCGCTTATTATCAGGCTCAATGTATTTCAACCTCAATGGATATTTTTATATTGAAATCCGGCGGACCAGATTCCCGACTTTCACAAAGTACTCTTCCTCATTGGCAGGCAGGATGGTGTTATGGTCTCCACGTTCAAACACAATGAGTTCCTTCGGTTCATTGGCCCAATCATAGAGCCGTTCAGCATGACTGACTGATACCAGATCGTCATTACGGGTGTGCATAATCAGCACCCTACCGGTAAATGAGGAGATTTTTGCCTGCTGGTTAAAGTGACGGTCTACTTCGTTTTTCAGTTCGTCCATGGTCGCACCCACATGACGCGGTTCGATGCGAACCAGAATCCGCTCTAAGGGGTCGGCCACTCCACTTTCAATGATGAGGCCTGCCGCCTGGGGATACAGAGAAGCGCCATGCAGAGCGTACAAGGAACCGAGTGAACGTCCAAAGAAGATGATCTTTTCCGGCGGGATGGCAATGGCTTCAACAATCAGACGGACATCCTCCAGCATAGCAGTCAAGGCCGGTGCACCGCTCGACATGCCGTAACCGCGATATTCTGCCAGTAGCAGGTTGGCACCCAATCCGGCAATGCGCTGTTCAAAATCTCCCAGATAATCCTGAACGCTTTCGCCGTTGCCATGAAAATGAATAATAGTGGGGAATTTATCGGAAACCTTCAGACAGCGGCACCCCAAACGGTAGCCGTCTCCCGTAACAAAGAACGGGTTATCGAAATGGTTCGGCCAGGGGTAGAAATATTGCGCCGAAAGGGTTGGGTGATCGAGCATTGAATCGTTCATTGTCTTATCCTATTGATTGACGTATATAACTAGCTTTCGCTGCCTGGTAACCTTCCCGTTCAGGAAGACACGGGGCAGCCGTTATAAAGACTGGCCTCAAAACAGAGCTTCCGGGTGGCCGTACCCCATGGCTTGCGCTGAGCAATCAGTTCCAGTAACAGCAGACCGTCGTTGACTAGGCGCCCACCCAGCACATGCACCCCGCAGGCGAAGAGTGGATCGGGAAAATAGCCCGCCGTTGGTCCCAATACGGAGATATGTTCGGCTGCAGTGCAGTGTAACAGCACCTCCTCAATGGTTCCGTTCTGCACAGTAGTGCCGGTGCACAACACCTTGTTACAGCCGTTCAGTGCCTTCACATCCAGAGTTACAGGGAGCTTTGGGTAACGTTCAATAAGTTGGGGATTCTTCTCAATGATGACCAGCTCGGCATCGGAGTCCCGAAGATATTTGAGAAGGGGTGGAAAGAAGCCGACCATTCCCACCCGGTCTCCAGCTCTAATCTGCATCAAGCCTATGGAATCGGTGGCACTGCCGGGAGAGTTCCCGGTGAGTCGCATCACCTGCTGGCAAATGGCGTTAATCGCGGCCAGTCCCAGCATATTCAGGACAGGATCGCTCCCGCCGAAGGCCTCAACATACCGCTCAGGGCGGCAGCCGACAAACGTATCCGGCATTAACGTCATGTAGTCCCCAGCACTGTTGTCGGGGATAAGCACATAACTAATTCCTCCGGCGCCCCCCTCCAGAGCCATAGCCATAAACTCACACTCCTTGGGTTGGCCTCCTGGGAAAAAAGGCGGGAAGACTATTCCGGCCACCTTCGGAATGGAAAAGCGGGCTGAAAGCCCCAGTGCCATATCCCGTATTTCGGTCATAATACTCATCGGTTGCTCCTCTCTGACAGGTACGCAGTCATGCGGACAATCTCTTCGCAAGGTCCCAGATAATTGAAATGGGTTATTGCTACTCCGATTGCTTGTAAAGGCTTACGCGGCACGATTATTTGTATCATAACTCATATTGAAACTCAGAACTTTGCCAAAACGTATTGGTGGCTTAACTGCCAATTATTTTCACCAGCACCCGTTTCCGCCTTTTACCGTCAAATTCCCCGTAAAAGATCTGCTCCCAGGGTCCGAGGTCAAGCTTGCCATCGGTAACGGCGACAACAACTTCACGTCCCATGATAGTGCGTTTCAGATGAGCGTCCGCATTATCCTCGTAGCCATTGTGGCGGTAATGTGAATATGGTTTTTCAGGAGCAAGTCCCTCAAGCCATTCTTCAATATCCTGATGCAAGCCGGACTCATCATCATTTATGAAGACGCTTGCTGTTATGTGCATCGCGTTGCAGAGCAGGATTCCTTCGGTAATTCCACTTTCGCGCAGGCATTCAGAAACAGTAGCCGTGATGTTGATTAACTCACGGCGTTGCTTTGTCTCAAACCACAACTCTTTACGGAATGATTTCATTTTGGACCACCTATCAGTCATGATTTTTTTTGTGTATGAATGCTTTTTGTGGCGGGAAGGTACAAACATTACTTCCAAAACGGCACTTCATCTCACGCGAAGGTGCGAAGACGCAAAGAAACAAAATGAGAAGAGTCTTTATCGGGTCATCGGTACATTCTTCACAAGAGGTTATGCCGCTAACCTGAGCGTCGTTTCGATCTCATCCCATGGCACACACACTCGCTTTAGCTCGTCGCGTTCGATCAATCCCACTAACTCAAGAGTCTTTACATCCTCATGGACATTTGCATAGCTGCGTTTCAGGAGCTTCGTCAAGGCGTTCACACTCATAGCACCCGAAGTGTGGAGCGTTTCAAGGAGAACAAGCCGTTTGGGGGTGATATAACGCAAGAGGGTTTTGAAATCGTGGAAGTATGTCCGCTCAATTGGTTGCGTCGGGAAGACACCCTTGTCAAACTGTTGAAAAATTGCGGCGGTTTCCTTGTTGGATTCGTTCCAGCTCTTTATTCCAATGTTCAAATCTCTCATGGCGTATTATCCTCATTTAAAATAGTCTCAATGTCAGCAAGAAAGTCTGTAAAAGACGCTTCCAACTTTCGGAAGATGTACGGAAACTCTGTACCCATGATCTGTTTGTGATCACCCTTGCCGCGTTCAGATCTCGTTCTTATAGTGTAAAATACTATAGCTCACCATTGAGGTCAATTTATATATGTTGCCAGAATTGCGGCAGTCCATAATGCTATTTCACACAGTGAGTGCACCGCATCGGCTTCTCCTTGGATAACGCAAATTACCCTGTTAACGTAATAAGTATACGGTAAACTTGTCTGTTGGTCGGTAAATGCTGCGCTCAAAAGAGGCCGATTTGCGAAAAGCAGGGTGGTGTTTATTGATATGGAGGCCATTAGTGATTTGGTCGAATACATGGAGGAATTACAGGAATGGTTATGGGGTGTATCTGTAAGCGGGGGTGGAGATGCTGGAAATCAGATAGCGGCAACTGCAATCACCCCAGGCAGTTGCGCAGCTTTCCTGTCAAAGGTGAGCATCGCGGAACATCCAAGTCGGGCATACCTTGCAGTCATGAGGCAATCGGCAAAATCGGCACTGCTGTTTTCGTAGAGATAAAGTGCCTCTTCCAGCGTTTCTTCCTGTTCGATTCTAATATCACGGGTTTCAAGCAGCATTCTGAAGGTGGATAAGATGGTTTTTTTGTCAATCGAGGCACACGAACGCAATACCCACTCACTTTCCAGCATGGTCAAAAGGCTGACGACAACCGGCTCACCTGATTGAACAGCATTTTCAATCGCCGCCCTGGCCAGTTCGGCCTGCATCAGGTCATCGCGAAGCAAATATCGGATTAGGACGTTGGTATCAAGTCCATACATCAGCGCCAACTCTTCATATCATCAACAGCTAACGGTCTACGTTCCGAATCGTGTAACAGACCATACATATCTTTGATGCTTCGTTTCTTGGCACGCATAATAACGGTACCATCCGATGTCAGCGTAAACTGGATCTGATCCTGCGGCTGTAAACAGAGAGCCTCTCTGATGTCCCTCGGTATCGTAGTTTGCCCTTTAGAAGTCATGGTTGCGAGTGACATGGGTAGCACCTCCTTCCTTACATATAACAATATAGTAAGGAATCCACTGATGCAATCAAAATTTTCAAAATTTTCCCATTACTAACGATCATGAAAACGGCTATTTGGTCCGTAAAACATAATAACTAACTGGCTGGCTGGACTGGACATAGTTGAAATTGAGAGTGGAACAAACCGGGAATTATAATTGTTGTTGACGGTAAAAGTAGTTGACGATCAGTCAAAGACAACTTCCGATTCAGACCGCTGGCTGATAGAGGATGCAATAACTGCTGGATGTAGACCTCACGGGAAGAGTATGAAAGGGCTTTAAAAAATGGGATGCCGGTGCGGAATTAGGAACGAATGAGTATCCATAGTTGGGAACCCTGAAAAGTAGCCTGCTGGAGGGATATCAAACAGAAAAGGACACCCCGAAAGGTGCCCTTCAATTTGCTGCTATTTCCATTTATTCCTCCTTATTATCTAGTTTTTTGCTGCTGCTCCAACTTTCTCGTCTTTCACTACTGAGACAATCCCTTTTACCATTCCAGTCATAAGCAATACCGCTGGAACAATCTGGCCTACAACTATCATCGAGCAGAATCCTAAGAATACCCAGACCAAAATCCCACTGCTTGCTTCCATTGCGCCCGTTGCTGCCATTGCCGTTACTGGTGCCAAGATTCCTACGATAGTGGTAATAAGTGCTCTCATGACATCCTCCTTGTATTTTTTACTTTGGATTTATTTCGTGTGCTTCTGTCTTTACCTATTACACTTGCCGTGCCAAACTTTGAAACAAAGTAACGGTGTGATGTAACATGCAGATATTGTTTATAATAATATTATTCCTGTAGCAGGGATGGTGTCAGTCTGGGGTGTGTCTGGGGAGTTACTGTATGAATTTCTCATACTAATCTTAGTCCGCTGAAATGTTAGTACTTGTATTTCAGTTGGTTACAAAATTGTATATTACGATGTAGGGTGTATCATTCTTTGATACCCAATGATTATGTACTATATCAGACTGTACCCAGCGCGAGGCTGGTGAGTGGTTCACGCAGAAGTACGCGAGGTAGTTATGGTTGAGCCAGACGAGAGAACCACCGCCACTGAAGAAGTTGATGACACCAAAGAAGCTGAAGAAACCTCTGAAAAAGGCGGCACCATCGCAGCAGAGACTGCGCCAGTAACCACCGTTACAAACAAGGGTGGTTTCGAAGCGACGAAAGAGTCAGAGGCAGTATCGGCAAAAGAGAGACTGGTGTTATATAAGTCCTTTGGGATAAAGGGTAACTAAGGGGAGAGGTGAATACATCCTCGGCATCTCAGCTCGAAACACTAGCGGTTCAGTTTGCCAGTTAACCGTCTTTTTTGAGTTATGCTTGAACTGATCAGAACTGCCTCTCCATATGGAAATTACGCCATTGGGATTTGAGTCGGTAGTTTGTCATATGCATTTAGATTTCGATGATTTTATGGTTTTCAAGCAACCATCGCTCTTGAAATGCTCTTCTAGCCGCCCATCCGACCTCCTTGATGTACCAGCCATTCACAGAAGCCCCAACGAGCGCCCCGATAGCAGGGATCGTCTGGAGTGCTTTTCGTTTCGTCAAATTGATACCAAGTTGCTTCGCGAGATTTTTGACGCCGATAATACCAGCTTCCTTGCTCATTTGCTTGGCTGCAGCTTTTTGCGCCAACACCTTCCATGTTTCCCTGGTAATAGCGACCTCAATCGTTCGGAGTGTACTTAACGCAGAAACTTTTTCGACCATATCGTTAGCGCCTGAAGTTGCCAAAATAGCGAGTATAAACTCTTTGTCCTGGGCTGTTTTGACTTCAAACCCATAGCACACGCCAATCTTATGGATAGTTCTCATTGCCAGTACGACTATCGCAGGTATGTCTGCAGTTATTCCAAGTAAGCCAAACGCTCCTGTAGCGCCCCCTTCAGCACTTCCCATCCCGATAGCCCAGTTGTGAACTTCGTTTGACAGAGCATCTGATTTCTCAAGATCATGCGTTTTCAATCCTTCAACGGAATTAACACCGGCATCGCGAACAATGTCTTTCGTATCAGTAAGCCATTCGGCTGCTGATGATGAACAGTCTAAAACCCCCCGTATCGCCGCTTCTGGAATTATTTTATTGATCAGCCACGTAATAGGCGCCAGTGCAACGCCCAATGCTTTTGAAACAACAGAGGGTTCTTCTCTCTTCCACTTCAGAATATCGGTAACCTGATCTGATTCATACTTTGTCAAAGGCATTAAAAGGCCTGTGTTCTCTGTCATTTACCAGCCTTCGTGCAGACAACCAGTGCAGCAATCACACCAGGAACCCATCCACACAAGGTTAACAGTGATACGAGCAATATAGTCCCACAACCTTTGTCTAAAATAGCGAGCGGTGGCAAAAGAATGCAGAGTAAAGCTCTTCCAAGTCCCATGGTGTTTTCTCCTGAATCACTAAATATGTTTCCTTGAATCCGCCTCAAGTCCCTTCAAAGAGTAGCCTGATCAGTTTGTCAAAGGTAACTTTTTTTACGAATGTAGATCCTGTAGAACTCAGAGGGCCGTAACCCCGCTAATAACTGGCCAGCGACATTCAGAAGTTCTTGGTTTTCACTACGCTGACATTATGGCGTGTTGTCTTATGTAAATGGATTATTGTTTTAGCCCCATCAAGTGTTATTATTTCCGCGATCACCGTGAAGACGAGGATGGTATTTTACCGGTTATTATATTGGTGGATACCTCTTCAACCAGTTTTCAGTCCCTTCAAAAGTGGTGAATAAATCGTCGCCAACCTGCTTAATAACATCACCCAGCTCAAGCTGGTTCAACCATTCTTTGGGAACCGCCTGCTCGCCCAGCAACGCACCAAGGATGTTGCCGGTGATGGACCCGGTAGAGTCGGAATCACCAGAATGATTGACTGCCAGACTTACTCCTCTTACAAGATCATCTCCTGCAGTTAGTGCGCAGTAAAGTCCAATTGCCAGTGCTTCCTCGCCAACCCATCCGCCACCGAGTGATTCAATAGTTGCAGGCGAAGGCATTATATTCTGATCTCGCCACAAGTCGAGTGCCGACTGAACCGCGTCAATAGTTTCCTTTGCACCTATTCGCCCATCCAGGAACGTGAGACTGATGCTGATGCCGTCTTCAATAGATCCACCAGTAATAATGGTGGCGATGACTGAAGCCAGTACACCTGCCGGATAATATCCTGATGGATGCCCGTGGGTAATACGTGCTGTTGCACAGCCTATTTCAAAAGCGAGTCGTGCCGTACTTGAGCTGTCACCGTCGATAATGCTTGCGGCTAAAAGCCCTGCCGGTGCAGCTCGCATGACTCCACCGCATCCTTTACTGGTATTTTCGATAATGCCATTTTCTGTAAATGTACCCTCACTCAGTGCAGACAGACAGGTATTGCCGGGAGCCCGTCTACGATGGAGACCTTCAACTGACAGCAGCCAGCCTGGACGAATTACTTCAGGGAGCGACGAGGTTGTTTCTCCCTGTGTCTTCAACCAGCAAAGATAAGAACCCCTGACCGTTGCAGCAAAATCAGGTACTCCGCCGGTATGACGAGCTGATGTCCAGGCACGAAGAAGTCCTTCCGCTGTGAACAGAGTCATCTGGGTGTCGTCAGTTATCTCGAACAGATTGCCTTCTCCTGGTTCCAGCTCCTGAATACCAGCGGACCCGTATTTCTGGATAACGGATTCCATGTCATTAAATTCTATTGGCCAGCCTAATGCGTCTCCAACAGCGCCTCCCAGAAGGCAGCCGGTAAAAAAGTCTCTTCTATAATTATTCATGATTCGCTTGCCCCAATACATTTAGACCGGAGAATTGGCCACTTTTTCAGCCTCAACACATACTGTTCCTGAGCTGCCGTCTCGATTGTGCCGGGTCGTGTTTTCCGCACGAGGTCAACCGCGTCGGATGGCTTGAAACCGAACTCTACCAGCAGTTTCGCAGCTATGGTTCCCGTTCGGCCTATCCCGCCACGGCAATGAAGGAGAACCTTTCCGCCTCCAGACAGAATCGACTTGATCCTTGCCCCGTTATAACGCCATCTCTCTTCAAATAGGTGGTCAGGTACGTCTACATCACGAATCGGCAGGTGATGCCATTCGATGCCTCTCTCCTCAAGAAGTGAGGGGAGAGTGGGTATTCCCAACATCTGCAGCTCAAACTCCTCCATCAGGGTTACAACGGCATCCGCTCCCCAGTCTGAAATGGCATCAAGGTCGGTAGCCAGATCCCGGTCACAGGGTGTGCCGGAGTATCCTTGGTCCTTTTTACCGGGGCAGATTGTCATGCCGATATGCCCCCGGTTGCCTGGTTACGCGATCGTATCGATGCGCAGGGGTGAATTTTCACTGGTAAGGGCTGTTTTCATTGGTGACTCCTCCATCGGCTTGATTCTCTATACGTCTTCAATTGATGCTCCACAGTTCCGTAAGCGGGCAGTTGCAGTGCAGGCATACTGTTGAAAGCTGTGCGTACACAAGTCCGCCGGCATGAATATCGGTGACTTCATGGATATGCTGTGAACTAGAGGCAGCAATCATCTCGCCGCAGTTCGGGCATCCCAGTCGCCAACCGGTCAGATAGGTATTCTCATCATAATCTACGATGTGATCACGATGCGGTTGTCCGGGCCAAGTAAATGCCAGCATGCTATTTCCTCTCGACTGTTCTCTATTGTTCATCAGGGAGCCCACCGGTTATTCCGCCGTTTCAGACTGCTGAAGTCATTGTTGCGATAGACTGTGATGACCGTATCGTCTTGTACAGCGCATACGACCTGCAGCCCTTCGATCCGGTCTGAGCGCAGACCATCCTTGCGACAGATCTCTGCCTCGTGGCGACCAAGAGCGTAGATCACAGCGCCGCGCACATGATACGTCCGTCCATAACTCATCACGTTAGCAACATCGTCCGGACTAATACGCCGGCTTCCCATTCTGGAACTGGCGTGCTTACTCAGGTGTGGCATGGTTTCAAACTCTTGATAGCTGGCTGCAGTTCCCATGGTGTTCCTCCCCGTGATTGTTATGGTTCCTATAATAAAGGACGACCACCCCCATCTAGCGACCTATGGGAATATTTATTTTCGTTTTTAAAAAATAAACTGCAGCAACATCTTGATGCTCTGTTAAGGCGTATATGCATTTCATACACGTACAAATCCGGACTGATTTGCTCTAACAGCCAGTAATCATTGCACATGTTGTTGTATCAGTGAAAATTAGGTATCAATAATTCATACAACTGGCGATACATTCTCATTGAATTTATAGAGTCGTCGTCAGAGCAAAAATAAAATATTAAACAATACAAGCTTGTTACGATAATAATAATCATAGAAACATAACTTGGCATCGTGAGTGCAGTAGCTAAATACAACAGCAATCAAATTCAACAACAATTAAAATAGGAGGATGTCATGAGAGCACTAATTACAACTATCGTAGGAATCTTGGCACCGGTTACAGTATTTGCAGCATCAGGATTGAGTGAAGATAACAGTGGGATTTTTGTCTGGGTATTTTTAGAATTTTGCGCACTGATAGTCGTAGCACAGATAATCCCGGCACTATTGTTAATGACCGGCATGGTTAAAGGACTTGTGTCTGTAGTGAAAGACGAAAAAGTCGGCGCTGCATCTAAAAGCTGATCAAGCAAAGGGGGAATACATGGAGTTTGGAGAAAAGTAGAAGGCCAACTTTCGGGTTGGCCTTTTCTGTTGGTGAAACAGGCAATAATTAGCTGATAACTGACAATAATGATGGGAAAAATCCTACCTCTTTCTGTGGAAAGTTCCTCTGTTTTGAAATTAATTTCACAAAATCAAACTTATCGTTATTCCCTGTTTGACGGGGGTGGTTTATCTGTGTATGATCTTGCAACTTTTTAATTTTAATGAAAAATATTAATTGGGGGGGAGTTATGGGCGACCAGCTTTATCTGGAGAGGTTTGTCTGGTTCGACCATGAAGCTCGCAAAGAGCGGTACCCCAATGCAAACACGCTTGGAGAGCATTTCGAGATTGCCTCCAAGACAGCTCAACGCTCCATTGATCACTTCCGCGACCGCCTTCAAGCCCCCTTTGAATATGACAAGTCCCATAAAGGTTATTTCTACACTGACCCCACTTTTCAGCTCCCCGTTATTCGCATCTCCGAAGAAGAAATCCTGGCACTTTTAATTTCCCGTAAACTGATTACCGAGGTGTCAGCAGGATCTCTGGCGGATGAGCTGGGGAGTGTTTCTCAAAGGCTTGGCTCTCTGCTGTCCGCGAACCTGCCGGGACGGGCAAAGCCGGAAGATGCTTTCTCTTTCCGTTGGAAGAATATAAGTCCCACTGATCCAATGACTTTCAAGGTTGTCACCTCGGCCCTTCTGCAGGGCAAATTACTCACCTTCTGCTACTATTCACCATCATCCAAGAACTGCACCATGCGTACGGTCGAACCGCACCACATGGTCAACTACATGGGCAACTGGCACCTGATCTCTTTTTGCCATCTGCGTAATGACTGGCGTGACTTTGTTCTGGGTAGAATGACGCTCTGTAACGTCGAAGCAACGGCTTTTAAGATACGTGAGAAAGCTGAGTGGGAGCCGTACCTGCAGAATACCTTTGGTATTTTTCAGAACAGGAAGAGTTTTAACGTGGTGTTACGCTTTACCCCGGAGAGGTCACACTGGATCAAGGGCGAGATGTGGCATGAGGCACAGACGGAGATAATTCAGGATGATGGCTCGCTGGTGCGTACTATTCCAGCATCGCACGAGGCGGAGATTATGATGGAGGTCCTCAAGCATGGTTCGCATGTGGAGGTATTGGAGCCGGAGTGGTTGCGGGAGAAAATAATTTACGAAATGAAAGATGCGGTAAATAAATATTGTGTGTAGGTCGCTGGATGGGGGAGGTCGTGTGGGATGGTGCCTAAAATGTTTAGTAGGAGGCTGCTCGTGAATCAGAAAAATGTTAGCTATAAATACGTGCTAAAAAACATTGAACAATTGGATAAAGTAAAAGATCTCACTCTGATCAAGGGGTATCATCAGATCTTTGAGTTTGAGGAGAACTATGGTCTGCATCCAGATGGCTTTGATGACTCGGAAAGTGGTTGGCCCGAAGCTTTAAGACCGATATGCGCGGAAATGTGGCGGCGTGTTGACGCTCCTGAAAGTAACATTGGCATTGAAAATATATACTATATTAATAAGTGGTTCCGGCAGTTGGCCGTTGAATCACGACGTTGTGTCAATTGTTTATGACTACAAGCATCCCGGTTATCGACCGCAAATTGTTTCATATTCATTGTCAATTCTGTTCCTTGCAGCCAGAAATCTGGGCAGTGAAATTGATCTTGGGCTGATTTGGGCAAGGCAGGATACTGATTCTGTCTTGGAAGGATTCATACAGAAGACAGCAATCCAAGTTCAGTCACTCCTACTTGATCCGCCGTCTGGCATGACTAATGTCGGGGAATGGTGCAAGAAGGATGCATGCTGGGAGAAAGTCAGCACACACCTCATATTACAATTGACTGCCATTGATGCATGGCTTATCGGAAAAGAAGAATTCTCTCAGAACCGCACAGAGGGTCGTAAACAGGGAAAGCAGGATGATGGGATTGTCTTGCAGAAACAGGTGTTGGACTTGGTGATCCGCGGTTACTGGCAATCTCTCATGAACTGGCAACGGTTCGAAAGCACCGTCTCGCCGGTGGATCGCAGCCTTGTTTCAAGAGCTGCTTCAATTAGCGGGTTCACTAAAGTCAATACCGAGAAGGATTGGAAGCGACTTATCGAAATCAGGAATCGTTGTGAGGAGGAAGGGTTTAGGTATTCTTCCAGTTAAGTCTAATTGTGATTTTTGGGGACAGTTGACTTGATTCAACAAAAACCGTTTCCCTCTCGCTGTTGTTTTCCGCGGACAATACCGATTAGTGTGTAGGCCCTGTTGAACTTTTTTTGCCACGCGACATTGCGATGCTGCAGACGTCTGAAATGTTGTGTTACGCTCCTGTCCTGAGCGTAGCCGAAGGGATGAGGCAGCACCAACAAAAGCCGCAGTTGTCTTTGCGAGTGAGCATGAGCAGGGATCACCCCCGACGATACGCGATGCAGTGGGTGGGGGCGAGGATAAAAACCTGAAAGCACCGGACGTCCGGAATATTAAGATAAGATGCTGATTTTGAAGAATACCGCTTTAAAAAGTGGGTAGATTTTTTGAGACTGGACGAGATAAATAAACGGGACGCTGGAGCGCAAAAGCAAAAGTAACAAGGTGCTGGTTGGCGTGAACAACACCAAATCCATGAAAAGCCCGCGGCAACGGTTTCGGGCGGTGGGGGATGAAGAGTGATGAGGAAGCAATCCACTATGAATGCCGAACCAACTGCTGGCAATGAAATCATCTTTTACACTTCGCCGGAAGGAAGCAAGAAGATTGAGGTCTGCTATCAGGATGAGAATTTCTGGATGTCACAGAAACAGTTGGCAGAGTTGTTCGGTGTTGAAATCAACACAGCCAACTATCATCTGAAAGAGATATTTAAGAGCAACGAATTAAGTGAGGATTCAGTTATTCGAAAAATTCGAATAACTGCAGCGGACGGCAAAAAGTATCTCACAGCCCTTTACAATCTCGACGCCATCATCGCTGTTGGTTACAGAGTCAACAGCTATCAAGCTACGCAGTTCCGCATCTGGGCAACCAATACATTGAAAGAGTTTATCATAAAAGGCTTTGTCCTTGATGACCAGCGTCTAAAGCAAGGGAAACGCTTTGGCAAGGATTATTTTGATGAATTGCTGGAACGCATCCGCGAGATTCGCGCCAGTGAACGCCGCTTTTATCAGAAAATCACCGACATTTACGCACTTTCCTCTGATTATGATAAAGATGCTCCGCAAACAAAAGAGTTCTTCGCCACGGTACAAAACAAGTTTCATTGGGCAATTACCGGTAAAACTGCCGCTGAAATCATCTACGCTTCCGCAGACGCAACAAAACTGTATATGGGTTTGACCAGTTGGAAACAGGCACCGGAGGGAAAGATTCTTAAATCAGATGTAGCCATTGCAAAAAACTACCTCAGCGAAGCCCACATAAAGGAACTGAACCAGATTATTTCTGCCTATCTCGACTTGGCGGAAAACCGCGCGCAGCGCCAGATACTAATGAAAATGACGGACTGGATAGCATTCCTGCACAATTTTCTGGAACTTTCTAAATATCCGATACTTGAAAATAAAGGGACTGTGACGGCCCTAGAGGCAAAGCTCAAAGCGGAACAGGAGTACGACGTTTATCGCACTATTCAGGATGAAATATATATTTCTGATTTCGATAAAGAGATTCAGCGGATTGAAGGGAAAAAATGAGGAAGGTACTAAATGAACAGGAAACCACGGAGGAAAAAAGTCTCATCTGGGAGTATTCCTGTGGGGTATTCCGAAGACGCAATACCGATTAGTGAGTGGGTCGCGTTGAACGTTTTTTGCCACATGACATTGCGATGCTGCGGGCATCTTAAATATTGCGTTACGCGCCTGTCCTGAGCGTAGTCGAAGGGTTAAGGCCGATCAACGGCAACCAACAAAAGCTGTAGAGGTCTTTACAAGCCTACATGAGCAGGGATCTTTCGTGGTGATGTGGTGGTGAAAAAAGGAAATCTGAAAATGACCAAAAATACCGTTACAAAGCAGCAAAAGGGCATCACCGTTGTTACATCGGGTATTCTTGCCGACCTGCATGAATTGATACAATCCGCCCGGCTTCGGGTTGCTACTGCAGCCAATGCCGAGCAGATGCTTCTTTATTGGCGTTTGGGTAAACGGATTGCATCTGAAAAACTGACAGATGGCCGTGCAGAATACGGAAAACAGATTTTTGCAACACTGTCACAAAAATTGGTCGCCGAATTTGGCAATGGTTTCAGTTAACCCCGGAGACCTTTGGAAAAACAGGATATGCCGATTATCGAAATCCAGCTATCGCAGAGGCAATGAAAAACCTCGGTTTTGTGCAGCGCTATGGAGTTGGCATCCAGACGGCTCAAGAAGAACTGAAAGCAAGCGGAAATCCGCCCGCTGAATTTATCCTGGAGAGCGGTTCCGTTCTCTGCAAGGTGTACCAGCGTGTGGTGGCTCCTTCACAAAAAAATGATTCTGTTCAAGTAAATGGTGAACTCGAGGCCCCAGTCGAGGCCCTAGTCGAGGCCCTAGTCGAATTGTCAGCGACCGATAGCGCAATCCTTAAAGCTCTGACTAAGCTAGCACTTGGGCGTAGTTCTCTTTAGCCGTTATTGGGATACACTCGCCCGACAGGTAATTATAAGAAGGCAATGGAAAAACTTATTATGATCGGGTTGATTGAAATGACAATCCCCGACAAGCCTAATAGCCGTCTGCAGAAGTATCAGATTACTGAAAAAGGGCGGAAATATTATGGTAGCTAAACCATGAAAAGTAACCCATCACAAATGGCGGTAATGAACATCGGTAAAGGTGAAGAGATCCTCGCTGGATATGCCACTGCCGGCATTCCGCAGGTCGGCATTTACAAGCTTCTGGTGAAGAAAAAAGTGGATGGAACAATTGAATGGGCGCATTTCGTTGAGCGCGATAGCGGATTGAAGGAAAAGGTCATGCGCGGCACCGTTAAATCCCTTGATGAATTGAATATTGTGATCGACGCCATCAACAACAACCTGCGCAATGTTTTTGGTGTTGCCATGCTGCCCGCTGAGTACGAAGTCCGCACACTGGATGGCAAGAAAATTTCTGAGACAATGCATTAATCAGGGTGTACGCTTTGTTATACAACATGTAAGAGCAAAAGAGGCCTGGCACGCAGATTGGTGAATCGGGCTGCGGAGCACGCAAAAGCGATTAGAGTGAGGACGTGCCGAACGTTTCTTGCCGCAGATGGTATCAAAAACCAGCATAGCAACTATTGCCCTTGACAACTGTTTTGGCTTGCTATATTGACTTACTATGTAGGTCATATGACCTACTATCTGTATGGAGTTCTACATGCTCGAGTCTGTGCTTGGATCCATAAGCTGCGAACGGGTACTTGTCTTTCTTGCTGCGCGTGATGAGGGGTATGCGCGGGAGATTGCAACCTTCTTTGCAACATCTCTTGCGCCGCTCCAAAAACAACTCGACAAACTTGAGTCTGGAGGGGTGCTCATAAGTCGGACTGCCGGACGTACACGCCTTTACAACTTCAACCCCCGTTACCCTTTTCTTGCCGAGCTAATCGCATTTCTCAATAAAGCTATTTCATTCTACGACCAGGATCTCCAAGATAAGCTTCTTCTCAACAGGCGTCGCCCGCGGCGAAGAGGAAAGCCTTTATGATCCCACTCTCCGAACTTTCTATTGGCGAATTAGCTGCTTTTGTTGCAGATCATTTACGTAACAAGGGGATTGATGTTGTGCTGGTTGGAGGAGCCTGTATCAGTATATACTCTGAAAACAAGTACAGCTCGTTTGATCTTGATTTTATTACAACCGGTATGACAACTCGCCAGAAAATTCGCTCTGCACTTGCCAAAATTAATTTTGTCGAAGAGCAACGGTATTTCAAAAACCCCGAGACCGATTACTTCATTGAGTTCCCCTCAGGTCCTCTTGCCATAGGTGACGAACCACCTGCAGAAATCGCTACCCTTCGCTATTCAACCGGCTCACTGCGACTTCTTTCGCCAACAGACAGCGTTAAAGATAGACTCGCAGCGTACTATCACTGGAAAGATCAACAAAGTCTGGAGCAGGCTATACTTGTCGCTCACAATCACCTTGTTGATTTGGGTGAGATATCTCGTTGGTCAATACATGAAGGATTTACAGATACTTTCAATTCCATTCGGGCGAAGCTTACACCGCCATGCCCCTGATAATCCCTGACGACATCGATCATTACACCACCGCCGGCGAAGAGATTTTCTGCCGTTTTTTACGCACTGTCGCCAAGCCTGATGACCGATACATCGTCTGGTATTCGCCTGACATCAACGACTCTGAACCTGATTTTATCCTCTATAACCCTGATGTTGGCTTGATCGTTTTCGAGGTGAAAGACTGGACGATTGACCAGATCCGTGAGGTCAATCCCAAAACCTTCAAAGTCAGGTTCGGCTTCAAAGAAGAATCCCGCACCAATCCTCACGAACAGGCGCGTGGGTATGTCCACAACCTGATGGAATGTCTCCGCAGTGACGGCAGACTGGTCAACAAGGACGGCTTCGCGCAGGGCAAACCGAAGATCCCGATCTCGCACGGCGTGGTATTCCCCAACATAAACTCCTACGAATACAAAGAGCGCTTCACCCACGACGGTATCATCCCGCTCGCCAAGATTCTCTTCTTTGATGACCTCGACCCCCATTCCGAACTGTGCGAACGCCTGACCGGTGACAAGGCCTCCACGAAAAACAGGATAAAGACTACTACGATCTTGTTACTGAAGATGCCATTGCGAAGGAGTTGCCGGAGTCGCTCTGCTACGACGCTATTCTGGTTGATGAAGGGCAGGATTTTTCCAACGAGATGCTGCAGGTAGTCATGAAATTCCTCAACCGGAAAACCAACTTCCTCACTATCGCCCTTGATGAAGGGCAGGACCTCTATTGCCAGAAACGCGTCTGGAGTAATGTGGGGATCCACATCAAAGGGCGTAAACGGCAATTGAACGTGATCTATCGCAACACCAAAGAAATTGCCGAGTTTGCCAACCGTTTTCGTTACGGCAGTAAAGATCCCGGAGAAGGAACCAATCAGCAACATGCCCTCTTTGCCGATCCGCGCATTTCGAACGGCCCCTGTCCGATGCTGAAACAGTTCAGCGATATTGACAAAGTAATTGATTCCGTTGCCAAAGAGATAAAATCGCTTGTTGATTCCGGCACATTCCCACTGTCTGAAATAGCCGTTATGTACACCATGAAAAAATCGGGAAAAGAAGGCGGCCAGTCAATACCAGAACTGCTTGCGACTGCACTCGACAGATGCGGCATCCTCAACAAATGGCTTTCAGAAGATTATCGCGCCAAACGCTCTCACGATATCACCGCCAACAGCGTGACTATAACTACTATCCACAGTGCCAAAGGGCTGGACTTTGCCTGTGTATTTCTGGTCGGGCTTGATGCCCTAGAGCCCGGTGAACGCTGGGCTCAAGAGCAGATCGACAGCCTCGCGTACGTCGGTATAACCCGAGCCAGGTTTCAGCTTGAAATCCCGTACGTAACGAAAAGTGCCCTGATTGAGCGGTTGTTGTCAGTGGCTAAACCCTAATTTTCAGGAGGCAGCATGTTCACCTTCATCCATGCCGCAGATATCCATCTTGACAGCCCCCTGCGCGGGTTGGAATACTATGAGGATGCTCCGCTGGAGCAGATTCGCGGCGCAGCACGGCGCGCGCTGGAAAACCTCGTCAACCTTGCCGTTGAGGAGCTGGTCGCATTCGTCCTGATAGCCGGTGACCTGTATGATGGTGACTGGCGCGACTTTAATACCGGCCTCTATTTCAACCGCATGATGGCCAGACTGAAGGAATCAGGCATCCGGGTGTTCGTTGTTTCCGGAAACCACGATGCCGCTAGTTCGCTCACCAAAAATCTCCGTCCACCTGACAACGTCACCTTCTTTTCGTCCCGCAAGCCTGAAACAGTAACAATTTCCGACAGAGCTGTCGCAATCCACGGGCAGAGTTTTGCCAACCGGGCTGTTCAGGAGGATCTGAGCAGCGCCTATCCACCGGCTCTGCCGGGGCATCTGAATATAGGCCTCCTGCACTCGTCACTCTCCGGCAGGGAAGGACATGAACCGTATGCCCCTTGTAGTGTCGATGGGCTGAAATCAAAAGGATACGACTACTGGGCGCTGGGACATGTGCACCTGCGGGAAATAGTGGCCGAGGATCCCTGGATTGTCTTCCCCGGCAATATTCAGGGGAGGCATATAAAAGAGCAGGGTACGAAGGGGTGCACCCTGGTTACGGTAGAAGAGGGGACTATCACAAAGGTAGAGCATCGGGACCTGGATGTTTTGCGCTGGCAGACCTGCACGGTAGACCTCTCGGAATGCCGCAGTGGCGATGATCTCTATCAGCAGGTTCAAGCAGCATTTGAACGGGTTCTGAAAGAGTGCGACGGCCTACCCGCCATGGTGCGCCTGGAACTGACCGGTACGACGCCGATGCATCAGCAACTGCAAAAAGAAACCGTATGGTGGGAGCATGAATTTCGCGGCATGGCAGCCAATCTTGGGGGTGCCGGGCTCTGGGTGGAGAAAGTCCGGATTCGTACCAGAGAAGAGCTGAATCTTGATGCCTTGATGGCAGATGACAACCCGATCAGCGGTATGCTGAGAATGCTCGTTGGACTTGAAGTCAGCAGTGACAACATGGCTGATCTTGATCCCGAAATGGGGACATTTCTGGCCAAACTTCCTGCCGAAATTCGGGGAGGCAGCGAACCTTTCGATCCACTGCAGACGGAACAGTGGAGCGAAATCTGCGCTGACGTCAAAGAAATGCTGATCGCCAAGCTGCTGCACGCCGGAGGTGGCCGATGAAACTGGGCAAACTCAGTATCAAGGCATACGGCCATTTTTCTAACAAGGAGCTGGATTTCTCATCCACACTACCGGGACTGCATATTATCCACGGACCGAACGAGGCGGGGAAAAGTACCGCTCTCAGGGCGCTCAAAGGGCTTTTCTTTGGTATACCGGAGCGGACCACGGACAATTTCATGCACAGTTACGATCAGCTTCTGATCGGTGGCTCTCTTGAAGGGGAGGGTGGGGAAGAGTTGACCTTCTATCGCCGCAAGAAGCGTGTCGGCGATCTTCTTACCGCTGCAATGGAACAACTCGATCCTGCACGCCTCGCCATATTCCTGCACGGGGTTGAGCCGGCGCTCTTTGACTCACTGTACGGCATCGACCAGGAGACGCTTGTCAGTGGCGGCCGGGATATTCTGGAGCAGAAAGGTGACGTTGGCCAGGCGCTCTTTGCCGCCGGGGCCGGGCTTTCTTCGCTGCATGGGATTATTGCTGATCTGGAGAAAGAGTACGCCGATATCTTCAAAACATCCGGCAGTAAGCCCGAATTGAACCGGGCCATCAAAGAGTACAACGACTGCCTGAAGGAGAGCCGGTCCCTTTCGCTCTCCACCAATGAATGGGAACAGTGCCGTAAGGCGTATGAAGCGACTCTCGATGAGCTGGTGCAGTGCGACCGGCAACTGAACGAGCAGAACAGCGAGCTCGTCAGGTTGAAGCGCCTTTCTAAAGCGTTGCCGAAACTAGCTGTCAGAAAGGATCTGGAGCTACGGCTTGCCGAGCTTGAACAGGTGAGTCGCTTGCCGGATGATTTCCCCGAACAACTGCACACGATTCTCCAGAAAAGAGAGACGGTTAACGGCAGACTTAATGAAGCGCGCTCGCGGCTGTTGAAATTGGAATTCGATCGACAGGGGCTCAATGTCTGTCGGGAGATTCTTGATCAGGAAGAGACCATTGACTCGCTCCATCAGAGATTGGGCGTTGAGCGACAGGCCCGTAAGGACAGGCCGGGACTTTACGAAAAGATGATCAAAGCCAGAACCGAAGCGGAAAGCCTGCTGCGCAGGGTAGCTCCGGAGTGTGAACTGTCGGCAGTGGATACCTTAAAAGGTGTGCTGAGTAAGCGTCAGAGTATTACCAAACTAGGGAACAGCTTTGAAGCACTGGAGCAGAGTTTACTTAAAGCACAGCAGTTGGCAAAAAGCACCGAGGGCACACGGGCCAAGGCTGAACAGCGTCTTACAGGGCTGGCAGGTGCCACCGATCTGACGCCATTATCAACGGCCCTTGCCCTGGCCACGAAAGCCGGAGATCTGGATGCGGTCATTCGCGGACTGAAACATGACAGCGTTACCGCGCGTGCTGCTGTCGAAAAACTCATTGCCGGTCTCGGTCTCTGGCAGGGGACACCGGAACAGCTCCTAATATTGCAACTCCCCTCGAATGAATCGGTCATGAACGGTTTGGACTCTTTCCTGGAAAGTGACAGAAAGATAAAAGAGAGCAGACAGAAGGTTCAGGAGCTTGAGGGCGAACAAGACCAGGTGCAGTGTGATATCAGGGCGATGGAGCTGGTCGGGTCAGTGGTGACAGATGATGATCTTACCGTCTGTCGTGACGGCAGGGAGGTCCGCTGGCGGCTTATCAAGCGCGCCTGGCTGGGCGGAGAAGATGTCTCCTCTGAGGCCACTCTTCTTGGTGATGGTGCCGCGTTACCGGAAGCGTACGAAAAACTGGTCCACGGGGCAGATGAGGTCTCAGACCGGCTGCGCTCAGAAGCTGAACGGGTACATACCTATGCCGGGCATCGTGCCTTGCTGGAAAAATTGTCGCTGCAAATTACCAGATGGCGTGAGATGGAACAGGAAGCACTTCTGGAGCGTACTACACTTGAGACTTCGTGGCATGAGCAATGGGGGAAGTGTGGTATACAGCCGGGGACTCCGAAAGAGATGCGTGATTGGCTTGAGCGCTGCACACGCGCAGGGCGTGCGGCTGAAGATATGCTGGCAAAAGAAGCCCAGGTTATGCCGTACTGTGAACAGCGCAACAACCTTGCCGCCCTTCTGAACGATGCATTAGTCTCACTTGGCAGGGGACAACAGTTTGCCGGAGAAGAGCTGAGCCCACTGCTGGAATATGCAGCCCGGATATATGAAGAGCTGAATGGGATTTGTACCGAGCGGGTAAAACTCCAGGGTGAAATAGAAAGGCTATCGCTTGAACTCAAAGCGGCCAGTGAGGCAACAATTACGTGCCGGTCAGCTTTGGCTTCCTGGCGGAGCCAGTGGCAGGAAGCTCTCCACGGTCTCTGGCTATCAGAAGGGAGTTCCCCGGCAGAAGCTATGGAAGCTCTTGAAAATCTGCGTAGCTGCCTGGAACAACGGGATTTAGCTGGCGGATTCCAACTGCGGATAGACGAAATTGACCGGCACACGAGGCTGTTTGGCAACGATGTGGCAGCACTGGTTAAAGCGATTACACCGGAGCTTGACGGTATTCCTCCCGAGCAGGCGGTAGTGAAGTTGCAGAGCATGTTGACTGACACCAAAAAGACTCTGTCGGTCCTTGAAAAAATAGTGGCTGACGTAGCGTTGGCTGAAGACGAGATTCGCAGCGCAGAGATTGAACAGCAAAGCGTTATCGAAGCGATGGTGGCTTTGAATGAACGCACCGGCTGTATAACCGACGATGACTTCTCTGAACTCGAAAGATCTTTCAGAGATTATGTGAAACTCAAAATGGAACTGGAGCAGGTAACGAAAAGCCTAGTCGAACTGTCAGATGGTATCTCACTTGAACGTATCAAGCAGCAGGTGGAAAAGATTGATCCTGATGAATTGCTGGCACGGCTGGATGCACTCGACAAACTGATTCATGATGACATAGAACCCCGGATAAAAAGTCTCTCGGAGAAAAAAGGTGCCGGGCGCATCCAGCTTGATCAGATGGATGGCAGCGGTAAAGCCGCAGAGATGCTGGAAAAGGCTGAGGCGGCGCTCGCACGGGTACGAAGGCTGGCAGGGCGCTATGTGCGACTCAAGCTGGCAGGGCAGATTCTGAAACGGGAAATCGATCTGTATCGGCGTGAGCATCAGGATCCGGTTCTCAAAATAGCTTCCCGCTACTTTTCAGAACTCACCTGTGGCGCGTACGAGGGGCTGAAGACCGATGTGGATGATAACGGGCAGCCCGTACTCGTCGGTGCGACGAATGATGCTCGAAGCAGGTCTGTTGACCAGATGAGTTCCGGCACTCGTGATCAGCTCTATCTGGCACTCAGGCTGGCAACACTGGAGAGGCGTCTTGAAAAACATCAGCCGATGCCGTTTATCGCAGATGACTTACTGGTCAATTTCGACGATGCGCGATCAGACGCGACGCTTCGTGCTCTTTCCGACTTGGGAGCGAAAAATCAGGTAATTCTTTTTACCCACCATCGCCAGATTGTAACCATCGCGGAAGCTCTTGGCCGGAAGGATAGAATATTTATCCATGAACTATGATGGTCTTTAAAATTTGAATAAAAAATAACCAAGGTCGCTGGATGGGGGAGGTCGGGTGTTATTCTGGCACAACCAAAATCTCTATGAGAGACTATAAGGGATGGACAGTACAAAGGACTAACACTTGATGAAATTGTAATGAGTACCTAGAGGCATCCGCCCTGACTTTAGGGCTCAAGATGACCTGACTCATCAACTTGGTGATCCGCAGGAAGGAATGATGAAGAAAGCGCTGGAAATTCTTGAAAAAGATGCATTCAAAATGTAGTGTGGCGTTATCTTGATTACGTGGGGGGATAATGACCAAAGCCGACATCTTTGAAAAGGTACAGGAACGACTCGGTTTCACCAGAAAAGAATCTGCTGAGATGGTTGAAGCCGTTTTTGCTATTATGAAATCGACTCTCGAATCCGGTGAAAATCTTAAAATATCCGGATTCGGCAACTTTATTGTCAAACAGAAAGCTGACCGACGCGGTCGCAACCCTCAGACGGGCGAGACGCTTACCATCGATGCGAGACGGATATTAACATTCAAACCGAGTGGTGTTTTGAAGGATCAGATTAACAAAGTGTGTGCCGCTTAAAAATGTATTGCTGGCATCCAGAATTTTGTGAGGTTTCTTTTTGAATGGCCTTGGACGATCACTGATAATCATAGGATTGTTGCTGGTCGCAGTGGGGTTGATCATTTCCTTCACGCCGCGCCTCCCCTGGCTGGGTAAGTTGCCGGGCGATATTCTCGTCAGGAAAGAGAACTTCAGCTTTTATTTTCCCCTTGGCTCATGCATCCTCATCTCGTTGCTACTGTCGTTTATCATGTGGTTGTTTCGGCGATAAATGATCTGACCGGGGTTGCGTTGAGACACTGACAAACTGCGCACCCCATCTTGAAGAACCAGTTGGGAGACTCCGCCGGAGTATTTGGTGCCGCGTGGATCGGGCAGACTGCCACAGGATGACAATAATGATCAGGGAGCGGAAATGACAGCGTACAGTGACTATTTACGGGAGGCAGTAAGTGCGGCCCGAATTGCCGGACAGTATCAGAAGTCGCGTTTCGCCTCAACTCTGGCTATAGAGATGAAAGGTGACAAGGATTTGGTGACCGAGGTAGACAAGGAATCTGAACGGTTAATTGTCGAACATCTGCTCTCTCGCTTTCCCGGTCATGATATTATTGCTGAGGAAGGTGCTTACCTTCATGCTGGTTCTCCCTGCCGCTGGATCATTGACCCGGTTGACGGCACGACAAACTATGCCCACGGATATCCCTGGTTCTGCTCCTCGATTGCGCTTGAAGTTGAAGGAGAGCTGGTTGTCGGGGTAATCTATAATCCGATTTATGATGAACTCTTTACGGCATTGAAGGGAGAAGGCGCATATCTGAACGGCAACCGACTGTCAGTATCCACCCGTATGCCCCTGAGCAATTCACTCCTTGGCACCGGTTTCCCGTATGATTGCGCCACAGACCCAGCCAACAATTTTGCTAATTTCATCACCTTCCAGAAGAGTGCCAGAGGAATTCGCCGGGCTGGTGCCGCCGCACTTGACCTGGCCTATGTGGCTGCGGGACGGTTGGATGGTTTCTGGGAACTCAAGCTGAAAGCATGGGATGTGGCAGCAGGAGTCCTGATGATCCGTGAAGCGGGCGGTGTCGTAACGACCTTCGATGGTTCGACCTACGATGTTTTTAACGACAAGATAGTGGCCAGCAACGGCTTGATCCACGATAGTATGGTAGCTACGTTGGCAGCGGTTGCTGCCGGTGTGGTCGGCTGAAAAGGAGGATAATATGAGCAAAATGCCCGTTATGGAGGTTTTCTTCGACTACGTCTGACCCTGGTGTTACCTCGGTGCCGTGCGTACCGACCGCTTGCACAAGGAATATGGAGTCGAAATGCAGATGAGAGTATTCCCCCTGCACCCGGAAACACCGGAGGAAGGGATGGAACTATCAGAAATGTTTGCCGGACGCGAGGCGATGATTGCAGCCATGCAGACCAGACTCACACAGGTTGCCGCAGCGGAGGGCCTTCCTCTGATGCTGCGGACACGCACGTACAACAGCAGACGCGCTCAAGAACTGGGAAAATGGGCTGAGTCACAGGGAGCAGGAGAGTTGTTCCATCAAGCCGTCTACCGGGCCTATTTCGTCGATGGCATCAACATCGCTTTAATAGACGAGTTGGTCGTCATCGCTGAATCAATTGGACTTCCAAATGTCGAAGCGCGAAAGGTTATCGAAACGGGGAGCTTTGCCGCTGCAGTCGATGCCGACTGGCAACTATCGAGAGAGTTGCGGGTAACTGCTGTTCCCACTCATCTTTATGAAGGCAAGAGATTGGCGGGGTTTGGAGCCTATGAAGATTTCGAGCGCCTGATTGGGAAAAGGTAGAATTGTATGAACAAACAGCAGTGACCATTACTTGACGAGCGAGACTTGCAACATAGTCCCGTGTCGGCAACATAAACCGGAGGTACTCAATGAAAATACTCGCCATAATGGGCAGTCCGCGCGGGATGCAAGGGAACACTGGTCGCCTTCTGGAAGAAGTCCTTGCAGGGGTAGAATCTTTCGGGGCTGAAACGGAAATCCTTTCTCTGAAAACCCTTGATGTCCAACCATGCGTTGCATGTGATGTCTGCCACAAGACCGGGGTCTGCAACATCAATGATGACTACGAGTTCATTAAGGACAAACTCCTTGCTTGTGACGGCTTCATCCTGGCCAGCCCAAACTACATCTTCAGCGTCACTGCCCAGATGAAAGCGCTTTTTGATCGCTGTAACGGCCTGATTCATTGTATGGCGCTGGAGGGAAAGTATGCCGCTATGGTCGAGACATCGGGCGGTGGTGAGGACGATGAAGTGATCTCTTATATGAGCCGATTCGTTAACACCCTTGGGGCTTGCTCTGTCGGAGGGGTCGGGTCGGCTATCGCTGGAGTCAGAACCTTTCCCGATGAAGAAAACCTCTATGCCAAAGCCCGTGACCTTGGGCAGGAACTCTGCCAGAGCATTAAGGACAAACGGGTTAACCTTGAGCAGGATGCGTTTCGGGAAAATTTCAAATCAAGGATGACTGGCCTTGTGGATATTATGCAAGAATACTGGCCATTCGAGCGGGAATACTGGCAGAAGAAACTGTCGAGGTAGAACATGTTTGAATCGCAGTACAACGACGAAATGGAAGCCGAAGTGAAGCGTCTGGAGGCACAGATACGCGCTGTTAATGCCGGACATCCGGAATGGGCCAACGCCTGTGCCGTTTGTGGATGTGAGTTGACCGGCACAGATACGAACAAATGCGAACAATGCCGCTGAACATCTAAAAGAGAAGATTGGAGTTAAAGCCTATGAGCACAGCACTGGTACTGATTGACATTCAGAAAGACTATTTCCCCGGCGGGCGCATGGAGTTAGTCGGCAGCATTGAAGCAGCAGGAGCAGCAGCACGGCTACTGGCAGCGTTCAGGAGGGCCTCGTGGCCGGTTTTCCATATCCAGCACATTGCTGTTCAACCTGGTGCTACTTTTTTCGTACCTGGCACTGCCGGCCTTGATATTCACCCCAGCGTCACACCACTACCGGATGAACCAGTAATCATAAAACACTATCCAAACAGCTTCCGCGAAACATGCCTCCTGGAGAGTTTACGGCAAGCCGAAGTGAACAATATTCTCTTCTGCGGGATGATGACCAGTATGTGTGTTGACGCCACGGTAAGAGCCGCTTTTGATCTAGGGTTTACCTGTACGATAGCTCAGGACGCCTGTGCTGCTCCTGATATTGCTTTTAACGGCGAGACGATTCCCGCCCGTCAGGTGCATGGATCCTTTCTGGGTGCTCTGGGCGCAGTCTATGCCAAAATAAGAACTTCTGATGATATACTTGAAGGCATTTCCGCCGGGAGGGGATGAGATTGTGGGGAGTCTACTGGGCTACTCAAGACAAAAAGACGGCGCAACGCCGATCTGGTCGTAACCTCAACGAGGCAAAAAATGAGCGCTGAAAATACGCATAAATGGGAATTCTCCGCCCGCTTCCGGAGAGGCGGTTTTGGTTGGCGATCTGAACCGGCGATTACCCGAATCAAAGAAGCTATTGCGGAAATCAGCAAGGTTGCTCGTAAGGATCAAATCCTTGCAGCCACGGGAGCAGTACTGTTCCTTGAAAAACTTTCTCCTGCCCTTGAGCATGTTGACAGTTTTTCGGGAGCAATCGGCACGGCAGTCAACAATGCCATAGAAAAACTGACTGCAATCATTTCTAAAGCCCCGTCTGATGAGAAGCTGCGCCACCGATGGCTGGAACGGCTATGGGAGGCAGTCCAGGAAGATGATGTTCCCTATATCGAACAACTGACTGACCAGTGGGGAGACCTCTGCGGTATATCCATGACGGCTTCAATGTGGGCCGATAAACTGATTGATACGGTGCGTATGGCTTGGAGCAGTGATCCGGGGCTGCGCGGTTATTTCAAGGGAACCTCGGCTTGTCTCAGTGCTTTGTGCAAGGCTGACAGAAATGAGGAATTACTGGAACTGCTTAAATTGATGCCGTACAAGACGATGTATTATCGGAAGTGGGGAGTGAAGGCGTTGTCTTCAATGGGAAAAAGAAGTGAGGCCCTCCAGTATGCTGAGGACTCTGGAGGAAAGAACGAGAGCCCCTTTGAAATTGCCAGGGCATGCGAGGAAATCCTGCTTTCTGATGGATCGGTTGAAGAGGCATACCATCGCTACGCCATTGAGGCCAATCGCAAGGCAACCAATCTGGCGACTTTTCGGGCGATTGTCCAAAAATACCCGAATAAGAATCCAAGGGATATTCTAACCGAACTTGCGGCAAGTTCACCAGGAGAGGAAGGGAAATGGTTTGCTGCGGCAAAATCTGCCGGATTCTACCCGGAAGCTCTTGAACTGGCAAACAGGTCCCCCTGTGATCCTAAAACGCTCACCAGAGCTGCACGGGATATGGCGGAGAATGAGCCCCTGTTTGCAATTGAGATCGGCATAACAGTTCTCAAGTGGCTGATTGCTGGATATGGCTATGAAGTGACTGGTGACGATGTAATGTCAGTTTACTCACATACGATGAGAGCTGCGGAGGTCGCCCAGCTAAAGAATGAAACCTTCGAGCGTATACGCACATTGGTTGCCGGGGAGGTTTTTGGTGAACGTTTTGTTACAAAGATTCTTGGGCCTACGCTTGGGTTGAGCCGCCAAGCGTGATTCAGGACGCCTGTGCTGCTCCTGATCTTGCTTTTAATGGTGAGACGATTCCCGTCCGCCAGGTGCATGGGTCAGGCACAGAGTCAGAATGATACAGTGGAGGCTGTGGAAACGCAGCAGCAGAAGGTGCTATGAGATTGTAAAGCTTGGCGTGAAAGAAGGCATGGCCCTCATGCCAGTTGGTTCTGCCAAGGGATCGTACACGCTAACTCACTGGCACTACATATCGGGTTGAATCCCGCAGAAACAAATGCCCGCCTTCGTCTGTCATTAGTGGCTCAATTTTCCGAACCGCCGTATGCGGACCCGCATGTAATGTGACGTGGGGGGAGAGGAGAGGAATCTCGCGACTTCTCCTTATCCCGATTCGCGATTTATCCTGAAATCGGCAATAGAACCGCAAAGGCGCAAAGAACGCGAAGGAAAACAATTAGATAAACGAATTATACTCGCACCCAAAAGGTGATTGCAAAATATAGAGTAACATCCTGATTTCTTTGTGCACTTGGCGTCTTTGCGGTAATGAACTGTTTTTTCTAGATTTATTAATCCACCAACACCTTATCCGACCGGCTTGCACTTTCATGCATCCTCTTTTGCGTAAAAAGAATGGCTAAATATCAAAAGCCGATGGCACCCCTTAAAGAATAAACCGGCTTGTCAGCGTATTCTGCCTCAACAGTCACAGAGAAAAGCGGGAACGGCGTGATTTTGACTCCGCCAAAGTAGCGCGGTACCGTGGTGGATACGTCAGTCAGGTCGATTGATTGGAGATATCCTTTCGCCTCGCTTTTAATCCACAACATACCGGCTCCGGCATACGGGGTGAGGAACAGAAATCCCTTGCTGATTGAAGCATCCACGCCGTAGGTCTGCAGACCTAAATCATCAACACCGTTTAATTTGGTATAAGTTGCGCGCACACCGAGTGCCGGTTTAGCCGCGCTGCCTTCTAGAATCGCTTTGCTCAACTCAGCGCCGTACAGCTTGACATTGCTGTCAGGCACATAGGAATAAATCGCGCCAACGTCAATGCCAAACGGTAACCCTTTCCGCACACGAATCTTGGGTACAGCAAGGTACGCAGGTGCATCTTGACTAAAAGCGGCTTTCCAGTAGGTGCTGTTTTCATTGATACTCATTACTGTTGCCTCAACCCCAATATCAAAGCCGGTAATGCCAAGCGGTGCAGCAGGCACCAGATTTCTATAGCCGAGTGCGGCACCCGCCTCCTTGGTGAGGCTTTTAAATTCACTCTGGTTTATACTACTACCGGAAAAATTGATGTCCGCCGCAACGGCCGGTGAAACTGCAAGCATTAACGCCGCCAACACGCCGTATAAAACATTTCTTTTCATGTCACTCTCCCCGAAATTTAGTGATCGAACTGTAACAGAGTAGATATCAAGGGTCAATACCTCTGGCTGGAGGTCATATTTTTGTTTCTCCCATTCACCTGCTGGTATATACTCAGAATCTTTGCTTACCCAGTCACCATACCGGAGAGTTGTATGAATATTTACCGCTATAAAATCTCACCCTTCTTTATTACGGTCTCCATTGTTTCACTCTGCTTTGTACTGGCCGGATGCTCCAAAAAAGTTGAAAAGCTAAAAGGAAGGCCACCTGCTCTGGTAATTACTGCTCCGGCAACAGTGCAGAATGTTCCGGTACTGATCAAAGCGATCGGAAATATCGAAGCGTCAGAAAGCGTGACGATAAGAACTCAGATCAGTGGTGAGCTGACAAAGGTTGCGTTTCGTGAGGGGCAGGATGTGCAAAAAGGGGCGCTGCTGTTTCAGCTCGACCCCCGTACGCTTCAGGCGGCAGTGACGAAGGCCGAAGCCTCGCTGTCCCGCAACCGAACAATCCTCAATAATTCCCGTAAAGATTATGAACGCTATTCAAAGCTGGTCACGGATGGCATTGTTACCCAGGAACAGGCGGAAGGGTATCGCACCAGAGCCGACTCGGCAGTAGACGATGTCGCCGCCGATGTTGCCGCTGTTGAAAACGCCAGAGCGCAACTCTCATTCTGTACCATTACCGCTCCGATCAGCGGTCGCCTGGGTGCATTGGTGATTGATCGTGGTAATGTTGTCAAAGCCAATGACACGGTGCTGGTGACTATCAACAAGCTGACTCCGGTCAATGCTTCCTTTACGGTTACCGATAAAGACCTGCCAGCAGTGAAGCGGCAGATGGCCACCGGAAAAGTTATTGTTACGGCTGAAGTCCCCGGCACGCCGACGTTAAAAGAAACCGGTGCCATCACATTTATCGACAACAGTATCGATCCTGCCACCGGCACGATCAGAATGAAAGCGTCCTTTGATAATACGAAAAAACTGCTCTGGCCCGGACAGTTTGTGAACCTTTCGATTGCGATGGCCCTGTTGAATAATGCCGTCGTAGTGCCGAGCCAGGCTATCCAGACCGGCCAGAAGGGCCAGTTTGTGTTCGTAGTTGCCAAAGATGGCACCGCAGAGATCCGTCCGGTCAGTTCCGGTCCGGTTGCCTCCGGAATGACGGTAATCGAAAAAGGTCTGCAAGCGGGTGAACAGGTGGTAATCGACGGGCAGATGCGTGTAATCCCCGGCGGCAAAGTTGAAATTCAGAGTCAAACGCCAAAGCCCCAGTCCTCCGGGTTGAACAGCACAGAGCAAGGCAAGGCCGGGCAGAAAGGGCCGGGGGCACAAACGCCGTGAACCTGTCCGAACTATTCATACGACGCCCGATCATGACCAACCTTGTCATGGTGGCGGTCATGGTATTTGGCCTGTTTGCCTATCGACTGCTGCCGGTGAACGACTTGCCGAGTATTGATTTTCCTACCATTCAGGTCAGTGCCGACCTGCCGGGTGCCAGCCCAGAAACTATGGCTTCATCTGTTGCCACACCGCTGGAACGCCAGTTTTCAACAATAGCCGGCCTCGACTCCATGACCTCCACTAATGGGCAGGGGGTTTCACGCATTACCCTCAAATTCTCTCTGGAAAAGAGCATTGATTCTGCTGCACAGGATGTTCAAGCGGCGATTTCGAAAGCGGCCCGGCAGCTCCCTCAGGAAATGCCCACTCCACCCTCCTATCAGAAGGTTAACCCCGCCGATTCGCCTGTTTTCTATCTGGCGCTCAGTTCGCCGACTTTGCCGCTCTCGGAAGTCAACGAATTTGCCGATACCGTCATCTCGCCGCGCATATCCATGATAAACGGGGTCGCCCAGGTGCAGGTATATGGGTCACAGAAATATGCCGTGCGGGTTCAGCTTGATCCGAAAGCGCTTGTCAGTCGTAAAATAGGTCTGGATGAAGTCTCGGCCGCCCTGGCCAAATGGAACGTAAACCTGCCGACCGGTGGCTTGCAGGGTGATAAACAGGCGTTTACTATCCAGGCGAGCGGTCAGCTGCTCGATGCAGAGGCATTCAAAGCGGTGACGGTTGTGTTTCGTGGTGGAGCGCCGGTGCGACTCTCCGATATAGCAACCGTTACGAACAGCGTTGAAAATGACAAGATAGCTGCGTGGTACAACTCGAAGGGGGTCTCGACCAGGGCTATCGTAATGGCAATTCAGCGTCAGCCCGGAACCAATACCATCGAAGTTGTTGATAGTATCAAGCAGCAGATGCCAAGTTTTCGCAGTCAATTACCTGCATCTGTCGACCTGAACACGCTTTTTGATCGTACCAACACGATCCGTGAATCGGTGGCCGATGTCAAGTTTACCCTGCTCCTGACGATAGCCCTGGTTATCCTGGTAATTTTTCTCTTTCTGCGCAACCTTTCCGCAACAGTCATTCCAAGTCTTGCCCTGCCGCTTTCGATAATCGGGACGTTCGGGGTAATGTACGCGTTGGGGTTTTCCGTCAACAACATCACCTTAATGGCTTTGACACTGTCAGTCGGCTTCGTCGTCGATGATGCCATCGTTATGCTGGAAAACATCGTCCGGCACATGGAACATGGCGAGTCGGCAATGACGGCGTCACTGCACGGCTCAAAAGAGATCGGCTTTACCATCATTTCGATGACAATCTCGCTCGTGGCGGTCTTTATTCCGGTTCTGTTCATGGCCGGTATGCTGGGGCGTATGCTGCACGAATTTGCCGTTACGATTGCCTTTGCCATCCTCATTTCCGGCGTCGTGTCACTGACCCTGACGCCGATGCTTTGCAGCCGCTTTCTCAAGCCGCCGGCCGAGCAGAAACATGGTCGACTCTATAACTTTATGGAGCGTTTCTTCGACGCCATGCTGCATACCTATGAGCGCTCCCTGTCAAAAATCCTCCGCTTCCGGCGGACAACGGTGGTTGTCACATTCATCATGATGCTGATCACCGGGTGGTTGTTTACCCGGATGCCGATGGGACTGCTTCCTGCCGATGATATCGGTGCCATCTTTGCCATTACGGAAGGGGCGCAGGGAATATCCTTTGAAGATATGAAGCGGCAGCAGCAGAAGCTGGCCGATATTGTTCTGCAGGAGCCGAACGTTGAAGCATTTATGTCGTCAGTCGGTTCCAGCGGTAGCAGGGTCGGCTCTAACAGCGGTTCTATGTTCATGCGCTTAAAACCGCGCCACGAACGGAAGCTGAATGCCGACCAGATTATCCAGAAACTGCGCCCGAAAGTTATGGCGGTGCCCGGAATAATGATGTTTATGCAGAATCCTCCGCCAATCCGTCTCGAAGCCACCCAGTCAAAGGCACAGTATCAGTTTGTGCTGCAGAGCCCCGACACTGATGATCTCTATAAACAGGCGGCTGCGTTTGAGTTGAAGGTTCGCGGCATGTCGATGCTGCAGGACGTTACCAGTGATCTGCAGATTAAAAACCCGCAGGTGTCGTTGCAGATAGACCGGGATCGCGCCGCCTCCATGGGGGTTTCTGCCGAGCAGATTGAGGAGACGCTCTATTCCGCCTACGGTTCCCGACAGGTGTCGACAATTTATTCGCCGAATAATCAATACAAGGTCGTCATGGAGCTCGAACCACAGTATCAGCAGGATCCAAGTGCGCTGGGACTGCTGTATGTCCGCTCCTCTACCGGCACCCTTGTCCCGCTGGCGTCGCTTGGTACGCTGAAAAACAGTCTCGGTCCGCTCTCGGTCAACCATCTGGGCCAGATTACCGCTGTGACCATCTCATTTAATCTCAAACCTGACGTTCCGCTTGGCGACGCCGTTGCGGCAATCGAGACGGAAGCCAAAAGCCTTCCGGCGTCCGTTACTACCGGTTTTCAGGGGACCGCCCAGGTCTACCAGGCTTCCACCAAAGGACTGGCACTGCTGCTGGTGATCGCGATACTGGTGATCTATATCGTGCTTGGTGTGCTGTACGAAAGTTACGTCCACCCTCTCACCATTATATCCGGACTGCCGTCGGCCGGATTCGGAGCGCTGATTACCCTGCTGATTTTTGGCAAAGATCTCAACCTCTACTCGTTCGTCGGCATAATCATGCTGATTGGCATTGTTAAGAAGAACGCCATCATGATGATCGACTTCGCCCTTGAAGCACAGCGAACCGAAGGAAAAACGCCGATGGAGGCGATCTATCAGGGGTGCCTGGTCCGATTCCGGCCGATCATGATGACCAGTATGGCGGCTCTCATGGGGACACTTCCGATTGCTATCGGCATTGGCGCCGGTGCTGAATCCCGCCGGGGGCTCGGCCTGGCCGTTGTCGGCGGCTTGCTCGTCTCGCAACTGCTGACACTCTATATCACTCCGGTCGTCTATTATTACATGGATCGACTGCAGTCTTTTGTCGTGAAACGCTACAAAAAACTGTAGAAACCTGCCAATCTGCCGATGAATAAGTAACGTTCATGAAGTTATTCCGGAGCAGAGCTAAGGGCAGATCGTGGCAAAAACAGTTGAAATAAAAATTGCGGATGATATTGAATTTCGCGCAATTGCCAATGCCTTTGGCCTTCTCATCGCCTCTGCCGGACTGGTCGCCGGTGAAATGGTGCGCCAGCGCAGCTTTGAATACTGGCTGGATGATATCGTACCGCTTCTGTTTGTCTGTTGGATGGCGTTTCGGCTCTACCGGAACTTCTTATCAACAATGAATGCCTATCTGGACTATGTTCCACCACCCTCTGTCGCGCGTGATCGAAAAATTCGTGAAGCTCTTAAGTCCGAGCAGGCGGCGGTCGCACAGATTTCCGCTAAGACCGGATATTCAGAGGAACAGGTGGCGGCGGAAGTTGCCAAGCGCATAAGTGCAATGAAGAAGAAACCCTAAAAAAATAAATTTTCATAGCAGACGAAGATAATGCCTGAGACGAAGAAACTGACGTTTGAAAATTTGGCTCGCCTGATGGAACAACGAGGGCTGTTGTCGCACATTCAACTGAAGGAGATTCTGACGCTCGGAAAGGTCCAGGAATCTCGCCTGCATGCTCTCCATTACTCCGGTGCATCCCGCAGAACCAGTACCGGTGCCGAAATTGTCTCCCCCACCGAAATTCTCGCATCCCTCAATCTTGAAATACAGGGTTCTCGCGGACAAGTGCTTACTGTGGATGTTATCACCGAAGCATTAGCTTCTGCCACCGGACTCCCTTATTTAAAAATTGATCCTCTCAAACTTGATCTTCACGTTGTCACCGACCATATTCCCCGTCCTTTTGCCCTCAAAAATCTGATCGTTGCCGTTAAGGAGTTGCATGGCGTTATTACGGTCGCAGTGGCCGATCCGTTCAATGAAGCAATTGTGAACGAACTAGCCGTTGCCAGGGGCTTGAATGTCAGGCGGGTACTCAGTTCAAAGAGTGACATCTTAAAAATATTACGTGAATTTTATGGCTTCCGGGCATCGGTGTTGGCAGCTGAGGCTGAGGTGTCAACGTCAATAGATTTAGGAAATCTAGAACAATTCTTTAAACTGAAAGGGCATCAGGATGTTGAAAGCTCCGACAAACACGTCATATCGGCTGTCGATTTTCTTCTGAACTATGCATTTGACCAGCATGCCAGTGATATTCACATAGAACCGAAACGGGAAACCTCGCTGATCCGTTTTCGTATCGACGGTGTCATACATAATATTCATGTTATTCCAAAGCCGATGCATGCCCCGATCATCTCGCGTATTAAAATGCTCTCCCGTATGGATATGGCTGAAAAACGGCGTCCTCAGGATGGCCGTATCAAGACAAACTTCAACAACAAGGATATCGAACTCCGTGTCTCGACGGTGCCGGTTGCCTTTGGAGAAAAAGTTGTCATACGGGTGTTTGATCCAGACATTCTCCTCCAGGATCTGGACAGCATGGGCTTTTACCCGCGCGAACTATCGCTCTTCAACTCATTTCTGCGGCGTCCGAATGGCATCGTATTGGTGACCGGCCCAACCGGCAGCGGCAAGACGACCACGCTTTATTCGTCGCTCCGGTCGCTTTCCTCACCTGAGGTCAATATCGTCACGGTTGAAGATCCGATCGAGATGGTAATGGAGGAGTTTAACCAGATTGGTGTGCAACAGGGGATCGGCGTCAGTTTTGACAGCATACTGCGCAACATACTGCGTCAGGACCCCGACATTATCATGATCGGTGAAATTCGAGATCGCGAGACGGCAGAAAACGCAGTTCAAGCCGCATTGACCGGACATCTGGTTCTGTCTACTCTGCACACCAACGATACCGCCTCCACCGTCATCCGGTTGCTGGACCTGGGTGTCCAGCCCTTTATGATCTCGGCAACCGTGCTCGGCATAGTCGCACAGCGACTGGTACGCAAAATATGTCCTCACTGCAAAAAAACCCGCACCCTTTCTTCCGATGAATGCGCCTACCTGCAGTTGCCGCAGTCATCGTACTCCGTGTGGGAAGGAAATGGTTGTAAAGAGTGCCGGGGTACCGGCTATCGGGGGCGCAGCGGTCTGTTTGAAGTAATGGAGCTGAATGAACGGCTGAAGGCTCTGGTGGCAGATTCTGCAGGGCTCGCCGCAATTGTCGGGGCAGCCCGTCAGGAGGGTGTTGTCACTCTGCGTGAAATTGCCATTAAAAAAATGCTGGAGGGGGTAACGACGTACGAAGAAGTTATCGCAATGACAGGATAAGGTTCCGAAAAATAGTTGAATAGACAGAAAAGCCGCCCGTTGTCTGGCGGCTTTTCTGTGTTTTTGGAGATGAATTATTCCAATTCTAAATCAAGAGTGATATCAAGGCGGCGAGGATTGAGGCGACGAAGGCATAAAACCAATATGTTGAGGAGCCGAAGACGAGCCAACGAAGATAGCGCCTTGATTTAGAAATGGTATTAGCTGTCTTTAAATGGTTGGAGAATCCGGTCGGCATGCTCAGCTGCGTGCAGGTCACTGCCATACCGGTCGTACACACCTTTGCTGCGCAATATCTCCGCATTTGTCTTGACCTGATTGCCATAGAAGCCGCCGAAGCTGCCCAGGTTCCCCTGAAACGAGCATCCCAACTTGCGCAGATAGTCAAGGAGTGGGTTCCCGGTAGAATCGGTAAGTTCTTGCTCCTGACGGTCGTCATGGCCGCCGGTTAACGCGTTTTTTATCGTATTGAAGAAGCCCCTGGTAGCGGTCCGTTCCGCTCCCGGTTCAAGGAGGCGGCATCGCTCCGGGTGGGCAATTACCGGGGTAAAACCTGACCGCACAACGTTCTGCAGCAACAGGCGCACCGTCTCATCGGCAGTGCGCGGTGGGATTTCAACCAGAATCTGGCGACTGTCACCAAGCGGAAGGGGGTCTTCCAGGTAGGCCGGCAGATACTCATCAAGATAGTATTCGCGTCCGGACAGCAAGGTCAGCGGAATATTGTTGTCGCAAATGCGCTGCTGAAGTTCCCGTATTACCTGGCGTACTTCACTATTGCTTGCTTCAAAACAGTCGCGGATCAGGTGGGGTGTGCAATGGATCTCCGTGAATCCATAATCTGCAAGGAGACCAGCCATGACGAGTGATTGTTCGATGTTTCTCGGGCCATCGTCGAGACCGGGTAGTATATGGCAGTGCCAGTCGATCATGATGTTAATTTTCCAGGGAAGTTATTGGGCAAGATTTTAAATATAAGGGACTTTACTACACTTTGGCGGCTGATGCAATTACGGGGATAGTTCGATTGTTAACCATTTGTATGTGACTGGTTGACAATATAAGACTGCTATGGTATCGAACTCTCCGGAGGTAGGTTATGACGATACGAAATTATATTCAGAGTATGGCCGAAAAAGTGCTCGCCGGAGAAACCATTGGAGCCGAAGAGGCGTTAAAACTCTCTGCGGTGACCGGTTCCGACCGGTACCTGCTGTTTGCCGAAGCGGCCAGAATACGCGACCACTTTGTCGGCAGTGCTGTGTTCCTCTGTTCAATCATCAATGCCAAATCTGGGCGCTGTGCTGAAAATTGCGCATTCTGCGCCCAGTCGGCTCACCATGACACCGGCGCCCCGGAGTACGCACTGGTTGACGAGGATGAAATGGTGCGCTGTGCCGCTCTGGCGGAAGAAAACGGTGCCGGTTGCTACGGCATTGTCACCAGCGGCACCAGTATCAATAACGCGGATGAGCTTGATCGCGTCTGCCGAGCGGTCGCACGAATCAAAACAGAAACCGGGATATCCCCCTCCTGCTCGTTGGGGATTATGGACGGCGAAACGGCGCTGTGCTTGAAAAATGCCGGGATGGAAACCTATCATCACAATATTGAAACCGCCCGCAGTTTTTTTCCGGAAATCTGCACAACCCATGACTATGAAGAAGATGTCGCTACAATTCGTGCTGCCAAAGCCGTTGGATTACGGGTCTGCTGTGGCGGCATCTTTGGTTTGGGGGAATCTTTTGCCCAGCGGGTCGAGATGGCGCTGACTCTCCGTGAGTTGGATGTTGACTCGATACCGCTCAATTTTTTGAATCCGGTGGCAGGGACACGACTTGAAAATGCAGATAACCTTAGACCGCTTGAATGCTTGACGATTATTGCCGTGTACCGCTTTCTGCTGCCTGATAAACGCCTGTCAGTCTGTGGCGGGAGGGAGAAGAACCTGCGGGAATTGCAGTCATGGATGTTCCTTGCCGGTGCGAACGGCACCATGACCGGTAATTATCTGACGACCCCGGGGCGTCCTCCCGAACTTGACCGGCAGATGCTGAAAGATCTTGAAATTCCGGTCGAGGGTTGTTGCGGAGCGGAAAGCTGATGGCGCCACGCGGAATTTTTGTGACCGGTACCGATACCGGTGTCGGCAAGACGATCGTTGCGGCAACTTTGGCACGATTGCTGAGGATGAACGGCGTTGCAGTCGGTGTTATGAAGCCGGTCACCAGCGGTTGTCGCGAAGAGAATGGCATGCTGGTTTCGGATGATGCCCGACTGCTCTGCCAGGCGGCCGGCATTCAGCTGTGCGATGATGTTGCTCCGTATCGCCTCCGTGAGGCGATAGCCCCCGCTGAGGCCGCCCGGATTGATGGCGTCCGGATTGATTTCTCCAACATTAAGGCCGCTTTTGACCGGTTGGCGTCTTCGTATCAGTACGTGATTGTTGAAGGGGCGGGGGGGCTAATGGTTCCGCTGTCAGGTGGACTGCTGGTTGCTGATCTGGCTCGCGAGCTTGAGCTGCCCCTTCTTGTCGTGGCCCGTCCGGGGTTGGGTACAATCAACCACACGGTTTTGACCTGTTTTGCTGCTCGGCAATTGGGGCTTCAGGTTGCCGGTGTTATTGTTAATGGTATGCCGGCCTCTCCCGGACCGGCGGAGCAGGGTGCTCCTCATCAGATCGGCTCGCTTTGCGGTGCGCCTGTTCTGGGAATATGGCCGCATCGTGATGAAGTTGATGAGATGGAGGTCGTTGACGAACTGGCAGCCTGGCTGGATGGGCAGGCGGAGACGAGTATAGTGTTGAGGGAGTTAGGGGTGTAAATTTCCCCTCATCCGCCCTGTCGGGCACCTTCTCCCTAAAGGAGAAGGGATATTAATTCTCCCCTCGCCCATCGGGAGAGGGTGGTCGAAGACCGGGGGTAAGGTTTCGGTTCTCCCGTTCAAAATCTTCAACAATATCTGCCAGCGACGTATGTCTGCTGACCCCCCCCAATGATTCACTGATGCCGGTAGCCCGCAGAATCTCGCGGGCTTCTGCGTGTGCTTCCGCCACTTTCAACTGAATCCCTTCCCGTTCCAGTTCCTCCACAAGCTGTTCCAGCATTTTGGCGCCGGCCGCATCGATATATGGGGATGTTGAAAGGTCGCACACCGCAAGTTTGACAGGTGTTGTTTCACTGTGAAGTGCTTCCAGCACAGACGAATTAACGGCATTGACATTGAAATAGAGCAATGGTGCTTCCACCCGGAACAGAAACAGTCCGGGGAAGCGTTCATTACTGGGGTGACGGATCGAGTCACTGAATCTGGTACTGCCCTGAATTCTGCCGAGCACGGAAACATGTGGTTTGGCCATCATCCGGAGGAGGAAGAGGATTGAAGCTATTGCTGAAATCGTGACACCCTTCAAAATCCCGAGCAGAAGTACTCCCACAAACGCGACCATGGCAACGTTAAACTCGAGTCGGCTGATCTGTCGCAAACGTTTGAAATCGGATATATTCACAAAACCGGCCACCGCGACCATGACGATGGCGGCCAATACGGCCTCCGGAAGATTTCGCAGCATTCCGGTCAGAAAAAAGAGTACCAGGACAAGTGTGCAAGAAGCAAAAATCAGTGAAAGCGGCGACCGTGCGCCAGCCTTTTCATTAACTGCCGACTGCGATAAACCACCGGCAACCGGATAGCCATGGCCCAGTGCCGCCACCAGATTGGCGGCGCCCAAGCCGAGAAACTCCTGACGGGGATTGACCGGGTAGTGATGTTTTAACGCAAACGCGCGGGCTGCGGCAATGCTTTCAACATAGGAGAGCAGAAAACAGGCGAACGCCAGTTCAAGCAGGCCTTCGATCCGGTCAATATGAATGGATGGGGCTTCAAAGGGGGGCAACCCCGGGGGAATAAACCCTACGACTCTGACACCGTGCTCAGCCAGTCCGAACAGTGAGACGATTCCGGTTGACAGTATGACGACCGCCAGTGCTGCGGGACGGCCGGGAAATATCCGGTCGCCGGCGAGCAGCAGCAGTAGTGAGCCGATTCCAAGGGCAATAACAGTTACGTTGACGCTGTCAAGTTGCTGCAGGATGACGAACAGCCGCTCGAAAAAATTGTCGCCCCCACCGGCAACTCCAAGCAACTTGGGGAGTTGCATTGAGGCGATGCTTAATGCAGCACCGGCTTTGAATCCGAGCAGGATGGATTCAGAAATGAAGTTGACGAATGAACCGAGGCGCATGATCCAGGCCAGAAAGCAGAAGGCAGACACCATTCCGGCGGTCATGGCGGCAATAGCGGCATAACTTGAAGGGTTGCCTGCCGCCATTCCTCCGACAACGCTGGCGATCATGACAGATATTGCAGCGGTCGGACCGATTGACAGGTGGCGCGATGAAGCGAACAGCGCATAGGCAATGCCGCTGAATATATAACAGTAGAGTCCCGCCTGCGGAGCCAGGCCGGCAAGTGTGGCGTACGCCATTGCGACCGGTACGGCATACGCCGCAAGGGTAACACCGGCAATCAGGTCCTGCCAGAGCCAGGATGTCTGGTAGCGGGGCAGCCACTCAAAAATCGGCATCATGAGAGTTATCCAGCGGATACTATTCTTCATACTCTCAGCCGTACCATCGAACAGTGGCATTAGTCAACCGCAACTGTGTCGTTTCATGATGTTACCGCTATATAGTGCGATAAAGAATTGAACTTGACTCCTTTACGTGCAAACAGTATTGTTCCGCTACAGAAAAGTCATACAATTCAGGAGGATTTATGTCGGATACCAATCAATCATTTGAGACGCTTACCCTTCATGCCGGCCAGACTCCGGACCCAACCACGCTTTCGCGAGCGGTACCGCTGTATCAAACCACTTCGTATGTTTTTAAGAGCTCCGAACATGCTGCCAACCTCTTTGGTCTCAAGGAATTCGGCAATATATATACCCGGCTGATGAATCCGACGACAGATGTCCTCGAACAGCGGCTTGCCGCTCTCGATGGTGGCGTTGCCGCTCTGGCGGTTGCCTCCGGTCAGGCTGCCATCACCTATGCAGTACTGAACATCGCCAAGGCGGGCGATAACATCGTCTCCACCAATTATCTCTATGGCGGCACGTATAACCTGTTTCATTACACGCTGCCTAAGCTTGGCATCACGGTGAAGTTTGTCGATACATCCAATCCCGAAAATATCCGGCAGGCGATCGACGGCAATACCCGGCTTGTGTACAGTGAGTCTGTTGGAAATCCTAAAAACAATGTCGATGATTTTGAAGCGATTGCCGAGGTTGCCCACCAGGCCGGTCTGCCGTATGTTGTTGATAATACGGTTACCACTCCGTTTCTCTTTAAGCCGCTCGAGCATGGCGCCGATATCGTCGTCTATTCTTTAACCAAATTCATCGGCGGTCATGGCACCAGTATTGGTGGCGCTGTTGTCGATGGCGGTAAATTCCCCTGGAATAACGGAAAATTTCCGGAATTCACCGAACCGGACCCTTCCTATCACGGACTTAAATACTGGGATGCTCTCGGTGCCATTTCGTATATCATCAAGATGCGTGTTTCGCTGCTCCGCGATATGGGAGCCTGCATTTCTCCATTCAATTCGCACCAGATTATTCTGGGGCTCGAAACCCTGCATGTCCGGATGGCGCGCCACGTTGAAAATGCCCGGGTTGTTGCCGGCTGGCTTGAAGCGCATCCCGATGTTACCTGGGTAAATTATCCGGGGCTGGCAAGCCACAAGGATCACGCTCGGGCGCTCAAATATCTTCCGAAAGGAGAGGGGGCCATCATCGGCTTTGGCATTAAAGGGGGCATGGAGGCCGGTAAAAAATTCATCGACAATGTCAAACTGCTGTCGCATCTGGCAAATATTGGCGATGCCAAGTCGCTCGTTATTCACCCCGCATCAACCACCCATCAGCAGCTCTCAGCTGAAGAACAGATTGCGAGCGGCGTAACTGCTGACTTTATTCGTCTTTCGGTCGGTATCGAATGCGTGGATGATATAATTGCCGATATCAAGCAGGCGCTGGCAGTTTCGCAACGTTGATTTCACCTTTTTTTGTGAATATGATGGGCAGCCCTTGTGGTTGCCCATTTTTTTGTGTAGTATCAGCCCGAATTTTTATTTTTCACCAGAGGAGCTATCTATAATGTATGTGCTGACAATCCGCACCAGTTTTGCTGCCGCGCATAATCTTATTAATTATCAGGGCGATTGTGAAAATCTGCACGGACACAATTGGAAGGTTGAGGTGGCGGTAACCGCTCGTGAATTGGACAAAGCCGGTCTCGGTATCGATTTTAAAATTCTCAAGCGGGAGGCGGGCGCAATCATTAACGAACTGGATCACAAGTATCTCAACGACAACCCCGCCTTTCGTGATATTTCGCCTTCATCTGAACATATTTCAAAATATCTGTATCAGCGCATTTCCGAGCGGATGAATAACGATAACATCAAAATTGATTCTATCACTGTCTGGGAGTCTGATAACGCATCCGCCCGCTATTATGAGTGATCCGGTCTATATCAGTGAGATTTTTTCGTCAATTCAAGGCGAAGGGATGCTGGTCGGTCGCCGACAGATTTTTGTTCGTCTGATGGAATGTAATCTCGATTGTCGCTACTGCGACACCGATTTTGTAAAATCCGATATTTGCCGTCTTGAAACAAAGCCCGGTTCAGGAATATTTCATAATCTCCCGCAACCGCTGACGCTCCATAATATATCTGCACTGTTACACGACTGGCTCATGCAGCTGCCGGCGGCGCACCATTCGGTCAGTATTACCGGCGGGGAGCCGCTCCTGTATGCGGATGCTCTCGCGGAGTGGTTTCCTGAAATCAGAAGAATCCTTCCGATCCATCTTGAAACAAACGGCACTATGCCCTTTGCCCTTAAACAGGTAAAGGAGTATGTAGATTATATCAGTATGGATATGAAGCTTCCTTCAACAGCCGTATGTACGGAGCAGCTGTGGGATCTTCATGCTCTCTTCCTTCGTGAGTGCCACGGTAGAAATGTCTCGGTAAAAGTGGTGATAGGCGAGGATACGCCTGATGGTGAAATTATGCAGGTGTGCGATGTGATCTCTGCCGTTGACGCATCGCTGCCGCTCTTTTTACAGCCGTTATCACTGGCTAACGGTGCCGTCGGTATTTCTGCGGCACATATTTTTCACCTTCAGGAGCTGGCATCGTCACGTCTGCCGGATGTTCGGGTTATCCCACAAATGCATAAGCTTCTGGGTGCACTGTGATTATTGAAACGATACCGCTCGGTCAGGCGCTCAGCATTACGCTGCTGGATCAGACCCGCCACTACTTTGGCGGTTACTATCATGTAAAACTGCTCGCATATTGTGATATTCAGCTGGAGCAAAGTTATTTTGAAAGCTTTTCTGAATTCAATGGTGCAGTCGAGAAAATGGGATTGACTGTCAGGTTTGAACGGATTTTAGAGAAAATGGCTGTTCCGGAGTCAGAAATAGAATCAATTCGCAGCCAGCTGACGAAGGCTTTTCATGAAACCGCGGTAGCTTATCTGTCTTCGCCCGGTTTTGCCCCCGGTTTTGTTCGCAGCGAGTATCAGAAGTGCATAAAAAAGTCCCCCAAAATTCGAAGAGACCGAGCGTAGAGTGACATTACCCGTTGCTACTATTGATAAACTTGCCTTTGGTGGCAATGGTGTCTGTCGAATTGGCGGCAAAGTCTGTTTTGTGCCCTTCAGCTCTCCTGGCGATGAAGTCGCTCTTCGGGTCACCGCACAAAAGAAGTCGTACTGTACGGCTTCGATAGCTGAAATAATCACCCCTTCTCCCGCACGGACAACGCCGGAGTGTTCAATCTTCGGCCTCTGCGGAGGGTGCCATTGGCAGCATATCAGTTACTCTGCGCAGCTTGAACAGAAGCGGAATATTCTGGCAGAAACGCTCTGGAGGGGAGCTCGCGTTCCGGCAGATATAATCGGTGCTGCTGTTGCAGCGGCTCTGCCGTATGGGTACCGCAATCGTCTTCAGTTCAAGGTTGCTGTTCAACACGGAAAAGTGGTGCTCGGGTTTTACCGGCAGGGTACGCATCAGGTGGAGGACGCTGCTGACGGGTGTCCCATAGCCGCTCCCATAATCAATCAGGCGCTGAACCGCTTCAGGGGGGTACTTCAGCTATATCCCGGCATCGAGGCGGTCACTCAGCTCAGTATCGACGCCGGTGATAGCGGAGTAATCGTCTTCATACACCAGGCAGGGAGCATAACAGAGAATAGTAGAGAGTATGTACGCTCTCTAGCAGAGGATCTGTGGCCATGCACGGGGCTTTTTATTAAAACAGACCGTCATGCATCCGGCGAAAAAATATGGGGTGATTCAGAAATCCGGTATCGGATGAACCAGGCCGATCCCGACCAAAAACCGGTGGAGCTTACGTACCCTCCCGGCGGGTTTGCGCAGGTCCATCAACGTCAAAATGTATCCATGCTCTCCCTCATACGGCAATTAGGCGCTTTCTCCGCTGCAGAGCATCTTCTTGATCTGTATTGCGGGAATGGTAATTTCTCCATTCCTCTCGCCGCTGAAGTTGCTTCAGTCGTCGGGATTGAGGGAAATGCGGACTCAGTTCTGGCTGCGGAACATAATAGGGACATCAACAAGGTTGCAAATGTCCGTTTTTTTTGTGATGATGCCGCCTTCGGGGTAAAGCGCATTTTTGACGAGGGACGCAAAATCGATACCGTTTTGCTTGATCCGCCCCGTTCCGGGGCAGGTGATGTCGTTGCCGGTATTGCCAGACTGCAGCCCGGTAAAATCATCTATGTTTCGTGCGATCCCAGTACCCTCGCACGTGATTGCGGTCTGCTCTCGGGGTGCGGGTACCGGGTTGTTACCTCTGTTCCGGTTGATATGTTTCCACAAACGTTTCATATTGAAAGTGTTACATTACTCTGCAAGTAGAAAGGCATTGTCTTGAATTTTATTAGCAAATGGTTTTCAAAGTCCCCTTCAGATCTGCTGGCGAAGGGTGACAAGTGTATGGAGTCAGACAGTTTTTTTGATGCCAGAACGTACTACGAGGATGGCCTTCATCTTATTGTCGGCGGTGAGCTTGAATCTGCTTTTATCGAGCGTATCGCTACTGCGAATCTTAGACTGGCTGAACGCAATCTTTATGAAGCTGAATTTGCTCATTCGCACGGGGATTTCGCCAAAGCGATAGACCACCTGGAACTCGCAAAAACATTGACGCACGATCCTGCGATACGGGAAAAGGCGGATCTGCTGCTTCATAATTATGCAGAAAATGACCGCCCTCAAGAGAAACCGCCGGCAGCATCTTCATGTAATTCGTGCAGTACCTCTTCAGGATGCGCCCCTTCAGATAGTGATAATTCGGGCCATTCCCTGTCAATCTCAGAGTACTATGAGCTGCTTATTCAGCAATTGCCGGCAGATCAGTGTCAGCGGTATGCCGGTTTGGGAGAGGATTTTGCGCACGCGTTCATCGCCGCGAGTCATGATGATCACCAGCAAGCGTTATCTGCTCTCGAAAAGTGTATTGATCTGATTCCGCGTGACATTTATTCCTATGAAAAAGGGAAGTTGCTTCATCGGCTTGGTAATGATCGTGAGGCGGAGCAGCTGCTTCGTACTGCCATTCAGCTGAATGGCAGTAATTCGCTTGCCTGGCTTAATCTGGCTCTTGTCCTTCGCGAGGGTAACCGCTTTCAGGATGCCATAACCGTAATTGAAGCGATGGTTTCAGGAGAGATAATGGCCGGAGAGGCCCTGTTGATGCGTGCCGATATATTTGAAGCGACCGGTGACCACGAGTCTGCCGTGAATCAGTATGTTGCACTGTTACAGACACCGTATGCCCGTCCTGCGGCCGAAAAGCTTTACGGAATCCTTCAGGAGATTGGCCGCCACAATGATGCCGCTGTCATATTTAAAAAATATTTAAATAAATCTTGTCATTAATAGTAAGGCTGTCGTACTATCCACTTTCTGTTTCACGTTGTTTATTGGTTAATATGCGCCGTTACGGCTACGAACTGGAGGATTTCAATGAATAAATCAGAACTTATTGAACAGTTGGCTCTGAAAAAAGATTTACCGGTCAAGCGAGCTGAGGAACTTGTTAATCTGATTTTCTCTTCGATGGGCGAAGCCATGGTACAGGGCGAGCGCATTGAAATTCGAGGCCTCGGGAGCTTTGTAATAAAAGAGTACGGTACGTATACCGGTCGAAATCCAAAAACCGGAGAGCCGATCAAGGTTAGTCCCAAAAAGCTTCCTTTTTTCAAGGTCGGTAAGGAGCTCAAAGAAATGGTGCTTGGATAAAGCATCTCAGTAAACCCTGACTGTGGCGGGACTCCTCCCGTTTCACAAATCTGATGCACTTCTCTTTCTGTTGCGCTATACAGAGATGGAAGTGCATCGCCGTTTTTACGAGGAAAGCTGAATGACAAATTACTGTGCCGCTATCGATTTCGGGACAAATACGGCTCGTTTATTAATTGCAGAACGTTCGTCAGGAGGAATTGTTCCTGTTCGTGTCGAACGTGAGATAATCCGGCTTGGTGGTGGTTTCAGTGATGAATCCGGTTTGTCTGCCGAGGCACAGGAGCGCGGCTTAAGCTGTCTGGGTAGATTTGCCGAAATACTAAGTGGTTACGGAGTGAAACAAGTTCGGGCATCAGCTACAAGTGCGGTACGAGATGCACATAATGGCCGCGCGTTCGTTGAAAAAGCTTTTCAGGAAACCGGAATAAACCTTGTTGTCATTGATGGCGAGGAAGAAGCACGTTTGACGCTGACGGGTGTTTTGTCCGCGCTCGATTCAGAGCCGAAAATGCTTGTGGTACTTGATGTCGGTGGCGGGAGTACCGAATTTACTGTTTCATCAGGTGGAATCCCTGTCTTCATAAAAAGTATGCCGGTCGGAGTGGTCAGGCTCACAGAGGGTTTTCGTACGAACAGCGAAATGAGTACACGGGTACAGTCGGTAATCAACCAGCTTGGCGACGACCTTTCCGCCGCCGGAATAGTCTTTTCTAAAGAAGCTGAACTTGTCGGGACGGCCGGAACCGCGACAACCCTGGCAGCAGTAAAGCTGGAGATGGTTGAGTACGATTATCGTACGGTAAATAATTTTACGATTAACCGGGACGATATATCCGCTATCTATCATCGCCTTTCGCTGCTGACTCCACAGGAGAGGCTGCTGGTAAAAGGGGTTGAAAAAGGGCGCGAAGACCTGATTATAGCCGGTCTGGTAATTATTACCTCTGTTATGGATAAATTTGGTTTTACGCGTTTAAAAGTGAGTGATTTTGGCTTGTTGGAAGGTTTAGCGCTTTCAGAAAATATAGTTTAACTAATAACGGGAGGCAACATGTTAGACAAACGGGGTTGTGGCGTGCTGATGCACCTTACATCATTGCCGGGGCCGGGCGGTATCGGTTCAATGGGTGCTGATGCCCGCCGGTTTGTTGATCTGCTGGCAGCAATGGGAATGTCATATTGGCAGATACTGCCGCTTTCGCCCCCGGCGTGTGGGAATTCTCCCTATTCTGCATTTTCGGCATTTGCAGGAAACCCTCTTCTGATTGATCTTGATCAGATTGTCGTTGATGGTGACCTTGCTGAAATCACGTATGAAGATAGTTCTGATTGCACTGGTGTTGATTTTGAAGCGGTTTCCGAACATAAGATGAAACTGCTGAAGAGTGCCGCAGTCAATTTTTTGGGAAACGCTGCTGCGCCGTGCAAACAGGAATTTTGGGAATTCTGTGACACGACGCCCTGGCTTCATAATTATGCGCTTTTCATGGCGCTGAAGCAGCGATACAACGGTAAATCCTGGGATAAATGGCCCGCAGGATCGGCTCTTCTGACAACGGAAAAGTATGAAAAATTTTCAGTTGAATTCGGCCCTGAAATAGGCATTCAAAAGTATATTCAGTGGCAGTTTTTCAGGCAATGGCGACAGTTGCGAACGTACTCTTCAGCTAAAGGGATTGCAATTATCGGCGATATTCCCATTTTTGTCGGTTACGATTCTGCTGATGTCTGGAGTCATCGTGAACTGTTCCTGCTCGACTCAAAAGGTAAACCTACGGTTGTTGCCGGCGTACCTCCCGATTACTTCAGTGAAACCGGGCAGTTATGGGGTAATCCGTTGTACGATTGGGATGAGATGGGGCGTCAGAAGTATGCGTGGTGGATCGAGCGTTTTCGATCCATGTTCGAGCTTTTTGATGTCGTCCGTATTGACCACTTTCGGGGGTTTGAAGCTGCCTGGCATGTGCCGTACAAAGAAAAAACCGCGATAAACGGCACCTGGGTAACGGCACCCGGAATACTCGTCTTTGATGCTATCTTTACAGCCCTTGGAAAACTGCCGGTGATTGCCGAAGACCTGGGCGTTATTACGCATGACGTTATTGTTCTCCGTGATCGCTATAATTTTCCCGGCATGAAAATAGTGCAGTTTGCTTTTGATTCGGGGCCTTCAAACGTATATCTACCCCATAACCATCTGAAAAATTGCGTAGTTTACACGGGAACCCACGATAATGATACCCTCGTTGGTTGGTATAATTCGTTGTCAAAAACTCAACGTAGTCGAGTGAATTTTTATGTCGGGGGGCATGGCAAAGATGGCAAAGAGTCACTGGAAGCGCTTATTCGTACTGTTTTAATGTCCGTTGCAGATACTGCAATTGTTCCTCTGCAGGATTTTATCGGATTGGGAACCGAGGCCCGCATGAACATTCCCGGAACGGCATTCGGAAATTGGGCGTGGCGTTTTGACTGGAGCATGATTAATGGCGATTTAGCCCGGTTCGTACGGGATCAATTGGAATGTTACGGCAGGTGTAATACGAGGCACCAGTAACTCAAGGCACCGGTAAAATTGCGGGACAGTAAATTCCTTGACAATTTAACCATATTCTTTATACTGACTTGCTTTAAATTATAGTCTCACTCTGATCTGCGGATGGTGCATGTGAAACTTATTGTAGACCACATCAAAGATACGCCGATTATGCTCCATATCGACGAACCGGTAGACACGTTTCCTCTTCTTGCGTCAATGCAGAACGTCGACGGCTGCAGCATTACCGGGAATGTTCAAGGGGATATATCGGTTGTCCGTGAATATAAAAACATACGGGTTACAGGAAGAATTACGGCCCCTCTGGCCCTTTCCTGCTCACGTTGTCTTGCTGACTACACATCGTTTATTGATACCAACTTTACACTGTTTTTTCGCAAAGAAGCCGCTGTTGCAGCTTCAGCTGAAGATGAACTTGAGTTAGGCGAAATGGATTTGATGTCATCTACGTACTCTGGAGATGACATTGATCTGACGCATGAAATTGAGGAACAGGTCGCGATGGAGATTCCGTCAAAGCCGCTCTGCAATGAGGAGTGCAAGGGGCTGTGCCATGAGTGCGGCACGGATTTGAACACTTCCAGTTGCTCGTGCAGCAAAGAACCGGTCCGACTCGCATTCAATGCACTGAAGAATTTTAAAATAGCCGTAAAATAGAGCGGTGACACGATAACGTGTATCACTGGAAAAAAGGAGAAACACCATGGCTGTACCCAAGAAAAAAACGTCCAAATCCCGCAAAAATATGAGAAGGGCGCATGATTTTTTAACAACACCTTCATTGTCCATCTGCCCTCAGTGCAAAGCTGCAAAGCTGCCGCATCGTACCTGTCTTGCCTGTGGTACGTACAAAGGTAAAGAGGTTATCGACGTATCCTCCGCACACGCCTAGAGATCTGACCCTGTGTCACGTGCGGAACAGATGAGAGTTGCCGTTGACGCAATGGGCGGCGATAATGCGCCGGTTATTGAAGTTGCCGGTGCCGTTGATGCGTGCCGCGAATTCGGGCTTTCGGTCACTCTAGTCGGTGACAGATCCCGATTGGAGGCCGAACTGACCAAGCATGCAGTCAGCGGTCTTGACATTGATATTTTTCATGCGAGCGAAGTTGTCGGAATGCATGATTCCGCTTCAGATGCGGTACGAAAAAAGCGTGACTCTTCCGTGCGCCGTGCCTTTGAACTCGTCAAGGACGGTAAGGCATGTGCTGCCGTTAGTGCCGGGAATTCCGGTGCAACAATGGCGTCAGGCATGTTTGTCCTGAAACGGATTACAGGTATTGAACGCCCTGCTATCGCTCAGCTGTTTCCTACTCTGAAAGGGCAGACACTTGTCCTTGATGTTGGCGGTAACGTTGATTGCAAGCCGCTTCATCTTGTGCAGTTTGCAATTATGGGAGAGGTCTATGCCCGCTACGCGATGGGAATAGCGTCTCCGAAGGTCGGTTTGCTTTCCAATGGTGAGGAAGATTCAAAGGGAAATGAGCTGACGCGGGAAACAAACTCCTCTCTGCGTAAGACATCGCTTAATTATTGCGGATATATTGAAGGGCGTGATATTTTTGCCGGCGCTGTTGACGTAGTTGTCTGCGATGGCTTCGTTGGAAATATTGTGCTTAAGCTTTCCGAGGGGTTGGCGGATGCTGCCGGCAAAATGCTGAAAAGGGAAATCGTCAAAAGCTGGGTTTCCAAAATTGGTTATCTGTTTGTGCGCGGTGCCTTCGACCGTTTTAAAAAGATTGTCGATTATGCCGAATATGGTGGAGCACCACTGCTGGGTATTAACGGTGTCGGTATGATATGTCATGGCGGGTCCAACGCCAAAGCGATTAAGAATGCGATTCGATTCGCTCATGAATACGCAAAAAGTGGCGTATCGGAACATGTTTCAGAAAAACTGTCTGAGAACTATTCGGTATCGATACGAAACGATAGCCAGCCTCCCGCAGCTGCCGTAATGGAGTTTTAATCGTGAACGTCAGAATTACCGGAACCGGCTCTGCATTACCCGGAAAGATTCTCACTAATGCCGAGCTTGAACGGTTGGTTGATACCAGTGATGAATGGATAACAACGAGAACAGGCATTAAGGAGCGGCGTATTGCGGTTGAGGGTGAATATACGTCCACTTTTGCCGCTGAAGCTGCACGCCGCGCAATGGCAATGGCTGGCGCTCATCCAGAAGAAATTGATCTGATAATAATCGGCACAGTTACTCCCGATTTTCCTTTTCCCTCAACTGCATGTATAGTTCAAGACCTTCTTGGTGCCACGAATGCAACCGCCTTTGACCTCTCGGCGGCTTGTTCAGGTTTTCTTTATGGAGTATCAATCGCCGAAAAATTTCTTCGCTCGGGCGCTGCACGAAAGGTTCTTGTCATTGGATCTGAAGTTCTGTCCCGCATTGTTGATTGGCAGGACCGCAATACCTGCGTTCTCTTTGGTGACGGAGCAGGAGCGGTAGTTCTTGAGGCTTCCGAGGGCGACCATTCCCTCCTCTCAACCCATACATTCAGTAACGGTTCCTTCTGGAATCTTCTGTATCAGCCGGGGAGCGGCAGTCGCAACCCGGCTACTGAAAGCCGCACAATTGATGAACGTCTGATATATCTGAAGATGGAAGGGAATGACGTTTTCAAGCATGCAGTCCGCGCTATGGAAGAGGCTGCCTTAAAGGCGTTGGATGCGAATGGGCTCACGCCATCCAATATTTCCCTGATGATTCCTCATCAGGCTAATCGTCGTATTATAGATGCAACCACGAAGCGGCTCGGACTTGGTCCGGATAAATTGTTCACCAATCTCCACCGGTATGGTAATACCTCGTCAGCATCAATACCCATTGCTCTCGATGAGGCAAACCGGCAAGGAGTTATCAAACCAGACAGTAAGCTTCTGATGGTTGCATTCGGGGGGGGATTCACGTATGCGTCCGCTCTTGTTAACTGGTAGTAAAAAAGAATATTAACGTAAGGCAGGGATATAGGCATGGCTAAAACTGCATTTATTTTTCCAGGGCAGGGTTCTCAATATTCCGGCATGGGAAAGGAGCTGGCAGAAACGTTCCCCATCGCGCAGCGCCTGTTTGACGAGGCTGATGATGCCCTCGGATTTAAGCTGTCTACACTCTGTTTTTCCGGGAGCGATGCCGATCTCAAGCTGACAGCAAATACACAGCCGGCTATCCTGACGGCCAGTATTGCGGTATTGAAGGTAGTTCAGCAGGAAACCGGCCTGAATGCCGATTATGTTGCCGGGCATTCTCTTGGTGAATATTCTGCGTTGGTCTGTTCTGGTGCCCTCTCTTTTGCTGATGCTGTCAGAACGGTACGTGCCCGTGGAACGTTTATGCAGGAGGCGGTTCCGGTCGGTACTGGAACAATGGCGGCCATGCTTGGTGTTGATAGTGATGAACTGGAGGATATCTGTCGTGAAGCCTCCGAAGGGGACGTCGTCTCACCGGCCAACTTTAATTCTCCCGGCCAGATTGTCATTGCCGGATCCGTTGCTGCTGTTGCCCGTGCGATAGAGATTGCCAAGGGGCGTGGTTTTCGCAAATCCATGCTGCTGCCGGTCAGTGCACCTTTTCACTGTGCATTGATGAAGCCTGCGGCAGATCGGCTGGCAGAAGTGCTTAATGCGATCGACGTGTGTGAAATGAATGTTCCGGTTGTTGCGAATGCCGATGCTGAGCCGAACTGTGATAGAGAGCGGGTGAAACCTCTGTTGATTACACAGGTCTGTTCTCCGGTATTGTGGGAGCAGTCGGTAAATGCCATGAGCGCTCTTGGCGTGACATCGTTTGTTGAACTCGGTCCTGGTAAAGTTCTCAGCGGTCTGGTGAAACGGATTAACAAGGCGGCAGTTCTGGCTAACATAGAAGATGTTGCCGGGATAAAAACTGCCGGAGGGAACGCATGATGAAAGGTCAGGTCGCTCTTGTAACGGGAGCTTCACGTGGAATTGGGCAGGCGATTGCCCTGAAATTGGCTGCCGAAGGCATTTACGTAATAGCGACTGCTACATCCGAGAAGGGGGCTGATGCTACCGTTGCCGCTATTACTGCGCAGGGCGGCACTGCTCAGGCGGTCAAGCTCGATGTTACGAACTCTGCAGAAGTTGAAGCCCTTTTTAAAAAAATCGTATCTGAGCAGGGGCGTCTGGATATTCTGGTAAATAATGCCGGCGTAACAAAGGACGGGCTTATGATGCGCATGAAGGATAATGATTGGGATTCTGTTCTCGATACGAATCTCAAAGGTTCTTTTATCTGTATGCGCGAAGCCTCCAAAATTATGACCAAAGCCCGCTACGGACGTGTCGTTAATATCAGTTCTGTCGTCGGAGAGATGGGAAACCCCGGTCAGGCAAACTATTGTGCCAGTAAAGCCGGGTTGTTTGGCTTGACTAAATCGGCGGCGCGTGAACTGGCAAAACGGAATATTACCGTAAATGCCGTTGCTCCCGGATTTATCGAAACTGATATGACAGCCGGACTTCCTGAAAAGGGTCGTGAAGCGCTACTGCAAAATATTCCCATGGAGAGGCTTGGCTCGGCAGACGATGTCGCGCATGCGGTCTGTTTTCTCGTCTCTCCGCAGGCGGGATACATCACCGGTCAGGTGCTGTCGGTAAATGGCGGGATGTACATGTAGTACTGTACTACATGAAATAGAAATATCGGTTGACATTTAAAGATTTCATGCTTAATTAGCACACAGCATTATTATACAAAACCTGAAAAGGTTTAAAATCACATGGAGGTGAAAGATGTCTGATATCGCAAAGCGGGTTAAAGAAATTGTTGCAGAGCAGCTTGGGGTTGAAGAAGCTCAGGTGTTAACTGAATCTTCATTTATGGATGATCTCGGCGCGGATTCCCTTGACACAGTTGAGTTGGTAATGGCACTTGAAGAAGAGTTCGATATCGAAATTCCTGACGAAGATGCTGAAAAAATTCAGACGGTGAATGACGCCATCGAATACATTACCGAGCACAGCTGAAATAACAGTACTGAGGGGAGGGGCACCCCCCCTCTCTTTTAATTGTGACATCACAGAAGATGCCGTTATATGGAGCTAATTATCATGAGAAGAGTTGTGGTTACTGGTGTCGGGACTGTTTCACCACTCGGCTGCGGGAATATGAAAAACTGGGATGCACTCACCTCGGGAAAATCAGGTATAGGCTTGATTACCCGTTTTGATACGAGCGATATGCCGGTCAAAATAGCTGGTGAGATTCCGGATTTTAATGCGGAAGAGTTTATTGATAAAAAAGAGATAAAAAAAATGGATCTTTTTATTCAGTATGCTCTGGCGGCAGCCCAATACGCCATGGAAGACTCCGGGCTTATAATTAATGAAGAAAATGCTGAACGGGTTGGTGTTCTGGTTGGTGCCGGTCTCGGTGGTTTGCCGACAATTGAAAAGTATCATACGATTCTCAGCGAAAGCGGCCCAAAGAAGATATCTCCGTTTTTTATCCCGATGTTGATTATCAACCTTGCCCCCGGCCACATTTCCATAAAGTACGGGGCAAAAGGACCAAATATTTCGTCCGTTTCAGCGTGCGCAACCAGTACCCACTCAATTGGCGATGCGTATCATATCATTAAACGAGGCGACGCTGATGCCATGATCGCTGGCGGAACTGAATCGGTCATTACACCTCTCGGTATTGGCGGCTTTGCAGCAATGAAAGCTTTGTCCGACAGAAATGATGATCCAACCGCTGCGTCCCGTCCGTTCGATAAAAACCGTGATGGCTTTGTCATGGGTGAGGGCGCCGGCATTGTTATCCTTGAAGAGTATGAAGCCGCGAAGGCGCGTGGCGCCAAGATATATGCCGAGGTTGTCGGGTATGGAATGACCGGAGACGCGTATCACCTGACGGCACCGGCTCCGGGTGGTGAAGGTGGGGCGAGAAGCATGAAGATGGCGCTCAAGAATGCCGGTGTTGCTCCTGAGCAGGTTATGTACGTTAATGCGCATGGCACCTCCACTCCGATGGGGGACATGTACGAAACAATGGCGATCAAGAGTGTCTTTGGTGCACATGCCAAGAAGATGATGGTCTCCTCGACTAAATCGATGACCGGCCATCTTCTCGGTGCAGCAGGCGGTATAGAAGCGGTTTATACCCTCATGGCAATGGATAAAAGCGTTGTTCCACCCACAATCAATTACACCGATCCGGACCCTGAGTGTGATCTTGATTATGTTCCCAACACTGCGCGTGATGCAAAAATTGATTATGCAATGAGCAATAACTTTGGGTTTGGCGGCACAAATGCAACCCTTCTATTCAAGAAGCTTTAGCGAGACTTTTGAGATGATTATTATTGGCAGTGACCACGGGGGATTAGCCCTTAAGACCGCATTGAGCAGTTACCTGAAACGGCGCGGCTTTGAAGTGACCGATGCCGGAACTAATGACGATTCTTCGGTTGATTATCCGGATTTTGGCCAGAAAGTCGCTGAAACGGTCATTGAGGGAGCCGCGGAGTTGGGAATACTTGTCTGCGGAACCGGTATTGGCATGTCTATCGCCGCTAACAAGATTCCCGGAATTCGAGCCGCATTGGTGACGGATGTGTTTATGGCCCGTATGGCTAAAGAACACAATAACGCCAATGTGCTTGTGCTTGGCGGCCGTGTGCTTGATGAGCAGAATGCATGTGATCTTGTCGGTGCATGGCTTGATGCAACCTTTGAAGGTGGGCGTCACCAGATGCGCCTCGACAAGATAACAGCACTGGAAAAGAAATATTCATAACCGCAAAATCAAGTTGTAAGCAGGTATGGTTTCAAGTTATGACTTGGACAGATCTACCGGCGGGACCTGCTACGGCATGCGTCCCGTTTGTTGTTTGTACGATACCATTTCAATAAGAACCCAATTTTCAAGGAGAAAACAATGTCTATTCTTACCACATTTGATCCTCAGGTAGCCGATGCTATAAGCCGTGAAGCGGAACGTCAGGAATATAATCTGGAGCTGATTGCGTCAGAAAACTTTGTATCGGAAGCGGTTCTTGAGGCTCAGGGATCAATCCTGACCAATAAATATGCAGAGGGCTATCCCGGAAAACGCTATTACGGTGGTTGTGAACATGTTGATGTTGTTGAACAGCTGGCAATTGATCGGGCCAAGGAACTTTTTGGTGCCGAACATGCCAATGTCCAGCCGCACGCAGGTTCCCAGGCGAATATGGCGGTATATTTTGCTGCGTGCAAACCTGGCGACACGATTCTCGGGATGAACCTTGCGCATGGTGGTCACCTTACTCACGGCAGTCCGGTCAATTTTTCCGGTAAGCTCTTTACGGTGGTTCCCTATGGTGTCTCTCCGGATACAGAAACCATCGATTATGAAGAGGTCGAGCGTTTGGCTGTTACCCATAAACCGACGATGATTGTCGTCGGTGCGAGTGCCTATCCACGAATCATCGATTTTCCGGCGTTCAGGACAATAGCCGATAAAGTCGGGGCGAAGGTCATGGTTGACATGGCTCATATCGCCGGTCTGGTTGCTGCCGGTGTTCATCCCAGTCCGGTGCCGTATGCCGAGTTTGTGACAACAACAACGCACAAAACGTTACGTGGTCCTCGCGGCGGGATGATTCTTTGTCGTGAAGAGTTTGCCAAAACAATCAATTCGCAGATTTTCCCCGGAATTCAGGGTGGTCCGCTTATGCATATTATCGCCGCGAAGGCCGTTGCCTTTAAAGAAGCGCTCCAACCGGAGTTCAAAATCTATCAGCAACAGATAGTCAAAAATGCCAAAGCACTTGCAGAGGCGCTCGTTAAACGGGGCTTCAAGTTGACAAGCGGCGGCACTGACAACCACCTGATGCTGATTAACTTTACCGGGACGGAGATAACCGGCAAGGCGGCAGAGGAAGCACTGGACAAGGCCGGTATCACCGTCAACAAGAATACGGTGCCATTTGAAACCCGTTCTCCGTTTGTTACGTCCGGTATCAGAGTGGGTACTCCCGCCTGTACGTCTCATGGGTTAAAAGAGGGTGAGATGGATCAGGTGGCGGGTTATATTGCTGACGCGGTGGCAAGCATCGGTGATGACCAGAAACTGGCTGCAATAAAAGTGCAGGTAAATAACATGATGAAAAATTTTCCACTTTACGCCAACAGGCTTGCCTGATTGTTCGATTTCATGTAGTAACGAGACCCATCGGGCATGTTCCGGCGGGTCTTTTTTATGGTCGTACTATTTACGTTGGCGAGGAAGCTACCGATGCCGGAAACCAGTTCTATAACAACTGAACAATTGCGCCAGTGGGACAAACGCCACGTTTGGCATCCGTTTACCCAGATGCAGGAGTGGGAGCAGGGCGAGCAGATTATAATTGTAAAAGGGGAAGGGTGCTGGCTGATTGACAGTGACGGTACGCGCTACCTTGATGGTGTCGCCTCCATGTGGACCAATGTTCATGGGCACTGTCGACGTGAGTTGAATGACGCCCTGAAAGAGCAGGTTGAGCGCCTTGAACACTCGACTCTATTGGGGCTGGGCAGTGAGCAGAGTATTATTCTGGCGGCGCGACTGGCCGAAATAACGCCTCCCGGACTCGACCGTTTTTTTTATTCGGATAACGGTTCGACCGCCATGGAAGTGGCCGTCAAGATGGCCTATCAATATCAGGTCCATTCGGGTCGACCTGAGCGGAGTCGCTTCATAACCTTCAGGCACGCCTACCATGGTGATACGCTCGGTGCGGTGAGTGTCGGCGGGATCGGAATTTATCATACAACCTTCAAGCCACTTATGTTCGAGACGATTCTTGCTCCAACGCCCTTCTGCTATCATTGTGAGCTCGGCTGCAGCAAAGATACCTGTACTATGCAGTGTATTGATGCACTTGAAGAATTAATGGTGCTGAATGCCGGTCTGGTTGCCGGGCTTGTGATTGAGCCGCTTGTACAGGGTGCCGGTGGCATGATCGTGCAACCGGAGGGGTTTTTAAGACGGGTAAGAGAGCTCTGCGACCGTCATGACATCCTGATGATCGCTGATGAAGTTGCTACCGGATTTGGTAGGACCGGGGCAATGTTTGCCTGCAATCACGAGGATGTGATTCCTGATATCATGGCAATATCCAAGGGGATAGCCGCCGGATATCTTCCTTTAGCGGCAACGGTTACCGGTGAAAAAGTGTACTCAGCTTTTTTAGGTACATATTCGGAGTTAAAAACTTTTTTTCATGGCCATACCTTCACCGGAAATCCGCTTGCGTGTGCTGTTGCACTGAAAAGCCTGCACCTTTTTGAGCAGGATAACCTGCTGGCAGGGCTTCAATCTAAAATAGCCATGCTGAAGCTGCGGCTAGGCGACTTTTCAGCAATGCCGCACGTTGGCGACGTTCGACAGTGCGGAATGGCTGCAGGCATAGAGCTTGTTGCCGACAAGGAGACCGGGTTACCGTATCCGTGGGAAGACAAAATCGGGATCAGAGTTTGTCTTGAAGCGCGCAAGCGTGGGGTCTTCTCTCGCCCTTTGGGAAACACCATTGTCATATTTCCTCCACTGGTTATTTCAAACAGTGAACTTGATTTGCTTTTAACTGTTCTGCAGGAGTCAATACGGGTTGTAACTGAACAGTAGTTCGAGGTTTTTCAATGAACGATAGCATCAAACTACTTGTTGTCGATGACGATGACTCCAGCCGCGAAGCATTGACCATGCTGCTGCGCTCGGTCGGGTATGACGTCACTTCTGCTGCAACCGGCGAAAGTGCGCTGGATCTTATTGACCTCCTGCAGTATCAGGTCATTGTTTCCGATCTGCTTCTGCCTGATAAAAGCGGCCTTGATATACTTCTGCATGTGCAAAAAGTTTCTCCTTCTACCGAGCTTATCGTTGTGACCGGTCATGCATCAGCGCAAACTGCGGTCCGAGCCATGAAAGAGGGGGCTTTTGACTATATTACCAAGCCGATTGATTTTGATGAGCTGAAAATTGTCGTTTCAAAAGCATTGGAAAAACAGAGACTGCTTTCTGAAAACATTTTTTTACGAAGTCAGCTGCAAGGACGCTTTGAATTCAGCAATATTATCGGCAGTTCTCCGGCAATGAACCTTGTCTTTGAGCGCATGAACCGCATTGTAAAAACCGATTCAGTTGTTCTCGTCAGTGGCGAATCAGGTACCGGTAAAGAGCTGGTTGCCCGGGCGCTTCACTATAACGGAACACGCAGGGAGAAACCTTTTATTGCGGTAAACTGCAGCGCAATTCCGGAGACTTTGCTTGAGAGTGAACTTTTCGGTCACGTCCGGGGAGCATTTACCGGGGCGATCACAGATAAACCGGGAAAGTTCGAGGCAGCGAATCATGGCACTATTTTTCTTGATGAAATAGGTACGCTGCCACTTCATCTGCAAGCAAAACTTTTGCGGGTTCTGCAGGAACATGAAGTGGAAAGGGTCGGCTCGAACAAGACGATAAAGCTTCATGTCAGAGTAATTTCCGCAACGAATTCAGATCTCGAAGAGATGGTGAAACGGGGTGAGTTTAGAGAAGATCTTTACTATCGTTTGAACGTCATTCCTCTTCACCTCCCCCCGTTGCGCGAGCGGCAACAGGATATTATGTATCTGATATCGTTTTTTCTGGAAAAGCAGTGCCGGCTTATGGGACGTACGCCATGCAATATCAGTAAGCAGGCTCTTGAGGCGCTGGAACAGTATTCATGGCCGGGAAACGTACGTGAACTGGAAAATATGATTGAGAGAATGATCGTACTGACGGATGCAAATGTCTTAACCTTGGAAGATGTTCCGGACAAGATAGTCAACGAAAAAAACTCTGGTGAAACACTTGGTTTGAAATTGCCGAGTATGGGGATAGACCTGGCTGAAACTGTCTCCCGAATTGAGCAGTCATTTATTTTGCAGGCAGTGGAAACAGCAGGTGGAATTAAAGCGCAGGCGGCTAAACTTTTGGGGATAAATCGGACGACGCTGGTGGAAAAGATGAAACGGTTGAAAATGGAGAAATAAGGCAGGTACACAAAGCCCTGGGTTAATAATATCAGAAAGAAAAAACAAAAAAGGTGCCTCTTTGCAGGGGCACCTTTTTTTTGTTTTTATAAAAAATGGCGGGGTTGACGGGGCTCGAACCCGCGACTTCCAGCGTGACAGGCTGGCACTCTAACCAACTGAGCTACAACCCCGTAGCAAACAGTACTGTTTAGCCGCACATAAATGCCATACTACACAGTCGTTTGTCAAGCATCTTGTGCGCTACAAAAAGTTATACCAATCAGAATTGGAATTACAAGGTTACGCACACTCGGAATATCCGCAGACATGGCAGACGGAACAGCCCCCTTCATGCTCGACGATACCGCCGCACTCCGGGCAGGCACCGCGCTCATGTCGGGTTGTTTCATTGTCGCTGTCATAGCCATTATCGATAAGATGGTTCTGGATCGCTTTTGCAACTGCGTCGGCGCAGGAAAGCACCCGGTTATCGCCAAAGCCCGACGGGCAATGGCAGGAGATGCCCTGAAGCTGTTTTACCACCTGTCGTGCCTGAACGCCGCTTCGCCAGGCTAGTGATACCATGCGGCCTATTGCTTCGCTCTGTGACGCCGCGCAGCCGCCGGCCTTACCCATTGTGGTGAAAAGTTCAAACAGTCCGTTTTTATCTTCGTTGATTGTAATATAAAGCGGACCACATCCGGTCTGCATCTGATGGGTACAGCCTTTAAGGGCTTTCGGCCGATCCCGTTTAACCGCTTTCTTGTCATCTTCGACTGGAGTGGCGGCGACAGATACAATAAGCTCTTCTTTTTTTCCGGTAGAAAGAACCTGCTCGTCTCTGGAACCGTCACGATAAATAGTTACACCTTTACAGCCGGTTTCATACGCCAGCATATACACTTTTTCAACATCTTCAATGGTGGCTGAATTTGAAAAATTTACCGTCTTGGAAACCGCATTGTCGGTGTAAAGCTGAAAGGCCGACTGCATCTGAATATGATATTCAGGAGATATTTCGTGCGAAGTGACAAACACGTTGCGAATGTCAACCGGCACATCGGCGATGTCTGCGACAGTACCATGTTCGGCTATCTTCTGCATGAGAGCTTCTGAGTAGAAATTACGCTCCTTGGCAATCTTTTCAAAAATCGGGTTAACCTCTACCAGAACGTTCTTGTCCATGACGGTACGAACGTAGGAAACGGCAAAAAGTGGTTCTACGCCGGATGATGCGTTAGCGATAATAGATATGGTCCCGGTCGGGGCGATTGTTGTAACAGTGGCGTTTCTTTGCGGAGCAGCCCCCTTCTTATCAAATATTGAACCCTTGAAATTGGGGAAAGAACCGCGTTTTTTACCGAGTTCCTGCGATGCGAGGTGCCCTTCCTCATTAATGAACTTCATAATCTTCTTGCCAAGTTTCACCGCTTCATCAGAGCAGTAAGGAATCCCGAGGAGAATAAGCATGTCGGCCCATCCCATAACCCCCAAGCCGATTTTTCGGTTGGCGTGAGTCATGTCATGGATCTGTTGTAAAGGATAGTTATTGGCCTCAATTACGTTGTCAAGGAAGTGGACGGCGTTATGAATGGTCTCACGCAGTTTTTTCCAGTCAACAGTGCCGTCTTTAATAAATATTCCGAGGTTGATCGAGCCAAGGTTACATGACTCATACGGTAGTAACGGCTGTTCACCACAAGGGTTGGTCGATTCGATTTCGCCAACAAGGGGGGTTGGATTATCACGATTCAGGCGATCAAGAAAGACGATGCCGGGTTCGCCGTTTTCCCAGGCCTGCTTGACGATGCGCTGGAATACTTTCCGGGCGTTATGGCTGCCGCAGACCTTCTTGTCGCGTGGATTAATAAGATTGTATTCTTCATCCCGCTCAACGGCCTGCATAAATTTTTCAGTAAGTCCGACTGATATATTGAAATTGTTAAGCTGTTTCTGGTCAGATTTACACATGATAAAATCCATCACGTTAGGGTGATCGACCCGCAAAATAGCCATATTTGCACCGCGTCTGGTGCCTCCCTGTTTGATGGTTTCTGTCGCCACATCAAAAACGCGCATAAATGAGAGCGGACCGCTGGAGATACCGGTGGTGGTACTGACGACGTCGTTGGCTGGTCTCAAGCGGGAAAAGGAAAAACCGGTGCCGCCGCCGGACTTATGAATCAGGGCGGTAAATTTAACGGCGTCAAAAATTTCTTCCATTGAGTCGCCGACCGGCAGAACAAAGCAGGCGGAAAGCTGGCCCAAGGGGCGACCGGCATTCATAAGGGTGGGGGAGTTAGGGAGGAATTCAAAGTTGGTCATCATGCGATAAAATGTATCTGATAACGTTTTTACATCAGCTTTTTTATCAAATGTTTTATCTGCAGCTGCAATAGTGTCAGCTACGCGTCGAAACATATCGGCCGGCGTTTCAAGGACTTTTCCGGATTCATCACGGCGAAGGTAGCGCTTTTCCAGCACGGTGGCCGCATTTTTTGTCAGGGCAGGGACTGTGTCGCCGGCGATACTTTTTTTCATCTTGAAACTCCTTTGTTTGATGCAAAATGATGTTTTTTCATAGATTGTATTTTGAACTGATAAACAGATAAACCACAAAATATTGTATGAGGGTGTGGAATTAACCACAACATGTATGTGGTGTCAACACATATATTTCATAAAAATCTAACATCTTGAAAGGACTGGAAAAGTGTAATTTCGAGGCATATTTGGATCGCTTACTAATGAAAAAATAACATTGAATTTACAGTTTAAGGTAATCATGGTAAATCATTCGTACTAATTCAAGGAGAACCTGAGTGAAACTGTTTATTGCCGTCTGTCTTATTCTCTGCATGCCGATGATTTTACCGGCTGCAGATCTGCGCAGTGATGTGTATACCGAGGCGGTTATTTCGGAGGATGTGACGTGGCGGGGTTCAGTTCTTGTCCGCGGTTTTGTCGTTGTGGCACCTCAGGCAACCTTGCGCATCGAACCGGGAACGGTGGTCCGTTTTGCTAAAGCAGCCGGCCAGCAGCTTCCGAACCTTGTTGTGCAGGGCCGAATCCATGCGTCAGGATCTATTGAACAGCCGATCATTTTCACAGCCGATAGTGCCTCGCCGTCCCGGGGGGAGTGGGGCGGCATTGTCCTGATCTCGACTGAAAAACGGAATCAGCTTGATCAGTGTCGTATCAAGTATGCTCAAAGCGGCATTGATACCCGTTTTTCCAGCGTAGCTTTGAATGCGGTTTCTATTGAACAGGCAGAGACAGGTGTGTTGTCGTATGACAGCGTTGTGCAGATGAACGGAACTTCGGTGGCCGACTCAGGCACCGGTATCGAAATCCATACCAGCGAATTCGAGGCCAGGGATAGTACGCTCTCCTCCTGTCAGAGAGGTGCTCTGTTTTATTCCTCTGCTGTTGCACTTTCAACGGTAAAAATTACGAATAATCTGCAGTCGGGCCTTGAAATTACGGACTGCCGGATAAAAATAACCGGTGGAGATGTTTCAGGAAATGAGCTTGGCGCCCGTATAAAAGGGGGCGAAGGACAGCTGCTCATGACCAGCTTTCAGCGTAATAAACAGACTGCTCTGCACCTTCTCGGTTCGCGCATCAAAATTCAGCGCTGCCTGTTTGCTGATAACAGCCAGGATGCTTTACGTACCGAAGACGGATTGGCGTTGCTCTTGAACAATGCCTTCAGTGCCAATGGCGGTTTTAATGTTTACAACGCCGGAAGTGAAAGTGTCACTGCCCGGCAAAACTGGTGGGGGGCAACTGATCAAAGCACGATCAGTCGAAAAATGTATGATATAACGCGGGATAAAAAAGCTGGTATTATAGTTGTTTACCCATGGCTGAACGAAAAACCGCAATTGATGCCGTAAGGATTTATTCGTGTATCTCGATAATGCTGCTACATCTTTTCCTAAACCTGACGCAGTGCATGAAGCTGTTCTCCAGGCAATGCGCGCAGTCGGTGCTTCTCCCGGCAGAGGCGGATATCGGCAGTCGCTGGAAGCCGGGCGCATTCTTTTTCAGGCACGTGAGGCCGTAGCCGGTTTTTTCTCGATTTCAGATTCGTCTCGAGTCATCTTTACCCACAATGCCACCGGAGCATTGAATCTGGCACTTCAGGGGACTTTGACCGCTGGCGACCATATAATCACTACATCGATGGAACATAATTCTCTTTTGCGGCCACTGTATGCGCTTCAAAGTAAAGGCGTTGAATTGTCCATCGTCCCGGCCGGCTCTGACGGAGTAGTTTCTGCTGAGGAAATTCAGCGTGCGGTGCAGGCGAATACCCGAATGATCGCTGTAAGCCACGTTTCAAATGTCTGCGGTGCCATCCAACCGTTGCAGCAGCTGGCTGAAATCAGTCGCGCATGCGGCGCACTGTTCTTGGTTGATGCGGCGCAGTCGGCCGGCTATCTGCCAATTGATGTGGAAAAATATTCTATCGACCTGCTTGCGGTTCCGGGCCACAAAGGGTTGTTGGGGCCAAGCGGAACGGGGCTGCTGTATGCGGCGCCACGCGTGCCGCTCAAACCGGTTATCCATGGCGGTACCGGCAGTCATGCTACGGCTGAAGAGCAGCCACTGGTCATGCCGGACGGTTTTGAGGCGGGTACTCACAATCTCCCCGGAATTGCCGGGCTGCTGGCAGGGATTGAATTCATTGGTGATGTCGGACTTTCTGTCATCCACCGGCATGAACATGCTCTGCTTGCCCAGGCGGAACAGGCGCTGAGAGAGATTGCCGGTGTTACCCTCCACGGTCCGTCAGATCCGTCTGGCCGCTGTTCGGTGCTCTCGTTTACCGCATCCGGTGTCGACTCGGCGCTTCTGGCTACAGAACTTGATTATGGTTTTGATATAGCGGTGCGTGCCGGGCTGCATTGCGCACCCCTCGCTCACCGGACACTGGGAACGCTACCGGGCGGTACGGTGCGGGTAAGCCCGGGTTGGTTTACGACCAGTGAAGAGATTGCATTCTTTTCAGATGCCGTTGTACAATGCATCAGCAAAATTCGCACAGCGGCAGGATAGCTAATGCCGCTTCCACCCCAAATCCGGCGGCGTGCCGCCATCTTTTATTTCCAAAAAGGGACTCCATGAAAAACTTCATCCTCGATACGAATGTCTTACTTCACGATCCACAGTCGCTGTTTAAATTTCAAGATAACAACATAATTATTCCGATTACCGTTATTGAAGAGATTGACCGCTTCAAGAAAGATATGAACGAAACTGGTCGAAACGCCCGGATGGTGTCGCGGATTCTAGATTCAATGCGTGAAAAAGGCTCTCTTGCATCAGGTGTTACCATGCCGGGTGGGGGAACGCTGCGGATTGAGATGTTTGCGGAAAAATATTTCAAGAATCTGCCGGTTGACCTGCGCGAGGATAACGGTGATAACCGGATAATAGCCGTCGCACAGGATGTCCGTGATCGCTTTCCTGAGGCGGTAACTATTTTTGTAACCAAGGATTCCAATCTACGCATCAAGTCTGATGTTATCGGATTGATAGCCGAAGATTATGAAAATGACAAAGTCGATATTCAGGATCTCTACTCCGGAACCCGGACGATCGAGGTTTCGCCCGATGCCGTTGATCGTTTTTATGGTCAGGGATGGCTTGAAACTCCGATTGAAATGGCTCCTAACGAGTTCATTACGATTGTTGACAGCGGCAATCCGAATCATTCGGCAATCTGCCGTAACGATCCCGCCAACGCCCGAATCGTCCCGGTGCGAAAAGTGCCAAAGGAGGGGATTTGGAGCCTCTTTCCGCGTAACAGGGAACAATCCTTTGCTCTGGATGTTCTGATGGATGACAGTATCAAGCTGGTGACGCTGGTAGGGAAGGCGGGAACCGGCAAGACGCTGCTTGCCATTGCCGCCGGGCTTCATAAAACTGCTGAAGAAAATATTTATAACCGGCTGCTGGTTTCGCGTCCGGTTTTCCCGATGGGCAAAGACCTTGGTTTTCTGCCGGGAGACATTGAAGAAAAACTTACCCCGTGGATGCAGCCGATTTTTGATAATGTTGAATTGCTGATCTCCGGGCATGAATCTGAAAAACGGCACAGCAAGGGGTACAAGGAGCTGATGGCTATGGGGCTCCTTGACATTGAACCGCTCACCTATATCCGTGGTCGCTCGATCCCAAATCAGTATCTGATTGTTGATGAAGCCCAGAACCTGACTCCCCACGAGATCAAAACGATCGTCACCAGGGTCGGCGAGGGAACCAAGATCGTTCTGACCGGCGACCCGTACCAGATTGATAATCCCTATGTTGACTCCTCCAGTAACGGTCTGACCTATCTTGTTGAAAAATTCAAGGGACAGCCGATTGCCGCGCATGTGACTCTGACCAAGGGTGAACGCTCTGAATTGGCCGAGTTGGCAGCTAATCTGCTGTAACAGATGATTGTACTTGCCATTGAAACATCTTGTGATGAAACGGCCGCCGCTGTGGTACAGGGCGGTCGTGAAATTCTTTCCTCTGTAGTCTCTTCCCAGATTGCTATCCATGCCGCATATGGAGGGGTTGTGCCGGAGATAGCTTCCCGCAAACACCTTGAATCCATCGTCCCGGTGATCAATCAGGCTCTTGATGATGCCGGAGTCGGTATGGGTGATCTTGAAGGTGTTGCTGTTACCCGTGGTCCTGGCTTATCCGGAGCTCTGCTGGTCGGTTTTTCTGTGGCCAAGGCAATTGCGGCGGCACGGAAAATTCCTTATGTCGGCGTACATCACATAGAAGGTCATCTGTTTGCGCCATTGCTTGAACAACCGGTGGCGTTTCCGTTTCTGGCTCTGGTGGTGTCAGGCGGACACACCCACCTGTACCACGTCGAAGGCTTTGGCCACTACACAACCCTTGGCAGAACCATCGATGATGCAGCCGGTGAGGCCTATGACAAATGTGCAAAAATTATGGGGATGCCGTATCCCGGCGGTGTTCTGATTGACCGGATGGCTCAGAGCGGCAACCCTGACGCAATTCGTCTGCCACGGCCGTTACTGAGAGATGGTACCTGTAACTTCAGCTTTAGTGGTCTCAAAACAGCGGTACTCCAGCATTTACAAAAGCACCCCGTAACTCTTCCGGGACAGGAAGCTGACGATCTCTGTGCCTCTTTCCAGGAAGCGGTCTGTCATGTCCTTGCGGCAAAAACAGAGGCTGCCATCCGGCAGACCGGAGCTGCCCGTCTTGTTGTTGCCGGGGGGGTCGCCTGCAACAGCGGCTTGCGCAGCCGCATGAAAGAGCTCTGCGGAAAGGCAGGGGTCGAGCTGTTCATTCCTCACCCGTTATTATGCGGCGATAACGCAGCCATGCTGGCAGTTCCCGGCGACTACTATCTCACCAACGGGTTTGCTTCACAACGCTCACTTGATGTCACCGCAACCTGGGACATGGATCTTATTAAGGAATCAATGAAATGAGTGGAAACCGTCGTCCCTTGAAATCACTTGGACAGAACTTTCTTGTTGATGGGAATATTATCGATAAAATTATTCAGGCGGCCAATATCCAACCGGAGCAAGCGGTGCTTGAAATCGGTCCGGGTCGTGGAGCGCTGACAAAACATCTTGCCGAACGGGCAGGTCGCCTTCTCCTGATTGAATTTGACCATGCCCTGGCGGCCTGGCATCAAGACCAGCTCAAGGGTAATGAGCGAGTTACTGTTATTGACGCTGACGTGTTAAAGGTTGATCTTGCCGAACTTCTCACGGAGACGCCTCAAAAGTGGAACGTCGTTGCCAACCTCCCCTATAATATTTCGACCGAAGTTCTGTTCCGGTTATATGCAGTCCATAGCAGGCTGGCACGGATGACCCTTATGCTGCAAAAAGAGGTCGGAGACCGCCTGGCTGCGCCTCCTGACTGCTCCGCATATGGTGTGACTACTGTCCTTCTCGGTTTGTGGTTTGATATCAGCAGAGTTGTTGTCGTGCACCCCGGATGTTTTCATCCGAGCCCGAAAGTTGATTCTGTCGTTCTGAACTTTATTCCCCGCTCTGAGGCCAGAGCTGAAGTCGGCGACGAGGACGTGTTCAGAGTGGTCGTGAAAAGTGCGTTTTCTATGCGTCGGAAAACGCTGGCCAACTGCCTTAAATCTGCCGAATTCGCCAAAATGATAGATTGCGGAGAGCTGTTGGAGGCGTGTGCCATTGATGGCAGGAGGAGGGGTGAAACACTCTCCCTTGAAGAGTTTGCAGTCCTGTCGAGACGGGTTACAGAATTGTTGCAAGCTGGAGCTGTTGCAAAATGAGTTTGAAGGGGAACGTAATGTTTTGGAATCAGGAGGAGATAAATGGCACTTACAAGAGACTTTAAAGAAACAATGAGTATGAGCGCTATCATAATATGATTGCATATTATCTCATTTGATGGCAATTATCGACACATGAATAAATCGCATCGAAAAATTTTGATCGATATTTTTTCACAACCGGTTCCGGCGACTTTGGAGTGGCGGAGAATTGAATCTCTCTTTGTCTCGCTAGGTGCACAAATTATTGAAGGTGCCGGATCAAGGGTTAGATTTGATTTGAACGGCATAGTGGCGGCATTCCACCGACCACATCCGGCAAAAGAGGCAAAACCATATCAAGTTAGGGACGCAAAAACATTTTTGGAGAATGCAGGAGTAAAGCCATGAATACCATGCTTTTCAAAGGATATGCCGCAAGAATTGAATACAGTGATGAAGATGGATGCTTCATTGGTCACGTAGCAGGAATTAAAGACGTAATTGGTTTTCACGCCGATACTGTCTGCGAGTTGCGTGCTGCTTTTGAAGAGGCTGTGGATGACTATCTTGCAACGTGTGAAAAATTGGGAAGAGCACCACAAAAACCATATTCAGGCAAACTGATGCTAAGAGTTCCTCCTGAAGTACATGCCCACGCAGCAATGATGGCTGAAGCTCATGGGAAAAGTTTGAACCAATGGGCAGCGGATGTTCTTATGTACGCTTCTTGAAAAGAGTGAACAACAAGGACGAGCAAAACAAAAAGGTCGTGTACCACTTGGTTAATTACTGAGTTTGCAGCGACCCTTATTTTTGCCACTTCGAAAAGAGAAATTTTCAACAAGGCTTACGGCCTGCCCTAAAACCAGACAGGTCAAAGCCATGACCGATTAGCCAATTTCCTGTGGAAGAACAAGGAGCTACTCATGACTGACAACAACGCCAATCCTGAGGGAGAACTTTTGCTTCGCACCTCGCCGATGCCGAGTGACACTAACGCGAATGGCGATATATTTGGTGGATGGATCATGTCGCAAATGGACATTGCCGGAGGCATGCTGGCAATAGAAGTAGGAGGCGGCCGCGTTGTTACTATTGGCGTAGACGCCATGAAATTCATCAAGCCGGTAAAGGTAGGTGACGTTGTCTGCTGCTACGGTACCGTGGCGAGGATAGGAAACACATCCGTCACAATCAGGCTGGAGGTTTGGGTGAAACCGGGCTTTCGGGAATTGAATCTCGGGAAAGAGACCTCGCCTTTTAAGGTTACGGAAGCATCATTCACCTATGTGGCAGTGGATCATGACGGGCGGAAACGGTCGATTCCAAAACCGGATTTGCTTTGAGGGGGGAATATCATGAGCCTTGAAAAAGCCCGAGAACATTTGAAAAAATGGAATAAAAACGCTGAAATACAAGAATTTGAAGTCTCCAGTGCGACGGTTGCGTTGGCTGCCAGAGCACTGAACACTGACGAAGCGCGCATTGCCAAATCGCTCTCCTTTAAAATTGATAAAAGAGGAGTGTTGATCGTTGTCGCCGGGGATGTGAAAGTAGATAACAGGAAGTTTAAAGATGAATTTAATTGTAAAGCTGCCATGCTTTCACCGGAAGAAGTACACGAAATGATTGGTCATGAAATCGGCGGTGTCTGTCCATTCGGCGTAAAAGAGGGTATAGAAGTCTATCTCGATATCTCTTTAAAACGGTTTGATACCGTTTATCCAGCCTGTGGCAGCACAAACTCGGCGATTCAATTGAACTGCGATGAACTGGAAGAAATATCAAAACCCAGGAAGTGGGTAGATGTCTGTAAAATGAAAGAGTCGGGCAATTTAGTAGAAAAATTCGTATAATACCTTACAAATAACTGAAATATCAGAACAAGCTGTAAATAATAGCGAAACTCAGGAAACAGTGCCATGATACTTGAAATAAACCCCGATTTTCCCCAGCCGCATCAGATTTACCGCGTCGTTGAAAGCCTCAAGGATGGCAAAGTTATTGCCTATCCGACTGATACCACGTATGGAATTGGTTGCTCAATATTCTGTAAAAAAAGTATCGAACGTATCTATCAGATGAAACAGCGTGATCGACGCAAACCGTTCTCGGTTATCTGCTCATCGCTTTCGGAAATTTCCGAGTACGCCCGGGTAAGTAACTCCGCCTTTAAAATCATCAAACGGTATCTTCCGGGTCCGTACACATTTGTCTTTGAGGCGACCCGTGAAGTTCCTGATTTACTGCTGACAAGGCAGAAAACTGTTGGTATTCGCATTCCGGATAACAAAATATGTATCGAGCTTGTCACGGCTCTCGGTAACCCGATCATCACTACCAGTGCCAATATCTCCGGAGAGGACCCTGAAGGCGATCCGCGCACCATCGCTGAGACCTTCGGCAAGCAACTTGATTATGTAATTGATGGCGGTATTCTGACTACAGATGTCAGTTCTGTGGTAAGCCTGATCGGAGCTGTTCCGGAAGTATTACGAACAGGCCTTGGCGATGTGGCATGGTGCGGTAACTAATGGGGGTAACTGGTGCGTAAGCGTTCCGTCAAAAATGGCATGCGTCTTATCCTGATTGCTCAGATAATGATTGTTGCGGAGAGTTTTTTTCATTCACAGGTAACTGATTTTTTTTCATTATCAGCATCTGCCGGGAGTCGCATCTATCAAAACGGCATGTTCTTGGCGGCGGCAATCGGCGGATATGGTGTTGTGGTGACCGTCTTCGGCTTCATACTTTCACCACGTAAAAATGATGCAGATGTCCGGCTCTTTCCCGTTATTATCTGCATTTCAGGCATGATATTCCTCTTTTTTTATCTGCTATCTGACGCAATGGACAGTCCGGCCAGATATGAGCAGAGAAGAGTTCTGCCGGGGGAAACGATCACCATCTGAAGAAACGTTACGTGACGTTCGGCGAGGCACACCATGCATAATTCGAAAATCCCTGCTCTGTTACAAACAGCATCTCCTGACGATTGGAGCGGCCTGAAAGGTCGTTTTTTTTCGACTCTTCAAGTCCTCTATGTTATTTCGACCAATTTTACTGCCCACAAGGGTCCTCTGCGCGCAGCCGCTCTCACCTATACCACCGTACTGTCACTTGTTCCGTTTCTTGCCATTGCTTTTTCAGTCCTCAAAGGTCTTGGTGCGCAAAATGCGCTGGAGCCTATTCTCCAACAGATAGCCGGAGATTCGGAAGAGACAATTACTCGAATTATCGCTTACGTAAATAATACAAATGTCAAGTCTCTGGGGGCCATTGGACTTGTGATGCTTATTGTCACTGTTGTCTCTCTGATGGACAGCATCGACGAGGCTTTTAACGCCGTTTGGGGGGTTATTGAAACCCGCTCACTGCAAAGGCGTTTCAGTGATTACTTGAGCGTTGTCATCGTAGGGCCAATGCTGCTGCTTGCTGCCACCAGCATGACCTCCTCTCTTCAGAGTCAATGGCTGCTGCAGTGGCTCATTCAGAATACCTATCTTGGCGACGCGATCCTGCTGCTGTTCCGGTTATTGCCGTATCTCAGCGTCTGGATTGCCATGGTGTTTCTCTATATTTTTATCCCGAATACCAGAATTAAGTTCGGTTCGGCAGTCATTGGAGGGGTTATCGCCGGGACAGCATGGGAACTGGCGCAGTGGTGTTACTTTCACTTCCAGGTCGGTGTTGCCAACTATAACGCAATTTATGGAACTTTGGCTGCGCTTCCTGTCTTTCTGGTCTGGATTTATACGAGCTGGCTTATTGTGCTTTATGGACTTGAAATTGTGTGCGCCCATCAACATCGTAACCAGATTCTCACCGGACGCAGTGGCTTTCTTTTTAACGCATCAGCACGTGAGGAACTTGCCGTGGCAATAATGGTGCAGGTAAGCCTTCAGTTTCAAAGAGGAGGTACTCCCCCATCGGTCAGGTTAATCGCTGACGAAATGAATGTACCGATGCTGCCGGTTGAGACTGTCATACGTGAGTTGGAACAGCTTGGCTATCTGGTTTCGACTGCCGGGAGTGAGGCCGGTTGGCTGCCTGCGCGCGACCCTTCTGAAGTTCATGTGAGCGAAATGCTCGGAGCGTTACGCGGTGATTCTGTCCTGCAGGCAACCACTCCAGTTCTCCTGCTTGCTGAAGATGTTGTCAGTCAGGGCTGGGAAGGCGCCCGGAGTCGACTTGAAGGCGTCACTATTCGAGAACTGCTCCAGAAAGTTTCACGGTAAGCGGTGAATTGCCTTTTGCTCCGGAGTAATCGGTGAAACCGTTTTACTTTGGTTGTTATTCTGTTATAACGCTCGTAACTTACCAAAATGCGGACGTTGTTATTTTGTTCAGGGAGCTTGTGCTATATGAGTGAAAAAAAAGTTGGTGAATTGCTTGTTGAACAGGAATTAATCTCTCAAGAGCAGCTGAGTGAAGCGCTCGATTTGCAGAAAATATTTCCGGCGCAGACTGTTGGTCAACTATTGTGCAAGCTCGGCTTTATAAGAGAAAGTGACCTTAGTGCCTTTCTTGATCAAAAGAACAAACGTCGCAAGCTCGGTGATATTCTTATTGCAAACGGGCTTATAGATAAACAGAAAATATCCCACGCTCTCGATTTAAGTAAGCGAATTAATATCTCTCTTGAAAAAGCAATATTGAAATTGAATTTTATTGAAGAAGAAAGTTTATCAAAAGCAGTTGCCAGCCAGTACGACATGCCGTACATACAGATTAATCCCCAAGATCTCCACCTGGAGCTTTCCAGTTATATCAGCAAAGCGTATGCAAATAAGCAACGTATTGTTCCTATTTCAAAAAACGGTAACACGCTCACGCTCGCGATGGTTCATCCGCTTAAGCTGTACGATATGCGTGAGTTGGAAGATAGCATCCGGTTGAAAATTATTTCAACAATAGCCACTGAGACGAGCATCGCCCGTTCTCTTGAACGTCTCTACAATATAGGTATTGTTACTACATCAGCTTCTGCCGAAGAGGTCAGTTTTGGTATGGGGCCTGACAGTATTGTCGACCTATTAAGCAAAACAGAGGATGCGGATGAGCCGGAAGTCGCTGAAGAGATAAAGAAAGTTACTGAAAAAGATAGTGTGATTGTGAAGCTGGTCAACAAGATTATTTATGATGCCTGCATGAATAAAGCATCCGATATTCATATTGAGCCGTATCCGGGTAAAAATGACGTCATTGTTCGTACCCGGGTAGATGGCCAGTGTTCCATTTATCAGAGAATTCCGTATAAATATAAATACGCAATTCCTTCGCGCATCAAGATAATGAGTGAACTTGATATCGCTGAGCGAAGAAAGCCGCAGGACGGTAAGATCGAATTCAAAAAATTCGGTCCACTGGATATTGAGCTTCGTGTCGCAACCATGCCGACAGTTGGCGGACTTGAGGATGTTGTTATTCGTGTGCTTGCAAGCGGCGATCCTTTGAAATTTAATGATCTTGGTCTTACGGAACGAAATTTGCGGATTTTCAAGGAGTCTCTCGCACGTCCTTATGGGCTTATTCTTGTTGCCGGTCCAACCGGTTCTGGTAAGACCACAACGCTGCACTCGGGGCTTGCCCAGATAAATCAGATCAACCGCAAAATATGGACAGCAGAGGATCCGGTAGAAATTACTCAGCCAGGTTTACGCCAGGTACAGATTAACCCGCGTATCGGGTTCACCTTCGCTGCGGCGCTACGCTCCTTTCTCCGACTTGATCCCGATGTCATAATGGTTGGCGAGATGCGCGATGAAGAGACTGCCAGCACAGCGATTGAGGCGTCATTGACAGGCCATCTTGTTTTTTCTACGCTCCACACAAATTCAGCGCCGGATACGGTAACACGTTTACTCGAAATGGGTCTTGACCCGTACAGCTTTTCAGATTCTCTCGTCTGCATCCTGGCGCAACGGCTGGCACGCCGACTCTGTAAAGACTGTAAAGAACTCTTTCAGCCGTCAGAGGCTGAATTTGAAGAATTAGCTTCTGAATATGGCAGTACAGAATTTGCCAAGACCGGGTTGAAAATTGAAGATGTTGTCATGTATCGGGCGGTTGGCTGTGATAATTGCGGTCATACCGGTTATCGTGGCCGCCTCGGCATCCATGAAATGCTTGAATGCACAGACGAGTTGAGGATGCTGATCAAGCGTCGTGCCGATACGGAGCATATTCGTGAACAGTCATACCGTGACGGTATGACCACTCTTAAACAGGATGGCATTCTTAAGGTGCTTCAAGGTTTTACCGATATCCATGAAGTGCGGCGAGTCTGCATAAAATAACCGTTTGATGTAAAATGTGCTTGCATTCCTGTCGTCATCATGGTAGTTACGACACACAATTTATGTTCACTCAGTACGTGAGCTCGCAAGGCTCACTTTTTTTTGTCCAATCGGGATCGTTATGGCTATTCAAAAAGAAGATACCTGTACAATTGTCACCAATATCGCACAACCAATACTCGAATCCATGGGGCTTGAGCTGGTTGACATCGAATTCGGTCGGGTCGGTCCTGACGCGGTTCTGCGGCTGTTCATTGATAAAGAAGGCGGCGTAATGCTTGATGACTGTGCGGGTCTCAGTCGTGAGCTGTCTATGATTCTTGATGTAGAAGATGTTATCGCCTGCAACTATACCTTGGAAGTCTCGTCACCAGGCCTCGATCGCCCACTGAAAAAACAGGCTGATTTTGACCGTTTTACTGGGCGCCTCATTAAAGTTCGCACCTATCAGCCTTTTCTGGATGATAGTGGTAATAAACGTAAAACTTTTCTGGGAAAACTCGAAGGACTTGTCGACGGTATCGTGAAGATGACGCTCACCGAGGGGCAGAGAGCATCTATACCGATTGAGCGTGTTGCAAAAGCTAATCTTGAATTTGAACTCTAATCTGAAAACCTCTATATCCCTGTAAGGAGAAGCAATCGTGGATACAACTATAAATCTCAAACACGCAATCGACCAACTTGTAAAAGAGAAGGGTATTGACCGTCAGGTTGTTCTGGAAGCTATGGAACAGGCGGTTTTGACTGCTGCAAATAAAAAATATCGAAATACCCGCGAACTTGAAGCTCATTACAATCATGAAACAGGGGAAGTTGAGCTTTTTGAATTTGTCACGGTTGTTGAAGAAGTTGAAGATTCCTATAAGGAAATTGGCCTTGACGAAGCACATGAAATTGATCCGGAAGCTGAAATAGGTGATTCGCTGGGCGAAAAACTGGATGCCAGCGGCTTCAGCCGCATTGCCGCACAGACTGCCAAGCAGGTTATTATTCAGAAAGTACGCGATGCCGAGCGTGAAACAATCTATAATGAATACAGTGATCGTATCTGGGAAGTTATTACCGGTATGGTGCGTCGTTTTGAAAAGGGAGAACTGCTTATTGATCTTGGGCGTGCTGAGGCTGTTTTACCTGCCAAGGAACAGATGCCGCGTGAAGTCTATCGTCCCGGTGACCGCATTCGGGCTATTATCACCGATATTCGCATGACCACTAAAGGTCCGCAGATAATGCTGTCGCGGACTCATCCGAGTATGCTTGCCAAGCTGTTTGAAGCTGAGGTGCCGGAGATAGCTGAAGGAATCGTTGAAATAAATGCAATTGTGCGTGATGCCGGCAGTCGTGCCAAAATTGCTGTTTCTTCAAACGATCGTGATGTTGACCCGGTCGGTGCCTGTGTCGGTATGCGCGGTGCCCGTGTTCAGAATGTTGTTTCTGAACTGCGCGGTGAAAAAATTGATATTATCCCCTGGTCTGAGGATATTGCCCGCTTTGCCTGTAATGCTCTTTCTCCTGCACAGGTATCAAAAGTTTTTGTAGACGAGGAAAAACGTGCTCTGGAAATTATTGTCGCAGACGACCAACTCTCTCTTGCTATTGGTAAGCGTGGCCAGAACGTCAGCCTTGCAGCCCGTCTGACCGGTTGCCGCATCGATATAAAGAGTGAGTCTAAAGTTGCTGAATCAGAACGACAGGAATTCTCTTCTTTTGATGGTACGGACGTTGAAGATGCCGATGAGGCCGCAGTGGAGCAAGAAGTTGTTGAGCTGGAAACGGTAGAGCAGGAGGCCGCTGGACAGGAAGCTGTAGAGCAGGAAACTGTAGTCGTCGAAAATGGTACAGAAGCGGTCGCTGAGTAATACGGTCCATGACCTTCAAAGGCACTACTGAATCACCGCAGCGGAGCTGCCTCGGATGCAGAACGAGCAAAGACAAGAGCCTGTTGATCCGTTTTGTCCAGACACCAGATATGGAGATTCTTCCGGATCTGGAAAGTCGTCTTCCTGGCAGAGGCGCGTATACCTGTACCAATAAACAGTGTCTGAAATCTGCAATTGATCAGAGACAGTTTAAGCGCTCTTTTAAGCACGACGTGACTGTAATGCCGGCAGAGCAACTTATTGAGCATGTCAGACAGCAATTGCATAATCGTATAACCGGATTAATCGGTTTGGCAAACAAAGCCGGATTAATAACCGGTGGCAGTTCAATGGTAATTGAAGCTTTAAGAAACAAGAGAAAACCTGGTCTCGTCATTGTTGCTGCGGATGTTTCAGAAGCGATCGGCGATAAAATTATACAAGCTGCAACAGTACACCACGTGTCGCACAGAATTGTGTTAACAAAAGATGATTTCGGGCTGATTTTAGGTAAGGCGCCCAGAAGTGCGATTGCCGTAGCAACAGGCGGTTTTGTGGCACAGTTGGTGAGGGCAATTGACAGATACACAAACTTCCTGGGGGAGGTATAAAGGATATGGGCAAAATTAGTGTGGGTAGTTTGGCAAAGACGCTGGGTGTTGAACCAAAAGATGCGATTGCCAGGCTTAAGGAAATTGGTGTTGACGCAAAAACGGCTACATCGCAGGTGGATGAAGGAGTCGTAGCGCGGTTAACAGCCCCCCAGCAAAAAGATACCGGAACTAATGAGGTCAGGGTCGCATCAAATATCATTAGACGCAGAGCCAAAGTCGTTCCGGCAGAGGAAGTGACGGAGTCAGTCGTATCGGTTGATGCCCCTCCTGTGCTGCCTCCTGTGATTCATGCTTCGGTTGAGGTCGTTGCTGTTGCGCCGCCTGTTACTGTAGTTCACGCTGCAGAGGAACATGCAGCCACTGCTGCCAAGGAACCTGCAATTACCCCTGTTGTTGGCGTGACGACTCCGGAGCCGCCGGTACAGGTAGAGAAACCGGTTGAGAGTGTGAAGCCTGTAGAGGTTTTGAGAGCGAGTCCAAATCAGGCCAGAATTCTTGGCATGGTAGAGATTCACGGAGTTACAAACCGTGCTACCAGAGTTGTTACCAAAGAGACACCTGTTGCTCCACGTACCGCTCCACAACGTCCAGCACAGGATCCGACGCAACAGCGAAGACCCGCCCCTGCTGCCACAGATCAAAGAAGACCCGCACCTGGTGCCGATACAAGACGGCCGTCACCCGGTTACGATCCGAAACGCCCTGCAACGGTAACGCCATCTGCTCCGGCAACAGAACTTGATCGCTCGCGCATGAAGCAGGTGCAGCTTGCTCCTGAGGCTCATCCAGGAGGCGACAACAGGCGTGGCGTCGGGAAAAAAGACGGCGGTCCCGGATACGGTGACGCCGGTAAGGGTGTCAAGAAGGGTGCTCCACCAGCAAAGAAAAAAGAGCAGCCGCGCAAGAATGAAATTATTGAGAAACGTGAACGCGCATTTGATCCGGCGTATAAAGGATCGAAGAAGCGCGGTGGCAAAGTACAGGTTTCCAATACAAACAAAACTGAAATAACGGTACCGAAGGCGATCAAGCGTATCATTAAAATATCGGAAAGTATTTCGGTTGGAGAACTTGCCAAACGTCTCGGCATCAAGGCGAATGATCTTATAAAATCGCTGATGAAAATGGGCATGATGGTTACCATCAATCATCAGTTGGATTACGATACCTCCGTTATCTTGGCTTCCGAGTATGACTATGAAGTTGAAAACGTCGCGGTTGACCTTGATGAGATACTCGAGTCTACCGTTGATGCTCCTGAGACATTGATAAAAAGACCTCCGGTTGTGACAATTATGGGTCATGTCGATCACGGTAAGACCTCGTTGCTTGATGCCATTCGCGAAGCAAACGTCATAGCCGGTGAGGCAGGTGGAATCACTCAGCATATCGGTGCGTACGATGTTGAATTAAACGGCCGTAAAATAACATTCCTTGATACTCCCGGTCATGAGGCGTTTACCGCCATGCGTGCCCGTGGTGCCAAAGTCACCGATATTGTAGTTCTTGTTGTTGCAGCTGACGACGGTGTAATGCCGCAGACAAAAGAGGCGATCAATCACGCCAAAGCGGCTGATGTGCCGATCATTGTTGCTATTAACAAAATTGACAAGCCGGGTGCAAAACCTGACCGGGTCAAGCAGGAATTGACTGATCAGGGCGTTGTCTCTTCCGATTGGGGCGGCGATGTCACGATGGTGGAAGTTTCCGCAAAACAGCGCACCAATCTGGAGGGGTTGTTAGAAATGATCCTTCTTCAGGCCGACTTGATGGAGTTGACAGCCAATCCGAATAAATTGGCAAAAGGTACCATAGTTGAAGGAAGGCTTGATAAAGGCCGCGGTCCGGTTGCCACTGTATTGGTGCAGGAGGGGACTGTTAAGACCGGTGACTATTGTGTCGTCGGGGTTCACTCGGGTCGCGTCAGGGCGATGCAGAATGATCGCGGTGAAAAAGTTATGGAAGCCGGTCCTTCAATGCCGGTTGAATTGGTCGGATTATCCGGTGTTCCCAACGCAGGTGATATTTTTGTGGCAATGAAAGACGAAAAACAGGCCAAGGAAATTGCCACACTGCGTCAGATCAAACAACGGGAAGTTGAATTCGCCAAACATACCAAGTTATCGCTGGAAGATCTTTATAAACGAATTCAGAGCGGCGAAGTTAAAGATCTCAACGTCGTTGTCAAAGGCGATGTTCAGGGTTCTGTTGAGGCCGTCAGTGAAACTCTGCGGAAGCTGTCAACAGAAGCGGTTCGTCTGAACGTTATTCACTCTGCCGTTGGTGCGATTACCGAGACTGACGTCAATCTGGCAGCTGCTTCAAATGCGGTCATCATCGGCTTTAACGTTCGCCCAGAGATCAAAGCACAGGGGCATGCCGAGCGCGAAGGCGTTGATATCAGGCTTTACAGCATTATTTATGACGCCGTTGAAGATGTTAAAAAAGCTATGGAAGGCCTGCTTGATCCGACGTTCAAGGAAAAATTCCTTGGCCGTGTCGTGATCCGTGATGTATTTAGTGTGCCGAAATTCGGCAATGTTGCCGGTTGTTATGTTACTGACGGTAAAATGGTCCGTAACGCGCAGGTTCGGTTGTTGCGTGATAACGTGGTTGTGTATGAAGGAAAAATGTCATCACTGCGGCGCTTTAAAGATGATGTCAAAGAAGTTGCTACTGCCTACGAATGCGGTATTGGCCTCGAGAACTACAATGACATCAAAGTTGACGATATAATCGAAGCCTTTGAGATGGAAAAAATAGCTACAAAATTATAAATCTGATGAAGGATGAGAGAAGAGAGATGAAAGTATTTCTCATCCCTCATCCCTCGTCGTTTTTTCTGAGGTTCTCCCATGCAGCACAAACGTTCTGACAAAGTTGCTGAAACCATACATGAAATCATCTGTTCCATTCTTTCCCGCGGTCTCAACGATCCGCGTATCGGTTTTGTCACAATTACCGGTGTTGAGGTGACTGATGATCTGAGTCTGGCGCGCATCTTTTTCACCGTTATCGGCGACGAGAAGGTTAAAAAAGATACTGAAGCCGGACTAAATAGCGCTAAAGGATTTATCCGCCGTGATATAGGTAAAAAACTGACGATCCGACACACACCGGAGCTTGTTTTTAAATATGATAAATCTCTTGATTACGGCAGTAGGATAGAATCTCTTCTCAAGGAGATACATACTGAACATGACGGAAACAATTCAACAGATAATTGAAGTAATACGCAGCAGTTCCTCGTTTCTCATTACGACCCATGAAGGGCCGGATGGTGATGCAATCGGTTCATCGCTCGCTCTGGCGTCTATGCTCCGCCATCTGGGTAAAGACGTAACGGTACATTTCCAGGACGCTGTCCCTGACCTCTATACGTTTCTTCCGGGCTCAGATTCCGTAATTCAACATATTCCGGACCAGCATTTTGATGTCTCGTTCGTGCTTGACATAGGCGAGCGGAAGCGTGCCGGCCAAGAATTCTGTAAATTTTCACGAGTGACCACCACGGTTAATCTTGATCACCACCTCTCCTGCGAAAACTTTGCCGACTACAACCTCATAGATTCTCAGGCGGCATCAACAGGCATTCTTGTGTACCGGATTGCCACCGCGTACGACTATCACTTTGACAGTGACACCGCACTCTGTATTTATGCCACTATAATTACCGATACCGGCTCATTCCGCTACTCCAACGCGAACCGCGAGGCATTTACTGTCGCTGGAAAAATGATCGAATGTGGATTCAACGCGTGGGATGTGGCAGAAAAACTCTACGAAAATCAGCCGCAAAAGCGCCTTGAACTTTTAGCGAAATGCCTGCCGACTCTTGAAGTATTCAAAGATGGGCAGGCGGCCTCAGTCACCGCAACAAGTGAAATGTTTGCGGCCTGCAATGCAAACGCTGAATTGACTGACGGTTTTGTTAATTATCCCCGTTCTATACACGGTGTTGAAGTTGCGATTTTTTTCCGGCAGATTGAAGATAATAAATTCAAGGTTGGTTTCCGCTCGAAGGGGAAAGTGAATGTTGCTGCTTTTTCGGCTGCGCTCGGTGGCGGTGGTCACCATAATGCAGCCGGATGCACCGTCGAAGGTTCTCTGGAAGAGGTCAAGGCTACGGTGTACAAAATTGTAGAAACGTGCCTTTGATTAACGGTTTTGTAGTTATCGACAAGCCGGCAGGTATCACCTCCCATGACGTCGTCAGTCGCGTGCGCCGCATACTGGGAACGAAAAAAGTCGGACACACCGGTACTCTTGACCCGTTTGCCACCGGGGTTCTGCCGATAGCGGTGAATGACGGCACCAAAGCCATCCCGTTTCTTGATGAGGGAAGCAAGACGTACGAAGCTTTGCTGCGCCTCGGTGTTACCACCGATACACTCGATATGACCGGTAGGCTCCTTTCCGAATCAGATCCATCCCATGTCACCGCCGAACAATGTGCCTTCTCACTGTCTCATTTCACCGGTGCAATCAGCCAGATACCTCCCATGTATTCAGCGATCAAGCAGGGGGGGCAGCCGCTCTATAAGCTGGCTCGCCAGGGTGTAGAAGTTGAACGGAAATCACGAGACGTCGAAATTTACTCACTGGAATTGCTTTCCTTCGACCTGCCGCATGTTGCAATTCGCGTTGTCTGTTCGCGCGGTACCTATGTGCGCAGCCTGGCCGATGACATTGGCCAGATGCTGGGATGCGGAGCCGCCTTGCAGGAGTTGCGGCGTACCGCCAGCGGTCCGTTCCATATTGAAGATGCCTTGACTCTAGCAGAGCTTGAAGCCGCAGTTGGCGAGGGTAGGGTGGAGGCTCTTTGTCTGTCGCCCATGGTAGCGCTTAATCATCTTCCTGAAGTTCCGCTGACCGCAGCAGGTGTGGAAGGGCTTCGTTTCGGCATATCGCCCTCCTGGAGCGCAACTTTTATTGAAACGCCGCTTGTCTGTACGGAAGAAACAGCCGTGCGTCTGACATCAGGTGGAACTCTGGTCGCTCTCGCCGTGCTGGCTCCCGGCTGTGGTGCTGATGCGGCCATTAAGTTGAAACGGGTCCTGATATGATATTAGGCTTTACATGCTGGCAACAATGTGGTAATTAATTCAACTCTAAAAAATCGCATGCGTTTTAATACGCTTTACTAAAAAAGTAATGGAGGAGCAAACAGTGCTGGCTATCGAAAAAAAGCAGGAAATCATCAACGCATTTAAGAAACATGAGAGTGATACTGGTTCCCCGGAAGTTCAGATCGCAATTCTGACCGAGAGAATAACATATCTGACGGAACATTTTAAAATACACAAGAAGGATCACCATAGCCGTCGCGGTCTTCTCAAGCTTGTCGGCCAGAGAAGGCGCCTTCTCGATTACCTGAAGGGTAAAGAAGTGAGCAGATACAAAACAGTTATTGAAAGACTCGGCATTCGTAGATAGTAAACGGCGGTATACCTGTCAATGCAGATATACCGCCGCTTTTGTTTACAGGGTGCTCAATTCAGAAAAGGGCTTTGCGGCCCTTTTTATATTTGTTGGGGGCGTGGATAGAGCCTCTGCGATTAATATATCGCAGGTGTTGTAGCGACGGCCCCAACGCAACCGAAGAGGAGAATGGATTATGGAACAAAGTGTTCAGGTTGAATTTGGGGGCAGAACAATAACGCTGTCTACCGGAAAAATGGCAAAACAGGCCAGTGGTGCTGTTGTTGTCAGTTGTGGCGACACCGTGGTACTTGTTACTGTTGTTGCTGCAAAAGAGGCTAAAGAAGGGCAGGATTTTTTCCCGCTTACCGTCAACTACACCGAGAAGGCGTATGCTGGCGGCAAGATCCCCGGAGGCTTTTTCAAGCGTGAAGCGCGTCCGTCAGATCCAGAGACGCTTACCTGCCGTCTGATTGATCGTCCTATCCGCCCGCTGTTTCCGGAAACGTTTCTGAACGATACCCAGATAATAGCTACAGTTGTATCGGCTGATCAGGATAATGATCCGGGAATTTTATCAATGCTGGGAGCATCTGCGGCGTTGATGATCTCCGACATCCCGTTCAACGGCCCGATTGCCGGTGCCAAAGTTGCTCGCGTGGATGGCCAGTTTATATGCAATCCTTCCGCTGAAGAGCTTGAAAAAAGTGATCTTGAAATTGTCGTCGCTGCGAGTCGCGATGCGGTAATCATGGTCGAGGGCGAAGCAAAATTTGTTTCTGAGGCAGACCTTCTTGAAGGGGTGTTTTTTGCCAAAGAAGCGATGCTGCCGCTGATCGAAGCTCAGGAAAAACTGCAGAAACTTGCAGGAGTTGCAAAGCGTGCTGTTAAGCCGGTGATTGTTGATGAGGTCCTGCTTGCACGAGTTAAGGAACTGGCTTACAACCGTATCGGCGAAGCGGTCAAGTTGAAGGCAAAAAATGAACGTCATGATCAGATTGATCTGATTAAGGCTGAAACAATTGAGGCCCTCAAAGCTGAATTCGAAGGCTCCGCAAAACAGATCAAAGCGTTTCTGGGCGATTTCGAGTATGACCGCGTTCGCGCCGATGTCCTTGATACCGGCATCCGCATCGATGGCCGCACCACCAGCACAATTCGTCCAATCAGCACTGAAACCGGCTTTCTTCCCCGCGTTCATGGTTCGGCACTTTTTACCCGGGGCGAAACACAGGCTCTGGTTGCCGCCACACTCGGTACCTCAAGCGATGAACAGCGTATTGATTCACTCTATGGTGCTTCACGCAAACGCTTTCTGCTGCACTATAACTTCCCTCCGTTCTCGGTTGGTGAAACCAGCTTCCGTCTCGGACCGGGTCGTCGTGAAATCGGTCACGGTATGTTGGCTGAGCGCGCTCTTGCCGCTGTCCTGCCTCCCCATGATGATTTCCCGTATACGATCCGTATCGTTTCCGAGACTCTTGAGAGCAACGGTTCCTCCTCAATGGCTGCCGTCTGTGGTGGTTGTATGTCGATGATGGATGCCGGAATCCCCGTCACTGCACCGGTAGCCGGTATTGCCATGGGTCTGATCAAAGAGGGCGACAAATTCGCCATCCTATCTGATATTCTGGGCGATGAAGATCATCTCGGCGATATGGACTTCAAGGTTGCCGGAACGGCTGAAGGTGTTACCGCTCTGCAGATGGATATCAAAATCGGCGGCGTAACCAAAGAAATCATGGAGCTCGCTCTTAAGCAGGCTCGTGAAGGCCGTCTCCATATTCTTGGTAAAATGGCAGAAACTCTTGCTGTACCACGGGCTGAGATGTCTCCGTTTGCCCCGCGTATTACCACAATCTACGTCAAGACTGATCGAATCCGTGACGTCATCGGTACCGGCGGCAAGAATATCCGTAATATCACCGAAACAACCGGTGTAACAATTGACATCGATGACACCGGGCGTATCAACATTGCCAGCACCAACAAGGAAGCGTGTGATCTGGCAATCCAGATGATCCGTGGTCTGACCGATGAGGCTGAAGAGGGTAAACTGTACATGGGTACCGTCCGTAAAATCATGGATTTCGGCGCATTTGTTGAGATCATGCCCGGCACGGATGGCCTGGTTCACATTTCCGAACTCGACACAGCGCGCGTCAAGCTGGTTACAGACGTTATGAACGAGGGTGATAAAGTGCTGGTCAAGTGTATCGGCGTTGATAAAAACGGCAAAATCAAGCTCTCCCGCAAGGAAGCACTTGGATATAATCTTGACGGCTCAAAGGTAGACGCAGCGTAAATTCTGCGTTGTCGGTGATACATGATGAGATAAGGCGGGGCCGATGATGGCTTCGCCTTTTCTTTTATCAATAGTTGATGCATAGTGGAGCGGATTCAAATTCGAACGGAGGTGGTCACGTGAACAAAAGTCGGCTTGCCGCTATTGACATAGGTACCAATTCGATCCGCTGTATCGTGGTCGAGGTTGATCAACAGGGGCGCTACGCGATTCTTGACGATGAAAAAGCGACCGTGCGACTCGGTGAGAATCTGGCGGCGAGCGGTTCAATTTCATCCGCAGCATTTGCCCGCGCAGTGGATGCCATATCGCGTATCCGCAAACTGATTGACGGCCTGAAAGTGACGGATGTTGAAGCGGTCGCCACAAGTGCCATGCGGAGCGCATTGAACGGTGAAGAACTGGTTGCTGTTTTGACCCGTGAACTGGGACACGAGATAAAAATAATTTCGGGGGATGAAGAGGCCGAACTGGTTGCCCGGTCAGTTCGGCACAATTTTGATATGAGCGGCAAGCGCTATATGATTATTGATATTGGAGGTGGCAGCGTTGAGATTATGAGCGCCGTTGCCAATCACGTCGAAAGCAGTTTTTCACTCGAACTTGGTGCTGTACGGATGACTGACAGGTTTATGAAGACAGATCCGGTTCAGCCGTCTGAGATTGAAAAACTGAGGCGCTTTGTCCGTTCGGAGCTGAAATTGAGTTTCCCGGAAGAGCGGTTGACGGCGCAGACTTTTATCGGTTCAGGCGGGACGATAACGACACTTGCGAACATGGTCATGAGTATGCGCAAGCACTCTTTTTCGTCATCGCACGGCTATGAAGTGCTCCGCTCTGAAATTGTCCACCTCCTGGCGATGCTGGCCAGAAAGGATGTCAAGTCATTGAGGAATATCCCCGGCCTCAACCCTGACCGTGCCGATATCATTGTTGCCGGGTTGGTCGTTATCGATGAAGTGATGAAATTCTTCGGGGCCAATATGCTGCTGGTCAATGAGCGCGGCATCCGCGAGGGGTTGATCATCAACTGTATAAAGCGGCTCAAACTGCTTCCCGATACGGCAACTCAGCGCAACTGGAAGGAATCTGTTCTCGAATTTGCCCGTTCATGCCACTATGACGAGCCGCATTCACGTCATGTCGCCAAGGTCGCCTTGAGTATTTTCGATACTCTAGCCAAAGAGTTCGGACTCAAAAAAAATGACCGGAAACTTTTGGAAGCGGCGGCGCTGCTGCATGACGTCGGCTATTTTATCAGCTACAACAGCCACCATAAACACTCACATCACCTGATCCGTCATGCTGATCTGTTAGGCTTTTCTCCACGGGAGCGGGAAATGATGGCGTTGATCGCCCGCTATCACCGCAAGTCGCTGCCAAAGAAAAAGCACCCGGAATTCGAACGTCTGGAGCCGAAGGATCAGCTGATAGTCAGCCGTCTGGGTGGGATTCTGCGCCTGTCAGACGGCCTTGATCGGCGCAGAAGCGGCATGGTTGAGGTCGTTGCACTCACCAGGAGCGGTGCTGTGTTCAGCTTTAAGCTGCTAGGCACGGAAGACATTTCGGTGGAAATCTTCGGGGGAAATGCCAAAAAGGATCTTTTTGAAAAAGCGTACGGTGGGGCGGTGGTTTTTGAAGTGTAACGGCGCAGCGGTCGGAGGGGGCTTTTCCAGCAGTCTGGTGTGCCGATAGATGGATATTCAGTTTTTCGCATTGTCTTGCTTTAATTCTGTTTTTTCATGTGTTCAAATGTAAATATAGGTAGAGGCTGCTTTATTGAACTCTATCTCAAAAAAGAGTCTCTTTCCTTTTCATCATGACATTGGTTGTCTGACGATAGTTTTCCATTTCTCGGGCGCAGCGCGACGTATATCGCTAAGATATATTTCATGGTGTTTCCCGATTCTCTGACTGCTACTGTTTTCTATAAAGGAATGTACCTTCTTAATTGTCGGCCCTTCCTCCGAGAACGGGCCAATATGCAGTGTTTGTGCAGCTTTTCCCTCATTGAACGTTTCAAACCTTAGCGGAGACAGGGAGGCCAGCTTTTTCTTCCTTTGTACTTCAATTTTCGCCTCTTCAACCATCGCGGGGGTAATAAACTCCGGCTGCATAATCATCACGGTCCATTTCCAGGCATCTTTATTCCCTGTGCAGAACGCAGATATATCATCAGACCACCAGAGAGCTTGAAGTGGTAACACGCCATAATCGAGTGCCATTTCACTTTTTTTAATCATAAACTTAAGTATATAGGAAAGAGAGAAAAGCAACTCAACGGCATCCTTGAAAGCCAGCGATGTGTTCGGGTCACCCTTGCCGTCAATCATAAGGAAGTTCATTTGCGGGACTTCTATAATTTCGACTTTCTTTGCAGAAGGACCATAAAGATGTTTTAACTGCTTCAGGTAGTCTATCTTTGCCATTGATATCTCCTTTTGGGTAATTATTACTTCTTTTTAAGCGGTTGTCAAATTAGTCTTGAGTCAAGGGCCAGTCCATCAGGAGCCAATTTTCAGTATGAAACCACATATTGATTAACGTGGTACCATTGTTGTTGTTCCCATTGCTGCTCCACTTCCAGGGTAAGTCTGTAGAAGTTGACATTAAAAAAAACTTTGCTATATTCTCTCTATCGTCATTCATGCTGCTGTATTATAAACCGTTATAATTGCTGCCACGAAAAGAGAACGCCATGAAAAATAGAATAAATCTGACTGAAATGGGCTTTACCAGAGAACAGTTCCCGGCTGGCACTCATATGTGCCTGATTTATTCCAGCGAAAAAGAACGGCGCAACGTGATCGGCAAATACCTGCAGAGCGGCCTCCTCGGCAACGAAAAAGTTTCCTATTTTGCCGATGTCATGTCACCGGAAGAGGTTCGCACCTGGTTGTGTGACATGGACATCGACCTCCCCTCGGATGACCGCTTTTCAATCACGAACGCCGAAACCACCTACTGTCCGGATGGCACCTTCGTGCCGGAAACAATGTTGAATGCGCTCAGGGAGTTCTATACCCAGGCACTATCTGACCATTATCCGAATGCTCGGGTCAGTGGCGAAATGTCCTGGGCGTTAAAAGGCATACCTGGCTCCGACCGCTTGATGGAGTACGAGGCTTTGGTGAATGAAGTACTGGTAACTCATCCCGTATCGGCAATCTGTCAGTATGATGTGGGCAGGTTTAATGGCGCGACTATTCTTGACGTGCTGAAGGTGCATCCGAAGATGATTGTGTATGGCCAGATTGTCCATAATCCGTACTACATGAAACCGTACGATTTCCTCAAAGAGTACATTGCAACAAAATGAATCAGCATATCGATCTGAAAATTATCGGTCAGATTCATTCCGCAATCGGCCTGCTGTATATTTTTCCGACCGGGGAAAAATTAAGTGAATTTCTTGTGCCGCTGTTTATGGGAATTCCCGGATGCCTTTCCGCCCGTATCTGTTTTGGCGAGAGTGAAATCCCGGCTGATGGTGAACAGGGTCCGCAGGATTCTGTTGGCGGTGAAACTGCGCGCGCCGCCGCATCATATCAACGCTCGGTCCGTATTTTTTCCTTAGAAACGGTGGAACAGGTGTATGGCACTCTTACCTTGACGGTCGGAGATTCCCGGAAATTCGACCCGTATGAACCGTTTGTACGGGATCTTTGCAATGCTGTTGCCATAGCAATGGAAAATCGCCGTCAACAGCAGGAGTTGCGTGAAGCCAAGGATTTGCTTGAACAACGGATTGCGGAGGGGACCTCGAAAGTTTTGGAACGTGAAGAGGTACTTAAAACGCTAAATATCTATAACCGTAATTTAATCGAGGCGAGTCTTGATCCTCTTGTCACTATAGATCGGAACGGAAAGATAGCCGATGTTAATTCAGCCACGGAAAAGGTGACCGGCTATCCGCGTCATGATCTTGTCGGCACCGATTTTAGTGATTATTTCACCGAACCGGAAAAAGCCCGTGAGGGATACCAGCGTGTTTTCAGGGAAGGACAGGTTCGTAATTATCCTCTTAAAATAAGGCATAGTGACGGACATCTGACACCGGTGCTGTACAATGCCACAGTGTATCATGATGCCGCAGGGAATATCAGTGGCGTCTTTGCCGCTGCGCGTGATATCACCGAGTTGAAACGTGTTGAACAAGCGCTAGCCAGGATCCAGAATCTTCAGGCGGAAACTGAGCGGATCGGTAACGTCGGCGGCTGGGAAGTTGACCTCGATACCATGGAGCAGACCTGGACCGATGAGATGTACCGCATTCATGAGGTGGATAAAACGTTCAAGCCGACGGTTGAAAACGGGATTGAATTCTACACCGACGCTTCCCGGCCGATTATTGAAAATTTATTCTACCGCACAGTTAATTACGGTGTACCGTTTGATGTTGAGTTAGAAATTATAACGGCCAAAGGAGCCGTAAAAGCGGTTCATGCTATCGGTACAATGGACAGGCACCATAATAGAGTCATAGGTTTTTTTCAGGATATTACCAAACGGAAGCGGGCAGAGGAGGCATTACAGGAAAGCCAGATGCAACTCGCCCATCAAAACGAAGAGTTGCAGGAGACGGAAGAAATACTGCGGGTGCAGATCGCAAATTATGAAGCCGTTCAGGCGCTTCTGCAGGAAGCTAAAACCGTCGCCGAGAGTGCCAATAACGCTAAGAGTCAGTTTCTCGCCAACATGAGCCACGAGATTCGCACCCCGATTAACGGGTTAATCGGTCTGATAGAACTACTCCTTGCCACTGGACTTACTGAAGAGCAGCGCGAATTAGCCGAGCTTGCCAAACAATCGAGCAGGATTCTGGTGCAACTGCTTAGCGACATCCTTGACCTTTCCAAAATTGAAGCGCACAAGATCGAGTTTGAAACACGAGATTTTGATCTGAACAGTCTAATAACCAACACGATCAACCTCATTTCTCTCCAGGCAGAGGAAAAAGGGCTTGAACTGACTTCTCACATCGATCCCGATGTCCCGCTGAAGTTGAGAGGGGATTCGGGAAGAGTGCGCCAAGTACTCATCAACCTGCTCGGTAACGCTATAAAATTTACCGCCAGAGGTTCGGTGTCACTCAATGTTTGCAAGGATTATGAAGATGAATGCCACGCAACAATTTGCTTTATCGTCGATGATAGCGGCATTGGTATCGCGGAGGACAAGCAGGAGCATATCTTCGATCCGTTCAGCCAGGCAGACGGCTCTACCACCCGCAAATTCGGAGGCTCCGGTTTGGGGCTTGCCATTTCACGGCAACTGGCCGAATTGATGGGGGGAACGGTCACTGTTGAGAGTGTCGAGGGGGAGGGGGCTACCTTCTCGTTTACGGCGGTACTGGAGAAGCAGGAAAAAGGCGAGGACATATTGGAATCCGGTTTTACAACAGCCTTGTCAGACAGGTACGACATGGCCGACAGAGTGAGTTCATCATCCATTCGTCTCCTTCTCGCTGAGGATGACCCTACGACTCAATTTGTGACAAAAAAGATTCTTGTCAACAATGGCTATCAGGTGGATGTGGCCAGTGATGGCGGCGCAGCGTTGAAGTTGCTGGAGAATAACGATTATGCCGCAGTTCTGATGGATTGCATGATGCCGGGTGTGAACGGATTCGACGCGACAAAAGTGATTCGGGACCCGTCATCATTAGTGAGAAACCATGCCATAGCAATAATCGCGCTTACGGCCAATGCCTTTGTGGAGGATCGTGACAAATGCCTTGCTTTGGGAATGGACGATTATCTTTCCAAACCTCTACAGATGGATAAGTTACTGGCGGCTCTGGAAAAATGGACAGGCCCTCTGATATCCGGGTATTCAACAGATGTTTTTGACGCCAATGAGTTCGTTATCCGGAACCTCGGAGATATGCAGTTGTCTCGTGATGCGGCAACCATTTTTATTTCATGCGTCCCGGAATATGGCGAGTCAATCCGGACCGCACTGGCAGCAGGCGACGCCGACGCTCTTCGTCAGGCAGCGCATAAACTGAAAGGTGGAGCGGGGAATTTTTCCCTGAAGTTGCTGACTCACGTTGCTCAAAAAATTGAACTTGCTGCGGCATCCGGAGATCTTGAACGTGCGGCGGGACTGATAGACGAACTTGAACGGAGATTAGCCCAGGCACTTGAGGTGTTGAAGGAGTTGCTCATCACACACTGTGGAAAGGATGACCAATGAAAATACTTGTTGCTGAAGACGATGCCCCGTCCCGCTTTTTGCTGCAGTCGCTGTTAACCTCATGGGGGTATGTCGTCAGAACGGCGGCAGACGGCACAGAAGCTTGGCAGATTCTCTCCGAGCCGGATCACCCGCAGTTGCTGCTTCTCGACTGGATGATGCCCGGTATTGAAGGGCCTGAAATTGTCCGCCGCCTGAAGGCGAGAACGCCAAAAAAACCGTATTATTCGATCATTATTACCTCACGCAGTGATACCTGTTCTGCGGCGAATGCGTTGAACGCCGGTGCTGACGATTTCATCGGCAAGCCATTTGATCATAACGAACTGCGGGCGCGGGTTTCGGTCGGGTATCGCACCAACGGCCTGCAGACCGCGCTTGCTGATCACATTCAGGATCTGAGTGACGCACTGGCAAGGGTACGGCAGTTGGAGGGAATTATCCCGATCTGTATGTACTGCAAAAAAATCAGGGATGATCATGATAGCTGGCAACAACTTGAAACATACATTTCCCAGCATTCCGAGGCGCTCTTCAGTCACGGCATGTGTCCGGAGTGCTATAAAAAAGAGATGGCTCAACTGGAGGAGATGAAAAAATAGTACGTCAAGTCAGGCAATGTAAAAAAGTGTCAATGACTCCCCGTTGATCCAAACCCGCCTGTTCCACGATCGCTTTCCTGGCTGAATTCAGTCACTATACTCAAATCAGCCTGCAGCACCGGCACGAACATCATCTGACATATCCGCTCACCCGGTTCTATTGTATATGGCGCCGCGCCTCGATTGACAATCCCTATCCCGATTTCACCCTGATAGTCAGAATCAATAACGCCGACTGTATTGGCCAATACAATGCCGTGCTTGATACCGAGACCGGAGCGTGGTACCAGAAGTGCCACCAGGGCGGGATCGTGAATGCTGATGGCTATGCCGCTCGGGATCAGCACGGTTTCGCCCGGCAGCACGGTTTTAGGATTCTCCAGACAGGCGCGCAGGTCCATTGCCGCCGCACCGCTGCTTGCATAGACCGGCAGCGGAATTGTAGTGCCGATCAGCGGATTCATGATTTTGGTTTCAATTTTTGGTCGCTTCATGTAAATTTCCCTGTCTTTGAGATGAATTTAGCGAATCACTGTAGCAGAATAGACTTACTGGAACAAGGAGCGTTTTACCATGAAACAACGGGTTGTCAGCGGCATGAGGCCGAGCGGTAGACTGCATATCGGGCATTATCACGGGGTGCTGGAAAACTGGGTCAAGATGCAGGATTCATACGATTGTTTCTTTTTTGTCGCCGACTGGCATTCCCTGACGACGGAATATGCCGATACGGCTGGAATTGCCCAGAGTATCCGCGAAATGGTACTTGATTGGGTGGCCTTTGGTCTTGATCCGGAAAAGTGCATTGTCTTCCGGCAGAGTCTCGTTCCGCATCACTCGGAACTGAATCTTATACTATCGATGATTACCCCGGTTTCCTGGCTGGAGCGTAACCCTACCTACAAGGAGATGCTCGACAACATCGAGGCCCGTGACCTGACCACGTTCGGTTTTCTCGGCTACCCGGTGCTGATGGCGGCTGACATCATACTGTATAAGGCCACGCGTGTTCCGGTCGGACATGATCAGCTGCCGCACCTGGAAATAACCCGTGAAATAGCCCGCCGCTTCAACCATCTCTATGGTGCGACGTTTCCCGAACCGGAAGCGCTGCTGACCGAGACCCCCAAACTGCCGGGTCTGGATGGGCGCAAGATGAGTAAATCGTACAACAACTCGATCTATCTCTCCGATGATGCTGAAACAACAGCCAAAATGGTTATGTCGATGGTTACCGACACCAATCGTGTCCGCCGTGCTGATCCTGGTGATCCGGACGTCTGTGTCGCCTTCAATCTGCACCGCCTGTATGTGCCGCAGGAAAAACTTGATGAGATCGTGCCGGCCTGCCGCGCTGCCCAGATCGGCTGCGTGGATTGCAAGAAGATTCTGGCCGGCTGCATCAACGAGCGTCTGGCGCCATTCCGTGCCCGTCGCGAGGAGCTTGCCTCCAACCCCGGTTTTGTCGACGAAATGCTGCGGGAGGGGAGCCGGAAGGCATCCCTGATATCAGACGCCGTGATGGCGGAAGTTCGTACGGCTCTCCAATTCTGATATGGCAGTCGACGCGCATCTTCACCGGGAGGAACATCTGCCGCTGCTGGATGGTCTGCATGAGCAGTACAGTGTTCATCTTGATAAATTCGACGGGCCGATGGATCTGCTGCTGCATCTGATCAAGAAGAACGAACTGGACATCTGTGATATTTCCATCGCGGTCATAACCCGACAGTACCTCGATTTCATCAAGGCGATGAAAGATCTGAACCTTGAAGTAGCGGGGGACTTTCTGGTTATGGCGGCAACCCTGCTGCAGATAAAGTCCCGCCAACTGCTTCCGTCAGCTGATCAGGAAGATCCGGAAATTGATGAGACAGACCCGCGGGAGGAACTGGTCCGGCGTCTGCAGGAGTATCAACAGTACAAGGATGCCGGCATGCTGATTGGTGCGCGGGCGCTTCTGGGACGGGAGGTCTTTGTACGGACTGCATCTGAGCCGGTGCTTGCTGCGGCACAAAACAGTGAAGGTCCGCTTGAAGTAAGCCTTTTTGAGCTGGTAGACGCTTTTCGGGTTCTGCTGTTGAGAATTCCGGTGGAAAGTTTCCATGATGTTGCCCCGGGCGATTCGCTCAGCATTGCCGATTGCATCAACGATATTCTTTCACAACTTCAGGAACGGGATACCGTCCAGTTCGACGACCTTGTCAAGGACGAACTGACCCGTGAACGGGTGATTGTTACCTTTCTTGCGCTTCTGGAGCTCTGCCGTCTCAAGCTGATCCGTATCTTTCAGGGGAGTGAGCATGGTTCCATATGGTTTATTCCTGCTGTTGCCGCAGATCCCTCAGAGGTTTTGAATGCAGATTAATTCTGAGCTGGCTGCCATCATAGAGAGTCTCATCTTTACTGCCGATTCAGCACTTACAACCGATCGGATCTGTGACCTGCTGACCGAATTCGAGCGGGGAGAGGTCAAGTCTGCCCTGTCAGAACTGCTGGAATTTCATCAGGCGAGGGGAGGGGGCTTTGAACTGGTCGAGGTGGCAGGCGGCTGGCAATTCAGGAGTCGCACTCCGTTCCATAGTTACATCACGCGTCACATTAAAACCAGGGCGGCTAAGTTTTCACAATCGGCCCTGGAAACCCTGGCAATCATCGCCTATCGCCAGCCGATTACCCGTGCAGAAGTCGAACATCTGCGCGGCGTCGATTGCGGGGGCGTTCTTAAAACGCTGCTCGAAAAACGTCTGGTCCGAATTCTGGGTAAAAAGGATATTCCGGGGAGGCCGTTGATTTACGGCACTTCAAAAGAATTTCTTGAAGTATTCGGGCTTAAAGATTTAAAATCTTTACCAACACTCCGCGAAATTCAGGCATTGGACGAACAGCCGCGGTTCGAACGTCAGGAGGAGTTACAGCTTGAACCGGATACGGTTATTCCGGTGGAGAGTGATCTGCCGTTTGGGTAATCGCAGGGAGGTGAACCATGCAGCGTCAGCCAGCCGTAGCAGGTCAATTTTATCCCGGCAGTGAACAGAAACTTCGTGCCTCATTATCTCAACTGATTCATAAGTTCCCATCTACACTGCCGGTAAAAGGTGTCATATCGCCTCATGCAGGCTACATGTATTCCGGCGCGATTGCCGGCCAGCTCTTTGGACGGATAGCCATTCCGGACACGGTTCTTATTATCGGACCTAATCACCACGGAGTCGGAGAGGCCGCCGCGCTTTACCCGGAGGGAGAGTGGCTTACCCCGCTCGGGGTGACGGCAATCAACTCACGCCTCAACGCGCTTCTCCTACAGCATGGTAGCTACCTTAGAAACGACAGAGTTGCTCACCAGAACGAACATTCCCTCGAAGTCCAGCTCCCTTTTATTCAGTATCTCCGGCCTGATGTCACCATATCGGCGCTCTGCATCGGCCATGGTGACTATGCCCCACTGCGTGACATAGGCCATGGCATCGCCGCTGCCATCCGGGAATTTGGAGAAGACGTGCTGATCGTGGCCAGCTCGGATATGACCCATTATGAATCTGCCGATTCAGCACGGCAGAAGGATGAAATGGCGCTTGAGCGGGCTCTGGCGCTAGATGGCAAAGGATTACTGGAGGTTTGTCACAGTCGGGGGATTACGATGTGCGGAGTAGTGCCGGCAACCATTATGATTGAGGCGGCTCTTAATCTGGGGGCATCACAGGGTGAACTGGTTGCGTACGGAAACAGCGGGGACGTCACCGGGGACAGCCGGCAGGTGGTTGGTTATGCGGCGGTGACGGTGAGTTGACGTCAGGCAGGCGTATGTATTGTATTTAAATGCTTACAATGATACTTTCTGGCCGTCTGGACGACTTCTCAAGGATGGTTTCGTACCATGGGCTACAAAAATATGCAGGAATGTGTCGTCGATCTTGAACGACACAAAAAGCTGGTTCGAGTTGATGTGCCGCTTGATCCCTATCTGGAAATTGGCGCACTGCAGCGACGTGTCTATCAGTCCGGGGGGCCGGCATTGCTCTTTACGCATGCGGTCGGCTGCCGCTTCCCACTGCTGGGCAACCTGTTCGGAACGCTGGAACGGACCCGTTTCATCTTCCGCGATACGCTTGATGACATCCGCCGACTCGTCGAGATCAAGATCAACCCTTTCTCTTTACTTAAAAATCCGCTTGATATCGTAAAAGCTCCCCTCGCAGCCTGGCATCTCCTGCCTGGCGTCACTTCGAAAGCACCGGTTCTGGAATGTTCATCGACCCTCGGCGCTCTGCCGCAGCTCGTATCCTGGCCTCGGGATGGCGGTGCCTTTCTGACTCTGCCGCAGGTGTACAGTGAAAGCGCGGCTGCCCCCGGTTTTGCCAAGTCCAACCTTGGAATGTACCGGATTCAGATCTCCGGCAACAGCTATCAATCCGATAAACAGGCCGGTCTCCATTATCAGATTCATCGCGGCATCGGCGCTCACCATGCTGAAGCGATTGCCAGTGGCGACCTGCTGCGGGTTAACGTTTTCCTCGGCGGAGCGCCTGCTATGACCGTTGCGGCGGTTATGCCGTTGCCGGAAGGGATGCCGGAAATCTCGTTTGCCGGTCTGCTGGCCGGCCATCGCCTGCCTATGACCAGGGTGCCGGGGCATCTGCCGGTCTACTCGGAGGCCGATTTCTGTATCAGCGGTGTTGTCCACCCTGCCAAAACGCTTCCGGAAGGCCCTTTCGGTGATCATCTCGGCTATTACAGTCTGACTCATGAGTTCCCGTACCTTGAGATTGATGCGGTCTATCACCGCCGTGATGCGATCTTCCCGTTTACCACCGTCGGTCGCCCGCCGCAGGAAGATACCAGTTTCGGGGCCTTTATTCATGAGTTGACCGGTCCGCTCATTCCGACTGTTGTGGCAGGCGTTAAAGAGGTTCATGCGGTTGATGCCGCCGGTGTCCATCCGCTGCTGCTCGCTATCGCCAGCGAGCGCTACGTTCCGTACGCGGCTGTTCGCCAACCTCAGGAGCTGTTGACGGTTGCCAACGCCATTCTCGGTCAGGGACAACTCTCGCTTGCCAAATACCTGCTGATCGCAGCCCAGGAAGATGCGCCCTCTCTTCATACTCACGATATTGCCGCGTTTCTAGGTCATATTCTGGAACGCGCCGACTGGCGGACCAATCTGCACTTTCAGACTGCGACCACGGTAGATACCCTTGATTACAGCGGTTCAGGCCTCAATGAAGGTTCCAAGGTTGTGTTCGCTGCCGCCGGTCCGGTGCGCCAGAAACTTGCGACTGAGAGTCCGACCGGCCTGGAACTGCCATCCGGTTTTGGCCCTGTTGCACTCTGTCAACCGGGCATTCTGGCTATCCAGGGGCCGCCATCAGGTCAGGGAAGGGGCGAAACCGACCCACTGATCGATGAGTTCTGCCGTTTTTATGCCGAGCGTGCGGCTTTTACCGGCTTTCCGCTTCTTGTAATCTGCGATGACAGCCGTTTTGCCGCCGCAACCTTGAATAACTTTCTCTGGGTGACGTTTACCCGTTCCAATCCGGCGACTGACATCTACGGAATTCGTCCCGAAATCCGTGGCAGGCACTGGGGCTGCAGCGGCCCATTGGTCATTGATGCACGTATCAAGCCGTTCCACGCCCCGCCGCTCGTCGATGATCCCGCAGTAGAGCGTAAAATTGACGGGCTCGCCGCTCCCGGTGGGCCACTCCATGGACTCTTCTGATACCTGGTCGCAATCACACTATTACCCGATTAGCGCTAGTCCCTTCTCCATAAGGGAGAAGGTGGCCGAAGGCCGGATGAGGGGTGGCACTAACCGTTTCCCCCTCACCCTAGCCCTCTCCCTCATGGAGAGGGGATGTTTTGATGCCATAGATGGAGATTAGCACTAATCGGAAACGATTACGTTGTTAGTTTCTTCGAGATGACTGCCGCTTCAATTAAAGGGCGTGTCACGTTTTCGGAACACCCCATACAACTGTTGGTGGAGACGGAGAGACACCGCCCGCTTCAACTGCCACCGCTGCACAATAATTCCCGGGGACGTCAATATCCTGCAAGTGCCAGAATGACTGATTACAATTAATGAGGGTCTGCAACGGTAGCTTTTCTACACTGACCGGAACATCAAAGCTGCAGCCCGGCAGAGAAAACCCTCTGCCGCAGGCTTTCATGCATGCCTCCTTGCGGACCCAGCAACGGTAAAACGCGGTGGAGTGAAGATGGGAGTTTGGAAGGGTGAACAGCTCTTCCTGTTCGCGGGGTGAGAAGGCGAGCCTCGCCATGTTATTCAGAGGTTTATCTGTTTTTATGGCTTCAATATCCACCCCCACGTCCCGGCAGGTAGATACGGCGAGAATCAGCATGTCTTCCGAGTGCGACACGTTGAAGCGGAGATTTTCCGTGCACTCCGCAAGGTACGGCTTGCCATGCTCTCCTGTAACGAGACGCACCTTCTCCGGTGCGACACCAACGTAACCGCCTAGAATTTCCCGCACTACTCCCCGTCCCGCAATAGAGCGTTTTTGTGTCAGGTCATCTTTCAGCAGGGCGTACCGGTCTGTTTCGGGTTGTGACAGAAGCTGTCGAAGGCGTGGCAGTTCCGGAAACTGCTGCGACAGCACAATACATTGCAGGTAAACCACATCGTTGCCTGGCGCCAGCGCCGCTATCATAACGGGTGCTGCAGCAGCCACTGCTGCAGGCGCAGTAAACCTTCGTCGATGGAAATGTCCGGATGATAGCCGAAATCGCGGCGGGCGGCGCTGATGTCAAACCAGTGGGCGGAGGCGAGTTCGTGGGCAACAAAGCGGGTCATCGGGGGTTCTCCCTTCAACCGGAGAGTTCCCCATACCGCTTCACAGATGCAGCCGACAGCGAAAGCCAGTTTCGGCGGAATGCTGCGGGTAACCGGCGGGATAGCGGCGGCGGCAAGGATGCGGTTGACCATCTCCCAGAGCGGCAGTGGTTCGTTGTTGCTGATGAAATAGCAGTTGCCCGCGACGCAGCTGCCGGGAGCAAGCATATCCGCGGCCTGGAGATGGGCACGGGCGGCATTGTCCACATACACCGTATCCACCAGGTTGGCTCTGGTGCCGATCCGGCGCAGTTTTCCGGCACGGCCTTTGGCAATGATGCGCGGCACCAGATGATTATCGCCCGGTCCCCAGATCAGGTGGGGACGCAGGGACGTCACCGCCAACTCAGGTGAATTGGCCGCCAGCACCATCTGCTCCGCCAGCGCCTTGGTTGCCGGATAGTACGCTTCATAGAAATCCGGGTAGGGGAGCGACTCGTTGCCCCCCTCCACGTCACTGCCGTCGAAGACGACGCTGGGGGAACCGGTGTAGACCAACCGGTTGATGCCGTTCTGCTGGCAGGCAGCGATGACATGCCCGGTGCCGACCACATTGGCCTGGAAAAAATCGTGGTAACTCCCCCAGATACCGGCTTTGGCGGCGACGTGAAAAACGATGTCACACCCTGTCGCCGCCGCAACGACAGCGTCACGATCTTCCAGACTGCCTCTCACCTGCTCGGCACCGACTGCGGCTAGGGTGGGATATTCACCGCGCGAAAAGCTGCGCACCTCGTCGCCCCGTTCGCGCAGCATCCGGACAATAACGCCGCCGAGAAAGCCGCCTCCGCCGGTTACCAGCACTTTCATGGCCCTGCTCCCTTCGCCCAGAGCGCCAGTTTCTCACGGAAAATCTTGGCATTGTGACGGATATCGACCGGAAACGCGGGGTGAAAGAGGATCGTGCGGATATTCCGGGTGTGGGGATAGCGGCTGCCGAGTTCGAGAAGCTCCGTGCGGATACGCTCCTGTTCCGGCTTCCCGGTTTTCTTCTCAAGCTCCACGCAGAGCACCGGTTGCTGGCTGCCCGGCATGCCCACGCCGACCAGCGCGGTTCGGAAGACCGCCGGGTGGGTGTTGAACACCCCTTCCACCGGTATAGTGTACATGGTCTCCCCGGAGGTCACCACCCGGTGTGACTTGCGTCCGCAGAACCAGACCCGGCCTCTCTTATCCAGATAACCGACATCACCCATGCGGTGCCAGACACCGCCGTCGGAATCAGGGATTTTTGCCATGGCGGTCGCTGCGGGCCGGTTCAGATAGGCGCGGCTGACCTGCGGTCCCCGCACGGCGATCTCGCCCACTTCCAGCGGAGGAAGCGCCAGGTCGTCGCTCCATGCTGTTATCGGTGAGTCAGTGATAGGAATTATGGTGAGGGAGATACTCAGTACCGGACGGCCGACACAGACGCCATGCCCTTCTCCGGTCATGGCGCCGGTTTCGGCCAGTATCTCGCGACTGCCGATTGAGCAGGCCGGCAGCGCCTCGGTGGCGCCATAGGGGGTAAAAATCTCGGCATCATCCGGCAGCAGCGCGGCAAAGCGTTTCAATACCGAAGCCGGCACCGGGGCACCGGCGGAAATCACCCGTTTAATATGAGGAAAACTGCTGCTGTGGGATTCGCCGAAGCGACCGACCCGATTCAGCAGGGCCGGGGAGCCGAACATGGTCGTGGCGGAATATTCGGCTGCCGGTCCAAGTATCTTGCGGGGATCGACCGAGCCGGGGCGGGTGAAATCCATCTGCGGAATCAGGGCGGTCATGCCGAGGGCAGGGGCGAACAGGGCAAAGAGCGGAAAAGTCGGCAGATCGATTTCGCCGGGGCGAATATCATACAGCTCCCGCAACGCATCAACCTGGGCCGCAAACGTACCATGACTGTAAATCGCTCCCTTGGGAGGGCCGGTGCTGCCGCTGGTAAACAGGATGGCGGCCATATCGTCACAGCAGGTCTCCGCTGCGACAAATGACGCCGTTTGTGCCGGGTTGCGCAGTTCGTCAAGCGGTATGCCGCCCCAGAAGGAGCGGCCGCCGACGACAACGGTGATACGAATGCTGGCGCGGCCCCAGCCGAGTAACCGCCGGGCCACATGCGCCTTGGGAATCCCGATGAACGCCTCCGGTTCCACCTCGGCAAGGCACCCCTTCATATTGCGCGCCCCGATGCCGGGATCAATGAACACCGGCACGGCACCGGCTTTGAACAGAGCGAACGTAACGGCAAACAGTTCCGGGGAAGGGGGGACCAGCAGTGCGACCCTGGTGCCGCGACCGATGCCGATCCGTCCCAACCCTGTTGCTATCCGGTCACTCTCCTGATCCAGTTCGCGAAAGGTCAGGGAGCGCTTCTCCTGCGGAAAAATGATGGCGGGCGTATCCGGCTGAAGCCGGGCCATTTCGGTCAAAGGGCGGGAAATGTTGACGATATCGGCGGCCATTGTTTACAGTTCTGTCCGGTCAAGAAAACGGGAGATCAGTGGCACGACCTCCTCTTTGGCGTCTTCGAGAACATAGTGGCCGCAATCCGGGTAACTGTGGAGTTCGGCAGCAGGGAAGCGTTGCTGCCATTCGGCCAGAAAATGCCGGTCAAAGACAAAATCCTGCTCACCCCAGCAGATCAGTATCGGCAGGTTACTGAACTGCCCGATCCCGTCAGAAACGGCGCTGACCAGATCATACCCCCGGTCGCCGGGGGAGAGCGGAATGTCCTGTACGAAGCGGAGCGTGGCAATGCGGTTCTGCCATGAATCGTAGGGAAGCTGGTAAAGGGCGCGGAGCTCCGGGCTCATCGGGTTGCGCTTGCACCCCACATAGGACGCGCCTGTGCTGAAAGCATTGAGGCCGCGTACCAGCAGCGTACCGAGTACCGTGTCGCGGCAGATGCGCAGGCCGAGCGGAAACGGTTTGGTTTTCGGCAGGTGGAAAGCGCCTGTATTGAGAATCACCAGCCGCGAAATCCGCTCGGGGTGGCGTACGGCATAAGCCATGCCGATCATCCCCCCCCAGTCATGCACAATGAGGGTGATCTTTTCCGTTACTCCCAGCGTCTCAAGGAGCCGTTCCAGGTCATCAACGCGGCGGGCAAGGGTATATTCATAACGATCATCACCAGGTTTATCGGACAGGCCGCAGCCGATATGGTCGGGCACGATGCAGCGATACCGGTCCCGCAGCGCCAGCACCAGGTTGCGGTAATAGAATGACCAGGAGGGGTTGCCATGCACCATCACCACCGGCGCGCCGGCCCCCTCGTCCAGATAATGATAGCCCAGACCGCCAATATCGAGGTGTTTCCCGTTGAACGGATATTCTTTTTTCAGCCGGGCGTTTACCATTCTATCCCCAGCATCAGACAGTTCAGGCCGCTGCCGATTCCGAGAAAAGCCACCTTGTCTCCCGCTTCCAGAATGTCCCGTTCATCGGCGATGGCGGCGGTCAGCGGCAGGGAAACAGAGCCCATGTTGCCGAGATATTCGTAGGTGGTGAAGTCTTTTTCCGCCGGAATGTCGAGCGACTTCAGGATCGCGCTCTGATGGGCGGAGCCGACCTGATGACAAACCACCTGGTCAACATCCTCGGTTTTCCAGCCTACTTGAGGCAGGAAGGCATCCCAGGTCAATCTGCCGAGTTCGACGCCGTAGTTCATGACGTTTACTCCATCTGTCGACATGTTCTGCAGATACCCACCTTTGCCGTCCGGGGTTATTCCCCACAGACAGAGCCGGTGATGTTCAGGAGCCGCCTGTGTTATGCCGCCAAGTAAACGGCGCCGTGACGAACCGGAAAAGGAACCGTCTGTCAGCAGGATAGCAACGGCACCCGAGCCACCGGTGAGAGTTGCGAGAGAAGCGCCGAAGTGCTGCATAGTCCGCTCTTCAAGCATTCTCTCAATCATTATATCGTTTATTTCACGGGCACTTTCACAGGAAACCACGAGGCCGGCTCGTATCTGGCCGAGTTCAATCCTATTGGCAACATCCAGAATGCCATTAAGAACGCCCAGGCAGGCATTTGACAGGTCAAATACAGCGGCTTTGCCTCCGATGCCGAGCTTGGCGGCGACCCTGCACGCAGTCGCAGGTTCAAACTGCTCACGGCAGACACCGGTATAAATCAACGCCCCTATGTCGCCTGGCGAAATACCGGTTACCGAAAGAACTTTCCGTGCGGCGGCAATAGCTCCCGATGAAAGCGGATACCCAGGCTCCCACCAGCGCCGTTCGCGAATTCCGGTCATAGCCTGCAATTGCCCTGGGACGATGCGCAGGTATTTGTAAAGCGGCTCCAACCGTGCTTCAAGTTCAGCAGTGGTAACGACAACCGGAGCCAGTTCGTAGCCCATTGCTTCAATAACAACTTTACGGTATTTCATAGAGGCTCCATAGTTACACTGAAATCAGTCATCTGGTAAATTAACTTCCCATCCACGGAGAGGAAACCATCCGCGGTCACAATTCGTTTCTGATCATCCACGGCGGTAATCCAGGCGCTGACCGTAACCCGGCTGTTGGTTGGCACAACCTGTCCGCGATAGAGCCAGCGGTGCTTACGTTCCAGGGCTACGGCCGAAACAGCCGTGCCATCCTGCCACCCCCAGCGTTCTACGGCCGCAAACTTCATCAGCTGAATGAACGACTCCAGTCCCAATGAGCCGGGTGTGACCGGATCCTCGTAAAAGTGCGCCTTGAAGAACCATTCATCCGGATCGACATCCTTGATGCCGCATATGTATCCGAGTCCGTTCGGTCCGCCATCGGGAACGAACAGTTCAATCCGGTCGATCATAGCCAGCTGTTTTTCCGGGAATGGAGCAGAGTTCGGAAACGGGAGGGCACGGCCCCGTCCCTCCTCATCCGCCGTCGGCTGATACGGCTGAGCTTCGCGGATACCGACCTGATGAGCGAGCGCCTCCTTGGCAAAGAAGCCGAACATGGTATCACCTTCGTAGAGAACGCCATGCCGATCGGCAACGCTGAAGTCAAACTCCTGGATAATCATGCCGCCGCTGGTGGCAACCTTTGTCATAGTGGCGCAGCAGGTCAGTACGCCGCTATCGGGAGTCACGGTCCGGTGCTGCACGGCGGTTCCGCCAAGATTGCGGAAGGAGATGTCCTTTGGACTGGTCAGCGCCGAACCGACATACGCGGCCAGCCAGCCGCACGGCTGCAGCGCCGCTTCCAGCAGGACACAAAACGGCATGCGCGGCTGGCGTTCAGCGGCATAAAACCAGGCGTCTGCCGGCAGATCATACTGCGCTTCAGCCATGGCACCGGCGGTCATCTGCCACGGTTCGCCGCGCACAGCGGTGACCCGGTCCATGAACTGGAACGGCGGTCCCGGCAGGCGGGCAATCTTGCGCCCGGCATCAAACACGCGGTAGCGGTCGCCGAACCCTTCGGAGGGGTTGCCGTTACTGTAGGCGAGGATCTGCTCTTTGGTGTAGATGGCAGGTTTTCTCCCCTCACCCCGCCCTTCTCCCTCAAGGAGAGGGAGCGAGCCTGACCAGAGTGCCTGCAGCAGTTCCCTGTTCGTACCGGTCAGGCGGGCCGACATACTGGTAATCTCGACAATCGGTTTGCCGTCGGCGTACATAAGGGCGTCCACAATCACGTACGGCTCCGGCCGGTAGCCGATTTCCCGGATGGTGACCTCATAGGTAACGATCTTGGTACTTTCCAGTACCTGGCCGCGGCAGCAGAGCTTGCTGGCAACACCCGGTACCGGTTCCCAGACGGAACCGGCCGCTTCGGCTACCCAGCCGATACGCAGCAGGTAGATGCGGAGCGTATGCATGCAGCACTCATACATCAGGGTGCCCGGCATGACCCGGTCATCAACGAAGTGGCAGGTGATAAACCAGTCATCCGGGTGGATGTCGGCTTCGGCCCTGATAATGCCGATACCGCAGCGTCCTCCGTTCGGATCTATTTCATTGACCCGGTGGACGAGTCGCATTCTGCCCCCCGGAATCGTCAGCGGACGGGAGAGCGGCAACCGGGCGAATAGCGGACCGAAACAACCGGTCAGGTCACCGTCGCGCAACTTATCAAGTTGCGCAGCATCATACCCTTCACACGCCAGTGGTACCAGATCCTGCCAGTCAGTCGGGCGGATGCCGGCCGTAGGGCGCAGATCAAGCACCGGACGGACGATGCCCTTGCCGGCATCGAGCTCCTGCTGACTGAAGAAGCCGGCACAGCCGTCGCGCATGGACAGGAGCGGTCGGCCATTCACTGTGGCTTCAAAAAAGAAGCGGAACAGCCAGGTATCTCCCTGGCGGAAGAATCGTTCGATGCGGATATCGTAATGGATCGTCTCGCCCGGGCCGGGGAGGCCGTGATGGAAGGTGACCACGGCGTCGAGCAGGCGATAGACCGCCAGGCCCCGGGTAATGAAGTCAATACCGAGATAGCCGGAAAGGAACAGGTCGGCCTGACCGGCTTCCACGGCAATGCAGGTAGGGATACGGCCGCCATCCAGATACCAGGCGCCCGGATTGATATCATGCTCGGTGACGACCCTGCCATGGGTCATGGAACGCGGTTCGCCCTCGACGCTGATGATACGGTCCACTAGCATCAGCGGTTCGTCCGGCAGTCGGACGCGAGTCGGGAAGGAATCCACCTCGGCAAACGCGCGGCCAAGCATCCGGCCAACCGAGCCGCGTGCGAATTCAAAACAGAGGTCGCGGTTGAAGGCGACGGCTCCCCCTCCCCAGTCCTCCCCCGCTGGGGGAGGTTGGGAGGGAGGCGGGGACAGTGGTGCATCCTCCCCCAGCGACTGCCGTAGCGACATTTCCAGGGCAAGAGCGTGTGACATCGAGCGGGTCACGGTCTCGCTGACGGTAAGAAACGCCGCATGGGCTTCAGTATGGGACTGTTGGGACCGGGCAAGTTCACGTATCAGTGAGTCGCCTGCACCGTCACGAAGTGGCTCAGGAGTGGTGGTCGCGGTTACCGATGATGTCGCAGCGGTCTCCTTCGTGGCGGCGGGTTTCTTCGCTTGTGGCACAGGTGGCTGCGGCGGCTGAAATGGCGCGCCGCCGAGCCCGACTCGAACCATTCCAGACCTGTTTTGAGCGGCAACAACAACTCGCGGAACATCAAAGAGGGGCGACAGGTCGACCGGCAGCCGTTCAGCGATCAAGTTGGCCATCATCTTCAATATGACAGATACCGGATCCTGACCGGAAAAACAGGCGGAGCGGGCCAGATGCGGACGATCGCCGAGGATGCGTCCGATCATGCGGCTGCAGGATGCGCCCGGCCCCATCTCCAGAAACAGGCGGACGCCGTCGCGATATGCCGACTCGATTACTTGCGGATAGTTGATGCCGTGCAGCGCCTGGCCGAGGATCGACGCGGCGGCACTTTCGCGGGTGACCTCGTAGGAATCACCCTTGACGCCGCTGTAATAGACAACGCCGGTCGGTGCTTCCGTGGGGTACAGATGCAGATCGTGGTACGGGGTTGCCACCTGCTGCGCCACTTCGCAATGCACCGTGGTCACTCCCTGCAGCGGGAAAAACCGGCTGCCGAGCGCTGCCACCAGCCGGGATAGTTCGTCGGCATCACCGCCGATGACGCACTCATCGGGAGTGTTGACGATCAGGAGATAGGTGCGGGGGAACTCCGACAGCGCAGCTCGCACAGCCTGTTCCGGCGCTGTGACAACTCCGAGGCTCCAGTTTACGGTCGCGCCTTCTTTCAGGCCCCAGGCTTGTTTGGCCGCACGGCACTCGCCGGCCAGATCGTCGGTAAAGAGAGTGGATTCCTTCATGCGGCGATACATGCCGTCGCGGTCGCGCCACGCCCGTTGGGAAAAGAGTCCCGCCGATTCACCGAGGCTGTAGCCGATGACAGCAGCAGGGTGGACCCCGAAGCGCTGTACCAGATCACTGACGGCGCAACCGACCGCTACCTGGCCGAAAATAACGGCCCGATGATCGTCATTGATCAGGGATGCTGCTGCATCGTTCCAGAACAGCTCCGGCTGGAACTGTGCCCGCAGCAAAAGGTTCTCTTCATTTTGGCGGCGCAGAACAGCTGGCCAGCGGTTGAACAGTTCCATCCCCATGCCGGAATAATGATTGCCGGAACCGGGAAAGACAAACGCTACTTTCCCCGCAGAGCCAAGCGGTTCCGCTGCATAAAACAGCCGATCACGCAGGCCCGGCAGAGTGGCGAGGGGAGTGCCGTTATTCTTCACTGTGGACCGGCCGAGTTCGATAAGCAGAGTCAACTCAACGCGATCCCGGGCAACCATGGCAATGGCACGTGCTTTACCGGCGGCTGCCGTAAAGTGTGGATACCAGGCGGAGGCCAGATCATAGAGGCTGTCTGAAGATCCCTGTATCGCATCTTCAAGCAGATCAAGTTGCACCAGAAGATCAGCAACGGTGTCACCGGCAACAGCAAAGAGAGCTTCAGTGCCTGCTCCGAGCGGGGCGCAGCGCTCCGTTTCACCGCCGGACGGAGGTGTGTCGCATCCCTCCAGGACCACATGGCTGCACGAACCGTCGATGCTGCAAACAGTGACACCGGCACGGCGCGGGCCGTCGTTCCGATTGCGCAGCCAGTAACGGGAGGAGCGGGGGAAATGAAGCGGCGACTGCTCCGGGAGAGCCGGTGCGGCTGATGTCAGACCGCGGCAGCCCGGAATGATTTCATGGTACAGGGCAAGACAGCCACGCAGCAGCGACGCAAGACCGGAAGCCGCACCGCTGTGGCCAATGTCCCCCTTGACGCTGCTGACGGCGCATGAACGGGCCGGGGCGGTATCGGAAGAAAACCAGGATGCCAGGGCAGCAGCTTCATCGGAGTCAGATTCAGGGGTGCCGTCGGCGCTCGCCTCAATGAAGTCGATGGATTCCCGAGGTACGCCTGCGTCAGCGTAGGCTTTGTCAAGCGCCTGGTGATAGGTCTTCTGCCCGTCCGCCGTCGGATCACCGCTTGCAGAGCCGATGCCGCGAATGACGGCATATACCCGGTCACCGTCACGCTTGGCATCTTCAAGGCGTTTAAGCACAACGGCGCAGGCGCCTTCGCCGATAACGGCACCGTCGGCAGTTACGTCAAACGGTGCAGAACTGCCCGAACGGGAATAGGGATGCACGGCATGCCGGCCGAGAACCGCCCGCAGGTCGCCGGCCAGATCCACGGCACCGACCAGTGCCTGGTCAAGTTCACGATTCTGCAGCTGGCGGATGGCCACCTCCAGCGCCCTGATGCCGGAACTTTCCTCACTGGAGAGAGTAAAACTCGGCCCGCCGATACGGAATTCACGGGCGATCCTGCTGGCCACGACGCTGCCGAGCGCACCCATGGTGCGGTTGGCGGTCAGGGACGGTCCGGCGGCAGTGCGGAGTTGGGATAGCCACTCAGACTGCTCTTTTGGCGTCAGCTCCCGCCCCAGTTCCCGCTCCCAGCGTGAGGCCTGCCCGGCCAAAGCCCACCGCAGGCTGAAGTTGGTGCTGTTCAGGTCAAGGGCGATGCCGATAAAGACGCCGGTTGATGAGTTGCTGTCCCGGTCGCATCCGGCATTGTGCAGTGCCTCTGCCGCCGTTTGCAGCATGAGCAGCTGCTGTGGCAGCATCTCCTCCATCTCGCGGGGCGGAATACGAAAGCGGTTGGCCGGCAGCGTCACTTCATCCATCGTAAAACCGGCGAACGGCGTCGCATCGAGCCTTTCTGTGTGGAACCATCTGCTCTCTGATGCGCCATGCCAACCCTTTGGCGGAGTCGGAACAGCAGCGGTATCGCCGCCGAGTACCCGTTCCTGGAACGCCCGTAGCGATTGCCACTGGCCGAAACGGGCATCCATGCCGACTACGGCAATGGCGTCATGTTTTTCTTGTGGCGGAAGGGGAACGGATAATGGCGGTGCGGCAGAGTGCGGCAGCCATTCCTCAATCAGCAGATGAGCGTTGATACCGCCAAAACCGAACGCGCTGACGGCAGCACGTCGGGGAATCCCTTCGCCCCGCCGCTGCCATGGGGCTGGTGACGACAGGACGCGAAACGGGCTGTCGGCCAGTTCCATGCCGGACTGCGGCGTGTTGAAATTGGCCGTAGGGGGGAGTGTCTCGTTCTGCAGGGCCAACAGCACCTTGGTCAGGGCTGCGCCGCCTGCGGCTGTCAGCAGATGGCCGATATTGGATTTAACTGAGCCGATGACGCAACGTGTATCGTCCCGGTCGACTTCGGACCAGAGCTGTTTGAGGCTGGCTACTTCGACAGCATCGCCGACCGGCGTGCCGGTCGCGTGACATTCAATCAGATCAACGTCTTCCGGTTGCCAGTCGGCCTGATGGTAGGCGGCACGCATGGCGCGCAGCTGTCCTTCCGACATCGGAGCAAGCAGGCTCCCCCCCACATCGTTGGCCAGGCCGATGCCCCTGATGACGCCGTAGATCCGGTCTCCGTGGGCCACAGCATCTTCGGTGCGTTTAAGCAGGAACAGTCCCGCACCTTCGCCGACAACGAGTCCGTCGCCCGCAGCATCAAACGGTGAACAGACGCCCCGTTTGGAAAGGGCGCGCAGCTGGGAAAATCCCATCTGGGTAAAGAGCGGGTCGGGACGGGAAACGCCTCCGGAGAGCATGGCATCGACCCTGCCGGACAGCAGTTCGTCCATTGACAGTTTCAGGGCATACAGCGATGAAGCGCAGGCGGCATCAAGCGTACAGGCGCCGCCACCGAGGCCGAGGGCGCGGGCCAGAATTCCGGCGGGCAGGCCGGCGGGAAAGCGATTGAGCGGCGAGGTGGGAGAAGGTGCAGAGGCAGATCCGAACAGCTGCTCCTCGAAGGTGCGCCCGAGCCAGTTACGGGTCAGCAGCGCGGAGGTCTCGCTCGGCAGGGCCAGGTTGCCGATGATGATGCCAACTCGGGAGCGGTCGAGCGGTGCGGTGACGCCATCGTCGAATGCACGTTTCCCGGCGTGGATCAGCAGATGAAAGAGCGGATCGAGTCCGTCGAGCAGTGCCGGATCTATGGCAAGACCGGGAAGAGTTGCCGCCGAGGGGAGTCCTTCGATGAAACAGCCACGGCGCGAATAGACGCAATCAGCTTTTCCCGGCTCTGGATCAAACACGGAGTCGGCCGGAACCATCCATCGTCCGTCCGGAACCTCGCGGAAGGCGCTGCGGCACCTCCTGATATTGTCCCAGAAAGCCGCCAGGTCGGGCGCATCGGGAAAGATGCCGCCGATTCCGACAATGGCAACTGTAGAGCGGTAATCAGTCATCAGGCTACTTCCAGCTCTACACACCCCGGTTGCGCCAGTTGATTACACCGAAAAGCCTTTTGCAGGGAAGGGTCGATGACGCACTCATAGTTTTCCAGTCGGGCAATCAGCTTGCCGCTGGTCCGGTCAAGAAATTCAATATCGGCCGATGCGCCATGGTTCCGTTCCTCGGTAACCCTGATCACAATCTGGGCGCCCTCACGGGGAAAGTTCTCCTGGAACTGACGGTACCTTCCGGCAAACGACGGGAGTGAACCGGAACCGGAACGTTCGAAACTCCAGAGAATCATCAGCTGAAAGGCGCAATCGACCACCAGCGGATCGGTCAGCCAGATATTGCGCAACGGCTGTTTGATCCAGACCTCCGGTTTCGGTGCCGCCTTGGCCAGTGCGGTGATCCCCTTGGGAGAACAGCCTCCGACCTGTTCGATTCCTTGCAGATCCGATCCGTGGAAGAGGCGCTCCCGGTCGTAGATGGCGCCGTTACCCGGAGCGTACGGTGCTGAAGGGAGATCGACAATGGAGCGGATCCCTTCCGGCAGTTTTGACGCGAGCACTATTTCGGCGCGGACATGCAGGACGCTCAGCCCTTCACCGGCGCTGCCGGTCAGTTCAACGGGAACAACAAAGAGGGAATCATGTTTCTCGGCGCGCCCGGCCATTACCTTGAGGGTGCAGGTGCTCCCCTGATCAAAGATGACCCCTTTGCAGATGCGCAGGTTATTGAATCCGTGAAAGCGGAAGCCGGGATTGCCGTGCAGGGCGCCGTGAGCCAGCCACTCAATAGCCATGGCCATCGGAAGGACGGCCTTGCCATCAATTACATGGGAGCGGATGAAAGGGTACTCCTCAACGGTCAGATTCAGGCGGAACGCCTCGGTAAGCGGTGTCTCCGGAAGCGGGGCAATTGACAGCGAACCGGCTGAAGCTCCGGCAAGTGCGATGATTTCAACCGGATCACCAGTGGCAGCCATCTCACGAACGAGCAGTTCTCCACCCTCTTTTAGTCCGATCAGTCCGATCCCTTCGCCGGCAAAAACCTTTTTCAATGACGATGTAACCATGCCGCCATCCCACGGTCCCCAGTTTATGCTGACAGTCCGGCATGCGGAACGGCGACGTGACTCTGCCTGTGCCAGCTTGTTGAGCAGTTCGTTGGCAACGGCGTAATCAACCTGGCCGCTTCGGCCAAATCGGCCTGTTGTAGAAGAAAACATGACAATGCACCGCAGATCATCCTGCGCGGTTGCCTCAAGCAATGCCTTTAATCCATTCACCTTGGTGCTGTACACCATAGAGAACTGTTCCAGGGATTTGTCGCTGATGAGACGATCAGCCAAAACTCCGGCACCATGCACGATACCCCGGATAGGACCGAACTCCCGGCGGATGTCGCCGAGCAGGGAGGAAACGGCGGCAGCATCACGAATGTCAACGGAGCGGTAGATTGCCCGGGCACCTGTCAGCGCTATTTTCGCCAGAGTTTCTTTGAGTTCCCGTCCGGCTACGATGGCTCGGTATCGTTCCTCAATCTCTCTGGGGTGGAGTTTGTCAGCAGTATGTTCAAGGATAGCCCGTTTTATAAGGCTTTCGTCCTGCAGCGGCATCAGCCACGCCGGTTCAGTCTGAAGTTCCTGGCTGCGTCCCAGCAGAACCAGCAGCGGCTTGTAGGCAGCTGCAAGCGCAACGGCAGCTGCAGCCGTTACTCCGCGTCCGCCTCCGGTGATCACGACAACATCCCCGGTCTGTAACGGCGCTTCGCCCGTTTGTGGCTGTTCCGGAAGATCAATCGTGTTCAGGGTGGTTCTGCCTGCAGGCGTCAGGCCGATTTCCAGCGGGCCGTCAAGCAGAAGCTCATGCGCTACCGCTTCGGCCTCTCGCATATGATCGGAGAAGAGCCCGATGTCGATCGCTTTGCACGATACTTCACCCCACTCGTGGGCTGCCGTCTTTACCAGACCGGCAAGACCGCCGGAGAGCGGGTCGATAAGAGTGGTGCCGGTTCCGCACCCGAATGAACCGTCCAGACGGGAAATGGTAGCAAACAGTGCGCCGCCGTTTTCTCCGGACCTGCGCAAGGCAGGGGCTGAACTCTTCAGGAGAAGAAAGGCGTTTTCGTAAAAATTATCATCGGTTCCGCCCGCAGGAGCGCAGATGACAAGAGCGGCAAGATCAGCCCGGGAGGCATTCATAAACGCGTCTTCAATATGGACCAGTTGAATTTTTCGCCCCGTCGAGCGTAACTGAACAGACAGTTTGGCGGAAAAATCCGAACCGTCATCCGTAATCCAGATTTCACCCGAGTCAGCCAGCTGCAGTTTTTGTGCTGGTTCGGTCAGCAATGCCGGCACAATGGTGCTTCGATTGACCGTTTGGACGGTGTTGCTGGTGTCGTGGCAGTCGTTCGCTTCGTTCAGGGCATCTGAAGCCGCCGTATCATTTTCAGCCACCGGAGTGGATGCAGCACCGCCAAGATAGCGTGCGATCTCACCCAGTGTATGCAGGGTACCCAGATGCTCGGGACCGATAACCGGTGAGCCGGGAAGACGTTCCTGAAGCGCCGACAGGATTTCAACCCGTTTGATGGAATCGATGCCGAGATCGGATTCAAGTCCCATTTCCATCTCCAGCATCTCCACCGGATAGCCGGTTTTCTCGCTGACTACCGCCAGAAGGGTGTCGGCGATATTTGACGCCGTTGATGACGAACAGCCCACAACCGGAGCAACTGTTGATGTTGTGCCGGAACCGACGCCCAGATAACGGGCGATCTCACCCAGCGTCTGCAGGGTGCCCAGATGTTCGGGGCCGATGACCGGTGAGCCGGGGAGGCGTTCCTGGAGCGCCGACAGGATCTCGACCCGTTTAATGGAGTCGATGCCAAGATCGGAATCCATTCCCATATCCATTTCCAACATCTCTACCGGATAGCCGGTTTTTTCGCTGACTACCGCCAGGAGGGTTTCGGTAATGGTGGAGTTCGCAGGTACAGCAGTTCCCGCAACGGGAGCCGCTGTCGATGCTGACGCACCGGCACCGAGATAGCCCGCAATTTCACCAAGTGTGTGCAGGGTGCCCAGATGCTCGGGACCGATGACCGGTGAGCCGGGAAGACGCTCCTGGAGTGTTGACAGGATTTCAACCCGCTTGATGGAATCGATGCCGAGATCGGATTCAAGCCCCATCTCCATCTCCAGCATTTCTATCGGGTAACCGGTCTTCTCGCTGACCACCTCCAGCAGCGTCTCGGCAACGCGGTCAGACTTCGGCTGAGTATCAGGAACAGTCGGCTCAACAGGTTTAATCATTGGTGTCACGACCGCCGCGACTGCTGACGGCGCAACGACCGGGGAGGTCGGGGCAGCGACAGCAGCAGGAAACGATACGGGTGAGGGAGCAATGCTGCCACCCTGAAGAATCGTTTGCTGCTGTGCAAGCAGCATCTGGATGGTTTTGGCGGCGGTATCCTGTCCTTCCAGGAAGCGGCGGTGAAGCTGGGCTGTCTCATCCTGAATCCGTGTGAGTGCCGACAGGCCTTCCCGGGTAACCTTCAGTGATTCTGACAGAACGTCACGAGGTACGGAGGATGGAGCGGTTACTGGAGCTGCCGGTGATGGAGCAGGTGATGCAACCATGCCAGCAGAGTGGGCAGCATACGTGGCAACGGTTGTTGCTGCGGCCGGACGAGGAGGAGTCGCAGGGCGTTTTGCCTTCGGTTTGACATAATTGGCGCCGCTCAGGTTTATCGTCAGCGCCGGTTTTTTGCCGGTGGCCTGCGGAGCAGGGCGATACCCTTCATCCCACCCGGCCAGATTTATGCCGTGGCCGAGTACGGCCAGTTGTGCCAGGCAGCGCGCCAGATCGGCAATCCCGGAGCGCCTGCCGCCGGACGCATCGAGTGCGACAGCAGAGTGCGGGCGTCCGGCAAGTATGGCGGAGACAAGGCCGCTGAGGCGGGCTCCCGGACCGATCTCGACAAACGTACGAATACCGGCGGCATACATCGCTTCGATTTCAGCAACAAATTCGACCGGCCGGGCCAGTTGCCCGGCAAGTAGTGCTGCGGCTTCACCCGTCTCAGAAGGGTATTCTGCTGCAGTGCTGTTCGCATAGACCGGAAGCGTCCCGTCCGCAATGGTGATGCCGGACAGGGCAGCCAGCAGCGGGGCGGCGGCATCGGCAACCAACGGACTGTGGAATGCCGCGGCAACGGTCAGGCTTTTGCAGGAAAGTTTACGGACGGCGCAGGCGTCGGCGGCGCGGGCAATTTCTGCGCTGCTGCCGGAGAGAACGGCCTGGTTCGGCGCGTTATGGTTGGCAATGACCAGGTCGAGCGTTTCATCGCTGATCAACTGCTGCACATCGGCCAAAGGTGCGGACACGGCCAGCATGGTGCCCCTGTCGCCGTCTCCGGCTGCCATTAATTGGCCGCGCAGGCGGGACAAGGCGTGGAATGAGGTTTCATCAAGCCGTCCGGCCGCACAGAGAGCGGTAAGTTCCCCATAGCTGTGACCGGCCGCGGCATCAGGTGCAAAACCGAATGACTCCAGAATCCGCAAGGCACCGAGACTGACTGCGCCGATGGCGGGTTGGGCGGTTTCGGTGGCGCGCAAGGCGGTTTCACCCGCTTCCCGGTCGGTGTCACTGAATGGAGTCGGGGGATAGATCAGGTCGGACAGGCAGCTGCCGGCAGCTGCACCATACTCCCGGTCCGCAGCGTCAAGAGCAGCGAGCATCACTGGAAAGCTGCAGGCGAGATCACGCAGCATCCCGGTATACTGGGCACCCTGGCCGGGGAACAGCATGCCGAGCCTGCCCGGTGCAGCGCCGGTTGCATACCAGGCGCCATCGGGCGTGTTCCAGGGTGTAGCCGGCTGTTTGCGGAGCATGGTCAGTGCATTGGTGCAGAGGGAATTCAGTACTGTCTTCCCCTGTTCGACGACCAGCGCCAGGCGGCATGGAGCATTCGCATCGAAGGTTGAGCGGAGAGCCGCTCCCATGGCGCGGATTTCTTTCCAGCTCTCTGTGTCGGAACATCCGGTAATCAGCTTCTCTAATGCAGTCGTATCGGCAGCTGAGAAGGGGAGTATCTGGACGGTGCCGTCCCAGTCGGCGACGGTAGCAGCAGGGGTGTACTCTTCAAGTACCACATGAAAGTTCGAACCGCCAAAGCCGAGGGCGCTGACCGCTGCCCGACGCGGCTGCCCGTTCCGGGAAAGCCAGGGGCGTTTGTGGCTGGTGAGGTAGAAGGGTGAACGCCCGTCAGAAACCTCGCGCAGCGGTTGATTAACCTTGATAGTAGGTGGAATGACCTTGTGGTACAGTGACAGGATCGCCTTGATCATCCCGGCAGCGCCGGCGGCCGCCTTGGTATGGCCGATCTGCGACTTGACCGAACCGAGAGCACACCACGGCTTGTCGGCGGCTCCGTAAATCTCGCGCAGTGCCGATACTTCCACCGCGTCACCGACCTTGGTGCCGGTGCCGTGGGCTTCCACCAGGCCGATACTGTCGGGTGAAACAGCGGCGCGCTGGTAGGCGTCTCTGATGGCCTTTCTCTGGCCGGACGCGCTGGGGGTATAGATCGCCTCGCCCTTGCCGTCACTTGAGGAGCCGACGCCGCGAATCACCGCATAAATCCGGTCTCCGTCGCGTTCCGCATCGGCAAGCCGCTTGATTACCATGATGCCGAGCCCCTCACCCAGGATGGTGCCGTCACCGGAGGCGTCAAACGGTTTGATATCGCCGCTTGGCGACAGTGCCGGAGTCTTGCTGAAGCACATATACATGAAGATATCGTTAAAGGTGTCGATGCCGCCGGTGACAACCATGTCGGACTTGCCGGTTGCCAGCTCCATCGCGGCCAGATGCAGGGCGCTGAGGGAACTGGCGCAGGCGGCATCCACTACACAGTTGGTGCCGCCCAGGTCGAACTGTTTGCTGATCCTGCCGGCAACCACGTTGCCGAGCAGGCCGGGGAAAGAATTTTCCTGCCACGAAACATAGGAATCGGAGATGCGCTGCACAACGTCTTCGGCGGTGGTGTCGTCCACACCTGCGTCCTTGAGGGCCGTCCGCCAATGGGGATGCCCGAGACGCGCGGCGAGGGGGATAACCAGTTCAAGAGTTCCGGTAACACCAAGAATAACGCTGACACGGTCGCGGTCATAGCTCCGGTCGGCGCCATACCCTGCGTCTTTCAATGCTTGACCGGTTGCCACCAGTCCGAGCAGCTGCGAGCTGTCTATCGCCTCCATGGTAGCGGGAGGGATATTGTATTCCATCGGGTTAAACGGCACTTCGGAGAGAAATCCGCCCCGGCGGCCGTAGGTCATGTCGGGCGCTTTTGGGTCCTGGTTGTGGTAATCCGCCACGCGCCAATGAGTAGCCGGGATGTCGCTGATGGCGTCGATCCCTTCGCGAATATTGGCCCAGTAGGTGCTGCTGTCTTCGGCACGGGGAAAGAGGCAGCCGATTCCTATGATGGCAAGTGGTGCGGCGCTGGGAGAGGTGGTTTGATTGGCATTATTCTGTGTCACGCGAGGTACTCCTTGATGTGGATATCTTCAAGCGGTTCGATACGGAAATCTGCGGGAAGTTGTATGTTCTGGTAGCGGAGGATGTTGGCGCGCGTCAGCAGCGCCGCACCGAACAGAAGGTTGCGGGCGACCGTCGCCACCCGGCGCTGCTCCGGAGACGCGAGAAAACTTCCTGAGGCCCATTCATTAAAAGCTCCCATGGCCGGTCCACACCAGATCTGGTAGTCCATCGTCCGGGTTGATGTCCCATCCTTGGCCCAGTGGGCGGCCTGTCCCAGATACCAGCGAAACACGAGCGCCATGAGGTGCTTCGAATCCCGTTCTGCACGTTCCACCTGACGTGGATCACGCTGCAGGAAAAATGCCCGGGTGTCGCGCCAGATGTCGGCAAGGGGGGCCAGAAAAAGCGTTTTTTCAAGTTTTTCCCGTTCAGGGCCGGGGATGCCATCAAGCCCGTCATGGCTCCGATACATATCGTACAGTTTTGCCGCCCGCATCGGGAACATGGTGCCGCGTTTCAATACCTGCACCGTAACGCCCATTTCAAACATATCCGCAGCAGGCGCCATGGTCACATCGGCCTGACGGGTTTCCGCCAACATCCGGCGTACCGTATCCGACGTCCCCGATTCGACGCAGGCCTGGTTGACGGAGCCGGTCATGATGTAGGCTGCTCCCATGGCAAATGCGGCGGCTGCAGCGGCAGGCGTGGCGATGCCTCCTGCCAGCCCGACGCGCAGCTTGACACCATACCCGAACTGCTGCTCCATCCGGGCAGCCAGTGAGGCGATGGTCGGAAACAGGGCAATGGCCGGACGGTTGTCGGTATGGCCGCCTGAATCGGCTTCGGCGGTAACTTCCTGCGCCATTGGTATCTGCGTGGCTAACTCGGCCTGTTCGGCGGTGATGGCACCTTCATCAAGAAGCTGGCGCAGGAGTTTTTCCGGCGGCGGGGAGAAGAACTTTTCGGCCAGCTCTTCCCGCGACACCTTGGCAATAATCCGGTTAGGCGCAATGATTATTCCGTCGGCAGCGCGATGGATGCCGTGGGTACGGTAGCGAACCAGCGGCAGTGTCAGGGCCAGAAACGCGGATGCCTCCACAAGGTGAACATTCTTACGCATATAGAGCTCAGCAAGAGCAGCCTCAAGGTCCGGTTCGTGTGGTGAGTGTATCAGATTGAAACCGAAGGGGAAATCTGCGCCGGTCAAGGTGTCCACCGCTGCTTCAACTGCGGAAAACGGCAGACCTGCAGCTCCGAAAAAGCCGAGCATGCCGGCACGCCCCAACTCCTCTGCCATGGCAACAGAGCTGATTCCCTTGGCCATGGAGCCGCCAATATAGGGATAGCGAATCCCCACCTCACGACAGAACGTTTGATCGCCAAGTTGTTCCGGCAGCAGCGGCGCAACATACACGTCAAGTGGCGTATTGTCCGGTCCCACGGTAGCGATGCGGACAGGTTGTGACAGTGTGCGGAGAGCTTCTGTAATGTTGTGGTCCGTATCTGGAGAGATCAATTGAGTATACTCGTTTCAAATATGAATATGCATAACGGCTGAATATATATTGAATTGTGAAATCTTACAAGAAATAGAGCGACTGTCCCTGGAAAGCCGTTCTTGACATATAATCATCGCCTCGTTATGGTTGCGCTCGTCAACACCACCCTAAGGTTATGTACAATGGAGTCTCCCGGATTGGACCTGCCAGTAGCCATACTGTTTTCTGTGCTGAAGCTTTTCATTATCCCGGTCGGTGGCGGAATACCGGCCGGTGTTTTGCTCGCTCAGGCCAAAGGATTGGCCTGGCCTGTCACCACCGGACTCTATTTGGTTTCGGACATAGCTCTGGCTCTTGCCTTTGAACCAATCCTTCGGTTTATCTCCATGGTGATAGGGCGAGTCCCGTTTCTCGCTCGTTTTAGCGCCGCTTTTAAGGCTGCGTCGGCTCGCACAGTTGCACATGTTGGCGGCACCAGTACTGGCCCCCTTGCTCTTGTTATGATTTCCTTTGGAGTTGATCCGATGACCGGGCGAGCCACGGCTCACGCGGCTGGGCATGGATTTATTGCCGGATGGGCTATTGCCATCGCTGGAGACATGCTTTATTTCGCCGTTATCGCTCTCACTACTGTGCGCTTGAATTCCTACTTTAAAGATCCAAACACAACAATGCTGATCGTCCTTGGTGCGATGTTCATCGTGCCAATGATAGTCCGCTATGTCAGATCACCGGCATTATCTGCATAATCAAAAGGAAACCCAAGTGTCACCGCACCAGTCGTCGTCGCATGCCGGTTACGGCGAACGGGAATAAAACCACCGACCATATAACCAGATATGCGATCGAGATTACATTGGATACGTCCAGTCTGCCGAGCGCTGAGGCCCGGCAGAGCTCGACGAGGTGGGTGAGGGGGAGGAAATTCGCGATACCCTGTGCCCAAGCGGGTAAATTGTTGAGCGGGAAAAAGGTGCCGGAGAAGAGAAACATCGGCGTGATAAATAGGAAAATCGGTAAATTAAGTGTCTCGATAGTCGGGACTACAGCCGTGCAGACCATGCCGACGCACGCAAAAGCCAAACCACCTAGAAAAGCGACAGGAAGCAGTAGTAAGGCATGGGGGAAGTGCAAAAGACCGAAAAAAGTCAGGATGATCATCATGAGCGCAGTGCCGATAACCGACTTGGTTGCGCCCCAGAGGATTTCTCCGGTGATGATTTCTTCAATTGTCAGCGGTGTTGCCAACATGGCATCAAACGTTTTCTGATAAAACATGCGCACGAAAGAGCTGAAGGTCGTCTCAAAAAATGAGCTCTGCATGATGTTTATAGCAATCAGAGCCGGTGCGATATATGCCGTGTAATCGGTCGATTTTCCACCGTAAGAGAGTGAACCGACTAATCCGCCCAGGCCGACGCCGAATGCTGCCAGGTAAAACAGCGGCTCAAGCAGCGGTGGTGCAAAAGAGATCATCCACGTCTTGCGATAGACCCGGTAGTTTCGCTGCCATACGCGTATGAATCGTTTACTTAAATTGAAGCCAATCATTCGCGTAACTCCCTTCCGGTCAGCCTCAAAAAGACATCCTCCAGCGTCGCAGGGCGGAGCATGCAACCTTCATGACAATGATCAGCAAGTAAATCGCGGTAAAGCGTTTCGCCATCGTTGCTATAGAGTATCAACCGCTGACCCAGATCTTCGAATAAAATTCCTTTTTCTGTAAGCATTCCTCTCAGATCCGCGCACGGCGCGACGACTTCAATGACGCTTTTTCCTACATGCTCCTGAATCAGGTCAAGTGGCGCCCCTTCAACCAGTATTTTTCCTTGATCCATAATTATCAGCCGATCGCAAAGACGCTGCGCTTCGTCCATGTAATGAGTCGTCAATAGCGTCGTGAGTCCGCGTTTCTTCAGGTCATCAAGACGGCTCCATAACTGGTGTCGTGATTGTGGGTCGAGTCCGCTGGTCGGTTCATCCAGGATCAGCAGCTGTGGCTCGTTGAGAAGTGCCCGCGCCAGGGCCAGGCGACGTTTAAGACCTCCGGAGAGATCCTTGACGTTGGCATGCTCACGTCCTTCCAAAGCGGTAAACTGCAGCAGAGAAGCCACCCGCTCATTAACGAGAGCTGAAGGTATATCGAAATAGGCGGCGAATGTTTCCAGATTTTCGCGCACGGTCAAATCCGGATCAAGGTTGTCCTCCTGCTGACAGACACCAATCCGGGCTTTTATTGATCTCCATGCAGTATCGCAGTCAGTGCCGAAAATCTGCAGAGTCCCGCTTTCCCGTGGAGTGAAGCCGTAGATCATTCGTATTGTAGTGGTTTTACCGGCTCCGTTAGGGCCGAGCAGGCCAAAACATTCACCAGCTTGTACCGTAAAACTGATGCCATCGACCGCAACGGCCGGACCATAGGACTTGCGCAAGTTTTTAACTTCAATTATTGCCGACATCTGAATCCTTTTGAGCGGTTTTGCTCTCAAACCATACGCTTAATATCCCGCTCTATCCAACCTCTACTTTTCTGACCTTGTAGAAACGCCCCTTGATCTTGTTTCTCCCGAGGCAAGACAGCGCCTGATCGACGCTTGCCCTGACGATTGCTATGTATGCGTGGCTATCAAAAACAGTAATTTTTCCGACCTCGCTTCCTGTTATCCCTCCTTCGCCGGTGAGGCCGCCGAGAATATCACCCGGGCGCAGCTTGTTCTTGCGCCCTCCGTCGATACAGATGGTAACCATCGGTGGTATCAGATGGCCGCCCGCTGCTACCGGTAACGAGGCCAGTTCACCCCTTGAGATGCTGCTGCCAAGCAGGTTTTCAATCGCCTGAACCCGTCGGGACTCATGGGGAGTTACCAGGCTCAGTGCCAACCCCTGCTCCCCGGCCCGTCCGGTGCGGCCGATCCGATGAGTATGAATCTCCGGATCGCGCGGAAGTTCATAATTGATAACCGCTGCGAGCTCCTTTATATCAAGACCGCGCGCGGCGACATCTGTTGCGACCAGCACCGAAGCACTTTTGTTGGCAAAAAGGAGCAGCACCAGATCACGATCCCGCTGTTCCAGATCGCCATGGATAGCCAATGCGGTAAAGCCGCTTTTGGTCAGGGAGTTCGCCACCTCCTGACACTCCGCTTTGGTGTTGCAGAAGACCAGCGTGGACTCAGGACGATAATGCCTGAGGATCCGGACTACTGCCGGTATCCGTTCGTCCGGAGTCACCTCATAGAGGACTTGCGCGATAGCGTTTTCGTCATGGGTCTCATCAACCGTTACCTCAACCGGTTCATGCTGGAATGTTGCCGTCAGTTCCCCTATTGCCGCAGGGTATGTGGCAGAAAAAAGCAGGGTCTGCTTTTTGTGCGGAGTGGCGGCAATGAGAGTATTGATATCGTCCTGAAACCCCATGTCGAGCATGCGGTCGGCCTCATCAAGTACCAGAGTCTGCAGTGCGGTGAAGTCGAGACTCCCCCGTCGCAGATGGTCGAGAAGGCGTCCCGGAGTTCCGACCACCACATGGGCGCCGTGCTCCAGCGAACCGAGTTGGGGGCCGAAGGGAACGCCGCCGCAGAGTGTCAGAATTTTTACGTTGTCAGTAAAGCGGGCCAGGCGACGCAGCTCTTTGCCAACTTGATCGGCCAGTTCGCGAGTGGGGCAGAGTACCAATGCCTGAACCTGCAAGGAGCTTGTCTCCAGACGTGTCAGCAAGCCGATACCGAAGGCGGCGGTTTTGCCGCTGCCGGTTTTCGCCTTGGCAATGAGGTCTTTTCCGGCGAGAATCAGCGGAAGAGTGTGGGCTTGAATGGGTGTCATCTCGGCATAGCCGAGTGACGCGAGATTTTTGAGCATGGACGGCTTTATATGAAGCGTTGAAAATGCTGTTACGGTCATAGTGACTCTCTCTTTTTACAAGTTGGGCGCTCAGTTTCAGCCTCAGAAATATCATAAAAGCGGGGTGAGTATACATTATTTTGATGACGATGAAATGATCTATTGATTCTCGTCGCCAGTCTGAAAAGAAGGTGCGATACCATGAACGAGACAGTTATGGTCTTTTTTGAACCAGATTGCTCGCTTTTCTGCTAGTATCGAAAATTATTTTAGATTTATTCTGGAAGCACTATTTTCTGGAGTTATATTACATGCCGCTTCCCCGCATCACCCCTAAACGACAGTTGGTCCAGAGTCTGTTGATTGCTGTTGCGCTGCTTCTCCCTTTTGTCACGGTATCCGGCAATCCGTTTCTGCGTATGGACATAGCAAAGATGACGCTCTTTCTGGCTGGAATACCGCTCAGGATTGACCAGTTTTATCTTGTGCTGCTGGTGATTTTGTTATTCGTCGCTGTCTTTCTCCTGGTAACGGCCGTGTTGGGGCGGGTCTGGTGCGGCTGGCTCTGCCCGCAAACTGTTTTTAATGACCTCGTAGAGTTGTGCACCAGAAAATTCCGCACGCAAAACAGTCAAGCCATAGCTCGACCGGTTGAGCATATTGCCTCGCTGGTTATAGCCACGCTGATTGCATTCAACCTGTTTTGCTGGTTCATGCCACCCCGACAGGCTGGTGCAGACCTTCTGGATATCCCCGGCCACCAGCTTATGTTGGTAACCTTTCTGATTCTGACGTTGTTCGGCTATCTTAACCTGATTCTGGTCAAGCGGAGTTTTTGTCGCAGCTACTGCCCGTACGGCCGGTTTCAGACCGCTTTGATGGATGCGGGTACCCTGAATATCTCCTTTCTGGAGGAGAGCCGCGACCGTTGCCTGCGCTGCAACGCCTGTGTCCGGACCTGCCCGATGGCTATTGATATCCGTGAAGGGTTCCAGGTCGAATGCATCGGATGTGGGCGCTGCATCGATGCCTGTCGCGGAATAATGGAGAAAAAACCTGAAAGGACCGGACTGATCGATTATCGTTTCGGAACTGTGAAAGGGACAGGCTTCCGCTTGGGGAAGACGACCGTTGCGCTGCTGCTCATGACGCTGTTTCTTGCCGCCGGACTCATCTGGGGAGTTGCCGGCAGAAACCAGAACGCGTTTGCCGTGCAGCGTGTTGCAACCGCAGATTCACGCCTCCTTCCGGACGGTTCACAGGCACAGGTCTGGCGGGCGATAATCGGTAATCGCTCGGAAGCGGCACAGGGTTACTCAATCCGGCTTGCCGGAGAGTCGCCAAACGGCGTTGAATTGCTCGGTCAAATCCGTGAAATAAAGGTAGAAGCGAATCAGCATCGCGAAGTAATCTTCATGATCCATGTTATAAACAAATCCCGCCCTCCTGAAAAAATAGTTCTTCAGCTGATGCGCGGTGACCAGTCGGCAGGGTCGGTGTCGGTTTCGCCATGAGCATCCTGCCAGAGCAGAGTTGCAGTCATTGCGGCATCAGCTTCCGCTGGAAAGCGATCATCGACAGCGGTGACGACGGCAGTCAGACCATTTTTTGCTGCCGGGGATGTGAGGGTGCCTATCGCATGATCTGTGCAGCGGGGCTGGGAAATTTTTACCTGCGCTCAGACCGGGCAACACCGACGGTATCTGATGCCTCTGCTGCACATTACACTGAAATAGATCTGTCGCGCCATATTGTCTCTGAAGGTGATCTCTGTAGAATTGATATTCTGGTTTGCGGCATTACCTGTCCCTCCTGCGTCTGGCTGTTGGAGCGAATGCTGGTTCGCGTGCCGGGTGTTGAATACGTCAGTCTCTCCTATAGCGGCGGTATCGCCTCGCTGCGTTTTAATCCGGAGACCGTTACCCCTCTGGAGATTTTTTCCGTTATTGTCAGCCTCGGCTATTCTCCCCGACCCTATTCCGTCGATCAATCTGAAAAGGAAGCACGCCGCGAGCGTGACGACCTGCTGCTCCGCTTCGGTACCGCACTTTTTCTGACGATGCAGTTGATGGTCTATTCGTATGCTCTGTACGCCGGATATTTCCAGGGTATAGGGGGAGCAATGAAACAGTTTCTGCAGTATGTTTCGTTGCTGGTGACAACTCCGGTGGTTTTTTATTCCGGCTGGCCGTTTATTATCGGGGCCTGGCGTTCGCTCAAAACTGCCGCTCCGGGAATGGATCTACTCATTGCCATGGGTGCGCTCTCGGCCTGGATTTACAGTGTATGGGCAACATTTACCGGACACGAAACGTACTTTGAGAGTGCGGCAACCATCGTGACGTTTGTCTTGATCGGTCGCCTGCTGGAACTTTCGGTGCGCCGCCGGGCCATGTCCGGGATCAGCTCCCTGTATGCTTCGGCACCGCAGCGGGCAACGCTGGTGGGTGAGAGTGAACACCGCACGATTGGCGTTGACGAAATTCGACCGGGAGATCTCCTGCTGGTGAGACAGGGAGAACGTTTCCCTGTTGACTGCCTGATTATTGAAGGTGAAACCGAGGTAGATCAATCGTTGGCCACCGGAGAGAGCCAGCCGGTTCTGCTGATCTGCGGTAATGAAGTGCGCTCAGGCTGTGTCAATGTGGCGGCCCCTGTAACCGTGCAGGCGCTCAGGCCGGCTGGTCAGAGTTATTTGATGCGGGTTGCCGCACTGGTCCAGATGGCACAGGCCGGAAAACCGAAGCTGCAGCAGTTGGCCGACCGGGTCTCCGGCTGGTTTGTGCCGGCGGTAATTCTGCTGGCACTGCTTGTTTGTGCCGTGCGGCTTCAGTATTCAGGAGACAGTGTCGGCACGGCCGTCATGTCTGCCTTGTCAGTCATTTTGATCGCCTGTCCCTGTGCCATGGGTCTGGCGGTTCCGGCGGCGGTGCTGGCGGCCTGCAGCCGCTCGGCGTCGCTCGGCGTCATTCTGCGGGGGGGCGACGTCATTGAGCGGCTGGCGTCAATAAACAGCGCGCTGTTTGATAAAACCGGCACGGTAACCTGCGGGCTGCCCGGCGTCATTCAATTCGACACGTATTCCGGTTATGGTACGGCAACCGTTCTCCAGGCAGCGGCAACAGTTGAAGAACAGGCGGCCCATCCGCTTGCCCGGGCGATTGTTCAGTATGCTGCCGGGTGTGGCTACCAGCCTGAATTATGCCGTGATTTTCGCTCTGTGCCGGGTCGTGGCATCTCCGGCGTTTTGCCGGATGGAAAAAGAGTGCTCTGTGGCAGCGAGTCGTTCCTTCGGGAAACGGGAACGCCTGTCAGCATCAATTGTCTGGCGGATGGTTCCGCTACCGCTGTTCTGCTGGCCATCGACGGACTGTTGGCGGGACGTTTTCTGCTTGTCGATCAGCTGCGGGAAGGTGCACGGCGGGTTGTTTCCGAGCTTGCCGCGGAGCAGATGGAACTTTGTCTTATCAGTGGTGACCACCAGAATACGGTCGACCGCATTGCCGCTGATATTGGCGTGCTCTCCGCTCAAGGGGGGATGACGCCTGACCAAAAACTTGAGCATGTTACCACTCTACTGCAGCAAGGCCGCCAGGTCCTGATGGTTGGCGATGGCGTCAACGATGCACCGGCGCTGGCAGCTGCCACGGTCAGCTGTTCACTCTCCGGATCAAGTGATATTGCCCTGGAAAATGCCGATGTGATCATTACCGGCGACGATCTTTCGCGTATCGCAACAGCGTACCGTCTCAGCCGCGCCACGATGACGATTATCAAACAGAACCTCGTCTGGGCTTTTGTGTATAATATCGTCGGCATACCGCTGGCGATGACCGGCCACCTCACTCCGGTATACGCCGCCGTCGCCATGACCGCCAGCTCTCTGCTGGTTTCACTCAATTCACTGCGTCTGATGAGGTTAAAACAGCATGGATGAAAGCCTTGTTATTTTGATAGTTTTATCACTCTGTCTTGGCGCAGGCTGCTGGCTGATATTCATCTGGGCGGTGAAGAAAGGTGAATTTGAGGATGTGGAGAAGCCGAAACACCGTATGTTGGATGATGATTGACGTTGAGCCTTATGAAAAGTTGGGTTATTTTAGATGCGCTGAGTCGATATTTTCCCGGTTTAAAAGAAGAAAATGACAACCAATACCCGCAATACATATAGTACACGCATTTTAAAATTAGCGGCTCTGTCCATCGCTATCAGTCTGTCGCTTCTGTTGCTCTGTCTCGCCTTTCTCCCGACCCTTGTCAGTAGTCAATCGGTACAAACCCGCATTCAGAGAACCCTTTCAGCCGCCATGAAACGTGAGGTGGTCTGGTCGAGACTGGCCGTCTCTTGGTCTGATGGCCTTGTCCTTTCCGGACTCAAACTCGGTGATGGCCCTGCGCCGCTTTTCAAAACCGACATTGAGCAGCTTGTGATTACTCCGGGAATCAGTCGCGGCGTTGATGGGCGTTTCGGTGTTGATCTGGTGGTCAAAATAAAAAACGTTCAGGCTGAACTTGCTCCCGGTCCGCCAAAAGCGGTGCCGTTGCCAATCAAGGATCCTCTGACACTATTGGCCGAAGCGATTCAAAAAGTTCAGGGGCTTGATTTACCTCTGCCGGTTGATCTTCGTGTTCAGATGGAAATTGCTCCGCTGCAGGTTGCGTATCATGTTCCGGCGCCAGGGAAACAGCTGCAGCTTACTGACTTTTCGCTCCGCCTTGCCATGCCGTCGCTGGCAACAAAACCTGTTACCGCTGAAGTAAATGGCCGCGTGGTGGTTGATGGTCGCAATATGGGGAAGGTCAACTTCAATGCGAAGGTGAGTGACCTCGTGACCAATGAGCGGCGGATTCAACTCGCTGCAGCGCTGTTTGCCATTGATGCTGCGGCACCCGGTACGAGCTTTGCCGTAACCGGTGGCCTGGGGCAGGTGGACGGTTTTACTGCACGCTTGAAACTGGACCTGCCACGGTTGCTGGCGGTTGCACACCCTTTTGTGCCACCTGCGATTCCGGAACTGGCGGGCACTATCGAGCTGCTGCTGCAAGCGAAAGCCGATGCAGAGCGCAATCTGCACGCAACAGTGACGCTTGAGGGGGATGGGCTGGCTGCACATGGCGGTGCGCTGAAGGCAAAACGGGTCGGGTCGCTGGACCTGAAACTGCAGCAGCAGATTGTCACAGATCATACGCGCCAACGGGTTGAATTCCCCGGCGGCACGTGTATTATCCCCGAACTGCTTAATGTGGCATGGAGCGCTTCCGTCAGCCATCCCACCGTACCCGCGCGCTCACTTGATCTGCAGGTCGGTCCCATGCGGCTTGATCTTGCCAGGGCGCTTGCAGTCGCTACACCGTTTCTCCCTCCCGAGACTCCGATCAAAGATCTATCCGGCGAACTGACCCTCCGCTCCCTGAATCTGAAACTGACCGGTCCCGACAATAACGGAGATCTCGCTGTTGCCGGTTTTGGCGTCAGGCTTCCCCATTTGCGTGCAGCATTGAAAAAGGGTGAGCTGACCGCCGCCGATGTCGAACTGCTCCTCGAAAAAGTGTCATGTCCGCTGGTTGCAAAACTGCCGGTCAAGCTGGGAGCTGATCTGCTCTGGAGCGTCAAAAGTGCGGCGCTATCCGGCGCTCAACCGCTTTCAATACAGGGGGCGCGCGGGACTGTCGGCGTGGTAGTCAACGACCTCAATCTGAAAAGCGCCTCGCCGCGAAACATTGCCGCGTCAATTGTCGTAACGCAATCCATTGATCTGGGCCGTGTATCGAGCGGCACGCAGTTTACCGTCGAAAAGGTTCATGAACAGCTCCGTTTCCTCGGCCGGGCTGCTGAAAATGGAGACATTGAGGCCACTCTTCCGGAATTTTCCCTCATCGCCGCTTCCCTGCAGGGAAAAAAGGATGGCAAACGCTTCGGCCCGCTGCCGCTTACAGCATCGCTGACGGCGACCAACCTTTATCTCTCTGCCGCACACGGTGCGAAGCCGACGCTCAAGCACGCTGCCGCCAGAATTTCAGCGGGTGAAGCTGTTCAGGTGGTTGCAGAGGCGGCTCTTTCCGGTGCGTCTCCGCAACGGGCAACTACAAGCGGCACTGCCCGGCTCGACCTGCGGCGCACCCTGCCAGTATTAAAAGATTTTCTACCCTCCGGCCTGAAGGCGGACGGAGTTGTTTCTGCCGCCTGGGATATCGCCGCGCTGCTGCCGGATAAAACTCTTGCCGCCGACACAAACCTGATGCGGAGTGCCCGGGCCGGATTATCCCTGTTTGACAAACTTGAATTGAGTGTAAAACTTGATACTGTTTCAGCAACGGTTCCATCCGCCACAGGGACGATCAACGTGGCAGGGTTGCATACCGGTCCGGATCTGCGGATTGTGTCAACGAACAGAGGCGATTTGGCACGGTTTGAAGGTGGTTTGCGCATTTCAGCGGTGAGCGGCCTTCCCGGATCAGCCGGAAAACTCCCGCCCCAGCATGGCTCTTTTGTTTTCAATGGCCAGCTTTCTGACTGGCGGGAGTTCCGTTTAAGCGAGGAGTTCCGTATTGACCCGCTGGCAGTGGTGCATGAGGCCGAACTGAATGTGAGTCGTATCGATACGCTGTTGGACGAAAAGCAACCGTTCAGCGTGGCAACTCTGATCAAACGGCTGGACGCTACGCTGTTAGCAACTGTCGAGGGGGAATTCACCCGCAACCTGAAACCGCTGCTGCCCGGTATTGATCTGGCCGGGACAATCAACAGTGCTGTTCGCGTCGATCTTGCCGCCGGTCGAGATATTGCCGTGCGCTGCTCGTTGGCAACACGGGATTTCGGGGCTCAACTTGCCAATGGGACGAAGATTGAAGGGGTGCGCTCTGATATTGCGATCAATCGTAGCTATTCCCTGGCTGTTACCACCCCGGGAGAGCGCTGGACGCCGCTCTCGACGGCCCTTGTCCGTCCGGCAGTCGTTGCGACGGCCAACCCCGGTGCGGCAGGAATTGCCGGGCGGATTCATGACGACCTGCGCGGCGATGTTGGCGGGGCACGGTCTTTTTCAATCAAACGCATAACAACCAAAGCGTCCGGAGTACCACTGGTGCTTACTGCGCTTGAGGGGGATCTGCTCTTCAGTCAGGAGAAAACCGGCCTCAGCTTCTTTCAGGGTGATATGCTCGGCGGAACGCTCCTTGCCCGTTCTGTTTTTGACTTGAAACCAGAGGTGCCGGTTCTTGCCGCAGCCAGTTCTTTTTCAAATCTGGACGTAACCTATCTGCTGCCGAAAGATGCCAAAAAGCAGCAGACGGATCAGGACGCAGATATAACCGGTGAGTTGAGTTTTACCGCACCGCTGACTCCCGAACAGCGTGAGCTGTTTGAGCAGTTGCGACTTGCGGTTAACATACGAAAAATCGGGGCAAACACTCTTGAACGGGCGCTTTTCACTCTTGATCCGTACGAACGGAACGAACAGCTGGTTGCTCAGCGTAACATGCTGCGCCTTGGCCGACTGAAGGGGCTGCGGGCAACTGCGCTAGATGGCGCTTTCAGTATGGAGGGTGAAGCAGAGATTAAAGGGGTTGCGGTTGAACTGCCTAATGTCGATCGCGTACGAATTTCCGAATTACCGCTGCGTCAGGAACTGGCAAAGAACAGGGCAGGTATCATGGCATTACGCGGTTTTCTTGACCTGGTACGGGCTGATACGCTGGTTGTCGGGCCAAAAGGGGAGTTGTCATTGAAACGGAGGAGTTATGAAAAATAGTTTGTTAGGTGCGGTAAAAGCTTTCATAACACGGAGAGCACTGTTATTCAGCCTGGGTTTTTTAGTCTCAGCCTGTACACTTGCCAAGGTCGATGTCAATGTTGTCAGTGAACGGACATCACTGGAAAATCAGGTGCTTGGGACGTATAACAGTCTGAGTGAGGATATGTTGCTGGTTGCCTCGGTGCGTGGCGTGTCTCCGGGCGGGAAGATTGATGCGGCACCGCGCCATACACCGGAGCAGCTTGATGCAACCAGGGCGCTGGAGACGATCGCTTTTCATGCTGACGACGTGGAAACCTTCAAAAAATTCGGCTGGATTGGTGAAAATAACGAGGGGTTGTTAACTCCCTTTACCCGCGAGACCCCCAAGGTTACTTCGGAGGAGTTGAAGTCGTTTGCCGCCAACTACAGTGCGGCCGAATTTCAGCAGGTGGTGCAGGAGGTCAACCAGGCACGCGAAGTGTTGATGATGCGAGTAGTCCAGACCAATGAAAACTTTACGATTAAGGATCTGCCGGCTATTCGCAAGGTATTTGCCAAGATAAATCGCCAGAACAGCGCCCCGGGCGCCAAGGTGCAGGAAGCGGATGGCCGGTGGATTACAAACCTTACCACCCCCCAACCCCCTCCTTAACTACAGGAGGGGGAGTTTTTGGCTCCCTGCTGTTCCAGCAGGTGCCGGTTTTGTTTTTGTTGTTGGTTTTGTTGTTGGTTTAGTTTTTGTTTTTGTTGTTGGTTTTGTTTTTTTGCCCCCCTCCTGTTGTTAAGGAGGGGCTGGGGGTGGTCGTCTTTGACCTTGACTTTGCTTCACACATAAAGGTACTGCCAATGCTCCTCTATAACCGGCCACCATTAAAATCCCGTAGAAAAGAGTTGCGAAACGGCTCCACGCCAGCAGAGATAAAGCTATGGAGTGTGTTGCAACATAGCAATCTTGGCGGATACAAATTTCGGAGACAGCATAGTGTTGGTTTCTATATCCTTGATTTTTACTGTCCTTCTGAAAGGCTGGCTGTTGAGCTTGACGGAGATTCTCATTTCACCGTCGATGCCATTGAATATGATCGTGAAAGAACTGCATATCTGAACGCATTGAATATCAAGGTAGTTCGGTTTCTGAATACGGATGTTTACGAAAATCTGAATGGTGTCTGCGAAAAGGTTTTGGAGGAGATCAAAGGCGAAAACCTTACCACCCCCCAACCCCCTCCTTAACAACAGGAGGGGCAGCTTTTGCCTCCCTGCTGTTCCAGCAGGTATCGGTTTCGCTTTTTTGGTTTGCTTTGGTTTGCTTTGGTTTGCTTTTTTGCTTTGTTTTTTTATTTTCAGCTCCCCCTCCTTCCTTTCAAGGAGGGGGTTGGGGGGTGGTCGCTTTTGACTTTTGTCTCACTATTTGCTCTCAGGAGGGCGAATGAAATTATACGCCGCAGTTATTCACATTTCGCTACTTATGCTGACCTGCTCCTCGCCCGCAACCGCTCTCCCACTCGGTGACGAACTGCTGGCGCCAGCTGTGCCACGACCTGCACCCCGCACGCGTCCGGAACTTTCTCCCCAACCCGCAATCTTCAGCTCGCGGCAAGTCCTCTACACAGCCCGTGCCGCTAATGGTTCCCGGATGGTGACCGTTGAGCGGGGTGATAAGGGCGATGAACTCTGGCTTTACTCCTTCGCTGCCGTTCCGGAATTACCCCGTCTGCTGCATTCGAGTCCGGTCAGGCTTGCGGCCCCCGCTCTCAATGCCGATGGCACGTCCGTGGCATTCGTTGACGCAGAGAGTGACGTCAAAGGTGATATCTGGCTAATAATAATTGGTACATCTGCTGTTACGCCACAACGGTTAACCGGTCGTGACTCTGCCGACGATGCTCCGGTCTTTTCGAGCGACGGCTCGGCACTGGTCTACCAACGACAGCTGCCCGGCTCAGGACAGCGCGAGCTGATGCGTCTCAATCTCAAGGATAACAGGGTTGAACCGTTGCCGGTAGGTATTGACGCTGCTTTTGCCGCGCCATCGCCGGATGGGGAGAGGTGGCTGTTTGTGTCTCGGAAGTCAGACCCGAATGGCGATATCTGGGTGTGGAACGAGCGGGGGGGAACGGTCACACAGCTGACCAGTGGCGCTGAACGTGATCTCTACCCTTACTGGGAAAGCGCCGATACGCTGCTCTTTACCCGCCAACCCGCTGTCGTGGGGAATGCCGCAACCGGACAGGAAGCGGGGCAGATTTACCGGTTGCACCTTAAACGGACAGGCGATGACGGCTTCCCGTTTGCCGCTCCTCTCACTTCTGCCGCGTTGATGGCGGTTGCTCCAATTCCGGCGGGGGATCATTTTTACTTCGTTGCCGGTCTTGCCGGTGGCGGACAGGTGATGTCGCTCCCGGCATCTGGTGAAATTCCGGATCGCCCGACCGTGGCCGAACAGTGGGCGATGGCGCGTATTCTGCTCGAACGTCAGCCCCCTGACCCGGCCCACGCCAGGCTTGCCGCCGCCCGTGTTCTTGCGGGTGAAGGTGTGCCGACGCAGGAGGGCGCACTGGCCGGATTGGCGTTGGCAGGTTTGATGGAACAGGCAGGCGAAGCCGCCCGGGCCGGAGACCAGTATGCTTCGGTAGCGCGACGGTACGTTCAATTCTCACGTGAAGCAGCGTTGGCCGGCATCGCCCGGATCAGAGTGCAGACGGCAGAGCGCTGTAGCGACGCCGTACTGCTGCAGCGTCGACAGGAAATCATCCGCAACGCAGGGGTGGAGATGAAGTCTGCGGCTGAGGGGAAAGGCGCCGATGCAACCGCTCGTTATCTGATTGACTTTGCTCGCCTCCTCGCTGATTTTGGTGGTGGTGCGGCCGATCAGTTGACAGCGATTGGCTTAGTTGAGCAGGTCGCCGGTTTGAAAGATGCTTCCCGGCCTCTCAAGGCGGAAGCCGCCCTGCGGCGCGCTCTGCTGCTGGCGAAACTGGAAAAAGGGGCCGGTACGCTCGCTGCTCTTATCGATGTCGCTACCAAGTACGGTGATCAGGAAGAGTGGGCCGAAGCGGCAATCACTGCAGTTCTGGATCAGGTGTCTCCCCGTGATCATGACGATCAGGCGGCGCTCTCGGCGTTGGCGGAGCAGTATCGGACGCAGCTCCCCCGTGTGGCAATGGGGGCGTGGAACCGACAGGGGGACGTGGCATATCGGGCGAACGAATGGGCGAAAGCCAAGGATGCCTATCGTACGGTACTGGAAAAGTTTCCCGTCATTGCGACACCGACCGCTGCGGCCCGTTTTGCCCTGGCCGAGGTCCTTTATCGCGAAGAGCGCTATGCGGAAGCTAAGGCGCTTTATGAAACGGAAATGAACCAGCAGCCGGAGGATACGCCGCTCTATCAGCTGGCCCGGGCCGCCTACATCCGCAAAACAGTGGCTGCGGGAGAAAACCTCTATCGACTCGGTGAGCTCGCCTCAGCCCGTTCGACGTTCCTCGATCTGATCCGGTATGACGGACGGAGCGTCGAGGCGCATCGCGGCTACATTAAATCGGTTGCCGCGATGGGGCAGGCTGTGGAGCTGCTTGACCGCTACCGCACACTGCTCAGCTCATATCCTGATGATCCGGTGCTGCTCTATGCTACTGGTCTGACACTGACCTATCTGCCGGGAAAAGAGCGCCTAGATGAGGCCGATCGTTTCATTGCCCGCTCAGCGGAGCGGATGCCGTCGTCGGAATACCCTCCGCAAACGCGCGGCTATCTCGCCGAGATTGCCGAAACAGTGTATGGTGAGCGGGGCGGCCTGGAACGCGCTCTGGCCTTTTATCGCCGTGCCTGGTTGCTCAACAGGCCTCTTGAACAGCCGGAAAACCGGGCTAATCTGGATCTGAATATCGGCAATATCGCCTATCTACTTGGCAGTAAGGCGATCGCCTGGAAATTCTACAGTCAGCGGTTGGAAGCAAAGATGCCGTTTGATAATGCTGAGACCGAGTTGATCTTTCAACAGCGCTATGCCGCGACCGCGTTTCAAATGCGCGAGAAAGAAGCGCCCATTACCGGTTATGTGAGAGCGCTGCAACTTGTGGAAGCGCGCCTCAATCCATCCCGTCCACTCGACCTGTTCGGTCGCCTGTCACGGCGCGTCGTCGAGCGGCTCTTTTCTGCTGCAGATCGCAGCTCCTCTGCAGAATCAGCTTTGGCAGAGCAGCAGTCGATTACCGCCGAGCTTGAACATCAGGGAGCTTCTCCGCCGGATGCACCACCTTCTGCAGGATGGAACAGTTTTGAAAAAACGATCCGATCACTGCTCCAGCGGGAACGGGCTCTGCTGAGCTCCGCACCTTCCTGGAACAAAGATGCGGCCAAAAGTGCTGTGGAACTGAACGGCATGCTGGCTGCTGTCGAAAAAGAGCTTGATGCCGTGCCGCGTCTGGTAGAAACGGCCGCGGAAATCCATGACCGGCTTGGCCTGGCCTATCTTGAGGCGGATCGCTACGGAGTGGCGCGTGAACAGTTTGACGCGGCCTTCAAGCTGAATCAAGGACTTGGGCATACCGGCAACCTCGCTTCAAATCGCCGTTCAGCCAGCATTGCCGCCTATCGGGAGGCACATGTCGCGTCAGGTGAAGAGCAGCAGCGTTTGCTCCGCGCCAGTCGTGACGGCTTCATTGAGCAGCTGCAGCTGATTAAAAGTCATCCCCCTGCATCGAAAGCACCGACAAGGCGGAGTGGCGGTTTAATGGAAATCTCCGCAAACCTGGCACTTGAAAAAGGTGGTTCTACCGACGCCGCCTTTGGTTTTAGTGCCGGGCAGGAACAGCGGCTCGCAGAAATCTATCTGGCCCGGATCCAGTCGGAGCTGGGCAACCCATCTGCCGCGGCGGACCTGTTGAGGAATCAGCTGAAACAGTACCCGACCGACCCTGGGAAAGTAGCTCTGCGCGATCTGTATGGGGTGACACTGTTGTCGCATCGGACCGCACACATCGATTTTGCGCTCGGAGACGCCTCGAAAGCGGCGGAAGGTTTTCACCGTTCAACGCTTCTTTCTCTGCAGGCGGGCAACCCGATCAGCGCCATGCTCAATCTGGTTAACTGGGGAGAGTTACTGCTTGCTGAAGAGAAGCCGGGTGGCAGTGCCGGCTTTCTGGCTGCCGAAGTTCGTGTCGCCCGGTTGACGGACAGTTCCCGTGCCTCCCTCCCGCCGCTCGTATATGCCCGTTTCCTCAACGATACCGGGGTACTCATTGCCCGGCTGGCACCAAAAAACAGTGATGACGGCAGCCGTCAGGCATTGCTCTTTAAAGCACTTGAGCGCTGGGACAGAATGCTCTTCATCCCGACTGACAGCAACGACAAAGAGCTGCTTCATCAGCAGCTCCGCCTGCGGATCGCCGCCCAGCTAAACCGGGGCGCTGTCCTGGAAGCGCTCGGTCTGAATGACGGTGCTGAGGCTGCCCGGACAGCCGCAGTCAATGTGGCGCATACGGCTGCCGCCGGGTCGCTTGAATGGCGTGCGCTCGCCGCAGTCAGCCGCTATGATCAAGCGCTTGGGCTGCTCGAACATCTGCCGCTGACCGAATATGATCTGCAGCAGGGCGAGGTGATGACACGTTTTGCTCCGCAGTTGGAGGAACTTGCGGCAGGAAATCCTGAGAAAGCGTTTGCGCTTCTGGAAAAGCTGAGCGAGTTGGAGCGGGTGCAGCTACTCGGGCGCGGGGCCCTCGGTCTGGATGCTCCTGCCACGATAAGTCAGTTCCGTGCTGCAGCGCCGCGTCTGGCCGAACTGGACCGGCTGCATAAAGCTGCTGCCACGGCTGCTGCAGCAGACAAAGAGTATCTGCAGCTGCGGATTCAGCAGGAACAGGCGGCAGTTGACGATCTTTTCGGCGCAAAACTCGAACGCCTGCCATCATATTATGCGCAGGGAGGCGCCGGGTTGCTCCGTCTGGTCGCAGCTTCGGTTGATCTGAGCAGTTTGTCCAGGTCAGAAGATGCTTCCCAACCTCACTCCGAGGTATTCAGTGCGGCACAACAGCGCTTCAGCACGGTTCAGTCGGCGTTCTACAAAGAGTGTGCCACCGGGAAAGGGGGTGCGCTCTGCCGCCTTGTAGCGCCGCAACCGGTCGAGCTGATCGATGTTCAGGAAACAATGCCGGGCAAGACGCTGCTCCGTTTTACACCGCTTGACAGCTCTCGCTGGCTGCTCTTTACGATTGGCGGCAAAGCGGGCATGTCTGTCGAAATAGTTGACAGTACAAAGCTTAACGATCGGCTTGCCGCAACTCCGCAGGTACTGGCCGCGTATGAAGATCCAAACCGTTTTGCCGCTGCACCGGTAATCAGTTGGGGGCTCAGCGCCACCCATCTGGTTCAGTCGTTCTCGCTGCGCAAACCGTTCCGTCGTCAGGTGCTTGACCGGTCCGGATGGTGGCAGAACGTTGCACCGTTCATGCTACTCGATGCACCCCGCATGTCAGAGCGGCTCACAGATACCCACACGCTGGTTCTCCCGGGTCGGGGCGGTCTGCTCCCTGAAGTGCCCTCGCGCAGTGGCGGCAGCGGCTATTCGGTGCCGTCATGGGAAGATGAAACAGCTCTGCGCCATCCGTTCTCCGAGTTGCGCTCTGCAGAAAACCTCTCACTGGTCGTTGCGCCGCACGCCGGCTTGCGCCAGGCGTATAGCCTCGGACATCTGGCGGAGCTGCATGGTGTGCCGTCACTGCTTGTATCAACCGGTACAACGGCTGAAGCCGCGGCCGGTGATGCGAAGGCGTTTATTTCAGCGTATGCCACTCAGTCGCTTGGCGATGCCCGTACACAGCTTAAAGGCGGCTGGCTCCTGCTTGGTGACTGGGGTCCGGATGTTGTGGAGGCGGCAAAACTGGGCAAAAGCCGCTTCATCGAATACGGTAAGGCGGGGATACTGGCCCACAACACCGGGTCATACTCGAAAGCGCTCTCCCTGTTTGAAAATGCCCTGGCAATTGTCGCCGAGAATCCTGCTCTGGCAAAGCAACGCACTCCGCTGCACCGCTATGCCCGCGAAAGTGCTTTTGCCGCCGGATTTACCGACCGGGCGATTATTCACGCCGACGCCCTGGTAAAGGGGCTTGCTAAAGAGAAACCATATTCGGCTGAACATGCCGATGCTCTGCTGCGCCTTGGCCTCCTGCAGGGAAATGCCGAACGGTTCAGCGATGCTGCCGTGTCGTTGAAAGAGGGGGTCGAGATCTTTGCTGATCTCGGCATGGTCAAAGAGCAGGCGGCGGCGCTGGCAGATTTTGGTGTCGTGATGGAAAATTCGGTTAATTACAGTGCCGCCCGGACTTTTTTTGAAGAATCTGCCGGTCTGCGGCAGACATTGAAGGATGATGTGTCGCTAGCGGAACAGTACCGTAACCTTGGCCGTATTTATGACCTGCGCCTCAACCAGTATGCCGTTGCCGGTCAGTTTTATGCCAAGGCGGGTGAAATCTACGCCAGGAGCTCACACGGGATTCTGGAAGCTGAAACGCTGCTGGAACGGGGACGCTGTCAACGACTGCTCGGCAATTTTCCGGCTGCCGACAAACTTTACAGCCATGCCTTGGCAAAAATCGAAGCAAAGGATCTGCGCACGAAAATGCGGATTGTGCTGGAACAGGCCAACAACGCCTGGTTCCAGGGACGGTACCAGGAAGCGTTTGATCTGCGTGAACAGGTAGAAAAGAGTGCTGTGGCAGAACAATGGCCACTGGAGCAGGTTATGGCCAGGAACACCGGCGGCCTCATCTGGTGGACGCTCGGCGATAATAAACGGGCCGGACTGGAGCTGCGGGGAGCGTTGGAACGTGCTGAAAAACTGACGGTACGGCGTGATGAAGTGGCGACGACGCTCAATAATATCGGCCTGGTGCAGCGTGAGTCGGGAGAATATACAAAGGCGCTGGAAACATTGGGAAAGGCGCTCGTCATTGACCGGAAACTCGGGTCCCGCTGGGCGATGGCCTATGATCTGCGCAACCTCGGTCAGACCCGCCTGAAAATGGGGGATGCTGCAGCCGCTCTGCAACAGTTCACCGAGGCTGCCGGTATGGCTGCCGACATTGGTGATAAAGTCAATTTGGCCAAAATCCATCTTGCTCGCGCTGATGCCGAAAGCGTATTAAAGCAGTCAGCCGCTGCTGAAGCAAGTTATCGCACAGCTCTCGAGGTTGCCGATGCGCTGCTGCTCCGTGAAGTTCGCTGGCGGGCGTTGTTAGGTCTGGCACGGCTGCAGAAAAACGCTGGAAATCAGGCTGAAGCGGTGGTCTCATATCAACAGGCGCTGGAAACGGTGGAAGGGTTGCGCGCCGAGATCAGGCTGGACCAGCTGAAAGACGGTTTCCTTGCCGACAAGATGGATGTCTATTCCGGCCTTGTCAGTCTGCTGGTCGATCTGGGGCGGAGTGACGAGGCTTTTGCTGTGGCGGAGCGCTCACGCTCCCGGAACCTGATTGATATTCTTGGTCGCCAGCGGCTCTCCTTGAAAGGGTCGGTGGATCAAGAGCTGTATGACCGGCAGATTCGGTTGAAAGAACAGATGGAGGAACAGGAAAACCTGTCGCTGCAGGCGGCAAACCCGAAAGAGCGGGCCCGATACAATCAGGCGCTGGAAAAACTGCGCGGTGATTATCAGGACCTGCTGATCGACATCGAGCGGAAGCGTCCGGAGCTGCTTGCCCTGGTGCAGGTGAATCCGACCACACTCGACGATGTCCGCACACTTCTTGAGCCTGGCGTTGTACTTCTTTCGTACTATCAATTGCCGGAACGGCTGCTTCTCTGGAAGATCGATCGCGGCCGGGCAACGTTGTTCATCCGGAATATTACGGCAGAGGGGCTTGCTGCAAAAATATCTTCCTACCGCCGGATGCTGCAGAATCTGGAACCGCTGGAAAAACAGTCGCGCGAACTGTATGATCTGCTTGTGGCTGAACCGCTGGCGGGAAACAGTTCTCTTCGCTCAATCGGCATTATTCCGCACGGCAGCCTTCACTATCTTGCGTTTGCGACGTTGAATGACGGTCGTGATTACCTGATTGATCGACAGAAATTGTTCTACCTCCCGGCGGCATCGGTGCTGAAATATACACTGGCGCGGCGAAATCCGGAGAAAAAATCGCATATACTGGCTATAGGCAACCCGGATCTCGGTAATACAGCGCTTGATCTTCCCTTTGCCGAGCGGGAAGCGGGAACGTTGCGCTGGAACTACCCTGATGTGACAACTCTGACCCGGGAGCGTGCTACTGAGAGCTGGCTTCGTGAACATATCAGCGAATTCGGCATTATACACATTGCGTCACATGGTGAGTTTGATCCGGTCAATCCGCTTTTTTCCGCTATCAGGCTGACTAAAGACAGTAAAGCCGACGGCAGGCTCCAGGCGGAGGAGATATTTGGTCTCGATATCCGTGCTGATCTGGTCGTACTGAGCGCCTGTCAGACCGGGTTGGGAGATATTCGCAGCGGTGATGATGTGGTCGGCATGAACCGGGCCTTTATTTTTGCAGGTACCCATTCGCTGATGTCGAGTCTCTGGCGGGTCAGCGACGTTTCGACAGCGATCATGATGAAGCAGTTCTATCGTAATTATATGACCTACGAAAAAGCCGAGAGTTTGAGCCGTGCCATGCAGCATGTAAAAAACCGCTATCCGCATCCCGGTTACTGGGGGGCGTTTGTACTGACCGGGGATTATCAGTAGGTTAAAGCCAAAAAACACTGTATTTAAGTTTTTATTTGATGTTATATTAGTGATTAAATAAAGCATTTTTTAGCCGTGGAGGAATTTATGAACGCGATGTATGCCACAATGACTACCAGCGTTACCGAGCTTAAGAGAAATTATGCCGGTATTCTCAAACAAGCAGATGATTGCCCGGTGGCCGTGCTTAATCACAATCGACCGGAAGCGTACCTGTTGCCGGCTGCGTACTACGAACGTATGGTAAACCATATGGAGGATCTTGAGGATGCAAAAACAGTACGGGAGCGAGCAAATGGCCCTTTCGTTGCGGTGAACCTTGATGAGCTATAAGCTTCGTTTCCACGAACTTGCATTAGAGGAGTGGAATAAGCTTGATGAGAGTGTTCGTAAACCCTTGAAGAAAAAGCTCTCTGAACGTCTCGATAATCCTCGGATACCATCAGCGGCACTATCCGGTATGAAAGATTGCTTCAAGATTAAGTTGAAGAGTGCAGGATATAGAATCGTTTACCGGGTGGATGATGACATTATTTATGTAACGGTGATCGCTGTCGGCAAGCGAGACAAAAGCCGCGTTTATGATGTCGCACACGAACGGATTTCCTGAAATAGAACGAATTACGCACAAATAGGAGGTTCAGAAATGAGAATTACCCGTAGTATAGTCGCAGGTCTGGCTCTGTTGCTGGTCGCAACAACAGCAATGGCAGAAGAGAAACGCTGGGTGTCCAGCGAGGGGACAACATTGAAATCCGAGGCGTCAGCGACGTCGGAGAATGTTGCCGATGTGGTCGTCGGCACTGAAGTCGCAGTTGTCGACTCCGGTGGTCGCTGGTTGAAAGTAAGGACTGCTGCAGGGAAAGAGGGGTGGGTGTATGCAGGTCGCGTTTCTGACACACCTCCGGTTGGAGAAGTATCCGGAAGTGATGGCGGTCTCTTCGGCGGTAGTATGCAAAAGAGCCAGATCAATACTGCCAAGGCCGACAGCGCCCGCAGTATCCGTGGCCTTTCACCCGAGACGACCCAGTACGCAAAAAATCGTGGTACTCCGGATGTGGTTAAAAAATCTCTTGATGTTGTACTGCTGCGAAAAGTATCCGCCAAGGAGTTGAAGGCATTTTTGCAAGAGGGAAAAATAGGTGAGTATGCCCAGGTTCAAGGGGGTAAAAAATGAAATATCTCCTGATCCTGTTATTGATAGCCCTGACTATGTCTGCACATCCTGTCTCAGCAGGTTTTTTGGACAAAATTCAGAACCTTTCGGACCCTGATTCAAAAGAGGGCAAACTTTTTTCTGGCGCAACCAAAATTTTATCAAGCTCTCAGGAGATAGACTATAAAACCGAGCGCACTATTGGTGAAAGCCTGGCTCTCGAAGGGATTCAGCGATTTGGCCTTCCGGTAAAAAACGAATCGCTGCAGCAGTATGTAAATCAGGTCGGCAATGCGCTCGCTGTAAACAGCAAGCGGCCAACTATTCCCTATCAGTTTGCAATACTGGACAGCTCTGTACAAAACGCCTTTGCTGTTCCGGGAGGAGTCATATTCATCAGTCGTGCTCTGGTATCAATCTTGAACGATGAGGCCGAACTGGCAGCTGTTCTGGCGCACGAAGTCGGGCATGTGTCCGCAAAACATGCCCTGAAGAGTACTCAGCGCGCACAATTCTTTGAGGGGGTCGGAACGGTAACTGCAGCAAGCGTTCGTGGTGACAAAGGGAAAAAATTCGCATCTGCCATTGGCGACATGCAAGCTGTTTTGTTTGACAAGGGATTAGATAAAGAGATGGAATTCGAAGCTGATCTTGCAGCTATGGAGACAACCTATCGTACCGGATATGATCCTTCGGCGATAATCAGGGTGTTGGAAAAACTGCAGAAACTGGAGGCGTCCAGCAAGGATATGAAGGGGTCGTGGTTCTCTACCCATCCACCTCTTTCCGAGCGTATCGCCCGACTTCGCTCACAGCTGCGAAAATATCCTGATTATGCGGCGCTGGCGATTGTACGCGAGAGATTTGTTACTAATGCGAAACTGAAGTAATCGATAAGTGCGCCCCTTGCCCTTCCGGGTGAGGGGCACTTTTATGGATATAATCAGCCTCTCCTGTAAATCATGATTTTAGCTCGTATTGAATTTTCATGAAATTGCAGAATTCTATTGCGTCAAGGAGTTTTGAAAACTTCTGCTTGTTGCCATCTGGCAAATCCACTTGGAACTGCCAGTTGTCTGCGTAGTGAATGGTTGCCATTGTACACCTCCTCTCTTTTTCCGCTTCCCGGTCAATTCTATCTTTATATTAAGTATTAAGCAAAAACGATGCCAATTTTTAACTATCTAATTTTATTTTATTTATTTCATGACATCGACTGTGTGTAAAATATGTCGACAAGGAAGACTGAGCCGGGATCGCCTTTTAGATGGTAAAATGACGAACTCTCTGCAACTAAATTATGATTATGATTTGACAAGCCATTTCTGAAAAGTGTATACAGTATGCGATTTATTCAAGAGAATTAGCGGTTTTAACAGTTGTACAAATATCCCACAAAAGGAGGAACAGTAGATGATTGAAGCGTATCTTGCACATGAAAAGGAGAGGGCGGCCCAAGGTATACCCGCACTCCCGCTTACGCCTGAACAGACTGCCGATCTATGTAAATTGCTGGTAAAACCGCCAAAAGGAAAAGAGCAGTTTCTCCTTGGTCTGATCAAGGACCGTGTCTCCCCCGGTGTTGATCCCTCTGCCAAAGTGAAAGCCGAATTTCTGGCCGGTGTCGTTTCCGGTAAAATCAAATCTCCACTTGTTACTCCGGTTGATGCAATCCGTATGCTCGGCACCATGATCGGCGGATACAACGTGGCTCCACTGGTTGCCACACTCAAGGATAAAAATCTGGCAGACGAAGCGGCCTGTGCGCTGTCCAGTATCACTCTTGTCTATGATGCCTTTGATGAAGTTGCCAAGCTTGCAACTACCGGAAAAAACGCAGCTGCTGCGAAGGTATTAAAGTCCTGGGCAGACGCCGACTGGTTCACCCATCGCAAAGGGGTTCCTGATACGATCAAAGTCAAGGTGTACAAAGTTGAAGGCGAAATAAACACCGACGACTTCTCACCTGCTGGCGACGCCTGGAGCCGCCCCGACATCCCGCTGCATTATCTGGCCATGGGAAAAACCCGTTTCAAAGACGGACTTGCCACTATCGCAAAATTCCGCAAAGAGGGCTATCAGGTTGCGTTTGTTGGCGATGTTGTCGGCACCGGATCATCCCGTAAATCAGCGTGCAACAGCGTATTATGGGCAATCGGTGATGATATTCCCTGTGTTCCGAACAAGAAGACAGCAGGTGTAATCATCGGCGGCGTCATCGCTCCGATCTTCTTCAACACCGCTCAGGACTCCGGCGCGCTACCGCTCAAAGCTGACGTATCAGGCATGAATACCGGCGACGTTATCGTGATTGATACCAAAAAAGGCGTCATTACTGACGAGAAGGGGAAGAAGGTTCTTTCTACGCTTGCTATCTCCCCTAATACCGTCCCGGACGAGTTCCGCGCCGGTGGCCGTATTCCTCTGATCATCGGCCGTGCCGTCACCGATAAAGCCCGCACGGCACTTGGTCTTAAACCGACTACCGTGTTCACTCTGCCGGTCAATCCGAAGCCGAAAGCAAAGCAGGGCTACTCTCTGGCTCAGAAAATGGTCGGTCAGGCGTGCGGCGTTACCGGTATTCTGCCCGGAACTGCGTGTGAACCAAAGATGACAACGGTTGGATCACAGGATACTACCGGTCCGATGACCGCCGATGAATTAAAAGAGTTGGCATGCCTTAAATTCCAGGCGCCGATGTATATGCAGTCGTTTTGCCACACCGCTGCGTATCCAAAACCTGCTGATGTTAAAATGCACAAAAACCTGCCCGGTTTCACCGCTGAGCGTGGCGGTGTCGCGCTTCGTCCCGGCGACGGAGTTATTCACTCCTGGCTGAACCGCCTGCTTTTGCCTGACACGGTCGGTACCGGTGGTGACTCTCACACCCGCTTCCCGATCGGCATCTCCTTCCCGGCCGGTTCCGGTCTGGTCGCGTTTGCCGGTGCCATGGGTTTCATGCCGCTGGATATGCCGGAATCTGTTCTGGTGCGCTTTAAAGGAACGCTTAATGCCGGTATCACCCTGCGCGACGCAGTCAATGCCATCCCTTACTGGGCTATCAAACAGGGGCACTTGACCGTGCCGAAGAAGAACAAGGTCAATATCTTCAATGGCCGTATCCTCGAAATGGAAGGTCTCCCGGACCTGACTGTCGAGCAGGCGTTTGAACTTACCGATGCCGCTGCCGAGCGTTCGGCCGCTGCCGGATGTATCCAGCTGTCCGAGGCATCTGTTGCCAAGTATCTCAAGTCCAATGTGGCTCTGATGAAAAAGATGATTGCCGATGGCTATTCAGATGCCAATACCCTGAAAAATCGTATCAAAGACGTTACTGCATGGCTGAAAAATCCGACTCTCCTCAAAGCTGATAAAGGCGCTCAGTATGCTGCTGTAATAGAAATCGACCTGAAGGAGATCACCGAACCGATTCTGGCTTGCCCTAACGATCCGGATGATGTCAAACTTCTCTCAGATGTAGCCGGCACGGAAATTCAGGACGTATTCCTCGGATCCTGCATGACCAATATCGGTCACTTCCGCGCTGCTGCAGAGATCTGGCGCGGCCAGGCTTTCAATCCGGCTGTTCGCACCTGGATCTGCCCGCCGACCCGTATGGATCAGCAGCAGCTCAAAGACGAAGCGTACTTCTCAGTCTACAGCGCTTTCGGGGCACGCATCGAAATTGCCGGCTGCTCGCTCTGTATGGGTAATCAGGCACGCGTACCTGACGGGGTCAATATGTATTCCACTTCGACCCGTAACTTCGATGACCGTATCGGCAACGGTGCCAAGGTGTATCTTGGTTCAGCCGAGCTGGGAGCGGTCACTGCGCTGTTGGGAAGACTGCCGAAACCGGCTGAGTTCTTTAAAATCTACAAAGAGAAGATTGAGCCAAACAAAGATAAAATTTACAAGTATCTGCAGTTTGATGAGATGCCGGAGTATAAATAGCCTTTGTACTTTCTGAATTAACATGGCCCATCGGAATTTTCCGGTGGGCCATGTTTTTTGGGTTTTTCGAGAGGAGGAAGAAATCCCTTGTCGCGAGTGTCGAACAGCTAAAAATCCCATGCGTCTTTGTACATATTTTTAACCTGTTCGATATGTTTGTTAACACTTGCCCGCTGTAATTCAACACTTTTTACATTTGACTCACAATGTCTGTTGCATTGTGCCATGCTGAGAAATATCTCACCTTGAGACCCCGGTTGATCACTGGTATGTGTCATGGAGTTGGCCAGGCATATCAATTCAACCATGCTTCTGTTTATTACCGCTTTGTCAGGCGAATGGTGATAGCGGATGCATTCTTGAATCTCTTCTCCAAAATTCCATTTCTTCGCAAGCTGATATCCTATTTCTGCATGATGTTCCTCTATCACCCTGACTCGAAGCTCAGGGGAAAGCATATAATCGTTAAGCATGTCAAGCATGACGGTTTTGCCGATATCGTGCAGTAAGCCGCACATGAAGGCGAGTTCAAAATTATTACGCATGTCACGCGCTATCTGACGGGCAATCATCGCACATACCAGGCTATGTTTTAGTACCTTTCTGACTTCATTGGAGTTTTGAGGGCTGAAACTACTGAGGGCGTGCACAGCGACAATGCTCAGCAAAGACTTCAGGCCGATAAGAACGACCGCTTCTTTAACTGAATGTATTGTGGCACTGTTTCTGTAATGAGGCGAATTACATATTCTAAGTAGATTGGCAACGAGTATCTGGTCAGTGATGCCGTCAGCGATCTGCTCAATAGAGGCGTTTGGATCATTAATTTTTTCTTGAATCTGCTGAATAATGTCTGGGATTGCAGGGAGATCAATAGTGCCTTTCATGATGCTTTTTTTGAGTTCATTTGCAATAAAATCTGTGTCTATCGTATTTCCCAGGCGGGAATCATCAAATATTACTGCCGATTGCATTAACAGCATGGTGGAATCAAGTTCAATCGGGCCATTCAGTACAAAGCCAGGAAGCACATCAGTAAACTCAAATTCGCCGGCTTGCCATTTCATGACATCAGTCACTGCAGAGCGTGCAATAGTGAGGACTATTTTCTCCACAATCTCTTTGCTGATGATATTTTCAGTTACTAAATAGCCGATGAATGGTAATCCGAGATTGTCACAAACTGTTTTTTTATCTAGAATCTCCTGCCGGCTCAAAGACGATGCTTGAATCAGAAAGTCGACAATGCGCTCATTATCGCTATCAGAGTCAACAAAGATGACCTTGCCGTCCTGAAAATAGAACTTTTTGTTCTGCCCGTTATTAGAGAGGGCAAGTGTGCCGGAACGTTTATTGTTACCGGTCCACTGGATTAAATCTATGAGCGAAATAAAATTGAGATGTCCGTGCATAACTCGCAATGTCCCACCTGCCGTATATATTTTTGCCAATATATGACACTAAAACTTTTAATACTATATTTTTTCTGATGAAATCTTCGATGAATTCTTTGGTCAATTTGTGTGAATCCGTTGACGCTGGTACCTCAAAATGATACGTTCGCCCACAAACAGGGTTCATATATGTTTCGCATACAAAGCAGAGGAGTGAGATACTTGTTGCGCATCCCAGAAGAAATTATTGACGCCATTGAAGCAATTCATCTTCCGACCATTCCGCAGACTGTCGTGCGTTTCATGCAGATGGCAGACGATGAAAACACCTCAATTGCTGAATTGGCTACCCTTGTAGGCCGGGACCCGGCTCTGACTGCACGGGTTCTAACCGTTGCCAATTCTGCCGCGTTGAGAGGCAGAGGAGGGTCAAAGGATCTCGCAGGCAGCCTGGCCAGCATCGGTATATGTCTCGCACGTACTCTGGCAGCATCTCTTGTCGTGCAAAATGTTTTCTCACCGGCACTCGACGGCCAGGAGTATGATTTTGCCGGTTTTTGGTGGCACTCCATTCAGGTTGCTGAAGTTGCTCGGGCAATAGCGGTCGAAATCAATTATCCCGATGTTGAAGAGGCCCATCTTGCCGGTCTTTTGCACAATATAGGTCAATTGCTGATGCTGGGCGGGTTGAAAGGCCGCTACGGATTGCTGCTGGCTGCAAGTTCAGACGAATCAGTACTTCGAAACCGCGAACAGATGGAGTTTGGTACAAACCATTCTGCAATGGGGGCATGGCTGGTAGATCAATGGTCGCTTTCGTCATTCATGGCTGATGCAATTCTGTTCCATCATGCAGCATCCGATGAGATTGCGGCCGCCGATACGTTGAGTCAGATTGTCTGGTCCGCGCATAAAATTTGTCATCACCACACAAAATCCGACCCTCTACAGCAGGAACAAGATGCCGATTTCACCACGGTACATTCATTTTTGGGGTTAAACGCCTCAACTATTTTTTATATTTATCAGGACAGCTCTCTCAGGGTTGCCCGGTATGCTGCTGATTTGGATATTACTGAATCCGTTGACGCAAAGACCTTTCCGTATCCGACAACGATCCCGCTCGAAAATTCGCGCCCCCTCATGAAAAACAAAGAGACCGCTTATGCACAAATGGTTGAGATGGCACACGATTTAGCCATGCTGCAGCCGCTGCAGCGACTGTTTGCTTCGTTACAGAGCGAGACTGAAATGCTCCTTTCCATACGTGAATCGGCGTGGATCCTTTTTGGGCCCGGCCCTTTTGCCTTTCTCATGGTTCAGCCTGGAAAGGCCGTATTGTCAGGTGCCAAGATCAGTGGCCAGTCGTTATTACTGCAGCAGATCAAAATTCCTCTTGATTCTGATCAAAGTCTGGCGACTGGAGTTGCTCTTGGAAAAAAAACAAGTTCTTCAACTTTTGACCAGGAAAGCCCGGCCGCAATCCCACTGGCTGATGTACAAATCAGACGTATACTCGGGAGTGAGGGGCTGCTGTACATTCCGTTAAAAAGTCGCGCCCGGATCATAGGTCTGATGGTCTACGGCGTGAGCGCTTCACACTGCGCCCGGCTAAAAAAGAGTCTGCGGTTGATGACACGTTTTGCCAATACGGCAGCAAGCTGCCTTGAAAATTTGCGTGAGACACAGGAGCATTTACGGTCTATGCTCATCGGGCGGATGAGTGATGTTACCGGTGAATCTACCGTGACGGGGAGCGTAGATATTAATACGCTGATTGAGAGCATGCTGGAGCTCCATGGAGACATGCTATTTACCAGCCGTGGCATCAACATCGAGAAAGATCTTGATGCCGGGCTTTCAGCCGTTGCCAGCGACCGGGACAGAATCAGCCAGATTCTTTATTGCCTGTGGAAAAATGCGTCGGAAGCCACTGCAGCAGGTGGCTATTTTGCCATCTCAACGCACGATAACATCAATCAGGATGGACGTTTCTTTGTCGAAATCCGCCAGAGCGATACCGGGCCCGGCCTACCTCCGGCAGTCATGCAGCGCCTGTTCCAATTGCCGGCTTCTGACAAAAAACGTTCCGGGCATGTCGGTCTTGGCCTAACAATTGTCGCTGAACTTGTTGAACAGATTGGTGGTCGTATCACCTGCCAGAGTAAAACAGGACGGGGTACGAGGTTTTCAATATTGATTCCGAAAACCGGTAATACGTAATAATGAATAAAAACAATTCTGTTTCGCTTGACGAGCGGCCACAGGTGTATTATTCTAACACGACAAAAAAAGTCCTATTATCTGTAAGGAGTGGAACTATGACGCAAATTACCTTTGGAACATCCGGCTGGCGTGGAATATTGTGCGAGGATTTCACCTTTGAAAACGTAAAGGTTGTTGTTCAGGCGATAGCAGATACCATTAAAGCATCGGGTGAGGGCGAGAAAGGTGTCGTCATCGGCTGCGATACCCGTTTCATGGGACAGCGCTTTGTAGAGGCATCAGCCCGTGTTCTGGCCGGAGCCGGCATCAAGGCGTATGTCTGCGAACGGGATACTCCGACACCTGTCATATCGTATGAAATTTTACGGCGCGGTGCTGCCGGTGGCATCAACTTTACCGCCAGTCATAACCCTCCCGAATATAACGGCGTCAAATTTTCTCCCTCTTCGGGAGGCCCGGCGCTGCCGGAAACGACGAATGAGATTGAGCGTCGCGCAAACGCTTCAGTTGGTACCCGGTGTTACAATGAAATGTCTCTTGAAGAGGCCAAAAAACTGGGCCTGGCGGAGATAATAAACCCACACGATGACTATCTGAAGTCCCTTGAAGAGAAGGTTGACTTTGATGCTATCGGTACACTTGGGCTGGTTGCGCTCAATCCTCTTTACGGAACCGGTCGTGGCTATCTGGATGATCCGCTCCGCGTGCGTGGCATTCCGTACACAATGATCAATGGTCGCCCCGATCCGTATTTCGGCGGACATCCACCTGAGCCATCAGAAGCGCACATTCCTGATTTTGTTGATCTGGTTAAAAACGATCCCGCTATCCGGCTTGGTCTTGCCACTGATGGCGATGCTGACCGTTTTGGCATTCTTGATGCGGACGGCAGCTTTATCGAACCGAACTATATTATAGCCCTGCTGCTCGATTATCTGATTCGGGTGCGCAAGCTTGAAGGCGGTGTGGCACGCAGTGTCGCTACCTCGCACCTGATAGATGCCGTAGCGAAGAAACATGGCGTCCCGGTCTATGAAACGCCGGTAGGCTTCAAATATATCGGCGAGCTGATCAGCCAGGATAAACTCGTTATTGGTGGGGAAGAGAGCGCCGGGTTAACGATCAAGGGGCACGTTCCGGAGAAGGACGGTATCCTCGCCTGTTTCCTGGTGGCAGAAATGGTTGCGCGCGAAGGGAAGAGTATCCGTGAACTTCTTGACCGGCTGTATGGAGAAGTGGGGAGGTTTGTTACCCGTCGCGATAACCTCAAATTGTCGCCGGAGCTGGAAATAGCCTATAAAAACAAGATCAACGCTGTTCCGGCCGAGATTGCTGGAACCAAGGTCAAAGAGATCGTCAGAGTCGACGGGACCAAATTGTTACTCGATGACGGCAGCTGGATGCTGTTCCGTAAATCGGGTACGGAACCGGTTGTACGGTTGTATGGTGAGGCGAACAATGATGCTCGTCTTGCTGAAGTTATGGCTGCCGGCCGGAAGTTTATCCTGAATTAAATACCTAATTTTTAAGGAGCTACACCATGTGGGATTACACACCAATCGTAAAAGACCATTTTTTGAACCCGCGCAATGTCGGCGAGATTCCGAATGCCGATGCAATCGGCGAAGTCGGCAGTCTTGCCTGCGGCGATGCGCTTAAACTGTATCTCAAGCTGGATGACAATAAAGACAAGATTGTCGATGCCAAGTTTCAAACCTTCGGCTGCGCCAGCGCCATAGCTTCTTCGTCAGCCCTGACAGAGATGGTCAAAGGGAAAACCCTTGATGAAGCACTTGCGGTCAGTAATCAGGATATTGCCGATTTTCTGGGCGGTCTTCCGGAGGAGAAGATGCACTGTTCGGTTATGGGGCAGGAAGCACTGGAGGTTGCCATTTTCAAATATCGCGGCATTGAGATGCCGCAGCATGACAGTGAACATGACCATGGTCCGGCATATCCCGATTATGAAGGGGAAATTGTCTGTAAATGTTTCGGCATTACTGATGCGTTCCTCAAAAAGGTCATTGAGACCAACAGCCTGACCACCGCAGAACAGGTGACAAACTTTACCAAAGCGGGGGGCGCATGTGGTGGCTGTATTCCCAAGATTAAAGATCTTATCGCCCAGGTACTGGGGGAAGCTGCAGCCCAGACCCGGGTACGCCCGGAAAAACTCTCTAATATGAAGAAGATGCAGTTGATCCAGGAGGTTTTGGAGCGGGACATCCGCCCGCTGCTCTGGGCTGATGGCGGTGATCTGGAACTGATCGACATAGACGGCGCCAAAGTGCAGGTGGCTTTCCGTAAGGCCTGCGCCGGTTGTGCCTCCTCCGGCAATACTGCCCGTATGGTTGAAGCCAAGCTGCGTGACCTGGTTGCCGAGGATATTGTCGTTGAGGAGGTTTCCGCATGAAAGAAATCTATCTCGATAACAATGCGACGACCAAGGTTGATGAAGCGGTATTTGAGGAGATGCGTCCCTATTTCTGCGAACTGTATGGCAATCCCAGTTCAATGCATTTCTTTGGCGGCCAGGTCCAGAGTAAGGTCAATGAAGCCAGAGGGAGGGTGGCAGAACTTTTGGGAGCATCCCCGGATGAAATTATTTTCACTGCATGTGGCACCGAAAGTGATAACGCTGCAATCCGCTCAGCGCTGGAAGTTTTTCCCGACCGGCGTCACATTATAACCAGTCGTGTCGAGCACCCCGCCGTCCTGACCCAGTGCCGTAATCTGCGCCAGAAAGGGTACCGGGTTACCGAGATCGGTGTTGATGGCGCCGGTCGTCTTGACCTGGAGGAGTTGAAAACCGCTATTGATGACGATACCGCTATCGTGTCACTCATGTGGGCCAACAATGAGACCGGAGTTATTTTTCCGGTGGAGGAAGCGGCTAAAATCGCCAAGTCGAAGGGCGCTCTTTTCCACAGCGACGCCGTCCAGGCCATCGGTAAAATTCCGATCAACATGGCTGCCTCGCACATAGATATGCTCTCACTTTCCGGTCACAAGCTTCATGCTCCCAAGGGGATCGGCGTGTTGTACCTCCGCAAGGGGACGCCGTTCAGGCCGTTACTGGTTGGCGGCCATCAGGAGAAGAGCCGCCGGGCCGGCACCGAAAACGCCGCTGCCATCATCGCCCTGGGGAAGGCATGCCAGTTGGCCGGTCAGCATATGGAAGCCGAAAATACGGTCGTCAAAGCGATGCGTGACCGGCTGCAGGATGCCCTGATGTCGGCAATTCCGCACGCCCGTATCAATGGGGGGGGGGCGGAGCGCTTGCCGAACACCACTTCAATCGCCTTTGAATTTGTCGAAGGAGAAGCAATACTGCTGCTGCTGTCAGAGTTCGGTATCTGCGCCTCGTCAGGAAGTGCCTGCACTTCAGGTTCGCTCGAACCATCACATGTACTCCGCGCCATGGGGGTGCCGTTCACCTGTGCCCATGGGTCGATCCGTTTTTCTCTTTCTCGCTATACCACAGAAGCGGAGATCGACACGGTTATCCGCGAATTGCCACCAATCATTGCTCGTTTGCGTCAGATGTCGCCATTTGGCAGGGAACATTTACAAGGCAAGGCATAACAGATATTTGTTTTTGATTCATCAAGGGCGGCCATTACATGGTCGCCCTTCGTTTTTACTGGAGAATTGGGAAAAATGAGGTATAAATGCACAATCGTTCAAAACTCATGTACGAATTCAATCGGTTTAGTGGAGTTGCTTTATGGAAATTAAAATACCAGAGGTCGGCGAGTCGGTGCGTGAAGCGCTGCTTGCCAAGTGGTTTAAAAAGAGCGGTGATGCTGTTAAACGGGATGAGCCGATTTGCGAGATCGAAACCGACAAGATTACACTCGATCTTAATGCCGATGCTGATGGCGTGATAACGATATCGGTCGTTGAAGGATCAACAGTGCCGGTCGGGACGACGATCGGTACTATTGAGGAATCGGCGCCAACGCAAAAAAAAACGGCTCCGGAAAGTGCGACACCGTTGTCAGAAAATAATGCAGAACCACCATCATCGCCGTCTCTCAGGCGTGAAATGCGCGAACAGAATATTTTACCTAATGAGGTAGCGGGGAGCGGCAAGGGTGGGCGTATTACGCCGAACGACCTGTTAGTCCATATTAAGGGGAAATCTGAATTACCCCCAACCTCCCGTCCGGCTGCGATTGCACAACCGGCACCGGCTATACCGGAGAGCCGCAATGCGGTGCCGGCATCACCTCCTCCATCCTCTGGCAAACCGCCCGTACCCTCGTCTGTTAAGAGTGAGGACGCACCGCTGTACTCATCCGGTCGTGAGGAGCGTCGTCCGATGTCACCTCTTCGCAAGCGGGTCGCCGCTCGTCTGGTTGCGGCCCGTCAGCAGACGGCCATGCTGACCACTTTCAATGAGGCTGATCTGTCCCATGTGAAATTGCTGCGCAGTAAATACCGCGAACATTTTATACAGCGTCACGGCATGGCCCTTGGTCTTATGCCCTTCTTTGTCAAGGCGTGTATCGAAGCGCTGAAAGAGTTCCCGCTGGTAAACGCTTCGATCGATGGCGACGATATTGTCTATCATCACTATTACGATATCGGTGTTGCCATCGGAGGCGATAAAGGATTGGTGGTGCCGGTGCTGCGCAATGCTGAAAATTTTAAATTGTTCGAAATTGATCATGCTATTGCTGCCTTCTCGGAGAAGATAAAATCCAATCGTCTGGTTATATCCGATCTGGAGGGGGGCACCTTCACTATCAGTAATGGCGGTGTTTACGGCTCGATGCTCTCCACGCCGATCCTCAATCCTCCCCAGAGCGCGGTGCTGGGGATGCATGCCATCCAGGACAGGCCGGTCGTCCGCGACGGACAGGTTGTCATCAGGCCGATGATGTACCTGGCCCTTTCCTACGATCACCGCATCATTGATGGCCGGGAGGCGGTCAATTTTCTGAAAAAAGTCAAGGAGTACATCGAAGAACCGGAAGAGCTGCTGCTTGAAGGGTGATGAGTGATGAGTGATGAGTGATGAGTGATGAGTGAAGGATAGGGGGGCTACTGTATGTCTGAAAATAATATATTTGATTTGATAGTCATTGGCGCTGGACCGGGGGGGTATGTAGCGGCTATTCGTGCATCCCAGCTCGGAATGAAAGTCGCCGTAGTTGATAAACGAGCCACGCTTGGCGGGGTATGCCTTAACGAAGGGTGTATACCGAGCAAGGCACTTTTGGATTCAAGTGAACATTTCGCCATGGCCCGCGACAAGTTCGCTCTGCACGGCGTAATGGTTGATCCTCCACGACTTGATCTGGATGCCATGATGCTGCGCAAGAGTGATGTCGTAAAAAAACTGACCGATGGTATCGCTTATCTGTTCAAGAAAAACAACATTGAACTCCTTCATGGCACTGCCGTTCTCAAGGGAGCTACCGCCGCAGGGCAGCATCAGGTCGTTGTCGCGCTGGCCGCACCCCCGACTGCGACTAACGGTCAGCAATCTCTTCCGGAGTCTGTTCCTCCGTTATCCGTCACTCTTTTTGCTCCGAAAGTGATTCTTGCAACCGGCAGCGAGGCGACCGGTCTCCCCGGTATCCCTTTTGACGGTCAGGTTGTTGTTACTGCGCGTGAAGCACTCTCCTTTGAGCGCGTGCCAGAGCATCTAGTAGTAGCAGGAGGCGGTTTTATCGGGCTGGAACTTGGTTCTGTCTGGCGGCGACTTGGTGCACAAGTGACCGTAATGGAAATGCTGCCGCAGATTCTTCCCAACATGGATCGTCAGTCAGCCGACGTGCTTTACCGCTCATTGCGTAAGCAGGGTATTCAGTTCAAGTTAAGCACCCGCATTACCGGAGTGCGCCGCATCGGTACCAAGGCTATTGTTCAATTCAACTCCGGAACCGGCGGCGAAGAGGTTGATTGTGACAGCGTGCTGGTTGCGGTCGGACGTCGGCCATTGACGGCGGGCCTTGGTCTTGAAGAGCTTGGGGTCTCGCTGGATGAAGCGGGGAGGGTGATCGTTGATGAGACATATCAATCGTCACTGCCGGGTATCTATGCGCTTGGTGACCTTATACGCGGCCCGATGTTAGCGCACAAAGCCTCTGAGGAAGGTGTCGCCTGTGTCGAAAAAATAGCAGGCATGGCGACAGCAGTCGAATATGAACTCATTCCCGGGGTTGTCTATACCTGGCCGGAAGCTGCAGGCGTGGGGATGACTGAGGAGCAGTTAAAGGCTGCCGACATACCGTATCGCAGTGGACGCTTTAATTTTGCCGCACTTGGCAGAGCGCGCTGCATGGACGAAACGGAAGGGTTTGCCAAGATTCTTGCACACCAGGAAAGCGACCGAATAGTGGGTGTTCATATCGTCGGGCCCCGGGCGTCTGATCTGATAGCTGAAGCAGCAGCAGTTATGAGTTTTGGCGGGACAGCAAGGGATATCGCCCTTATCTGCCATGCCCACCCAACTCTCCCTGAAGCGCTCCGCGAGGCGGCGCTGGATGTGCATAAAGAGGCGATTCACGGGTGATTTGTTCAGCAATGTATATACAGCACAATAACACAACAACACTAACTCATAAGGAACAACCATGCCAAAAGAATCCTGTAAAACCAAAATAGTCGCTACCGTAGGTCCCGTAAGCTCTTCACCTGAGATGATACAGAAATTGATGAAGGCTGGAGTGGATATATTCCGTCTTAATTTTTCTCATGGCGAAAATTCACAAAAACTGGAACTGATCAGGATAATACGAGCTGTTTCTGATAAGCTGGGTCGCCAGGCCGGTATTTTAGGCGATCTTCAGGGCCCTAAAATCAGAACCGGAAAGATGGCAGGTGACGGCATGCTACTGACCAAAGGTCAGGAAGTTGTTATCACCACCGACGATGTACTTGGCAGCGAAGGTCTGATTCCTACGATATATAAGTCATTGCCGCATGACGTACATCCCGGCTCTCGAATATTGCTGGATGACGGACTGCTTGAATTGAAAGTTGTTGCTCATGATGGTGAACGGGTTCGCTGTCTGGTTGTAGCGGGAGGCCTCCTCAAAAACAACAAGGGGATAAATCTGCCGGGTGTAAATGTTTCAGCTCCCTGTCTTACAAAAAAGGATTTGATTGATCTTGATTTCGCTCTCGAAGCCGGTGTGGATTTCATCGCGCTCTCCTTTGTGCGCACTGCCGACGATATACACGAAATTAAAAGGATAATTTCAGCTAAAGGGAAGGATACTCCGGTCGTCGCCAAAATTGAAAAACCGGAGGCGTTGCGGAATTTCAAAAAAATTCTTGAAGCGACCGATGCCGTTATGGTAGCGCGTGGTGATCTGGGAGTTGAAATTGAGCCGGAAAAGGTGCCGATCTACCAGAAAAAAATTATCCAGGCGTGTAACAAGGCAGGTAAACCGGTCATAACGGCTACGCAGATGTTGGACTCCATGATCCGCAATCCGCGCCCAACAAGAGCGGAGACTTCGGATGTCGCAAATGCAATTATAGATGGTACCGATGCCATCATGCTCTCCGCGGAGACCGCTTCAGGAGATTTTCCAATTGAATCAGTTGAAACGATGGTCCGTATAGCCAAAGATGTGGAAAATACAGATTTCCTCGCAAGCGCTGTGCCGACCCGCTCCGTTACGACCGTTTCCCAGGCTGTTGCAGAGTCGTCCTGTAGAACAGCCGCTACACTCAAAGCAAAGGCAATTGCAGTGTTCACACGTTCTGGCAGTACTGCCGCACTCATTTCGGCCTTCCGCCCGACCACGCCTATTATAGCATTTACCGCCTCGCTGGAAATTCGTCGCAGATTGTCAATTTACTGGGGAGTACAATGCACTGCCGTTGGCGTTATGGAAAACACTGATCAGCAAATCCATGAGGTAGAGAAAAAGCTATTGGCATCAGGATTTCGCAATGGCGATCAAGTTGTAATAACTATGGGTCTTATTGAAACCCGGGGCTCAACAAACCTTATGAATGTCCACAAGCTCGGAACACATGGCTTTTATGAGGTATTTGAGGAGTAAACGTTGGTTTGAGCAGGTAGATAAAACGGAAAAATCTATATTTTTCCGTTATCTTTTCATTTTTAGTTTGACAGTAATAAATTGTTTATGATAGAAAGCGAGTCCCTTTTGGCAGCAGCTTGTTTTTGGGGATGCTCTTTAAAAAGTCAGTTGTCGAAAAAAAGATTGTCGCCGCGAAAAT